>NZ_JAKZFS010000001.1:0-698633 GCF_022808915.1 Fundidesulfovibrio terrae
CCGTGTCGCTTGGCCACCTGCGCTACCGGATCACGATCGGCTTCCCGCAGGATGTTCACCATCTGCTCTTCTGAAAAACGTGTCTTCCGCATGGCTCCCTCTTCGTCGTCGGGAGCCACCCTCTCAAGTTTCAGCTGGTCCGAAAAATACCGAGCAGGTCACCCCTTTCTCGCGTGCAGCAGATACAAGCCCAGTGTTCTTCCGAGGTATATCCCCACAGAGGAGGATTTCTGGCAAGCCTACAACCAGGCCCATGGTCAGGACCAATTGATGCTACTGACTTTCTTGCACACAGCTGCCAGAAAGTCTGATGTTGTTAGGCTCAAATGGGAAGACATCGACTTCAAGGCCAATACCATCCGGCTATCAAAAGCTTAAAATGGAACTCCTGAGTTGGTGGGAGACGAGACCACACAAATCAAGTTTCTTTGTATTGACAGTGGTAGGCGACCACAGGTTTGAGAATCAGTATGAAGGTCAACCGTACACCAACAGACAGCACTTCATGAAGAAGCTCTGTGAAAAAGCTGGTGTCAAACCTTTTGGCTTCCATGCCATAAGACATCTGACGGCAAGCACCCTCTACAGGGCTGGAAGGCCACAGGCTGAAATTCAGGCAATCCTCAGGCACTCAAGCCCTACCACCACCAACAGGTATTTACACAGTCTAGGGATGGAGAACGTGAGAACTGGGCTTGATGAGGTTATGAGTAGTCGTGGCCCTGGCAGGGTGATTGAGTTTAAGCCCAGGGTTGCCCATGAGTAGCCAACCTATACCCAACTTATACCCAGGGATAACAAAAAAGGAGTCTACTTTCGTAACCTCCTGATTTTGCTGGCGTCCCCAAGGGGATTTGAACCCCTGTTATCGGCGTGAAAGGGTAGCCTCTACCCCACCCCATTCAAGTATTTCGGGATGTTACCCTTGCACCACCATGCAAGAATTGCATGGCGAATCACCAGGAGGTGTACACGCGGGGGAACACAAAAAAGAGAGCCGAACCGAGGGCAAGTCGGTCCGGCCCGATGGAAAAAGAAAACAAGAACGAGGCGAAAATACCCATGCCTCGCAGGCCAGTCAACCGAAGCGTTTCAATCCTTGGCAGCAATTCATTGGAGCCATGATCCCCAACGCGTTGATGCGCTATCCAGGGCTTAGCGACTTGGCTAAGCTCGTCTGGGGACGCTTGGCGCAATACGCTGGCCAGAATGGAGCCTGTTACCCGACACAGGCTACCTTGGCCATTGAGTTGGCCACGAACGAACGCCAAATCCGCCGCGCCCTTGGAGAGCTTGTTCAAGAACAATTTCTGGAAATGGTAACCCGAGGCCGGGCGGGCACTCGGTATTATTTCTTGTGGCATCCATGCTTTGACCAAGCTCAGCCGCTTCCGAAGGGCCCAACCCGGACCACTCAGTTCGTCCAGAGGGTTGAGGACATCGCTAAAAACAATCCGGACATGTTTGATCGAAATCCGGACAAATTGTCCGCACAAGAGAATCAGGAAGAGAACCAGAAATATCACACCCACCACAGGAGGTTAACTCATAATCCAAGTGGTGAAGTGACTGAATTTTCAAGCTTGGATGTTGAAGCGTATATTGCTCTCCGGACGCGTCACCGGGTTTCGCAAGGAGAGAACGGAACGCTTCCGAAGCTGTTGGTGCCGGGCGCTTATGCTGACAATCTTCGCGGCAAGTATCACATGGGGTCATTACGAACAGGTGATTACGAGTACCTTAAGGGTTGGGCGCGAGAACAAGAGGAAAAAATTTACGCCAAACAAAAGCAGGCCGACTTTGAAGCTTATCGAAAAAGCCCAGAAGGCCAGGCGCTGGCTCTCAAAGCTGCCAAACAAGCAGAAACCATGGCGGTCGAGGGCATCAAACAGAAGTTTCTGGCTTGGCGAGCAACAAAAAACCAAGAGTGGAGCTGGGAAGACTTGGCTCGGGAAGCCGAGGAATGGGCTCCCGTTGTCCATGCTCCACACTGGCACGAGATTCGTTTCAAATGGCATATACCGACTAACCCCAGCAGAATTAGGGCTGCTCTTCGAGAGCTGATTGCTGAGGAAGTTGATCGTTCGCAGCGTGCCAGCTGAGGTTAAATCGCGTGAATATGTTGGCACAACTCCGAGTTTAGCCATGGTGAACAGCCATTGGCTCTCGGCGAGGAAGAAATGTGGCCCTGTCCAATTCGCATCTGATTAGCTAGTAATTTCATGGGGACATGAGTCCCAGCGAGAGGATAAGCGTAATCCACGCGCTTCATTGTTGCCCCCTCCCAAGTGCGGGCGATCAAAACTACGGCAGACACTCGAATGAGCTATTTCATCACCCTTAACTGGATTTCATTGACAAGTTTTAACCTATATTTTAAACGGTGTTTAAATTAAAAATTTAAACGAGAACCCCGTGGACCACAACGACACAAAGACCCGCATCATTGAGGCCGCCATCGAAGTCTTTTTGGACAAAAGTTTCGCCGCAGCCACAATCCGAGACATCTGCGCTAAAGCCGAAGCGAACGTCGCCGCCGTGAACTACCACTTTGGCTCCAAGGATTCGTTATATGCTGCTGCGCTCGAGCTCATCATGGCATCCTGCCAAAAGAGCTACCCCATGGCCGAGGGTCTCGCCGAAGCCCCTTCCCCTGAGGAGCGTTTACGTCGATTTATCCGCAACTTGCTTCGGCTAATCTTCCCGCAAGACCCTGAATACGCTCGCCGTAGCGAGCTCATTTGGCTGGAATTTGGAAACCCGAGTCCCGCTCTAGCGCTTCTGATGGAACGTTTCATTCGCCCGATCAAAGACACCATGGAGTCTATCGTAAGGGAGTTCATCGGCCCGGTGGATTCGGAAACCCTCCAGCTGTGCGTCGTGTCCATCGTTGGACAGCAGCTCTTTCATGCTCAGAACAAAGCTTTTATCAGCCAGATATATCCAGATAAAACCTACCTCCCCCGAGACGTTGATCACTTGGCCGAGCATATTTACCATTTCTCCCTGGCTGGCCTCAAAGCACTGTCTGAGCGCCAAAACAACGTGGATTGATTCTTGTTTTGACTATTTTTACAGTATGGTACCAGCGCATTAGTTGTTCTTGCATAGTTCTAACCGCACGAGCAGTTCCTTCCCGCTTTTGAATCTCTCTTGATGTGAACGCTGCAAAGCGTCTCTCGCGTTTTTCTCCTCCGGTTATAAACTGGTTTTCCGCGTGGCTTGGGCAAGGTCATTTTACAGCCTTGCCCGCATTAATTTTCTCCAATTAATTCGCATGTTTATAACAAGCATGATTTATTCGGACAGGGCAATTGCCCTCCGTTTCACGCGGTGACCCATTTTTCAGAAATACACTTGACAGGCTTAAAACCAGGATTTAAACAATGTTTAAATTAATGTTCAAAACGAGGTTTTCCATGAGCTCGAATGACACAAAAAGCCGCATCGTCGAGGCCGCCATCGAAGTCTTCCTGGAAAAAGGCTCCCATTCAGCCACGATCCGGGACATCTGCGCCAGGGCCGCGGCAAATGTGTCAGCCGTGAACTACCACTTCGGCTCCAAGGGAGCTTTACGCACGGCCGCGCTCGAACGCATCATGGCGTCATGCCGTGAGAGCTACCCCATGGCCGAAGGCATCGCTGAGGCCTCATCTCCTGAAGAACGGTTGCGCCGTTTCATCCGGAACCTGATCCGACTCGTCATACCGGAAGATCCTGAACACGCCCGCCGAAGCAAGCTTGTCTGGCAAGAATTTGACAACCCGAGTCCGGCCTTTCAGCCAATTGTGGAACGGTTCATGCGCCCGTTCAAGGAACTGCTGGATGAACTCATTCTTGAAATCGTCGGTCTGGCCGATCCGGAAACCTTACGTCTGTGCGTCAGCTCCATTGCTGGACAGTGCTACTTCAACGCCCAGAACAAAACGCTCATCACACAACTCTTCCCTGATAATAACAAGTTGCGGCACGACGTGGAGCGGCTGGCCGATCACATCTACCAGTTCTCAATAGCCGGGCTTGAAGCTTTGCGCGACCAAAGTCGACTCAAAATTTCTCAATAAGTGGAGATACGGACATGAAGTATATCATCGGTCATATGCATGGGCTCATCGGGCACATGGTGTCCATCGCATTTTTTCTTGCCTGCCTGTCGTCACTGCTCGCGTGTGGTTGCCAGAGCGCGCAGCCTGCCGAGCAAGTCCGTCCTTTGGTAAAAACAATGCGGGTCAGCATGGACGTGAGTGCGGGACAACGCACGTACACGGCAGTAGTCGTGGCTCGCCACGAGGTTCAGGAATCCTTCCGAGTAGGGGGGCGTATCGAGAAGCGCCTGGTGGATGTGGGCGACCATGTCCGTGAAGGCCAAGTCCTGGCGATCCTGGACGAGAAAGACCTTCGTTACGCGATGGAAAGCGCCCAGGCCGAACTCAGGGCCGCCAACTCCAATAGGGAGCAGGCTGCTACTGACGAACGCCGCTATTCCAAGTTGCTTTCCGGTCAGGTGGTGAGCCAGTCCGAATACGATCTCAAGCATTTGTCGGCTGACGAAGCAAGAGGGCGCCAGGAAAGGGCGGACCGATCCCTCAAACTGGCCGTAAGCAAGCTCGGCTATGCAAAACTGCTTTCCAGTACCGACGGTGTGGTCACCAAGGTGAGCGCGGAGGCTGGCCAAGTCGTGGCAGAGGGCCAATCAATCGTCACTCTGGCTCGGAAAGGCGCTTTGGAAGTCCTGGCCGACATACCAGAAAGACGTCTTCAGGACATCAAGGAGACGAAGGCAGAAGTCTCGCTCTGGTCGAACCCTGACGTTCGTTACCAGGCCGTGTTGCGGGAAACAGCCCCTGCCGCCGACCCTGCCACAAGGACGTTTGCCGTTCGGTATTCGCTGCCGGACGCGGACGCCTCCGTACGCCTGGGCATGTCGGCGACACTCCATCTTATCGAAACCTCGGGCACCCCGGCAGCGCGCATTCCGGCAAGCGCCCTCTTCAACCAGGGGCAGGGCCCGGGCGTATGGATCGTGAATCCCCAGAATGGGCGACTGACGTTGTCTCCGGTCACAGTGGACCATTTCTCCGAGCGGGACGCCTTCGTGCGTGGCCAACTGGCTGACGGTGACATCATCGTCGCCTCCGGAGTCCAGAAGCTCGACGGGAATACACTCGTCCGGCTTGCTGACGCCTCACAGGAGAACGACCAATGAAGGGCCTCAACCTGTCCGAATGGGCTGTCACGCACCGTCCTCTCACCGTGTTTCTGATCCTCCTGGTCTCCCTGGCGGGCGCTTGGTCCTATATGCATTTGGGAAGGGCCGAGGACCCCGAGTTCACTGTGAAGAGCATGATCATCAGGGCGCAGTGGCCGGGAGCCACAGCGGATGAGATGCAGCGCCTAGTGGCGGACCCAATCGAAAAGAAACTCCAGGAAGTCCCCTACTTCGACAAGGTGAAAACCTACTCCAGGCCTGGCGACGTGGTCTTGCAGCTGTACCTCGTTGATTCCACTCCTCCGTCAGAGGTGAAGGAGTGCTGGTATCAGGCCCGCAAACGCGTGGGAGATATCAGGGCCACTCTGCCTTCCGGCGTACTCGGTCCCTTTTTCAACGACGAGTTCGGCGATGTGGACTCGGTGCTCTATGTCCTGACCGGCCAGGACTTCACCATGCGCGAGCTGAAAGACGAGGCCGAAATCATACGGCAGGCGTTGCTCAAGGTCCCCACCGTGACCAAGGTGCGTTTTTACGGCGACCAGACCGAATGCATTTTCGTGGAGCTCAACCATACGAAACTGGCCACACTCGGGCTCTCGGCCCAGGCGGTCCTCACCTCCATCGCCAAGCAGAACGAGGTGACCCCGGCCGGAGACCTGGAGACGGCTTCCGACAGAGTCTATCTGCGTGTGAGCGGCGCTCTCAAAGGGACCGATGCGCTGGCCGAAGTGCCTGTCGAGGGCAACGGCAAGGTGTTCCGCCTCGGGGACATCGCCACGATCCGGCGTGGCCCCCAGGATCCTCCCGCGTTTGTTGTTCGCCATGAAGACAAGCCCGGCATCGCCTTGGGCGTGGTCATGGCCAAGGGCGGCAATATCCTGGAACTAGGGCATACTCTGGATGCGGCCATGGAGCGGATCAAGAAGAATCTGCCCCTGGGGTTCGAGATCAGCCGGGTGGCCGACCAGCCGGAAGTGGTGGACGAATCCGTTTTTGAATTCATCCGGTCGTTTGTCGAAGCGCTCATCATCGTGCTGGCAGTGAGTTTTCTTTCCCTCGGCTGGCGCACGGGAATCGTCGTGGCCCTGGCCGTTCCTCTGGTGCTGGCCATGGTCATAGTGATCATGAGCGCGCTCGGCATGAGCCTTGAGCGGATATCCCTCGGCGCGCTCATCATCGCCCTGGGACTTTTGGTCGACGATGCCATCATTTCAGTGGAAATGATGGTGGTGAAAATGGAGCAAGGGTACGACCGGGTCAAGGCCGCCACTTTTGCCTGGACCGCAACGGCCTTCCCCATGCTCACCGGCACACTGGTCACGGCCGCAGGCTTTCTGCCCGTCGGATTCGCCAAATCCGCCGCAGGCGAATACGCGGGCGGTATCTTTTGGGTGGTGGCCATCGCCCTGATAACATCCTGGTTCGTGGCTGTGGTTTTCACCCCCTACCTTGGCCTCAAGCTGCTTCCGGATTTTCATGGCGCAGGGCACCACAATCCGGAGGCCATCTACGAGACGCCGATCTATCGCCGACTTCGCGGCATGGTCACCTGGTGCCTTGAAAACCGCAAATCCGTTGTCACCACAACCGTTCTGCTTTTTGTCCTAGCGATCTTCGGGTTCCAGCACGTATCACGTCAGTTTTTTCCTTCATCCGCACGGCCGGAGCTTCTGGTCGAAGTTCGCTTGCCTGCTGGTTCCGCCTTCAAAACCACGGCCCAGGCCGTGAAAACGATTGAGGCTTTTTGCAAATCTGACAAGGAAGTCAAGACATACACAAGCTATATTGGTTCGGGAGCGCCCCGATGGTTCTTGCCAATGGCCCCGGAACTGCCCAACACGAGCTATGGCGTCGTTGTTTTGAACACGGCCGACGCCGCTGCCCGCGATCGCGTGAAGGCACGCATTGAGTCCTTTGCCGACCAAGGTGGAGTTCCCCAGGCCCGAGTACGCGTGACAACGCTGTTTCTGGGGCCACCCGTCGGTTATCCCGTACAGTTTCGCGTCATCGGCCCCGACCCTTTGAAAGTGCGGGAAATAGCTCAAAATGTCCGTTCTGTCGTTCGTGCGAACAGCAAGACCTACGATGTCAATCTAGATTGGAATGAGCAGGCCAGGGCAATCAGTCTGGTGGTGGACCAGGACCGGGCCAGAGTTATCGGGCTCACCCCCCAGGATATCGCTGAAGCCCTTCAGGGGTTGCTTTCAGGCGTGACGGTCACGCAGGTCCGCGATGGCATCGAGCTGGTCAACGTCGTGGCGCGGGCCGTTCCGGAAGAACGGTTGAGTCCGGAGCTCCTGGCAGACTTGACGATCAGCTCCCGAAACGGCCAACCCATCCCCCTCTCCCAGGTGGCCAAGATCCAGTACACTTATGAGGAGCCCATTCTGTGGCGGCAAAGCCGGGACTTGACCATCACCGTTCGGGCGGAAGTCATTAAAGGGGTTCAGGCGCCTGATGTAACCATTGAAATCCTGCCCAAGCTCAAATCCATCGAGAATGCGCTCCCGCCGGACTACCGGATCGAAATCGGCGGAGCGCAGGAAGAAAGCAACAAGGCCAACCATTCCATCGTCATCCTCCTGCCGATCGCATTCGGGGTCATGCTGCTTCTGCTGATGTTCCAGTTGCAAAGCTTCCCGAGCCTGTTCCTGGTGTTGGCGACAGCCCCTTTGGGCCTGATCGGAGCGGTCGGCACGCTGTTGCTCTTTCAACAGCCTTTTGGGTTCGTCGCCATGCTCGGCGTCCTTTCCCTCGCAGGGATGATCATGCGCAACAGCGTCATCCTGGTGGACCAGATTGCCCTGGATCGGCAGGAAGGAATACCGGATTGGGAAGCTGTGATCGGGGCCACCATCCGGCGGACACGTCCCGTCGTGCTCACCGCCCTAGCGGCGATCCTGGCCATGATCCCGTTGTCGCGCAACGTTTTCTGGGGGCCAATGGCCGTAGCCATCATGGGGGGGCTCCTTGTGGCTACAATTCTGACATTACTGTTTACACCCGCTCTATACACAATGATTTTCAAGATTGAAAAACCTGAAAAGAAAGAGGCGTTATAGTTATGATATTCAAGGAACTGCCCAGCTTTGAGACGCTTTTGGAAAGCTCCGAACGCTATCCAGAGATGGATATCAAGGCATGTGTGGCTTGGATACACACTGTGCACGCAGGTGCAATTCTACAACGTCGCATTGAGCGCGAACTGAACAAGGAAGGGCTATCCTACGGTCGCTTCATCATACTGGTCCTCCTTGCCAGCGAGAACAATGGACTTCCTGTCTGTAAACTGGCCGCTATGTCCTGCGTGACATCGCCTACGATGTCTTCAGTCATAACGGCTATGGAACGGGACGGCCTTATAAGACGAGATTCTGAACCTACAGACAAGCGCATAGTTCGTGTCAATCTGACGCCCGAGGGCCGCGAAACAATAAACAAAATAGCGCCTATCTTTTTCAAGAACCAGTCGGCTGCTATGTCTGGCCTTGATGACCAAGAACTCCGTTCGCTGGTTCTGCTGCTTTCAAATGTTAATTTAGAAGTCTAACCGCGAACCGAGGAACCTAGTCCACTGACAATATTGCATAACATGCAGGATGGATGAGCACTTGAATCGGCGGCCAACCGATCCATCCTGGTGCGCCGCCGAAGAGGATTTATCGATGACTGAGAACTTTATCTCAGATATTCGTGAGGCACTAGAAATGCAAACTGCTTCAATAAATGAGTTGTGCGAGCGCATCAGGGAACTTAGGCAGATTGAAATTTGCGCGCTATATCTTAATACCCACGAAGAGCAACACCATAAACTACAAACAAAAACATCTCATGGTGTATCCACAGAAGCTTCAATATACCCAGACAAGCCAATTGCAACCCGACGTTCCAGATGAGGCACAACAGTGGCTTTCTGTTCTAGGGACGCTGCGTTCAGGGAGGACTGGCAACCTTTCTGCACGAAGGATACGCACCTCCTTGCTAAATCTGGTGTTTCGCATTTTGGGTGGCTTGTTGACCAGACGGACACCCGGCGACGCGCCGTTTGACGGAAGTCGGAGGCGACCTCTCCAGCTAAAGGGGGCTTAACCGTATGGAAAACGTAATCTCTCAGTTCGTAGCCGCCATACAAGCGTCAACCAACATGGCGACCAACACCCTGGACTCAAACCATCGGACTACAAATCTCTTGCACGATGCTGACCAGCTTTTCAGGTTGTGCACGGCTAGCTTCTGGGCCAGCCTAGAGATGGAAGAGCGGCGGGAGGTACGGGGGACGCTATGTCTTTGCTCGCCTGACTCGACGTTGTTAGCGAAAGCCTTCACCAGTCCCGTGCCGGTTACCGTGCCAAATCTCGTGGCGCTGCTTACAGCCTCCCCGCGAACCCCATTAGCCGTGCATGTCGGCTTGGAGGGCTCAGCCATATGGGGTGTGCTGGATTCCGAGCCCGACGGCTTGCTGCGGCTGCGCATTGCAGGCAACGGAACACTTTTGGTTTCGCGTTCGCGCAGGGTGCTGGCGCTATTGCACAAAGGCAAGGTATCCATTCCTGTTGCGGCAGACGAGGCTTCCCTGTCACACCTGATAGCCCAAGCCCTAGGCAAAGATAACTTTCAGGAATCACGCCCCAATGTTCCTGCCAAACTCATCCGCGTCGGCACCACCATGATTCGCCATGGCCACGGGGGCACCCTTGTGCTTGTGCCGCCGGATGATCAGTCGTGGAAGCGATCGGTGCGTTTCCGGTTCAGTTTCGATGAAGACAGCGCCAAGCTCTTGCAGGCCAGCGTCCATGACTTCGAGGTCGGCACTTCTGAAGCCTTACGAAACTATGACGACTTGGTCGCGGGACGGGAGAGCGCCTCGATCATCGCCCTGCGCGAGCAGTATGAGGCGTTGAACTTTCTGCGCACCTTTAACCAGTCGCTCTTGCGTCGCGTCGGGGACTTGAGCCTCATTGACGGGGCCGTGGTTATGGACCTTGATCTGTGCTTGCTCGGGTTTGGGGCCAAACTGCTTTTTGGACCAGAGGACTTCTTGGTGACCACGCTGAATGCGGTCACTGGCGAAGCGCGCGAGCAAGTTTCCCTAGAGGAGCTAGGCGGCACGCGACACCAGTCAGCTGCGCGCTTCGTCTATGGGAACCGTTCCACGGAAGTGTTTGTTGTTTCGCAGGACGGTCGACTGTCTCTGTTTTCCTGGTCAGAGCGCATGCATTGCGTAGCCGTTGTCCAGAAACTCGAACACTTTATCTGGGAATACAGAACATCCTAGCTGATGATCATGTGTGCAAGTTTCAGTAGGGCCTTCTTCAATGCTCCTCTTTCGTCAGTGCCACCCCCTCTCGCGCATTCGCTCACTTCGACATACAAATGCTGCTGATCACTTGAATAGCCCACGGCAGAGACTGGCGTTTCCGTTGCCCACCCCCGATACGCACGGCCAAGAGACAAGACCCGCGAGACGGTAACATGCTGAAGACTTGTCCGTGACCAATGCACGCCTTCGCGCCCGTGCCTCGTCAAAGCACGAGCCCCTGGCACTCGCCCTGCTACCTGGCCACGGCCAACAGCACGCATCATTCAGACTTTCGCGGTCCTTCCGGCGAGAGGGGAGAAGCGGGCCTTACGAAGAGTGAAAGGCCCGCGCTTCTCCCCCCTTCCGCCGGAAGGATGCTTGGGGAAGGCTACGAGGCAGAAAGAAGCGGACACGAAGCATGGAGGGAAATACATGAAGAGCCTGATTTTCGCCGTTGTGACCATCATCAGCTTAACCGGAATGTCCGTTGTTATTGGCGAGCTTGGCCTGAACAGCCTGAAGAGCCAGGTTGCTGGCCACCAGCAAAAGGCGCACGCCAGGCAATCAGCGGAAATGCAGACGCTCTTGGCCATGCTTTAGACAATAACTCTCGCCGAGATTGGAGGGGGGGACAGCTGTGGAAGGCCATCGTGCTGAGCGTGGCGCTGAGGAAGACTTTACTTAGCTTTTGGCCTTTCCCCACTACCCTTCCGGCATAGGAGGGAGGCGTTGGGCCTTACACGTCCCTAAAGGCCACCGCATCCCCACGGCCGGAAGGGCCGCGAAATTTCAAGTGTTCGGACTGTTGACCGTGTACGAGTTGCAGGACCAGTGACAGGGCTTCCCCTGGCGCGGGCCTGCAACGGCCAAGCCTTCAGCCCGCCACCACCTGGCGGTTCTTGCTCTTCCCAACGGTAAGCTGCCGTAAAGTGACGAATCGTTCCGTCTGGACTGCAGCGCACCAGGGGCACCACATTTTTTCGTCATATCCCAGGCTTCGGCTTGATTGGAGGGGGCCGGGGTAGCCACACTCGCATTTGAGCTTGCTGCTCATCCTGGCCCAGGTTCCGGCCAAATTCGGGGCGTATCCCAGGTGGGCCAGCATATCCGCCGCTAAGGCGTCTACTTGGCCGGACGTGGGCACGTAGGCAGGGAGCCGCATGAACCATTCCGGGCCAGCCGGGAGCCGCCGAACATCGTCCACGACATGCAGCTTTGCCGCCGCTTTGGCCTCCGGCCCCATGAGCAGCCCCACAAGCTCCACTCCAAGCCTGTGATGCAGTATGATCCGATGCGCCAGACTCATGCCGTACTTGCTGGCGAATTGGTCAAGGAACTCGTGAACCTCCGTGAAAGGCTTTCCAAGCTCCTTGATGCAATGCTGCTCATGGTCGACAAGGTGCATTACTCTTTCCTTTTCTTGCCAGGGATGACATACACCTCAGTCTAGAATATAAAAAGGTTATCTTTTTCTTCTGCATCAGATATGTCGTTATAATAGCCATTGTAATACCTAGAAGTAAGACTAGGGAAAACTTTTGTCTTGAAAATCTCTCGCAGGTTATCAAAGCCTTGTTCGTAGCCTTCGACAAGAATCATTGTTCCTTGGTCTAGCTTCTTCAACTGTTCTATCAATTCACAGACTTTCATAATGTTTCAAGAAAATCTCTTTACCTGTTTGGAAATCAAATGTGACAAGCTCTTTCTTGCCGTCAGGATATTCTTTGATAACCTCATGCTCTCCAAGGTCATCATTTCCGTAATAAATCTGGCGGCCAGCATCCAAGATTTTTTGAGCATCAAGCGTCCAAGGCTCAAAACGCATTCCTTCCACAATATCCATAAACATTTGCATCAATGCGTTTGAAATGCGTTCAAGTTCATTGTCCGCACCTTCGCCCCAAAAGCTCTTGATCGGGAGCCAGAAGGGCCGTTGATCCTGGCGGATCGAGCCGGGGGAATCGTCCACGATGAACACCCGGCCAAGCGGCCCAACTAGGCGCAAATCCTTGGCTTCCTGCTCACCGGAGGGGCATGGCGGGTTGAAGATCGGGACTCGCGCCAGCCACGCCGGGGCGTGGCCCTGGCGCACGATCCGGCGCAGGGATGCCCGCGCCCGGCGCGGGAAGACGTTGGTATACAAAACAATGCGAAATTGCCGCCTCGCCATGGATAGAAACGACCAAAGCCCAGGCCTGGCAGTGCAATCCATGGGAAGCGCGTTTGAAATCAACGTACCTTCCAGATCGAGAGCAAGCGTTATTCTCATAATACCCTCACACAGCCGCCTCGAGCCCATCAGAACAACAAAATGACCTCATCATATGTGAGCACGGTATCACATGCACTGTTAACGATAAACTAACAACACTCGCTACTCGTCAGACAGAACTTTGATAATGACTTATTAGTTTAGTATGCCGCTTAATTCCCCCACGTCAAGGTGAACTCATTTGGCATCAACAGGCTTAAATTTTTGAATAATTTTTCCGCATTTGACGTCATAGCACCCTTAGGGCCACTAACTTTCTTTTCGCCAACCCTACCTTTTGACGTCATAGCACCTCCCTCACAACGACATGCCTGTAACAGAAACGCCTCCATGAGACACACTCACAAAATGTATCAAAAATATTTATTACATAAATTCAGTCTGTTATGGATTTGCTGTCTGACCGAAACTCCGGGGCATTTTTCAATTTTTCGCACTTTTTCCGAGTGACTTTCCCTGTCGCCCTCCCTCGAATTGTCGGAATTCTGAAGCACACATCGCTTGCGATGTGTAAGTGCGCTGTCTGCCTTTTTGGGCCTTCAGATTTCCTGCTGACACGGTGCTCCTTTTCGTCTGCGGTGAAGAGTTCACCGGGGAGTATTGCTGAATTTTTCCACTTTTTCCCGTGATGTTGACAGGTTTCGGCATGCAGACGATAGGCTCAAAAAAATTCGGCCCGGTGCTGCGAACACCAGGCCGAGATTCGAGCTTGGCCATTGCGGGGCCGCGCTCTGTTGCTAAATGCAATAGCCCTCCCCGTTTATCTGGTCAAGCTGAACCGAAAAGGTTGAGCATGGCCGACGATTCATTTCTATCTGACATTACATTCGAAAAGCTCAAACGCGAGCTTGGCGATCCTTTGTCCGCCGAGCAGGTTGCCACGCTCGTTGGAGTTGACGCCAGGACGATCAAAAAATACTGGCGTCGATGGGGTGGGGTTGAAATCGTTCTCCCCGGCCCCGGTAGCAAGCGGACGCTCAGGTTCTTTTCCAAGATCATCAGGAGTTTGATTTATGCCGACACTCGACAAGAGTCGGGGGAACCGCTGGCGTGCTCGCGTGAAAATTGCCGGGAAGGTAGTGGAAACGAAACTGTTCGGAAAAGGCCCTGCCAAGGGCAAGGAGTGGATGACAGCCCGCCAGTGGGAGATGGACCGGAAGCAAGAACTGCTCAACCCATCGGCTCAGACCTCCGTGCTCGAGCTGAAGCCCTTGGATTGGGCTGTCTCTTACCTTGAGGACGTGAAGCGGCGGTGTGTAGATAAAACCTTCGTCGAGAAGCGGGACGCCATGGCACGCTTCCTGGAGTTCATCAAGGACGCCACCATGGCCAAGATAACCCCTGCCATGGCTCAAGCCTATCTCGGAGCACAACACGACGCCAGAAGCGGCAATGCGGCCAACAAGGATCGCAAGAACCTCATGGCAGCCTGGGAGTGGGGCCGCGACTTCCTCCGGGATCGCGGCTTTCCTGACAGGCGCAACCCTTTTGAAGCTGTTAAGCGCTTTCCCGAGGATCGCAGGGATCGCTACATCCCACCGGAAGCCGACTTCTGGAAGGCGTTAAAGGAATCCAGGGGGCAGGATCGCGCAATGCTGCTGGCTTTTCTGCATCTGGCGGCACGTCGGGGGGAGCTGTTCCGCCTCAAGTGGACGGATGTGGATTTCATCCACTGCCGCGTGCGCCTGGCCACCCGCAAGACCAAAGACGGATCATGGCGCTACGACTGGCTTCCGATGACGAGGGAGTTGGCCCAGGCTTTAAAAACATGGAAGACCGAAACCCCCTATCCCAACGCGGAGAACGTCTTCACCCAGCTCGACGACACCCCGTCGCCGAATCACCGGCCCGGGGAGCCCTTCCAGTACAGGCAGCACTTCATGAAGAGGTTATGCAAAAGAGCCGGCGTGCAGCCATTCGGTTTTCACGCCATCCGGCACCTTTCGGCCATCGTCCTCTACAAGGCTCACTATCCTGTGAGCTTCGTTCAAAAGGTCCTCCGTCACCAGCACCCACTGGTGACGGAAAGATACCTCCGGGCGTTCGGGCTCAGCCTTGACGAGCTGCGGGAGGGTCTGGAAGTATTCGACGGCAGAGGCGCGGCGATGTTTGGCACCGCCAAAACGGAAAACCCCGGAGGGATCAGCTCCGGGGTTCCGGTGTACACGGAGGGTGTACACTCAACCATTAACTAGGCCACTTTGGAGAGTAACCTATGGAATTAGCTTGGCGTCCCCAAGGGGATTTGAACCCCTGTTATCGGCGTGAAAGGCCGGTGTCCTGGACCAGGCTAGACGATGGGGACACAATGCGTAAAAAGTTGGCTGGGGGACTAGGATTCGAACCTAGGTTGATGGAGTCAGAGTCCATAGTCCTGCCGCTAGACGATCCCCCAGCACGCGGAAGGGAGCTATTAGGCAATCCCGGGCCGCTTGTCAACAGACTTGCCGGATTTTTTTCTTTGGCCTAGGCAGGCCCCATGTGGATCCGCATCCTGGCGGCCCTCCTGGCCGCGCTCCTCGCCGCATCCTGCGCCTCGCACGCCCCTCGGGGCCCCGGGGGCACCCAACGCCCCTACACCATCAAGGGCAAGACCTACCGCCCCCTTCCGAGCGGCGAGGGCTACCGCGAGGAGGGCCTTGCCTCCTGGTACGAGCCCGGCTGGTTCTCCGGCAAGACCACTGCCAACGGCGAGCGCCTGCGCTCGGGCGAGTTGACCTGCGCCCACAAGGTGCTGCCCATGAACACCATGCTGCGCGTCACCAACCTGGAAAACGGCCGGGAGGTGACCGTGCGGGTCAACGACCGGGGCCCCTTCGTGGCCGGGCGCTGCGTGGACCTCACCCCGGCCGGGGCCAGGGAACTCGGCTTCTACGGCAAGGGATCGGCGCGGGTGTGCCTAGCCACCGAGGGCGACGTCCCGGGCATGCGCGGCGGGCAGCTGCCGGGGCCGTTCTATGTGCAGGTGGGGGCGTTCGCGGTGCGCGAGAACGCGGACAGGCTCTCGCAGCGCATGTTGAGGAAGGGCTACGCCCGGACCAGGGTGCAGGAGGGCTCCCAGACGGGCCAGGTTCTCTGGCGCGTGCAGGCCGGGACATTCGCCTCCATGGACGAGGCCCATGCGGAACAGGAGCGGCTTTCCGTGGAATTTCCCGACGCCTTCGTACTGGCCCAGTAGAACGCGAAAATCCAGGCCGGAGCCCCGAAGGGTCCGGCCTGGGGAAATCCGTCCGCCGAGAGCTAGAGGACTTCGTCCGGGTTGAGCTCAGCCCGGAACTTGCGCGACAGGCGGAACACCACCACCTTGCGCGGGGGCAGGACGATGGAATCGCTGGTCTGGGGGTTGCGTCCCTTGCGGGCGCGCTTATCGTATGCGTCGAACTTCCCGAAGCCCGAGACGAGCAGCGAGTTGTCCTTCTTGATGGCCTGCTTCATGATATCCAGCAGGTTGTCCACCAGGACCTTGACCTCGGCCCGGTTTTTCTCGGTTTTCTCGTAGATGTAGTCGACGATGTCAGCTTTCGTGAGAGTCTTCCCGCTCATGGCGACCTCCGGGGGCGTCGTGATATTAGCGGATGGAGCCTGATATGGCCTGGGCCGTCTGGTTCATTTCCTCGGGGCCGGAATAGCTCTTCTGGGGCCACAGGGTGAGCCCGTCCCCCTCGAAGCGGGGGATGAGGTGCCAGTGGGCATGGAACACCAGCTGCCCTGCGGCGGATCCGTTGTTCATGCCCAGGTTCATTCCCTGGGCTCCCAGGCCCACCTTGAGGGCCAGCCCCACTTTCTGGATGGCGTCCTGGAACTCGGCCGCGAGCCCGGCCGGAAGTTCCCAGACGTTTTCCAGGTGCACCTTGGGGATGACCAGGGTATGGCCCTTGTTGATGGGGGCGATGTCCAGGAAGGCCAGCACCGTTTCGGTCTCGAAGACCTTGGCGCAGGGTATCTCCCCCCGGACGATTTTACAGAAGATGCAGTCGTGTTGACTCATGATGACCTCATGCGTGCCACGCGCGACGACGCGGCTATAACCATTTGGTAGCGCGGGAGAATTTTTTTTGCAAGAGGGAAGTGAAAAAGTTTCCGCACGTTTGGCGTTCCGGCGGTTTCCCCATCCGGCCCCGAGGCGCGCCAAGCCGCGTATTCTGCCGGTTTTCACTCCGCGCGCCGGGTGCGCGGGGACGTGCATTTTCTGCGCGCAGGAGCACCAGACCGGCCGGACCGGGGCGGCCCGGTCCGGCCTCGAGGCGTCCTATGCGGAAATGCTGCGCGATCTTGGAGCGATACGGCCAGGCCAGCCCGTGGAGCTGGCTTTCTACGGCGGCACCTTCACCGCCCTGCCCGAGGCGTGGCGCGCACGCTTTCTCCAGGCCGCCGCGGACTTCCGCTCCCGGGGGCTGGTCAGCGCCGTGCGCTGCTCCACCCGCCCGGACGCCTGCGACCCCGTCCTGCTGGCGCGCCTCAAGGGCATGGGCCTGGACACCGTGGAACTCGGCGTGCAATCCTTCGACGGCGCGGTGCTGCACCTGGCCAGGCGCGGCCATACGGGTGAAGACGCCCTCAAGGCATGCGAGGCTGCGCGCGGCGCGGGGCTCGGCCTCGCGATCCAACTGCTGCCGGGCCTGCCTGGACACACGCCGGAGATGTTCGAACGCGACATCGCGCTCTGCGTCCAGGCCGCCCCGGACATGGCGCGCCTGCACCCCTGCCTGGTGCTGGCCGGAACGGGGCTGGAGGCGCTCTGGCGGCGCGGCGAGTTCACGCCCTGGTCCCTGGACGCCACTGTGGACGCCCTGTCCCCGGCGGTGCTTGCGCTGTGGCGCTCGGGCATCGCCGTGACCCGCATCGGCTTGGCCCCGGAGCCGTCCCTGGACGAGGCCGTGCTGGCCGGCCCGCGCCATCCGGCCCTGGGCACCATGGTGCGGGCCGGGGCGCTCCTTGCGGACATTCGGCAGGGCCTCGCGGGGCGCAGGGCTGTTTCGCTGGCCGCGCCGCAGCGCCTGAGCGGAGAATTCTGGGGGCACGCGCGTTCTCTCGCGGGGGATTACGCTGCCCTGGGCCTGGATTCGGATGCTGTCCGCTTCGAGGACCGCGACGACTTCTTACTGGAAGTGCTCCATGACGAATGACGAAACGTATACGCTACGCGTACGCCGGGCGGCGATCATGTTTCCGGGCCGGGAAATCGTCGAGGACGCGGCCGTCGTGGTGCACGATGGCCTCGTCGTCCAGGCCGGGGCCTGGAGCGACCTTAAGGCGTCCTGCCCGGCCGACGTGCGAGACCTGGGTGAAACCACCCTGCTGCCCGGGCTCGTGAACGCCCACGGCCACCTGGAACTCTCCCATCTGGGGCTGCCCCCTGCTCGCATGGGCGGCTACCTGGACTGGGTGCGCTGGCTGGTGGCCCAGCCCCTGGGGGGCACCAACCCCGAGGCCGTCGCCCGGGCGGCCATGCAGCTTCTCGAGTGCGGCACGGCCGCCGTGGCCGACATCGCAACGCGGCTCCCCCGGCTGGTGGCCCAGGGCCTGGACGAGGCCGGGATCGACTACGCCATCTTCTTCGAGCGTTTCGGCTACCAGGGCGACGCCCCCCTGCCGGACATCGATTCCGAGCGCCTGGCGCTGGCCGGGCACGCCCTCTACTCCACCAGCCCCGAATCCCTGCGGGCGGCCAAGGCCTGGGACACCGCGCGGGGCAAGCCCTTCTCCATCCATCTGGCCGAGCACGAAGGGGAAACCGAGCTTCTGGCCGCGGGCACCGGGGCGTTCGCCGATTTCATGCGGGAGCGAATCCTGCCGAAGGATTTCATTGCGCCGGGGCTCTCCCCCGTGGCCTGGGCCGACGCCCTGGGCCTCCTGGACAGCCGCACCCTGGCCGTGCATGCCGTGCATGTGTCGAAATCTGATATCGAAATACTGAAAGGACGCGGGGCGACCGTGTGCCTGTGCCCCCGCTCCAACGAAATCATCGGCGTGGGCCGGGCCCCGGCCCGGGCGCTTCTGGACGCGGGCGTGCCCTGCTGCCTGGGCACGGATTCCCTGGCCTCCGCGCCCGACCTGAACCTCTTCGAGGAGCTTTCCGCCCTGCTTGCGTTCTGCCCGCTTTCCCCGCACGAAGCCTTGTCCCTGCTGGGGCCGGTTCCGGCGCGGGCGCTGGGCTTTCACCGCCTGGGCAGGCTGGCTCCCGGCTCCCCGGCGCGCTTCGCCGTGCTCCCGACGGACCTGGAAGCCGCACTGTTCGATTGACGCCGCGTTGGAAGGTATGGAAAATATCCGGCGCGAACCAACCGGCCACCACCCATCCCAAGGAGCCATATGACCTGGCCACACAAGGACCTTCTTGACGTGACCCAGCTCTCCCGGGCCGATGCCACGGAGATTCTCCGGGCGGCCAAGTCCTTCCAGGAGATCAATTCCCGTCCCGTGAAGAAGGTGCCCATCTTGAAGGGCAAGTCCGTCATCCTCTTTTTCGCCGAGCCGTCCACGCGCACCAAGACCAGCTTCGACGTGGCGGGCAAGCGCCTCTCGGCGGACACCTTCTCCCTGGCCAAGAGCGGAAGCTCCCTGACCAAGGGCGAATCCCTCAAGGATACGGTGCTCACCCTCCAGGCCATGAAGCCCGACGCCATCGTCATGCGCCACAACATGAGCGGCGCGGCCAAGTTCATCGCCGAGCGCCTGGAGTGCGCCGTGATCAACGCGGGCGACGGCTGGCACGCCCACCCCACCCAGGCATTGCTGGACGCCTTCACCCTCACCGAACGCTGGGGCGGCGTGGAAGGCAAGACCGTGCTCATCCTTGGCGACATCGCCCACAGCCGGGTGGCCCGCTCCAACGTGCACCTCTTGCGCCTGCTCGGCGCGTCCGTGCGCCTGTGCGCCCCCAAGACCCTGCTGCCCCATGCCGTGTCCAGCTGGGGCGTGCCGGTCTCTTCCGACCTGGACGAGGCCGTGCGCGGCGTGGACGCGGTCATGTGCCTGCGCCTGCAGCTGGAGCGCCAGCAGGCCGGGCTTCTGCCTGACGTGCGCGAATACTCCCGCCGCTTCTGCATGACCCTGCCCCGCCTGGCCAAGGCCGCCAAGGGGGCCGTGGTGCTGCACCCCGGCCCCATCAACCGGGGCTGGGAGATCGCCTCGGACCTGGCCGACGCCAGCGAAAGCCTTATCCTGGATCAGGTGGCCTCGGGCGTGGACGTGCGCATGGCGCTCCTGCACCTCTATCTCACCCGCAAGGAACGCAAGGAGTAGCCCCATGTCCCAAGCCGATCTCGTGGTGCGCTCCGCCGCCCTGGCCACCGATCCCCAGACGCCCGTGGACCTTTTCGTGGCCAAGGGGCGCGTGGTCGCCCTGGTTGCGTCCGGAACCCGCCCCGTGCCCGAGGGCGCGAAAGTGGTGGAAGCCTCCGGCCTCATCCTCCTGCCCGGACTTTCCGACGTGCACGTGCACCTGCGCGAGCCCGGCCAGGAATGGAAGGAGACCATCGCCACCGGTCTTTCCGCCGCGGCCAAGGGCGGATTCGTCAACGTCATGTGCATGGCCAACACCGACCCGGTGAACGATCAGGCCTGCGTCACCGAGACCATGCTGGACAAGGCTGCCAAGTCCCATCCCAAGGGGCCGCGCCTGTTCCCCGTGGGCGCGCTCACCGTGGGACTGGACGGCAAGGCCCTGGCCCCCATGGAGGAGCTCAAGGCCGCCGGCTGCAAGGCCTTTTCCAACGACGGCCGTCCCGTGGCCGACAGCGAGCTCTTCCGTCGCGCCCTGGAATACGCGTCCGATCTGGGCATCCCGGTCATCGACCACTGCGAGGACCCGTACCTGGCCCCCCACGCGGGCGTGAACGAAGGCGTGGTCAGCGCCCGCCTGGGGCTGCGCGGCGCGCCCACGGCCGGGGAGGCCATCCAGGTGGCCCGCGACTGCCTGCTGTCCAAGTACCTCGGCGTGCCCATCCACCTGGCCCACGTCTCCTGCGCGCAAAGCGTGGACATCATCCGCGCGGCCAAGGCCCAGGGAGCGCCCGTCACCGCCGAGACCGCGCCCCACTACCTCATCCTCACCGAGGAGGCCTGCGAGGGCTACGACACCGCCGCCAAGGTCAACCCGCCCCTTCGCACCCGCACGGACCAGCAAGCCCTGCTGGCGGCCCTGGAGGACGGCACCATCGACGTGCTGGCCACGGACCACGCCCCCCACGCCGCCCACGAGAAGGAGACCCCCTTCGACGAGGCCCCCAACGGCATCTCGGGGCTGGAAACCGCCCTGTCCGTCACCTGGGAGCTGGTGGCGCGCGGCGAATTGTCCGCCAAATCGCTCATATCCGCCTGGTGCACCCGCCCGGCGGAAATCTTCGGCCTGCCGCAGAACCGCTTCCAGGAGGGCGACCCGGCCGACTTCATCCTTTTCGATCCCGCTGCCCGCTGGACCGTGACCCCCCAGTCGCTTCTGTCCAAGGGCAAGAACACCCCGCTTCTCGGGCGCGAACTGACCGGACAGGTCAGGGCCGCCTACGTTGCCGGAAAAAACGCGCTTCAAGCATAATCGGGAGAGTTCATGAGCCAGTCTTTCAAGGACGCCGTAGGCATCTGCAAGGCCATCATCCGTAACGGCTACGACGCCTACGTCATCAACGCGAGGCTCCAGAAGCAGCTGCTCGCCGCATCCGACCAGCCCGAGCTGGACATCTGCACCGACGCCACCTTCGACGACCTCTCCAAGTTCTTCCCCAACATCGGGAAGATCCAGGGGGAGGCCTTCGCCCAGCTCAAGGAAGGCGACACGCTGCTCAACTTCTACCAGACCGACACCGCCGAGGCCTCCCACCCCGAGGAATGCCTCGTGCGCCTGACCACGCGCATCGCCAAGAAGCTCACCGAGGATGACGAGCTGCCGCCCAACCTGGCCTGTCCCTACCTGCCCCGCACCGCCGACCCCCTGGACGGCTTCGCGGACTTCTCCGGCGGCGTCATCCGCTTCAAGGGCATCCAGGACCAGACCCTCAGGCAGGACTACCTGCGCGCCATCCGGGCCATGCGCTACTCGGCCAACTTCGGCCTGCCCATCGGCCCCAACTCCTGGATGGCCATCCTGCGGGCCGGACAGCGCGTGCTGGACTACGTGCCCGTCTCGGACATCATGGACGAATGGCGCAAGGTGGAAGCCGAGAACATGCACGTGTTCGTGCGCCTGCTCTACGAATCCATGATCCTGCACGGGCTTCTGCCCGAGATCGCCGCCCTGGCGCGCATCAAGCAGAAGAAGAACGAGACCGAGGAAGAGTCGGTCTTTGAGCACACCCTGGCCGTCATGCGCCACTACCCCGAGGAGCTGCCCTACGACTGGTTCGGCACCCTCTCCTGCCTGTTCCACGACGTGGGCAAGCTGCACACCGCCGAGATCGTGGACGGCCACTGGAACTTCCACCAGCACCACCGAGTGGGCGCCAAGGTCACCCGCAAGCTCCTCACCCAGCTTCGCATGGACCACGACGAGATCGACCTGATCTGCCACCTGGTGCGCCACCACATGCGCTTCCACTTCATGCTCACCGACAAGGGCATCCGCCGCTTCAAGGCCCTGGACGAATACCCGCGCCTGATCGAGCACGCCCGCGCCGACATCAAGGCTCGTGGCGGCAACTACAAGGAATTCAACCACAACTTCAAAATGCTCGACCGCACCGAGGTGCGCGAGGAAGAGCTCGAACCGCTCCTGAACGGCAAGGAGATCATGACCATCCTGGGCATCGCCCCCGGACCCGCCGTGGGCGTCATCCGCGACGCGCTCCTGCAGGCCCAGGTCATGGGAGACGTGCAGTCCGTGGAGCAGGCCGTCGACTTCGTGAAGAAGTACTCCGCCAGGGAGCAGCTCTCCGGATGACCCTGGCCGGAAAGAAACCCAACCTTCTCGATCTGAGCTTCCACCAGCTCGAGGCGCTCCTCGTCAGCCTTGGCGAGCCCCCTTTCCGGGCTCGCCAGGTCTGGCAGTGGCTCTGGCAGAAGGCCGTGGCCTCGCCCCTTTCGATGACCAACCTCTCCAAGGCCCTGCGCGAACGCCTGGCCGAGGCCGCGGAAATCCGCATGCCGCGCGTGGCCCAGAAGCTCGAAAGCTCCGACGGAACGGTGAAGTTCGTGCTCGACCTGGACGAGGGCGAAAACGCCGCCTCCATCGAGACCGTGCTCATCCCCGAGAAGACCCATTACACCCAGTGCCTTTCCACCCAGGCCGGGTGCGCCATGGCCTGCACCTTCTGCCGCACCGGCCAGATGGGGCTCACCCGCAACCTGACCCCGGGCGAGATTCTGGGGCAGATCCTGGTGGCCAAGGCACATCTCGCGGCCGTGGACACGCGGCTCAACCTGCGCAACCTGGTGTTCATGGGCATGGGCGAGCCCCTGCTCAACTACAACAATCTCCTGCAAGCCATCGAAGCGCTCCACCACCCCCAGGGGCTCGACTTCTCCACCCGGCGCATCACCGTCTCCACAGTGGGCATCGTGCCGGGAATACTGGAGTTCGGGCGCTCCGGCATGGGGGCGCTGGCCGTGTCGCTGCACGCCCCCACCCAGGAGCTGCGCGAGAAAATCATGCCCAAGGCGGCAAAGGCGTTGCCGCTTAACAAGCTCATCGAGACGCTGAAGCAGATACCGCTCAAGCCCCGGGAAACCATCACCTTCGAATACGTGCTGCTGGGCGGCGTCAACGACTCCCTGCAGCAGGCCAAGGAGTTGGTGCGCATCCTCTCGCACGTCAAAGGCAAGGTGAACCTCATCGCCTACAACGAATCCCCTGGCCTGCCCTACAAGACGCCAGACCCGGCCGCCGTGGAGGCGTTCCAGAAGGCCCTCTGGGACAAGGGGATCACCGTGACGCTCAGAAAGAGCAAGGGGCGGGATATTTTCGCGGCCTGCGGGCAGCTCCTGGCCGCGCACGAGATGGGAGAGGAGAAAGAGTAGGAGACGAAGAGGGAAGACGCCTCCGGCGGCCAAAGGGACCAGTCCCTTTGGAATCCCCTTTGGCTTCGCGCCGATCGATGTGAAACCGGAGATGTGAAACCGGATCAGTCTTGAGCGGGTGATTCCGGTGAAGCTGCGCGGGGCTCCCCGTTCCTGCGCTTCGCCAGGCATCTCGCAAGCGCCGCCGTCAGATCCTCGGCATTGATCGGCTTGGAGATGTAGTCATCCATGCCCGCGGCAAGAAACCGTTCCCGGTCGCCGACCAAGGCGTGGGCGGTCAGGGCCACGATGGGGATGTCCCTGCGGTCCTCCCCGGCCTCCCCGGTCCTGATCCGCTGGGTGGCCTCCTCGCCGTCCATCATCGGCATCCGCACATCCATGAGCACCACGTCGAACGGCTCCCGCCGCAAGGCGTCGAGGGCTTCCAGACCGTTGTTGGCCAAGGTCACTGTGTGGCCGGCTCGTTGCAAGAGCGACACGGCCAGTATCTGGTTGACCGGGTTGTCCTCGGACAGAAGGATTTTGAGCGCGGGCAACGGCGCGGCCGGGGCCAGATGGTCGACAACGTGGTCCTGCTCCTGTTCCTCCGCGCCCAGCCCGAACCGGGCGGTGAAAAAGAAGGTGCTCCCCCTGTCCATCTCGCTCTCCACCCAGATGCGGCCGCCCATCATGCCCGCGAGCTCCCTGGAAATGGTGAGACCGAGCCCGGTCCCGCCGTACTTGGGGTCGGGGATGTGGGCCTGGGAGAAGCTCTCGAATATTTTCCCCAGCTTGTCGGGAGAAATGCCGACCCCCGTGTCCTGGACCGCAAACACGAGCGTAACGCCCTCCTGGCCGGGAGGATGCCCGGCCCCCCGCTTCACGGCGACCGCAACCCGGCCCTGCTTGGTGAACTTGATGGCGTTTCCCAGAAGATTGATGAGTATCTGCCGCAGGCGCATGGCGTCCCCGATCAGACTGTTCGGCACGTCCTGGTCAACCGAGTGGGTGAGCCTGAGCTTCTTCTCCTGAGCCGTCAGCTCGAACGACTCCAGCACGAGTTCCAGAAGCTCCCGGAGATGAAACTCTTTCTTCTCCAGTTCGATCTTGCCGGCCTCGATCTTTGACAGGTCCAGGATGTCGTTGATGATGGCCAGCAGGGCTTCCCCGGACTGCTTGGCCAAGAGGAGAAACTCGCGCGCCTTCGGCTCGGTGCAGGTCTTGAGCGCCAGGCCGGTCATGCCCAGGATGCCCGTCATGGGGGTCCTGATCTCGTGGCTCATGTTGGCCAGGAACTCGCTTTTGGCCCGGGTGGCCGCCTCGGCCTGCTCCACGGCCTTCACCAGATTGGTCTCCAGGACCTTGCGCTCGGAGATGTCCACTCCGGAACCGATCACGGACGTGATTCTCCCGGCCTCGCGCAGCGGGGCGGCGCTCAGGAGAAATGTCTTGATGGAGCCGTCCTTGTGCACGAAGGGGACCTCCCGATCGATGATCGAAAAGCCTCCCGACACGACCTGGCTGAAAATCTCGTCCGCATCGGCGGCAAAGTCCTTGGGCAGGAAATCCGTAAAGTAACGTCCGAGAACTTCCTCGGCGGGGTATCCGGTTATCCGCTCGCAGGCCTTGTTCTCGGTCAGAAACCGACCGTCCTTGCCCAGCACGAACACGGCGCAGTGGCTGGTGTTGATGAGCAGTTCCAGGAATTCCTTTGTCTGGCGCAGGGCCGTATCGGTTTCCACCCGCTCGGTGATGTCCTGGAACGTGACCACCGCGCCCATGCTCGAACCATCCGCGCGCCGGATCGGAGCGGCGTTCATTGACAGCCAGCGGACCGCCGCCGCCTCGCCGCGACTGAACCTGTAGACCGCGTTGATCACCGTCTCGCCCTTCAAGGCCCGTGAGCCGGGCAGGTCTTGCGCGGGCACGGCCTCGCCTTCCGGGCTCTCGAAGCGCACGGCCTTCACCCGCTCCTCAAGGGGCAGGGACATCTCCGCCTGGGTGTAGCCGTAGACGGCCTGGCCGGCCTGGTTCATGCGGACGATCCTGCCCTGGAAGTCCAGGACGATCAGCCCTTCGGCCACTGCGGAGAGAGCGGATTCCAGCTCCCTGGCCCGCCATTCGGCATCCTCCCCGGTCTGCTGCACTTCGATGAGCTGACCGGGAACGTCATTGGTCTGCGTTGCCATATTGATTTCGTCCATCATGAGACCAAATGATTGATTCAGCAAAGCTCACGCCGCCACGCGCGCTCCGTAACCATGACGGACACCTGTCGATTTCAATTAATAAGAAATACTTTCGCGGCTTGAATGTAAAGTTCTTTCGCGATTCGCCGCCCAATCCGGCAGGGGGCTCGGCCGCGCGGGAGACCCGGCCCGCCGCTATCCCGGCTTCACCGCGGAAAAAAGCATTCCCACCGTCACCGGAGAGCTCTTGAACCCCGTCTCGCCGTGGCACTCCACCTGCGTGAACCCGGCCTTGGCGATCATGTCCAGGAACACCGTTCCCGGTATGGCTCCCCCCTTTCAGGTGAACCAGGAGGCCACCATGTCCTCCCTGGACAAGGGCGGCGGGCCGGTGAGGATCTGGTCCGCTATCTGGAGCCGCCCGCCGGGCTTGAGAACCCGGAAAGCCTCTGCCAGAGCCTTCTTCTTGTCGATCACAAGGTTGTAGACGCCGCTGGACGTCACCAGGTCGAACGTGGCGTCCTCGAAGGGCAGCGTCTCGGCGTTGCCTTCCACGAACTCGGCGTTTGACGCGCCTGACGCCTGGGCGTTCTCACGGGCCTTGGCGAGCATGGCCTGGGAGCTTTCCAGGCCCACGGCCCGTCCGCCCGGCCCGGCTGCCCCGGCCGCGATGAGCGTATCCACGCCGCAGCCGCAGCCCACGTCCAGCACGTGGGCGCCCTTGCCCGGCAACCCCATGGCGAAGGGGTTGCCCACGCCGCAGAAGCACTCCCGTACGGGCTTGGGGAGATGTTCGTACCACTCGCGGCGGTAGCCCAGCCCGGAAAGCCCCGACTCTCCGGTGGGATACTTGAACTGTCCGGGCGCTCCGGCCGCGACCTTCTCGTATTTGTCACGCAGGCTGGCCTCGATCTGCACGCGTTGCTCGTTGGTGATTTCCATAGAGAATTCCTATTCTTAAAGACTGATCAAATCAAGTATCTCGATCGATTGTCATCCTTGGCTCGCACTTGCCATTTTTGCCAAACAAATTACCATCACCCCAAGACGCACGCGAGGAGGAACGCCAATGAGCATCGATTCGGCCATTGCCTACATGACGCGCATGCGAGACGACGCCGAGTTCCGACGCAAGGTCAACGAGTGCGACGATCCGGCCGCCAACTGGGCCTACCTGCGGGAAAACGGCTTCGACTTCAGCGTGGACGAGTTCAAGCTGGCCCAGAAGCAGGTCTACGAGGTCCACGGCACGGACCAGCTGCCCTACGCCGAGTAACGTCATGGCGGCCGCTCCCCTGCGGCTCCCTGCCCCGCCGTACACGGCGAGTTCCCCCCGATACGGCCTGCCCGTTTGACCGCCAGCGCCTTTTTCCCTATTTCTCGTCTCTTGACCAATACGGGAAAAAGGACGCACCCATGAGCGAGACCGGAAAAGAGCATCTGGACTTTTTACGCACCATCGTGGCCGAGGACCTGGAAAGCGGCAAGCACGCAAGCGTGGCCACCCGTTTCCCCCCCGAGCCCAACGGCTACCTGCACGTCGGGCACGCCAAGTCCATCTGCCTCAACTTCGGCATCGCCAAGCAGTTCGGCGGCACCTGCAACCTGCGCTTCGACGACACCAACCCCACCAAGGAAGAGCAGGAGTACGTCGACTCCATCCAGGCCGACGTGCGCTGGCTGGGCTTTTCCTGGGACGACCGCATGTACTTCGCTTCCGACTACTTCGAGAAGCTCTACGAGTTCGCGGAAATCCTCATCCAGAAAGGCCTGGCCTACGTCGACGACCAGACCGCCGAAGAGATCCGCGAGGCGCGCGGCACCCTGACCGAACCCGGCATCGACAGCCCCTACCGCGACCGCTCCGTGGACGAGAACCTGCAGCTGTTCCGCCGCATGCGCGCGGGCGACTTCCCCGACGGGGCGCGGGTGCTTCGGGCCAAGATCGACATGACCTCGCCCAACATCGTCATGCGCGACCCCACGCTCTACCGCATCCGGCACGCCAGCCACCACCGCACCGGCGACGCCTGGTGCATCTACCCCATGTACGATTTCACCCACTGCATCTCGGACGCGCTGGAGCACATCACCCACTCCATCTGCACCCTGGAGTTCGAGAACAACCGCGAGCTCTACGACTGGGTGCTGGACAACCTCCCCGTGCCCGCGCGCCCGCGCCAGTACGAGTTCGCGCGCCTGAACCTGACCTACGTGGTGGTCAGCAAGCGCCGCCTGATCCAGCTGGTCACCGAAGGCCACGTCACCGGCTGGGACGACCCGCGCATGCCCACCATCCAGGGGCTTCGCCGACGCGGCTACACCCCCGAGGCCATCCGCCTGTTCGCCGAGCGCATCGGCGTGGCACGCGCCGCCAACACCGTCGAGATCGAGATGCTCGAGGCCTGCCTGCGCGAGGACCTGAACGACCGCGCCCCGCGTGCCATGGGCGTGCTGCGCCCGGTGAAGGTGGTCATCACCAACTATCCCGAGGAGCAGGAAGAGGCCTTCGAATGCGCCAACCATCCCGAGAAGCCGGAGATGGGCACGCGCAAGATCCCCTTCAGCCGCGAGCTGTACATCGAGCGCGACGACTTCCGCGAGGTGCCGCCCAAGGGCTACCACAGGCTCTCCCCCGGCAAGGAGGTGCGCCTGCGCCACGCCTACTACGTCACCTGCACCGGCGTGGTGAAGGACGAGGCCACCGGCGAGGTGACCGAGATCCATTGCACCTACGACCCGGCCACCAAGGGCGGCTGGTCCGACGACGGCCGCAAGGTCAAGGGCACCATCCACTGGGTGAGCGCCAGGCACGCCGCCTGGGCCGAAGTGCGCCTCTACGATCGGCTCTTCACCAAGCCCGACCCCATGGACGTGGAGGAAGGCAAGGACTTCAAGGACTACATCAACCCGAACGCGCTCGAGACCGTGCACAACTGCCCGGTTGAGCCGAGCCTCGCCCAGATGCACCCCGAGCAGTTCTTCCAGTTCGAACGCCTGGGCTACTTCGTGGCCGACAGGCGCGAACACGGGCCGGACCGGCTGGTGTTCAACCGCTCGGTCGGCCTGCGCGACTCCTGGGCCAAGCAGGAGAAGAAGGGCGCGTAAGACGGGGCTCCGCCCCGGACCCCGCAAGGGCTCTGCCCTGGACCCGGCAAGCCTTACATCGATCGACGCGTAGCCGTGCAGGATTCCAAAGGAACTTCGTTCCTTTAGCGGGAGAGTGCAGAGAGGGCGCCGCCCTCTCTGCCCGCCGGAGGCGTCTACTCTCCCTTGGAGGCTCTTCATGCTTTGGGACCGCCACGACCTCGAGCGCTACGAGCGCTGGCTGGCCTCGTCGCAGGGCGCGTATGCCCTGGCGCGCGAGTGCCGCCTGCTCGAATGGCTCACGGCCGCGTGGCCCAGGCGCGGGCGATCGCTTCTGGAAGTGGGCTGCGGCCCCGGATTCTTCCTGGATTTCTTCCACCGGGCGGGATTCGACGTCACGGGCCTGGACAAGTCCCCGGTGATGATCGAGGCCGCGCGGCAACGCCTGGGCGAGCGGGCCGAGTGCAACCTGGGCGACGCCCACCACCTGCCCTACGAGACGGACCAGTTCGACTATGTGGCCCTGCTGACCCTCTTGGAGTTCGTGGAGGACCCGCGCAGGGTGCTCATGGAGGCGGCGCGGGTGGCCCGGCGCGCTGTGCTGGTGGGCTATTTGAACCGTTTCTCGCTGTACCGGCTGGCGAGCAAGAATCACGCGCTCCTCGGTCAGGCCAAGTGGTTCACGCCCTGGTCCATGCGCTCGCTCACCCGTTCGTCCGTGGGGCTCGCGCCCGTGCACGAGGGCAGCGTGCTGCCCGGGCCGCCCTGGACCTGGAACGAGGGTTTCCCGTTCTGGGGGCTCGGGTCGCTGGTGCTGCCTGTGCCTGTCGGCGCCTATTGCGCCTTCGCCGTGGACCTGACCACGGAGCCTCCGCTGACGCCCCTGGCCGCCCGGGCCTTTGCCCAGCCCACAAAGAGCTTTTGACAAGTCAAGGTGTTGGGGCTAACAGCCCTCTTTTGCCGGACGCATGCCGTCCGAGGGACATTTATGGAAAAAATCCAAAAAATCAAAGGTTTCGCGGACATACTGCCTCCGCAATCCCACGTGTACGACCTCCTGGAGCAGACCGCCAAGGCGGTTTTCGCTCGCTACGGCTACAAGGAGGCGCGCCTGCCCATCCTGGAGCGCACCGAACTGTTCTCGCGCTCCATCGGCGAGGAGACGGACGTGGTTCAGAAGGAGATGTACACCTTCCCGGACCGCAAGAACCGCTCCCTGACCATGCGCCCCGAGGCCACGGCGGGCGTGGTGCGCGCCTATGTGGAAAACGGCCTGCACGCCCAGGAGGAGCTGACCAAGCTCTACTGCGCAGGCCCCATGTTCCGCTACGAGCGCCCGCAGAAGGGCCGCATGCGCCAGTTCCACCAGATCGACGTGGAGGCCTTCGGGTCCGCCTCGCCCTACCTGGACGCCGAGATCATCTTCATGCTCTCGCACTTCCTCACGGAGCTGGGCATTGCCGATCTGAACATCGAGCTTAATTCACTGGGGTGCCCCGAGTGCCGCCCGGCCTACCACGACGCCCTGAACGAGTACTTCCGGGGCTTCGACGCCGGGCAGCTCTGCGAAGACTGCATGCGCCGCAAGCTGACCAATCCGCTTCGCGTGCTGGACTGCAAGGTGCCCGCGTGCAAGGAGCTGACCCGTTCGGCCCCGCAGATTTCCGATTACCAGTGCCCCTCCTGCAAGGAGCACTTCGAGACCGTCACCGGCCTTCTGGACAAGGGCGGCCTGGCCTACACCCTGAACCCGAGGCTGGTGCGCGGCCTGGACTACTACGTGCGCACCACCTTCGAGGTGACTTCCGGCAAGATCGGCGCGCAGTCCGCCGTTGCCGGGGGCGGGCGCTACGACGGCCTGGTGAAGACGCTGGGCGGGCCCGACCTGCCGGGCGTCGGTTTCGCCTGCGGCATGGAGCGCCTGGCCATGCTCATGGGCGATCCCCAGCCGCCCGCGCCGGATTTTCACCTGGCGGTGCTCGGCGAGGCCGGCCTTGGCGCGGGGCTTCTTCTCGCGCAGAAGCTGCGCGACGCCGGTCTCTGCGGCGAATGCGCCCTGTCGGCCAAATCCGCCAAGAGCCAGATGCGCGCCGCCGGCAAGTCCGGAGCACGCTTCTGCCTGATCCTGGGCGACGCCGAGATCGAGGGCGGGACCGTGCAGGTCAAGGACATGGCCGCCGGCACCCAGGACACCGTCCCTCAGGACGCCCTTTTGGAACATCTTCGCACATAATTTTTGGAGCACACGCCTCATGGACCAGATTCTGACCGCCGACGAGACCCCCCGCGCCACCGATCCCCTCGGAGACTGGCGGCGTTCCCATTCCTGCTGCCAGTTGACCGCCAAGGACGTCGGCTCCGATGTATGCCTCATGGGCTGGGTGCAGTTCCGCCGCGACCACGGCGGGCTCATCTTCGTGGACCTGCGCGACCGCGTGGGGCTCACCCAGGTGGTCTTCAGCCCCGACCACGCCCCCGAGGCCCACGGGCGCGCCCACGTGGTGCGCTCCGAGTACGTGCTGGCCATCAAAGGCACCGTGCGCCCCCGCCCCGAGGGCATGGCCAACCCCAACATGGTCACGGGCGAGATCGAAGTGGTGGTCAACGACTGGAAGCTCCTGAACACCTCCAAGACTCCCCCCTTCGCCATCGAGGACCGCGTGGACGTGGGCGAGGCCCTGCGCCTCAAGTACCGCTACCTGGACCTCAGGCGCCCCAAGCTGGCCCAGAACTTCGTCCTGCGCTCCAAGGCCGCCCAGAGCGTGCGCCGGTATCTTGACGGACTCGACTTCCTGGAAGTCGAAACCCCCATGCTCACCAAGTCCACGCCCGAGGGCGCGCGCGACTTCCTGGTGCCCAGCCGGGTGAACCTGGGACAGTTCTTCGCCCTGCCCCAGTCGCCGCAGCTCTTTAAGCAGCTGCTCATGGTGGCCGGGCTCGAGCGCTACTACCAGATCGTCAAATGCTTCCGCGACGAGGACCTGCGCGCCGACCGCCAGCCCGAGTTCACCCAGATCGATATCGAGATGAGCTTCGTGGACGAGGAACAGGTCATGGACATGGCCGAGGGCATGGTCCGCACCCTGTTCAAGGAGTGCCTGGACGTTGAGCTGCCCAACCCGTTCCCGCGCATGACCTACGACGACGCCATGCGCGACTACGGCCTGGACAAGCCCGACGTGCGCTTCGACCTGAAGCTGTGCGACGTCACCGACATCGTGCGCGGCTGTGAGCTGCGCGTGTTCGCCAAGGCCGAGCTGGTCAAGGGCCTGCGCGTCGAGGGCGGCGAAAACATGACCCGCAAGGAGATCGACGAGCTCACCGAGTTCGTGAAGATCTACGGGGCGCAGGGACTGGCCTGGATCAAGATCCGCGAGAACGAGTGGCAGTCGCCCATCGCCAAGTTCTTCTCCGACGCCGAGCGCGCCGAGCTGGCCTCCCGCCTGGGCCTCAAGGTGGGCGACATCGTGTTCTTCCAGGCCGGCGCGTCCGACATGGTCAACACCGCCCTGGGATACCTTCGCGTGCAGCTGGGCGAGCGCCTGGGCCTCATCGACGAGAGCGCGTTCAAGCCCCTGTGGGTCACCGATTTCCCCCTGCTGGAATACTCCCCCGAGGACAAGCGCTGGGTGGCCAAGCACCATCCCTTCACCTCGCCCAAGGACGGACACCTGGAGATTCTCGGCACCGACCCCGGCAAGGCTCTTGCAAGGGCCTACGACATGGTGCTCAACGGCAGCGAAATCGGTGGCGGCTCCATCCGCAGCCACACGCTTGAGAAGCAGTCCGCCATGTTCGAGGCCCTGGGCATCGACGCGGCCGAAGCCGAGGAGAAGTTCGGCTTCCTCTTGAACGCGCTGCAGTTCGGCGCGCCCCCCCACGGCGGCATCGCCTTCGGTCTGGACCGGCTGACCATGCTCATGGCCGGAGCCAAGTCCATCCGGGACGTGATCGCCTTCCCCAAGACCCAGAAGGCCACCTGCCTCATGACCGAGGCTCCGGGCGTGGTCGCGGCCAAGCAGCTGCGCGAGCTCGGGATAAAGCTTCGGGAGAACGTGGCCAAGGACGGCGAATAGACCCATGGTCCGCAAGATACTCAAATACCCTGATCCTATCCTGTCCCAGAAGGCCCAGGAGATCACGGAGATAACCCCCGAGGTCAGAGAGCTGGCCAAGGACATGGCCGAAACCATGTACGAGAAGCGCGGCATCGGCCTGGCCGCGCCCCAGGTGGGCGAATGCTGCCGCCTGATCGCCGTGGACGTCTCCGGCCCCGACGATCGCAACGACTTGCGCTTTCTGGTGAACCCCGTCGTGGTGCACAAGGAAGGCGAGGTCTTCGAAGAGGAAGGCTGCCTGTCCGTGGCCCAGTTCCGCTCCAAGGTGAAGCGCGCGGAAAAGGTCGTGGTCCGCGCCAAGGACCTTGACGGCAACGAGGTGGAGGTGCCGGCCGACGGCATCCTGGCCATCTGCCTGCAGCACGAGATCGACCACCTGGACGGCATCCTCTTCATCGACAAGGTGAGCCGGCTCAAGCGCACGCTCTACGACAACAAGATCAAGAAATGGCTCAAGGCCAGGCAGGCGGGCGGTTGAGAATCGTCTTCATGGGAACGCCCGACTTCGCCGCGGCGACGCTTAAGAAAGTCATTCAGTCCGGGGCGGGCGAGGTCGTGGGGGTCTACTCCCAGCCCGACCGCCCGTGCGGACGCGGCCACAAGTGCGTGCCCTCGCCGGTCAAGCGCCTGGCCCTGGAGCATGGCGTCCCGGTCTTTCAGCCGCTTAATTTCAAGACGCCCGAGGCCGTGGCCGAGCTTGCCTCGCTTACGCCCGACGTGCTGCTTGTGGCCGCCTACGGGTTGATCCTGCCCCAGTCGGTGCTGGACATCCCCAAACTCGGCCCCTGGAACGTGCACGCTTCGCTTCTGCCCAAGTACCGGGGCGCAGCCCCCATACAGCGGGCCATCCTGGCGGGCGAGACCGAAACCGGGATCACCATCATGCGCATGGAGGCGGGGCTGGACACCGGCCCCATGCTCATCCGCCGGGAAGTATCCATTGGGCCCGACGAGGACGCCGGGTCGCTTCACGACCGCCTAGCCGCGCTTGGCGGCGAGATGGCCGTGGAGGCCCTCGGCATGCTCGCGACCGGACCAGTCGCCCCCGTTCCCCAGGACGGCGCCAAGGCCACCTACGCGGCCAAGCTCACCAAGGACGACACCCACATTTTCTGGGACCGGCCCGTGCAGGAAGTGCACAACCGCATCCGCGCCATGTCCCCCCGGCCCGGCGCGTTCTTCACCCTGGCCATCCCGGGCGAAAATCGCCAGATTCGCCTCCAGGCGCTTCCCGGACGCTATTCCCAGGGCGTGGCAGCCGATGCCCCTCCAGGATGCGTCCTGGGGCTTTCTGAGGGCATGCTTCGTATCAGCTGTGCCGATGGAGTCTACATGCTTCCATCTATAAAGCCCTCGGGCAAGCAGTTCATGGACGCCACCGCATTTTCATGCGGCTATCTGAGCAAGGTCGACCCGGGCTTGCCCCTGGTCTGCCCGCCTCCCGCCGATCTGCTGTAAGGCGGATACAGGGCGGATCCCTGCTGGGCTGTGGGGCGCCGCCCCACCTTCCTGGTTGCAATTGCCTCCAAACAGATTACCTAGTCACCAACGTATGGAAATTGTCGAATCCTCCCGCAAGCGGTTGTTCATCGGGCTCATCACCGCCACGTCGCTGGTGGTCTGCGCCGTCTTGGCCCTTCTCTGGATCGTGCCCACCATCGGGCTCGACCACATCCACCCCTGGGCCCCGGCCATCTGGGGAGGCGTGGTTGCCGCAATCATCCTCCTGGTGGCCTGGGCCAGCCTGGGGCTCATCCTCTCCGTAGCCGCCGGGCGGACCCTCCCGCTCTCCAGGCGCTCGCGCGGGCTGACCATCAAGCTGTTCCTGCCGCTCATGATCATCTTCGCCAGGCTGTTCGGCATCTCCAAGGAGCGGGTGCGCAACTCCTTCATCAAGGTCAACAACGAGCTGGTGCTGGGCCAGGGCAAAAACTACCGTCCCCACGAGATACTGCTGCTTCTGCCCCACTGCCTGCAGTCGAGCACCTGCGCCGTGCGCCTCACATACGACATCAACAACTGCAAGCGCTGCGGCCTGTGCCCCGTGGCCGGACTGCTGGCCCTGTCCGAAGCCTACGGCGTGCACATGGCCATCGCCACCGGCGGCACCATCGCCCGGCGCATCGTCGTGCAGAAGCGGCCCAAGCTCATCCTGGCCGTGGCCTGCGAGCGCGACCTGTCCAGCGGCATCCAGGACACCTACCCCCTGCCGGTGTTCGGCATCCTGAACGACCGCCCCAAGGGCCCCTGCCTGGATACCCTGGTGCCCCTGGACCAGCTTGAGCACGCCTTGCGCCATTTCCTGCAGACCCAGGCCAAGCCCGTCCTCTTTCTGCCCAGGTTGAACGCCCCGGCTTCGGCCACCAAATGACCAAAACGCAGTTCCCCATTCCGCCGTCGCGCGCCGCAGCGCTCACGGCCATCGAGCAGGCGCTTCCCTCGAGCGGCAAGCCAGGCCAGGACCTCCAGGCCGCCCTGGACAACACCCTGCGCCAGGTCGAGGACCCGCGCGACCGGGGGCTGGCCACCGAGCTGGCCTACGGCTACTTGCGCCTCAAGGGCCGCATGGACTTCCTGGTGCGCACGCAACTGTCGCGCCCGGAAGGCACGCAGCCGCTCATCGTGCGCATCCTGGGCATCGCCGCCTACGAGCTGGTGCACCTGGGCTCCATTCCTCCCCACGCCACCCTTTCCTGGGCCGTGGACGCCGTGAAGGCCCGCTTCGGCCAATCCCAGGGCAACCTGGCCAACGCCGTGCTCCGGCGCATCCAGGATCTGGGGGCGGACGCGGCCGATCGCCCGTTTTACTCCGCCCACAGCCGCTCCCATCTGGGAGAAGCCGCCGCGTGGTATTCCTGTCCCGGCTGGCTTGCCGACCTCTGGCGGCGCGACTACGGCGTGGAAGAGGCTGTCGGGCTCATGCAGGCCCAGCTTTTTGCGCCCCTGACAGGGCTCAGGATCAATTTCACGAAGGTGGGCGCGGCCGAGTTGTTCGAGGAGCTTTCCGCGCGCCCAGGTCGCCTCTGGAGCGCTTCCCCCTGGGTGGGCTTCGACACCGCCGCCGCTGGCCCTGCCCTGCCCGAGGTAAGACGCCTGGAGCAGGAGGGACTCGTCAGCCGCCAGTCCCCTGCCGTGGGCGACATCCTGCACCGCCTGAGCAGCCCGAGCTGGCCGGACCCGGTCTGGGACGCCTGCTGCGGCCGGGGCGGCAAGACCCTGGCCCTGCTGGAGCAGGGGCGCACGCACGTCTTTTCCTCAGACCCCAACAGAAAGCGCCTGCGCGGCCTGGGCCCTGAAGCCCTGCGCCTGGGCCTCGAAACGCCCCTGACCTTCCTGGCGGACGCCGCCAACCCGCCGCTTCGCGCGACCGAGGGGACCATCCTGGTGGACGCCCCCTGCTCCGGCCTTGGCGTGCTCTCGCGCAGACCCGACGCCAAGTGGAAGCGCACCCGCGCAGACGTGGACAACCTGGCCCGCATCCAGGCTGGGATTCTCACCGCCTGCGCCCGGGCGCTCAAGCCCGGCGGCCGCCTCGTGTACATGACCTGCACAATGACCAGGCAGGAAAACGACCGCCAAGCCGAGTTGATCGATTCCCTGGGGCTTTCCTGCGTGGCGCTGGCCGAGCCGGTGAACGGCCCGGCACTGCGGGAATTCTTCTGGGGCGGGGTGTGGAAGAAATAATTCGTAATACGATTCGATGACGAACCGTATTCAGTTTCCGGCGTAACCACGCAAGTCCTTGACGCGGTCCTCGGTCATCAACGCTTCCTGATTGATGCGGGTGTACTGGGCCAGGCCCTGGTCGCCCACGGTCTTGGCGGCCAGGCGCCCTTCCGCCTCGCGCCAGCGCATCCAGGCTTCCTGGGCTTTCCTGGCCGCATCAGCGAAATCCTTGTCCTCGGAATCGAGCAACTCTCCGTAGAGCGTGGCCATCTCCCGCTCCGCGGCGCGCAGGCGCAGGGTGGCGCACTCGGTCATTTCCTGGACGTCCTTGGGCCGCTCGCAGTTCTGGGCCGCGCCAGGGGCGGCTGCGCATGCCAGCCACAGGGCCGTGGCCACGGCGCAGGCGATGCTTCTCGCCGTGCCTTCACGAAATACGTCCATGAACTGTGACGACCTCCCTCTTCAAAACCGCGTGCGTCAGTCGCCGATGTCGTCAACCACCGGGCGCGCGCCCGAATCGCGGTACATCTTCAGATGGTCCAGGTGGTCCTTGTTGTCGGCCAGCTCCATGTACTTGCGCACGAACTGGTCGAGGTTGGCGGCCGGAATGACGAACTCCCCCTCGGTTCCCCTGCGGACGTAGGGAAAATGTTCCTTGAGCAGGGCCGCATCGGTGATGGCGTCCCCGAGCAATCTGCAACCGGTCATGTGCCCTCCTTGGTTCTTACGCTCACGCGCTCCACGACCTTGCCGTAATACTCGCTGCCCGTGTCGATTGCCAGGCCGCGCGCCCGGGCCTCCATGACCTGCAGCTTGAGCATCCTGCGGTGCGTGCCGCGTTCTTCCGGGCTCGAGCGCAGCATGGCGTCCAGTGAACAGACATCCCGGGCCTTCGTCCCTTCGTCCAGGTAGCCGCCGTTCTTCAGAAGCTTGTAGGCCATCTTGAGCTCGTCCGGCACATTGGCGTCCTCGTCCAGGTTCAGGGGGCGTCCCTTGCCGGGCAGGTCGTCGAAATCGCCGCGCTCCATGGCTTCCCGGATGCGTTGCTCGGCCACGATCTGGATGGCGGCGATCATTTCGCCGCCCCCCCGGCTAAAGCCCCGGACCGGACCTCCGACAGCCACGCCCCGGCCTGGGTTCCCATGGACGAAAGCGCCTGGGCCGCCGCGTCCGCGATGGCCTGGGCCTCGAAGGCCCTCACCGGGACACTGGCCGTGAACTGGCTCGAAGCGAGCAGCTTGGCCCCCTCCCCGTCCCAGAGCTGGCAGCTCCCGGCAGCGTTCAGCACCAGGGGGTTCTCCTGGAGCTCGAACACCGTCATGGTGCCCGTGAGGGTCGCGCCGCCCTCGGTGGTGGAACGCACCGGCCAGGCCGCGGCCAGGCCCGGAGCGCAGTCCACGCCGCGCACCACGGCCTGCTCGAAGAGTTTCGCAGGGGAGGCTTCCCAGTACCAGCGCAGGCTGGGCGAGGACACCCTCCCCCGGGCCACCATGACCGCCTGCCTGTCGATTGATTCCGCGGCCTTGAACGTGCGCACCGCCACCACGAGCCGCCCCTGGGACGGGCCGGACTGCTGCGCGCAGGGCTCCGCCCCGCTCACGCGCAGGTACTGCTCCACGGGGCCGCCCTTGCCGATGCACCCGCCGAGCAGGGCCAAACCCAAAACGACGGTAACGGATTTCCTCACGGCTTGCGCTCCTTGGGCTGGCTTATGATTTCCCACGGCCGCTCGCGCAGCTTGGCCGACAACGCCTTCACGTCCGCGCTGACCCGCTCCACGTTGTCCAGGATGTCCTCCAGCCGGGCCTGGTCTTGGCGCACGGCTTTGTGCACCGTGTCCGTGAGCCCGCCCACCTGCTTCACCTCGCCCCGGATGTCCGCGAGGGTTTTCTCCAGCTCGCGCTTGACGCCGTCCACGGCCTTGTCCACGGCCGCCAGTGACTTGGAGGCGCTTGCCGCCACGTCCTTGCCGCTTGCGGCCAGCTGTCCGAAATCCTGCCTGAACCGGGCCGCCGTGGCGCGCAGCTCGTCGACCATGCCCGGGGCCTTGGCCAGCAGCTCGGCTATGCGCTCGGAATTCTCGCTGGAGAGGATTTGCTCCAGGTGCTCGGCCACGCGCTCCAGGTGGGGGCGCAGCTCGGAAAGTATCTCCCCGGCCATGCCCGCCAGTTGGGACATGTCCACGGTCTCCACGGCCGGTATGAAGCTGCCGGGGTTCATGGGCTCGCCCAGGGCTCCTTGCGGCTCCAGGAAGACGTAGTAGTCGCCGACCAGCCCCTTCTGGGCGATGCGGGCCACCACGCCCTGGCGCATTTCGATATGCTCGGTGAGCCCGATGATCACCCGGATCATGCGTGGGTCTTCCGCGTCCACGCCGATGGCCAGGATGCGCCCGACGTCCAGGCCGCCGTACTTGACGGGCCGCCCGGCGGACAAGTCCTTCACGTTCTTGAAGCGGATGTAATAGACGGAGAGCTCCTCCCAGAACCGGTACCCCCCCAGCACCACCACGAACGTGCCCAGGATGGCCAGGCACAGGGCGATGGCCAGGCTGGCCTTGATGGTCTCCTTGACGTGCTCTTTTTGAGAATACACTGCGTCCGCCTTGCCGTTTGCGTTATGTACTGCGCTCGCCGCCGCCCTGCCCGTTGCCGCGCGTGGGCCGCCGGTCCAGGAACTGCCGCAGAAAGGGGTCTTCGTTGTTTCGCAGCGCATCCGGAACACCCTGGAAAACCGGAATCCCCTTATTGAGCACTACCACATGATCGGCGATTGTGAAAACGCTTTGCAGGTCGTGGGAAACCACCACGATGGTCATGCCGAAGGCATCCTTGAGGTCCAGGATCATCTGGTCCAGGTCCGCCGCGGTGATGGGGTCGAGCCCGGAAGTGGGCTCGTCACACAGCAGGATGCGCGGGTCCAGGGCCAGCGCCCGGGCCAGGCCGGCCCGCTTGCGCATGCCGCCTGAGAGCTGGCTCGGGAAGAAATCTGCAAAATCGCCCAGGCCCACCAGGGAGAGCTTGATGCCCACCATGGTCTCTATGGTCTCCTCGTCCAGGGAGGTGTGTTCCCGGATGGGCAGGGCGATGTTCTCGGCCAGGGGTAAGGAACCGAGCAGCGCCCCGTCCTGGAAGAGCACACCCATGCGCTTTCGTATCTCGCGCATTTCCGGTTCCGAAAGGCCGTAAAGGTCGGAATCCTCCAGCCAGACATGGCCCGCCGTCGGCTGGAGCAGGCCCAGGATGGTCTTGAGCAGGGTGGACTTCCCCCCTCCGGAACCACCCAGAATTACTGATATTTTACCGCCTGGCAAGACGGCGGTTACGTCCTGGAGCACGGTCAGGTCGCCGTATCCCACCTGGATGTCCTCCAGCCGGATGTCCGGGGCGGCGTGGGTATGTGTCCAGTCGAGGCTCATGTCAGCGGGAGATGAAGCTCAGTGCGGTGAAGAAGAGGTCCAGCAGCACGATGAGGAAGATGGACTGCACCACCGACCGGGTGGTGCGCCGCCCCACGTCCAGGGCTCCCTCGCGCGCCAGGTATCCTTGCCAGCAGCCGATCAGGGTGATGGCCAGCCCGAAGGCCAGGCTTTTCACCAGCCCGGAGGTCATGATGCGCAGGGTGATGAAGTTGGCGGTCTGCTCGTAGTAGCCCTTGGCCGACAGGCCGAGCACCGTGACCGAAAAGATTCCCCCGGCAAGCACGCCCGTGAAGTCGGCCCACAGGGCCAAAAGCGGCGACATGACCGCCATGGCCACGCATTTGGGCCAGACGAGGTAGCGCACCGAATCGAGCCCCATGACCTCTAGGGCGTCGATCTCCTCCGAAATCTTCATGGTGGCGATCTCTGCCGTGAATGCCGCGCCCGCCCGTCCGGACAGAATGAGCGCCGTGAGCAGCGGCCCGAGTTCCGCCACGATGCTGATGCCCACAAGATTGGCCACGTAGGAGAGCGCCCCGACCTTTTCCAGCTGCTGGGCCGCCTGCAAGGCCAGGATGATGCCGGTGCAGGCGGCGATGGTGCTGACGATGGGCAGAGAATCGGCGCCGACCCAGGCGAAATGCCGCCAGGTCTGCCAGCTCATGTAGGGTTTTCCGGTGAATGGCCGGCGCAGGCAGCCCAGGAGCCGGTTGACGAGCCAGATGAATTGTTGGGATTCGCTGGCCATCGTCCACCCCTAGAGCCCGAAAAGTTCCCCGATCTGCGTGAGTGTGAAGAGCTTGTTCACTTGGCTGGACACCCCGACCACCCGGATACCCCGATTCTGGGACTTGAGGTGTTTCCGGATCTCAATGAGCACCGCCAGCCCGGAGCTGTCGATGTAATTCAGCGAGGAAAGATCCAACAGGAGGTCCCCCTGGAACGTCTGGGCGAAATCCTTGATCCAGGTGCGCACATCCAGAGAGTTCGAGAAATCAACCTCTCCCTCGATGGTGGCTGTCCCGCTGGCCTGGTTCCCAGTGGCTTTCCAGACCGTGGTCCGCTCATCCGACGACATGGGCGCTCCTCATTCGATGTCCAGCCACGTTTCCACCCTGGGCGGCTCCACGCTGCGGATGGCCTCGCGCAACGCCTCCGGCGAGGCCACTGCGGCCCCAACCTGCCCGACCACGATTCCTGCCGCGTAGTTGGCCAGCACGCTGGCCCGGGGCAGATCGTACCCTGCCCCCAACGCCATGGCCAGCACGGCCATGACCGTATCCCCGGCGCCGGTGACGTCGTAGACGTTGCGTGCCACGGTGGGCACGTGCAGCACCCTGCCCGGACGCTCGAAGACGGCCATGCCCTCGGCTCCCAGGGTGATGCACAGCTGGCGGCAGCGCAACCGCTTGAAGATCGCGAGACCGGCCTTGATGACCCCGTCGCGCCCGGACGCCTTGACCCCAGCCAGTTCCCCGGCCTCCTTGGCATTGGGTGTGAGCAGGTCGGCATGGGCGTAGAGGGAGGCGTTGACCGTCTTGGGGTCCACCAGGATCAGCGGGGCCTTGCCGCCCTCGGCCTCCAGACCGCGCAGGGTGTCCATGAGTTTGGCGCACACCACGCCCTTGCCGTAATCGGACACCACCACCACGCCGTGACGCCGGGCCACGGACCTGAGCAGCCCGTCAAGGGCGTCCAGGCTCCCTCCTTCCAGCTCGCGCGACTCCTCGCGGTCCACCCTGAGCATTTGCTGGTTTCGGGCGATGATGCGGGTCTTGATGGTGGTCATGCGGCGCTTTTCCACCACCAGGTGTCCCGGCAGGCCCTCCTTGGACAGGAGCTCCTGCAGGACCGACCCCGGATCGTCCGCGCCGATCACGCTCACCAGCTCAGGCTTGCCGCCAAGCGCGGCGATGTTCCGGGCCACGTTGCCCGCCCCGCCCAGAAGGTGCTTTTCACTGGCCACGCGCACCACCGGAATGGGGGCTTCCGGCGAGATGCGCTCGGCGTCGCCCGCCAGGTAGTGGTCGAGCATGACGTCGCCCACCACCAGCACCGGCACCCCGGCCAGGCGCTCCACGGCGTCGGCGAAATTCCGGCCCGGGGGATCGCTAGGCATCGCCTACGCCCCACTCCGCCAGCAGCGCCCGAAGCTCCTCCTGGGAGCCGTAGGAGAAGGTGATCTTGCCCCGGCCGCCGTCGCCGCCGATCTTCACGTTGGCCCTGAAACGATCCCGCAACCTGGAGGCCAGATCGACGAGTTCCTGGGACGGCTGGGGGCGCTTGCGCTTGCCCTCGGCCGGCCTGGGGGCCGGCAGCGCCCCTTGCGGAGGCAGTTCCCCGTGCTCCTTCCAGTGAGCGGCCAGGTCTTCGGCTTCGCGAACCGACAGCCCTCCTGCGGTGACGCGCTTCCACAGCTCGGCCTGCACCCCGGGATCTGTGACGGACAGAAGGGCCCGGGCGTGCCCGGCGGTGATGTCGTCCTTGAAAAGGCTTTCCTGGATGTCTTGCGGAAGCTGGAGCAGGCGCAGGCTGTTGGCCACGGAGGAGCGGCTCTTGCCCACCTTCTGGGCCAGAGCTTCCTGGCTCATGCCGAAGGCGCCCTGAAGCTGGTCCAGGCCCTTGGCCTCTTCCAGGGCGTTCAGGTTCTCGCGCTGCAGGTTCTCGATCAGGGCCAGGGCCAGGCTCTGCTCGTCCGTGACTTCCCTGACGATGGCCGGGATGGTGTCCTTTCCGGCGAGCTTGCTGGCCCGCAGGCGGCGTTCACCGGCCACCAGCTCGTAGCCGCGCTTGCCCGAGGAATCCGGGCGCACCAGAATGGGCTGCAGCACGCCTTGCTCCTTGATGGAGCTGGCCAGATCCTCAAGGGCCTGGGGGTCGAACTCGAGCCTGGGCTGCCTGGGGTTCGGCCTGACCTCGTCGAGTTGCACCAGAACCACTTCCGGGTGCTCGCTCCCCACGGACATTCCCTTGAGCAGCACATCCAGCCCGCGGCCCAATCCTTTCGCTCCCGCCATTACGACCCCCTTCTCCGTACTCGGCGCACGGCTTGACTTCACTTGCGAACTCCTTACCTTGAACTGCGCGGCTCACGCAACCGCTACCTCCGCACGGAGGAATCCCTAGTTACCGGAGGATGAACGTGCCTGTCACCAAAGTTCACTTTCAACCCGTCTACGATCAAGGCAAAAACCTGCTCGGCGTGTTCTTGAGCCCCGAGTTGTGGGCCAAGGCTCAGGCCGAGATTTCCCCGGCCATCGACAAAGCCCTGGAGGAACTGGACCCTTCCACGGTGAAGATTCCGCCCGAGCCCATGAAGGACTGGGAGCTTCTGGCCCAATACTGGGACTTCCAGTACGAACTTCCCGTGGACGTGTCCTGCGAACATTGCGGCAGCTCCACCCAGGACTGGCAGAAGGACGAGCCCCGAAAATTCCGCCTGCGCACCGCCACACTGGGCGGACTGGCCAATTTCGAGTGCCAGAAATGCCGCTCACGCATCATCAAGAAGCACTTCAAGAACAAAGTCGACGTGGAGTGCCGCCCCTACGTCGAAAAATAAAGGGCAGGAGCCTCGCGGCTCCTGCCCCTCTTCCCGCCTGTAGGCCGCGTCACACCGGGACGCGGCAGAGAACTTCCTTGGCCAGCCCCAGATACGCCTCCGCCCCCTTGGACTTGACGTCGTAGTCGATGACCGACTGTCCGTGGCTGGGCGCTTCGGACACCCGGACGTTGCGGGGGATGAGCGTCTCGAAATGGTGCTTGGGAAAGCACTTGCGGATCTCGCGCTTCACATGCCGGTTCAGCTTATTGCGCCCGTCGTACATGGTCATGACCACGCCCAAGAGGTGCAGGCCTGTGTTGAAACGCTTGCGCACCAGCTCGAAGGTTTTGAGCAGCTGGGCCACTCCCTCCAGGGCGTAGTATTCGCACTGCAGCGGCACCAGGAGTTCCGTGGCCGCGCACAGGGCGTTCAGCGTGACCAGCCCCAACGAGGGGGGGCAGTCCAGCAGGATGAAATCGTATTTCTCGCCCAACTCGGCCACCACTTTGCGCAGGAAGTTCTCCCTGCCCTGCTTGTCCACCAATTCGATGTCGGCGGCCACCAGGTCCGAGGTGGAGGGGAGCACGTTCAGATAGGGCAGCGACGTGTCGTAGACGGCGTCCCAAACCTTTTCGGGCTCGTAAAGGATGGAGTAAAGATTCTCCGCGACGCTTTCAGGGTAGATGCCCAGGCCGCTGGAAGCGTTGGCCTGGGGGTCACAGTCGATCAGGAGAGTTTTTTTTTCCATCACCGCCAGAGCGGCCGCCAAGTTGACAGCCGTGGTGGTCTTGCCCACCCCGCCCTTCTGGTTGGCGACTACAATACATCGGGCCATAGGCACCGAACCTCCGGTTCATCCGGATTGTTTCACGTGAAACAATCTAGGATTTGTAAGTCCGATGGCAGTAATCCTGGGCATCCTGCAAGGAGTCCACAAGACGAATGGCATCTTCACGTTTCCCTTTCTTGACGGCCTGGAGAAGCTGGTTTGCCAAGTGGGCGAAATCTTCAGCTTCGCCGACCCAGACCTCATCCGCTTGGGCATGAAGTTGGGTAGAAAGGCGAGCAAATTGGTTGACGATCTTTTCCTCGGGAATCTGCCCGTCCTGGGTGACTTCAAGAATACCCTGGAAGGCGTCGTCAAGAGCGGTTTTTAAGGCGCGAAAATCCATCTCCGTGTACCTGCGGGGGCTGTTAAAGTGATTGAGTTTATAGGGGTGTAAGGAAGGCGGGCTGCACTGTCAAGTGCGTCAGACGTTGTAATAGCCTTTATACCAAGAAACAAAACGCTCGATGCCTTCCTCGATTGGGGTGCTGGGCTTGAAACCAACGTCCCGGATAAGGTCATCAACGTCGGCGTACGTTTCGGGAACGTCCCCAGGCTGCATGGGCAGCATGACCTTGCGCGCCTGCCTGCCCAGAGCCAACTCCAGCGCTTCGATGTAACGGGTCAGCTCGATGCTGTTGTTGTTGCCGATGTTGTACAGCCGGTACGGGGCCGGGCTGCTGCCCGGATCGGGAGCGTCGCCGCTCCAGTCGGGATTGGGCTTGGGGTCCTTGAGCGACGCCAGGACCACTCCCTCCACGATGTCGTCAATGTAGGTGAAGTCGCGCTTCATCTTTCCATTGTTGAACACCTGGATGGGCCGGTCCTCCATGATGGCCTTGGTGAAGAGGAACAGGGCCATGTCCGGGCGGCCCCATGGGCCGTAGACGGTGAAAAAGCGTAGGCCCGTGCAGGGAAGCCCGTACAGATGGCTGTAGGCGTGGGCCATGAGCTCGTTGGATTTCTTTGATGCGGCGTACAGGCTGATGGGGTGGTCGACGTTGGAATGGACCGAGAACGGCATGTTGGTGTTCAGGCCGTACACCGAACTGGAGGACGCGTACACCAGATGCTGAACCTTGTTGTGCCTGCACCCTTCCAGAAGATTGGCGAAGCCCACGATGTTGGACTGCACGTAGGCCATGGGATTATCCAGGCTGTAGCGTACCCCGGCCTGGGCGGCCATGTTGATCACGTGGGTGAACTGGTTGTTGGCGAACAGGGAGTCGAGATCCTCGCGGGCGGAGAGATCGAGCTTCATGAACGTGAAATGCTCGTTGCGCTGCAGAATCTTCAGACGATCTTTTTTCAGGGCGACGGAATAGTAATCGTTGAGATTGTCGATCCCAACCACGGTGAAGCCCATTTCCAGAAGCCTGTTCGCAAGGTGAAAGCCGATGAAACCGGCCGCGCCGGTAACGAGAAATTTCATGCAAAGTCCTCTGGATGGTCCAAAACGGGTGTCGTGGCTACTATCAAGAAATTTGTGGCAAACGAGGTACTGATCCCATTCGAGTTTTGTCAAGACACGGGGCCGGAATCGGGTAAAAGAACATCCTTCAAACGTTGCGCTGCGACGCGAAAAGCCTCGTCCGAGAGGCCGAGCAACGTTTCGGGTGACGAAGCAGCGTGGAATACAATCTGCGACCGCGCGTCCCCGGACTGCTTCCGTATGGCCATGAGAAGCGCGTTGGCAGGATCGTCATCGAAAACAACGACGGCAGCGGGGGAAAGCGTGGCCACGGCCGCCAGGAAATGATCCGTGCAATCATGGAGGACGCCGTCCTTGGGCAGGCAGTAGGGTAAAAAACCCACGAATCCCTTGGGAAGCTGCACGGAAGGGATCAGCCTGCGCCACAGGTCGCCCCGGGCCTTGCTGGACTGGCCGGTGAGGTCGAGGCCCAGGGCCGAGTAGGTCCAGATGGCTCGCGGCGATGGAGGTAGCTTGGCCAGCAAAGCGGGCCAGGGGTCCTGGGCGAGCAGGTCGGGTCCGGCGGGGACGGAATCGGACGGTAACACATGCCTGATGCCGGCAAGATGGAAGACGCGATAGCGTTCGCTCAGGGTAAAAGATGCGTCATCCATTCCATGAGCCTCCAGGCCACCTCGCATTTGGAAAGCATGGGCCACTCTTCGGAGCGCCCGGCCGCGTCCACCACGTGAACCTTGTTGGTGGAGGACGCGAAACCGCTGCCAGGCGCGGCTATGGAGTTGGCCACCATGACGTCGCAGTTCTTGTCCTTGAGCTTCTTGGCGGCGTATCCAGCCAGGTCGGTGGTCTCGGCGCAGAAGCCCAGGAGCTTCTGGCGAGGGGCCTTGTTCTGGCCCAAGGTGCGCAGGATGTCCGGGTTGGTGGCGAACTCCAGGCTGAAAACGTCCTTGTCCAGGCTGGTCTTCTTGAACTTGTCCTGCCCGTACGGGACGGGCGAGAAGTCGGACACGGCGGCGGTCATGAGGCCGTAATCCTGCGAGGGCCAGAGGTCCAGGCAGGCGTCGAACATCTGCCGGGCCGTCTGCACGGGATGGCGGGAGATGCTGTCGGGGAACCACAGGTCCACGGGGCCGTGCACCACGCTGACCTCGGCCCCGCGCAGCCAGGCGGACATGGCCAAGGCCCCGCCCATGAGCCCGGTGGAGGGGTTGGACCAGAAGCGGGCCGGATCGAAGTATTCGCGCGTGGGCCCGAGGCTCAGCATCACCTTGATTCCGGACATGTCCTGGGGGGTGAGCGCCCGCAGCACGTGGGCCACGATATCCGGCAGGCAGGTTAGCCTGCCCTTGCCCTTCTCGCCGCAGGCCATCATGCCGCTGCCCGGTTCGAGCACCCCCACTCCCCTGCCCCGAAGGATCGCAAGGTTCTCCTGGGTGGCCTTGGCGTCCCAGAGCCTGGGATTCATGGCCGGGGCCACCAGCAGGGGCCCGGCGAAGGCCAGGGACTGGGTAGAGAGTATTTCATCGGCGATGCCGTGGGCCAGTTTGGCCATGATGTTGGCCGTGGCCGGGGCGATCACCATGCAGCGGGCCTCCTGGGCGGGCTCCAGGTGGCCGAAGGCGCTGTCCGCCCCCTCCCACATGGCCGTGTACACGTGGTCGGCCCCCAGGGCCTCGAAGGACAAGGGGGTGACGAACTGGGTGGCCGCGCGGGTCAGGGTGACGCCGACGATGAGTTCCAGTTCGTGGAAGGTCCGCAGGAGCTCAAGGGCCTTGTAGGCGGCGATGCTGCCCGTAACGCCCAGCTGGATGCGGGTGCCGTGGTGGATGGGGAATTTCAGGTGTGGCGGCAACATTGTGTGATCATGCGCGAGGCGCTGGCTGCTGTCAAAGGCGTTTCGCCGCCGTTCTGGAGAACGCGGACCTGGGTGGCCTTGAGGGCCGTACTCGCCTGCCCAGCCAGATCCGCGACGGCCGTGCTGAAAACGTCAATCTTCCCGGGAAGCAAAGGCTGGCGAGCTTCAGGACGAAGCCCGCCGGCCAGCATCTTGAGAGGGTTCCACGCTCGCCCGCAGCGGTCAGAAAAAGATTTTTCCGAACCATGGGCCATCTTTTGCCTCAAAACGCATTGGGAAGCGAATACGGGCAAATGCGGGGGTGCAAGGGGAAAACGCCCGAAAGCGCTCATTCCGGCACTCCTCAGGAGGCCGTTTCCTCCTTGTCGGAAACGACATCGCCACTCACTCCGTCCACGATGTCGAAGCCCATGACGGTGACGCCCTGCTCCATGTCCACCAGGGTGACGCCCTGGGCGGCGCGGCCCACGTTGCGCACCGAGGCCACCGGCGTGCGGATGATCTTGTTGGCCGAAGTGAGCAGCAGAATGTCGTCGGACTCGCACACGGAGGTGGCGCCGATGACGTGGCCGGTCTTGGCCGTGACCTTCATGTTGATGACGCCTTTTCCGCTGCGGCTCTGCAGGCGGTAGAGGTCGACGTCCGAGCGCTTGCCGAAGCCGTTGGCGGAAACGGTGAGCACCTGGTTGCGCTCGGGGTCGCCGAAGACGACGCCCGAGGCCACGCGGTCCTTGCCGGCGAGGGCGATGCCCTTCACGCCCGCGGCGCTCCGGCCCATGGGGCGCACGTCGGCGACGCTGAAGCGGATGCCCTGGCCGTATTCCGTGGCCAGGAGAATCTCGGCCTGGGCCGGGACTTCCTTGACGTCCAACAGTTCGTCTTCCTCGTTCAGGTTCACGGCGCGGATGCCGCCCACGCGGACGTTCTTGTACAGGTCGATGGCCGTGCGCTTGACCATGCCCTTGCGGGTCACGAAAAGGAAGTAGCGGTCCGGGGTGAACTCCCGGATGGTGAGCGCCGTGGCGATGAACTCTTCCTTTTCCATGGGCAGCAGGTTGGCGATGTGCAGCCCCTTGGCCGTGCGCGAACCTTCGGGAATCTGGTGCACCTTGAGCTGGTGCATCTTGCCCAGGTTGGTGAAGAGCAGCAGGTACTGGTGGTTGGTGGTGGTGCAGAAGCTCTGGATGAAGTCCTCGGCCGAGGTGTGCACCCCGGCGATGCCTTTGCCTCCCCTTCTCTGCTGCTGGTAGGTGTCCAGCGGCGTGCGCTTGATGTAACCCCGGCGCGACAGGGTGATGACCACGTTCTCGTCGGGGATGAGGTCCTCGATGTCGATGCCTTCCAGGCTGTCGAGGATCTCGGTGCGGCGGGGGGTGGCGTACTTGTCCTTGAGCTCGATGATCTCGTCGCGGATGACCCCGCGCAGCACTTCGTCGTTCTCCAGGATGGAACGCAGGTACTCGATGAACTTCAGAAGCTCGGCGTACTCGTCCAGCAGCTTCTCGCGCTCCAGGTTGGTCAGGCGCTGCAGGCGCATGTCCAGGATGGCCTGGCTTTGCCGCTCCGAGAGGCTGAAGCGCTCCATGAGGCGCTCCTTGGCCTCCAGGGGCGTTTTGGAGGACCGGATAAGGCTCACCACCTCGTCGATGTTGTCTAGGGCGATGCGCAGGCCTTCCAGGATGTGCGCCCGCTCCTCGCTCTTGCGCAGGTCGTAGCGCGAGCGCCGGATGATGATCTCCTTGCGGTGATCCAGGAAGTATTCAAGCATCTGCTTGAGGTTCAGAAGCGCCGGGCGGTTGCCCGCTACAACAAGCATGTTGAAACCGAAGGAGGTTTCGAGAGGCGTGAACTTGTAGAGGCTGTTGATGACGATGTCCGGGATGGTGCCGCGCTTGAGTTCGAGCACCACGCGGATGCCCTTGCGGTCGGATTCGTCGCGCAGGTCCGAGACGCCGTCGATCTTCTTCTCGTTGATGAGCTGGGCGATCTTCTCCACCAGGCTCGACTTGTTCAGGGCGTAGGGAATTTCGCGGATGACCACGAGTTCCTTGTCCTTCTTGAACTGCTCGATCTCCACTTTGCCGCGCATCTTGATGGAGCCGCGGCCGGTCCGGTAGGCGTCGATGAGCCCCTGTCCGCCGAAGATGGCCCCGGCCGTGGGGAAGTCCGGGCCGGGCACGCAGGCGATGACCTCGTCCACCGAGCAGTTGGGGTCGTCGAGCAGGGTCAGCAGGGCGTCGCACAGTTCGCCCAGGTTGTGCGGCGGAATGTTGGTGGCCATGCCCACCGCGATGCCGGAGCTGCCGTTGACGAGCAGGTTGGGCACCTTGGTGGGAAGCACCGAAGGCTCTTCCAGGGAGTTGTCGTAGTTGGGCCTGAAATCGACGGTCTCCTTTTCGATGTCGGTCAGGAACTCGCTGGTGAGGCGGGACATGCGCACTTCGGTGTAACGCATGGCCGCCGCGGCGTCGCCGTCGATGGAGCCGAAGTTGCCCTGGCCGTCCACCAGGGGATCGCGCATGGAGAAATCCTGCGCGAGGCGCACCAAGGCGTCGTACACGGCCGAGTCGCCGTGCGGGTGGTATTTGCCGATGACGTCGCCGACGACGCGGGCGGACTTCTTGTACGGGCGGTTGTACGTGTTGGAGAGCTCGTGCATGGCGAAAAGGATGCGCCGGTGCACGGGCTTGAGGCCGTCGCGTACGTCGGGAATGGCCCGGCCCACGATGACGGAAAGCGAATATTCGAGGTAGGACTTCTTGAGTTCGTCCTCGATGGATATCTTTTTGTTATCTTCTGAGTTCTGTTCGAGCACGTGATGCCTCGTTGCTAGATATCAAGTTCGCGCACGCTCAGCGCGTTTCTTTCGATGAACAGCTTGCGCGGCTCCACCTTGTCGCCCATGAGGTCGGAGAAGATCCCGTCCGCGTCCGTGACGTCGTCGATGGACACCTTCAGGAAGGTGCGCTTGTCCGGATTCATGGTGGTTTCCCACAGCTGCACCGGGTTCATTTCGCCAAGGCCCTTGTAGCGCTGGATGTTGATGCCCTTGTGGGCCTCGTCCAGGACGGTTTGCAAAAGCTCGAAAATGCCGGTGATGTCGGTGCTCGTGTCCTTGCGGGACATGACGAAGCGGTCCGAGCTGCCGGTGGGGGTGGCGCTCAGCTGCGTCTGCAGGGCCTGGCCCACGCCGAACGACTGGCGCAGCTCGTCGAGCAGGGTCCAGCAGTGGCGGTAGACGCGCGAAGCGAAGAATTCCAGGCCCAGGCGGGTCTTCACGCCATTACGGCTGACGAACACCGCGTAGGCGCGCCGTTCCACTTCGTCCTCCTCGACATCCAGGGTGAGGGAGTATTCGCTGCCCCTGAGGAGTTCAGCCAGGGCGGCGAAGCCTTCGCCTTCGAAGTCGGTGGGCTTGATGCGCTCCGAGGCGTTGAGGAAGCACCACAGCAACGGATCGGTGATGCCGTATCCCAGGGCCTCGTCGAAGCGGGACTTGAGCAGCTGGATCTTGGAGAGCATCTCGCGCAGGGGGCCGTTGTCGAAGGTGTTCCCGTTGGCCCCGGTGACGCTCAGGTCCTCGGTAACGCGCGACAGCAGGAACTCGGAGAGTTCCTTTTCGTCCTTGATGAACCGCTCCCAGTCGCCCTTGTGCACCCGGAAAAGCGGCGGCTGGGCGATGTAGAGATACCCCTTATCGATAAGTTCCTGATACTGGCGGTAGAAGAACGTGAGCAGAAGCGTGCGGATGTGCGCGCCGTCTACGTCGGCGTCGGTCATGATGACGATCTTGTGGTAGCGGAGTTTCTCCAGGTCCACCTCGTCCTTACCGATTCCCGGGCCCATGGCGGTGATGAGCGCCCTGATTTCCTTGTTGCCGAGCATCTTGTCGAAGCGCGTCTTCTCCACGTTCAGGATCTTGCCGCGAAGGGGCAGGATAGCCTGGAATTTGGGGTCGCGCCCCTGCTTGGCGGAGCCGCCCGCCGAGTCGCCCTCGACGATGAACAGCTCGGACTCCTCGGGGCTCTTGGACTGGCAGTCGGCCAGCTTGCCTGGCAGGGCGTTGTCTGACAGCGCGCCCTTGCGCCGGACCAAGTCCTTGGCCTTGCGGGCGGCCTCGCGGGCGCGGGCGGCGTCCACGGACTTGTCCACGATGAGCTTGGCGTCCTTGGGGTTCTCTTCGAAGAAGGTGTTCAGGGCGTCGCCGCAGATCTTGGCCACCTGACCGGCCACCTCGGAGTTGCCGAGCTTGGTCTTGGTCTGGCCTTCGAACTGGGGCTGGGGAATCTTCACCGACAAGACGGCCGTGAGCCCTTCGCGCACGTCGTCGCCGGTGAGCTTCTGCTTGAGCTTCTTGATGAGCCCGGATTTCTCGATGTAGGTGTTGATGGCCCTCGTCAGGGCGGTCTTGAACCCGGCCAGGTGCGTGCCGCCTTCCTGGGTGCGGATGTTGTTGACGAAGGTGAGCATCTGCTCCTTGTAGCCGGCGTTGTACTGCAGGGCGAAGTCCACCATGGTGGCGTCCACCTGGCCGGAGGCGAAGACGATCTCGTGGATGCCCATCTCGCCGGCGTTCAGGTCCTGCACGAAGCGCCGGATGCCTCCCTCGAAACGGAAGACCTGCTCTTCCTGGTTGCGCTCGTCCTTGAACTCGATGGTCAGGCCGGAGTTGAGATACGCCAGTTCCTCGAAGCGCTTGGCCAGGGTGGCGTGCACGAAGTCGGCGGTCTCGAAAATCTCCTCGTCGGGAAGGAAGCGCACCGTGGTGCCCGTGCCCTCGGCCTCGCCGATCTTGTCCACGGGGGTGACGGGCGCGCCGCGCTCGTAGCGCTGGCGGTAGCGGTTGCCGTCGCGCTTGATGGTCACTTCCAGGTATTCGGACAAGGCGTTCACGCAGGAGACGCCCACGCCGTGCAGGCCGCCGGACACCTTGTAGGCGTCGTTGTCGAACTTGCCGCCCGCGTGGAGCACGGTCATGACCACTTCGACGGCCGGACGGTTCTCCTTGGGGTGCATGTCCACGGGGATGCCGCGTCCGTTGTCGGAGATGGTCACCGAGTTGTCCAGGTGGATGATCACCCGGATGCGGTCGCAATAGCCGGCCATGGCCTCGTCGATGGAGTTGTCCACCACTTCGTAGACCAGGTGGTGCAGGCCGCGGATGTCCGTGGACCCGATGTACATGGCCGGGCGCTTGCGGACTGCGGCCAGGCCCTCGAGGACGGTGATGGAATCGGCGGTATAGGACTGGGGAGTCGAAGACTGGGTCATGCGGAGGCTTCCTCGCTATAGTACGTCTCCTCCACGATCTTCATGGGCATGATGATGACCAGATAGTCCGAATCGTCCTCGCCGGTGATGCCGCAGGGGCCTTCGGTGCCGGTGAGGGTGAAGCGGACCTTGCTGGAATGGAAGTGCCCGAGGATTTCCAGCAGATCGCGGGTCGGAAAGGCGATCTTCTTGAGATCGCCGGTGAACTGCGCCTCCATGGACTCGGTGGCCGCGCCGGTGTCGTTGCCCTGGGACTGCAGGGTGAGCTGGCCGGGGGTGTCGAGCTGGAAGTAGGTGCAGCGGTTGTTGTCGGTGTTGAAGATGGAAATGCGGTCCAGAGCCTCGGAAAGGGCCATCTTTTCGGCGGTCAGGTCCGAGGCGTCGGGGGCCGAGAGCTTGCCCACGAAATTCTTGTAGTCGGGGTACTGGTAGTAGGACAGCGGCAGGCTGAAGCTCTCGCGCTGGTCCTGGGTGCGGAAGAACAGCCGCTTCTGGCTGATGGCCAGCTCGATCTCGTCGGTGGTCAGCCACTTCTTGAGTTCCAGCACGTACTTCTTCTGGATGAGGATGCCCTCGTCCGGGAGCATGCCCTTGATGTCGTCGTTCAAGAACCCGCACATGGAGAACTGATGGCCGTTCAGGCCGCAGACCTCGATCTTGTCCTCCAGGGGACGGAAGTACATGCAGGCCATGGCCTCCATGGTGTCCTCGTCAGAGACGCAAAAGAACACCCGGTCGATGAGTTCCTGCAGAAAGTCGCCGCTCCACATGACGTGCTCGCCCTGGGGAAACTCGGAGAATGCCTGGAACCAGCTCTTCTCGCTGGTGGGCAGCTTGTAGTGGCGTCCGGCCTGGGAGACCTTGAGGGTCTGGTTCTCGGCGTCGAGCTTGAGCTGGATCTCGCCCGGGGGGAGCTTGCGCACCAGGTCGAAGAAGGAGCGGCCCTGGACGCCGCACAGGCCCTGCTCCACCACTTCGGCGCGGTATTTGCCGACGAACTCCAGGGAGGAATCCGTGGACATGATGCGGAGGGTTCCGTTCTCGGCCGAGAGCCAGATGGTGCGCAGGAAGGCCGCTCCGGTCTTGGCCGGAATGATGTTGGCCGATTTCTGGAGCCCTTCGATAATATCGTTTCGAGTGACCTTCACGAACATGGGGGTCGTCTCCTTGGCAGGTATGGCGTCGATGGTCGGGGATTCTCTGATGAGCCAGCGTGGCCTGCGGAATATACGGAAAAAAACGCCCTTGGCAAGTGCGCTCTAAGCAAGAACTGGCGCGGCTTCCCGGGAGGAGCGCGCCGTTTGCGGGAGAGCCCCCGGCGCGCCACCCGCACGAGCGCTCCACGAGCGCCCGGAGCGGTCCGCTCACGGCCCGGCTCCCCGGTCCGGGTGATTTCTGTTGACCTCTTTTGCGGCTCGGGACAAATGATACTCAATCCTGTCTCGAAAGCCGCATGACCGGAGATTGGCCTCGTTCGGGGGACACCCATGGCCAGGGCACACAGCATATCGAAACTTTTCAGTGCGAGCGCGCTGGTCTTCACGGCTTGTTCCAGCCTCATCACCGCTTCCATAGTCATCGTCACCCAATACATCGAATTCAGGCACAATACGGAGCTGTACGAGCAGGAATACGTCCAGCGGCAACAAGACATGCTCAAAAGCGAGCTGGACCAAGTCTCAGACATCATACAATTCGAACGCTCGACGATCATGAGCACCTTGAAAAGCGATCTGAAGGAAAGGATCGACGAAGCAAGCTCCATAGCCACGAGCATATACGAAAACAACAAGAACACGCTCGGGGACGAGCAGATAAAAAAAATCATCCTCCAGGCGCTCGGTCCCCTGTCGTTCTACGATGGCCGGGGCTACTACTGGATACACGACACGGACCACAACCTGGTCATGAACAGGTTCAGGCCCGATATGATCGGCAAGAGCGATTACGATCTGACCGATCTCTCGGGAAAGAAAATCATCCGGAGCTTCGTCAGGATCGCCGGGTCAAACGGCGAAGGATACGACTCCTACTACTGGAACAAGCCCGGCCAACCGATCCCGTTGACCAAGATTTCCTACCTGAAACTGTTCGCGCCGTACCATTGGATCATCGGCACCGGCGAATACCTGGAGGACATCGAAACCAGCGTGCAGGCAGGCATCAAGAAACGCCTGGAGCTGTTCACGTCGTCCATGAGCTCGCTTCGTATCATCGACTTCGGCGGCACGGTGCTCTTCGATCCCAGCGGCGTTTACGCCGTGGGCGAGAACATCGTGAACGAAAAGGACCCCACGGGCCGGTACATCGTCCTGGACTTCCTCTCCCAGGGCCTCACGCCCCAGGGAGGGTTCGGTTCTGTCGGCCTTCCCCGCGAGAGGAACGGCCCGTACGGCAACAACCTGTTCTACGCCAAGCCCGTGCCCGGATGGGGCTGGATCCTGGTGGCCTCGGTGCCCCTGGAGCACATGGACGAGGTGGTCTTCCAGCACCGCGATTCGCTCAGGTCCTCCATGCTCAAGCAGATCCTCATGATCCTGGGGGCTCTCGCGGCCGTGACGGCCGTGGTGTTCGTTCTGTCCACCCTGCTTTCGCGCCGGGTCAGGAATGAATTCACCGTGTTCAGCTCCTTTTTCCGCAACGTCTCCCAGCGCGGATCACCCATTGACGCGGGCGGGCTGACCATCTCCGAACTGCGCTCCCTGGCCGGATCGGCCAACGATATGAACCGGGAGCTCCACGCCTCGCGATTCGAAATCCTGCGCAAGACGCGCCTGCTGGAAGAGGAAGTGGCCGTGCGCGCCGGGGCGGAAGCGGAACTTCTCAAGGCGCGCAACGCCTTCCAGGCCATCCTGGACTCCATGCCCTCGGTGGTCGTCGCCGTGGACGACCGGGCCGACGTCACCCACTGGAACCGGACGGCGGCGCAGGCCACCGGGCTCGAAGGCCCGGACGTGGCGGGAAGGCCCGTGGGGAAAGTCCTCCCCGGCATGGAGGAGCGGATGGACGCGGTCAGGGAGTCCCTGGAGAAAGGCGTGCCCGTGCTCAGGGGAAAGCAGAACTTCGTGTTCCGGGGCGAACCGCGCAAGATAGACATGCTGGTCTATCCGCTCAAGGACGGACGCGTGCACGGGGCGGTCATCCGCCTGGACGACGTGACGGAAAAGACCAGCATGGAGGAGATGCTCATCCAGACCGAGAAGGTCATGAGCCTGGGCGGCCTGGCGGCGGGCATGGCCCATGAGATCAACAACCCCCTGGGCGGCATCCTGCAGAGCGCCCAGGTGGTGTCCAGGCGGCTGGACATGGACAATCCGGCCAGCGCCGAGGCCGCCCGGAAAGCGGGCTGCGGGGTCGAAACGCTCAGGTCCTTCCTGGAAGCCCGGACGATCCGGGAGCTCCTGGACGGCATACGCCAGTCGGCCAAGCGGGCCGCCACCATCGTGTCCAACATGCTGGAATTCAGCCGCAAGTCGGACTCGGGCATGATCCCGGCCAACCTGAACGACATCGTGGACAAGTCGCTGGAGCTCTGCGGCAAGGACTACAACCTGGAAAAACGCTACGACTTCAGGAAGATCGGCATCGAGCGCGATTTCGACGCCTCCCTGCCCCTGGTGCTTTGCTCGCCCACACAGATCGAGCAGGTCCTGGTGAATCTCATCCGCAACGCGGCCCACGCCCTGTCTTCACTCGGCCCGGACGCATCCCCGAGGATCGCCGTGCGCACCCGCCGGGAGCCGCACTTCGCCAGGATCGACATCCAGGACAACGGGCCGGGCATGGACGAAGCCCTGCGCCGCAGGATCTTCGAACCGTTCTACAGCACCAAGCAGCCCGGCGAAGGCACCGGGCTCGGCCTGTCCGTATCGTTCTTCATCATCACCAAAAACCACGGCGGGACCATCCATGTGGAATCCGAACCAGGAAAAGGCGCCCTGTTCGTCATCCGCCTGCCCATCGGCCGGGAGTGAGCGCGGCGTCCTGCGGGCCGTCCTGCTGGCGTTTCTCGCGCTCGCCTGCGCGCCGGATTGGGCCCTCGCGGAACGAGACACTCCCCTCCGCCTGGGCGTGGTCTTCCCCGGGGTGGTGGCGGACAAGGATTACAACGAACTGGGCTATCAGGCCGTGCTCAAGGCCAGGGACTCCCTGGGAATCCCCGTGTCCTTCGCCCAGAGGGTACAGCCCTCGGAGGCTGCCGGAGCCATGCTCAAGCTGATCGCGGACGGAAACACCGTGGTCTGGGGGCATGGGGGGCAGTTTCTCCCGTCCATCCTGGAGATATGCGGGCAGTGTCCGGACACCGCCTTCATCACCGAGGCCGAGCTGCCCGTCGAAACGCCCTGCAAGAACGTGCACGTCCTGGGCCGGGAATACCACAAGGGATTCTACGTGCTCGGGGCCCTGGCCGCCAGGATCACCCGCACCGGCCTGATCGGCTACATCGGCGGCCTGCACCAGCCGTTCTCCCGGGCGCAGATCAACGCGGCAGCGAGCGCCATCAAGCGGTACAACCCCAAGGCCGTTCTCAGGCACGTCACCGTGGGGGACTTCAACGACCCCATGCACAGCCGCCAGGCGGCCGAGGAATTCATCCTGGAGGGCTGCGACGTGATCCTCTCGGGAGTGAACATGGGCAGCTTCGGCATCATCGACGCGGTGAACGACGCGGAACGCCCGGTGTTCTTCACCACGGTCTACACCAGCAAGGCGGCCTTTTCCCCCCGCAGGTTCCTGACCTCGGACCTGTTTGATTTCACGGACCCCATCCGGGAAATCCTGGGCAGGATCGCGGACGGCCAGCCAGGACGGTTCGTGCCCATGCCCTGGGGCGAAGGCCGGGCCAGGTACACCCTTTTTCCCGTGGCCAACGTGCCCGAGGAGGTGAACCAGGAGATCAAGGCCCTGGCCAGGGCCATCGAGGACGGAAGCGTCCAGGTTCCCTACGACCCGGACACCGTGCCCGAGAACCGTTAGCCTCCAAGGCTGGTTTCCCGACGCACCGGCGAGGGCGTCACGGTCTCGGGCGGAAGGTTCTTCCTAATGCCTTTCAATAAAAAACAAGTATATCTTGATTGCTGTTTTTGTAGAGGGGGTGCTTTTGTTCGTTAACGAGTGAAGTAGCTAATTTTATTTTGTTAATTAAGGACGAGTTGACCGTCCGGGAGGAACAGTTGGAACGCTCCCGAGCCGGTGCGGTCCTTATGAGCCGCCTTGTCGGCAGCTTTTGCGCAAAGCGTGCACCAAATCTTTCGTATCGTTGCTATCCTGCTGCAATTTTTTGATCTTTTTGACGGCGTGCAGCACCGTGGAGTGGTCCTTCCCGCCGAAGAGCTTGCCCAGGGCCGGGTAGGACAGCCCCAGCTCCTCGCGGCACAGCAGCATGGCCACCTGCCTGGCCAGGACGATGTCCTTGGTGCGCTTGGAGCCCAGGATGGTCTTGGCGTCCAGGTTGAAGCGCCTGCCCACCTGCTCCAGGATGACCGTGGGCGTGGTCCGGGCGGTCTGCTCGTCCAGGCTGCGGCCCATGATGTTCTCGAAGATGGCCTCGGAGATGTCTCTTTTGAGAAGCTCCCGGAATGCCTGGAATTTCACCATGAGGCCGTGCAGTCCCCGGAAATCGTGGTGGCGCTGGGCCAGGGTGAGCATCTGGGACTTGCTGAGGGCTATCTTCTTGCGCTGGCAGTGGTCCTGCACGTACTTCAGGCGCACGTCCAGGTCCGGCTTGGAGAGCTGCACCATGAGCCCGCCGTCCAGCCGTGTCTTGAGGTCCAGCGGTATCCCCTCGCACGAGGCCAGCGGCACGGCCGTGGAAAAGGCCATCTGGCGCTTGGAGTCCAGAAACGCGTTGAACAGGATAAGGACCTCCCGGGCCATGTTCGGATAGTCGCCCAGGCGGTGCAGGTCGTCCAGGAAGAAGCAGCTGTAGCCCGTGAGGTGCGTGCGCACCGCAATGGGGGAATCCTGCGGCCCGGCCTCGTAGAGCTCGGCCAAGTCGTCCAGGGTGCCCAGGAAGATGAAGTTCTTGTCCAGCTGCTTGCTGATTTCGTTGGCCATGCAGCGCAGAAGGTGCGTCTTGCCCGTGCCCGGATCTCCCTGGATCACCAGGGGGTTGAACTTCACCTCGCGGCTTTTGGCCACCTCCCGGGCCGAGGCCAGGGGGAAGAGGTTCTTTTGGTTGGTGAAGAACTGCTCGAAGGTGAACTCGTGGCCGAAGGGGAAGTCGATGCTGGCCGCCGAAAAGGCCGGCTGGGAGGGCTGGGCCCCGGCCGTGGCGCCCTCCCGGTTGCGGTAACGCAGCACGTAGCCCGGCCCCAGGTAGAGGCTCACCTGCTTCTCGAAATGATCCTTGACCTGGGAATCGAACCACTGCCCGAAATAGGCGTGCGGAAACTCCACCACGATCTCCAGGGAGTCGGGAAGGGGGTGCAGATCCAGCGGATCGAACCAGCGGGCCAGGTCCGATTCCGGGGTGATCTGGGCGAGGTGGCGGCGAAGTTGTTCCTTGAGCACGTCGGTGATGCGAACGCTCGACTTGGGATGGAGGAGGCTAGTCCAAAACCCGCCGGTGTTCAACAGCCCCGGGGGTCGTATTGCCAATACGCGTGTTTTTGGCCATGATGCGGGCTCTTTTCTTTCAGGGAGGCTTGAAAGCCATGGCTCAGGTCCACAAGACCATCAAGGAAATCAACGAGCGCATCAAGAAAGGCAAGGCCGTCATCCTCACCGCCGAGGAGATGGTCGAGGAAGTCCGCCGCAAGGGCAAGACCGCCGCGGCCAAGGACGTGGACGTCGTCACCACCGGCACCTTCTCGCCCATGTGCTCCTCGGGCATGCTCTTCAACTTCGGCCAGGAGCCGCCCACCATCAAGGCCTCCCAGGTGTGGCTGAACGGCGTGCCGGCCTACGCGGGCCTCGCCGCCGTGGACGCCTACCTGGGCTGCACCGAGCCCCGCGAGGACGACCCCTTAAACAAGGTCTACCCCGGCCGCTTCGCCTACGGCGGCGGACACGTCATCGAGGACCTGCTGCGCGGCAAGGCCGTGCGCCTCAAGGCCACCGCCTACGGCACCGACTGCTACCCCAGGCGCGAACTGGACAAGTCCGTCACCCTGGCGGACCTCAAATACGCGGAGCTCTTAAACCCCCGCAACTGCTACCAGAGCTACAACGTGGCCGTCACCACCGGCAGCCGCGTGATCTACACCTACATGGGGCCGCTCAAGCCCGGCATGCGAAACGCCAACTACGCCACCGCCGGGCAGCTCTCGCCCCTCTTCAACGACCCCTTCCTGCGCACCATCGGCATGGGAACCAAGATCTGGCTCGGCGGCGGCACCGGCTGGGTCATCGGCGCGGGCACCCAGCACAACCCGCGCCCGGCCCGCAACGAACGCGGCATCCCCCTCACCGCCTCGGGCACTCTCATGCTCAAGGGTGACATGAAGGGCATGAGCTACAAATGGGTGCGCGGCGTTTCCATCCTGGGCTACGGCTGCTCGCTGGCCGTGGGCGTGGGCATCCCCATCCCCATCCTGGACGAGGACATGGCTTGGTTCACCGGAGTCTCCGACGCCGACATCACCATGCCCGTGCGTGACTACGGGCAGGACTATCCCAACGGCATAAACAACGTGCTCGCCCAGCCCACCTTCGAAGAGCTGAAAAGCGGCGAGATCGACGTCAACGGCCAGAAGATCCGCACCGTGCCCCTGACCAGCTACGCCCTTTCGCTGGAGATCGCCCAGGAGCTGAAGGCCAAGATCGAGAAGGGCGAGTTCCTGCTGACCGAAGCGCAGGACAGGATTGTTTCGGAGTAAGAGTAAGAAAAAGAGTTAAGATGCCTCCGGCGGCCAAAGGGACGAAGTCCCTTTGGAATCCCATTTAGCTTCGCGGGATTCGTGAGCGGGCATCGGGAAGATTGGAGCGCCCGCCGCCGGAGGAACCGGCGACGGGCGCTCGTTTATTCCGGGGCTGCTGCCGGAGGACCGGCAGCACCCGCTTTTTGAGGTCAGGACCCTCGGATTACGCCTGCCCCAACAGTGGCGCCAACTCCGGGCAGGTCATGACGGGGTCGAATTCCAGGACAGTGTACGCGGCTACGCCCTCGCGCTTGAAAGGGTCGGTTTCCAGAACGGCGTCCAGCTCGTCCCGGCAGCACCCGTGCGCCAGGATCACCCCGCCCGTGCGCGGGGTGCACGGCCCGGAGGCGATGAACCGCCCCTTGGCGTAATTGTCCCTGAGGAAGACGCGGTGCTCTTCGAGCCAGCGATCCACTTCCTCGAGCGGCTTCTCGTACGTCAGCGTGATCACAAACATGAAATCTCCAGTGTTCTTCGTTCCTTGAGCTGTTATCCGGCGTTTTCGGCACGGACGGCGCCCTCTCTGGCAGCCGGAGGCATCTTGCTCTCACATCGCCCGTGAACGGGCCCAGCTCTCCAGATTATTCGCATCCAGCGCGCCTGAAATGGAATCCACTACCTTGCCGTTCTTGAACAGGATCAGCGTGGGCACGCTTCGTATGCCCATCTGCCCGGCCAGCACCTGTTCGGTCTCGGTGTTGACCTTGGCGGCGCGGATTTCGGGTTCCAGGCGGCGGGCCACTTCCTCGTAGGCGTTGGCCATGCCGCGGCACGGGCCGCACCAGGGGGCCCAGAAATCCACCAGGAGGGGCACGTCGGTCTCCTGGACGTGTTTGGCGAAGTTGGCCTCGGTCAGGTCAACCGGCCTGCCGGGAAACAGCGATTTCGCGCATTTGCCGCAGGTGGCCTGGAGCTCCTTGCCGGGGATGACCCGGTTGCGGGTGTGGCAGTGGGGGCAGGTGACTTTTCTGGTGTCGGACATGATGAGTCTCCCTGGTTGAATTCGGCGTGAAGACCTCATAATATTTCTTTTTAAAAGTTTGTCGACAGGAGACGCCATGTTTTTCGTGAACTTGAACCTGCGCAAGGCATTCAAGGATCCTACGGTCCTGGAAGCGTTTTTCGCGCGCGGTGTGAACCCCGAGCTTGGCCTGGACCCGGTCCTCATGGACATGGTGGACCTGGACTGGCACCGGGCCATGGCGGCGGAACTCAAAGCCCGTGGGCTCACGCCCGCGCTGCACCTGCCCTTTTTCGACCTCCAGCCGGGCAGCGCGGACAGTCTGGTGTTGGGGGCCTGCCGGGAGAGGCTCTGCCGGGCCATGGAAGTGGCCATGATTTACGAACCGGCGCACATGATAGGCCACGTAAAGTATGACCATCTGTTATACATGCACACCTATCCCCAGTGGCGCGACCGCGCGGTTGTCACCTGGCAGGCCATGATGGACGCCTGGCCGGATCACCCGCCGCTCTACCTGGAGAACACCTTCGAGCCCGATCCGGCCACGGTGGCCGGGGTGGTGGAGAAGCTCCTGGAGGAGCGCCCCGGCCGGGCCGGGCTGTGTCTGGACGTGGGGCACTGGTACAGCTTTTCGGAGGGCCACAGGCTGGATAACCTCGACGCCTGGCTGGACGCCTTCGCGCCGCTTCTCTCCCACCTGCACCTTCACGACAACGACGGCAGCTTCGATCAGCACAAGGGGCTCGGGCAGGGCGAGATACCCTGGCAGGCGTTCTTCGAGGGGCTTCAGAAGCGGGGGTTGACTCCGTCGGTGACCTTCGAGCCCCACTCCGACGACGCCTTCGAGGCGGCCATGGAATTCGTGCGGGGCAGGCCGGAGTGGTTCGAGCCGCTCAACGTGGTTGCGCCGGGAGCTTGAGCAAGCTCCCGGGCCGGGCCGGGAGCGATGAATGAAGAAAGGGCGGACCGGCCGGTCCGCCATTTTCGTTATCCTGCTGGGAGAACGGGGCTACTGGAAGTATTTCTTGTCGTCGTCGGCCGGCTTGCCCTGTCCGGCCGGAGCCTGCTTGGCCGGTCCGGAGCCGGACCCCGTGAATGACGCGGAATCCTTGCAGTTCTCGTTGGAGGCATTCATGACCGCAGTGAGGTTGCGCAACGAGAACTTCAGTACGCGGACTTTCTTCTCTATCTCGACCTTGAAGCTGATCATCTGGCCCTTCTGCACCTGGGCGCGGATCGTCTGGTTGGCGAAAAGCTTCCCGAAATCCACGAACACCTCGGTCTTTCCGGCCTCGCCGGCGTAGTCGTAGGGGACGGTCACCGGCGCTTCGTCGTCGACGCGGACTTCTCCTTGCAGCTGGTCCGAACGGAACTTGTTGGGGAACGGCTTGTCGTAGTCCTCAAGCCCCATGCTCACCAGGACGTTGGAACAGTTGTTGGAGGGCCTGTAGGCGAAGAGGAAGTTGGCCTTGGCGCTGTTTTCGGCCTTGGCGCTGGTCTTGGCGGTATGGATGACCACGCCGTTCTTGTCGGAGAAATTCTCGTAGGTCCAGACCTGGTAGTGAACGACGACGTTCGGGTCGGGGGAGGCGTTTTTGACGGTCTGGCAGCCCTGCAGAGCGAGGGCGAGCGCAAGGACGAGGGACAGGGCGGAAGGGATCGATCCACGCATTGGGGAACTCCTGAAACGCACGTGCGGGGTTACTGGGGCAGGGCCACCACGAGCACCACGCCGGGCAGGCTCTTTTCCCCGATCTCCACGACCTTCATATCCTGGGCGGAGTCGTCGGTGGTGAAGGAAATCTCGTTGATCTCCAGGAACGATTTCACGATGGGCGTGCGGATGGCGAAGTTGATGTTCTGGGGCACGTCGCCGGTGGCCTTGAGCACGGCCATGGCGTCCAGCTTGGAGACGACCACGCCCACCACATTGCCGGTGGAATCAAGCAACGGCCCGCCGGAGTTGCCGGGCTGCACGGGGGCGGTGGTCTGCAGCAGGCGCGAGTCGTCGCCCAGTCCCACTGCGGAGCTGACGTTGCCGGTGGTGATGTTGGGGTGGGTGGAGACCATGCCGTAGTAGGGGAAGCCGATGGCGACGACCTCCTCGCCCGGCTTCACGGTCTTGGCCCCCCGGAAGTTGAGGAAGGTCTTGGGGGCGAAGTCTACCTTGAGCAGGGCCAGGTCGTTGACGGGATCGGTCTTGATGAGCTTGGCGTCGTATTTGTTGTTCTGGTATTCGCACTGGTATTTGCGTCCGGCGTTGACCACATGGAAGTTGGTGATCAGGTAGCCGTCGTTGTTGACGAAGAATCCGGTGCCGAACCCGCCCTGCTTCTCCTTGGGCTTGTCCTTGCCTCCCTCGGCCTGGGACGGCTTCTTGCCGGAGGCGGGCAGGGCCGAGCACACCTCCGTCTGCTTGGCGCTGGCCTCGACGTAACCGGCCAGGGGGATGCGCATGATGTAGTCGGCCCCGTGCACGGACAGCTTCACCCGCAGGTTCGCGCCCTGGCGCATCTCGTCGAACAGGCCCTGGGCGTTCTCCGGCTCCGCGGTGTTGACGACCGCCAGGCCGTTGTTCTCGGGAAATGACACCTTGTACTTGAATTGGTGGACGGGTTTTTCATCCACGCGAATCATGCCCTGAAGGTTCTCGGTGGGCTGTCCTTTCTTCTTGGTGGTGGCGATGAAGACGATGACCGGCTCGGAGCATTTGTCCGCGTCGCGGTAGACGAGCATGCCCCCGGGGGCCTCCTGGGACTCGGAGTTCGCGTGCACCCGGACGAATTCCATGCCGTCCTCGGTCTTGTCCTTCAGGTACGTCCACTTGCGGAACGGGGTTGTCTCCTTGGCGAAGGCGGAAGAACCCAGGATCAGCAGGGCGGCGAGTACGGCGAGGATCGTGCGCATGGCTAGAAGAAGTCCTTGTCGGATTTTGAGGAGTTGGGCGCGGCAGGTTTCTTGTCGTCGAAGTAATCCGCGTCGCTCTTGCCGCTCTTGGGCTTGGACGCTCCTTCGGATGCGGGCTTATGGGGCTTCCGCTCCTGTCCGGGAGCGCCCTGGGAGCACAGCTGCGCGATACGCGCCAAAGCGGGCTGGAAGCCCTTGAGCGAGAAACGGTAGTACCATTCCCGCTCGCCCACCTTGAAGCGGAAGCGGATCATCTGACCGGTGCTCATCTCATCGATGACCGTCTTGGGGCTGGAGAAGCTGTCCACGTAGAAATGTCCGTAGGTGGCCCCGGCCTTGTTGGCGATGCGGCTGTTGGTCGTGTGGACGGGAAACTGGTCGATGCGCAACTCGCCGGAGATGTTCTGGCGCTCAGCGTCCTTTTCCGCCTTGGAGTTCAGGGGAAAACCGATGGAGACGAGCGTCGTGCCGCACTTGCTGGAGAATTTGCCGATGTACAGGGCGCATCTCTTGTCCTGGGTGTCGGGCGTGTACGTGGCGGAGACGGTGTCGTCGCCGTCCATGGCGGTGTAGGTGTTCCAGTCGTCGAAGGTCTTGTCCACCTTGTTCTCGGCCCTGGCCGGCCAGGGCAGGACGAGCAGGGCCGCCAGAAGCGCGAGCGCCGGCAAGACCGGGGGCAGCGAAAGAACAGGATACTTCGTGACGGGCATTCGAAACAACTCCCGGTCCAGGTTTCGTCGCAACTCATCTTCCGATCATTGACTACATTGAAAAATCGACAAGACAATAGCGATGCGAAAATCCGTAAATGATTCCCGGTTCGAGAGCAAGATGCCGGTGGTATCCGGCCATGAAGGAAGGAATATCCGGGTGCGGGTTAACGGCGCTTTCGGCGGCGCAGGATTCCCGTCTCGCCCACGGGCCGGGTGGTCCAGTCCAGGTTGATGGCCAGCACGCGCAGCCCGAACGTGACCGCGATGGAGATGAGCGCCGCGTAGAGCGGCTCCATCACGTTGTAGCGCCTGAGCGGTATGTAGATGATGCAGCCTATCAGGGCCGCGAAGGCGTAGAACTGCCCCGGCTTGAACACCATGGGCCGTTCGCCGGAGAACAGGTCGCGCAAGACGCCGCCGCCGCAGGCGTTCACCACGCCCACCAGCACCGCCGGAACCATTCCCAGGCCCAGGTGCAGGGTCTTCTCGACGCCCACCACCGCGTAGGCCCCCAGGGCCAGGGCGTCCACCAGGGCGATCAGCCGGTTGGAGACCACCGCGCGCGTGCCGAACGCAAGCCCCAGCACGGCGGCCGCGGCGGCCGCGATCAGGTAGCGGTCGTCCATGAGCACGGCCGGTATGCCGCGCTGCAGGAACACCCCGTCGCGGATGAGCGCCCCGCCCACCCCTGTGGCCAGGGAGAGCACGAACAGGCCGATGATGTCGTATTCGCGCCGGATGGCCTCGATGGCCCCGGTCAGGGCCATCAGGAACACCGCCGCCAGGTCGATGGCTATGGGCAGTTGGAACGGATGCGCTTCCATGCCTGAATCCCTACAACGAAAGCGTCTCGAGGCAAAGTCCGGAAGGCGCAGACCGCGGCGGAGTTCATCGACTTCGTGGCCTCGAAAGAAGGCCAGGACATCATCCGGGGCTTCGGGAAGGGCGAGTACGGGGAGTCGCTCTACAACGACGCGGAGTACGCGAAGAAATACGACGAATAGACGGGAGGTGAAAGCGGGAAGACTGGAGAGGGAAGAGTGGGAAGCCTCCGGCGGCCAAAGGGACCAGTCCCTTTGGAATCCCCTCCGGCTTCGCGTCGATCGATGTGACAATCATCAAGGCAGGAAGCGCGGCTTTGCGCGCTTCCTGCCTTCTTCATTGGATATACTGCGGAATGTTCATGATCAGGTCGTGCGTGAACCCCACCATCTTGTCCATGAGCCATGGGAAGGCGACGATGGCGGCCCCGAACATGACCACTATCTTTGGCACGAAGGTGAGCGTGGGGTCCTGGATCTGGGTGGCGGCCTGGACGATGGACAGCACCACGCCGACCACCAGGCTCACGCCCAGGAGGGGCAGCGACAGCATGAGGGTGGTCTCGATGGCGGTGCGGGCGAATCCTATGACGGCTTCAGGGGTCATGTGCGTATCTCCCTTGCGTTAGGCGAAACTGTTCACGAGCGAGGCGGTCATGAGGCTCCAGCCGTCCACCATGACGAAGAGCAGGAGCTTGAAGGGCATGGACACCATGGCCGGGGGCAGCATCATCATGCCCATGGCCAGAAGGATGCTCGAGACCACCATGTCCAGCACCAGGAATGGAATGTAGACCAGAAATCCGATGGTGAACCCGGTCTTGAGCTCGCTGATCATGAAGCCGGAGGCCAGCATGATGGTGGGCACGTCGTCCTTGGTCTTGGGCTGCTCCATCTTGGTGATGGTGTAGAAGATGGAGAGGTCTTTCTCGCGGGTGTGCTTGAAGAGGAATTCCCGCAGGGGGATTTCGGCCTTCTTGATGGCCTCGGAGAAGCCCATGCGCTCTTCCATGTAGGGATTGATGGCGTCGTCGTACATCTTCTTGCCCGTGGGATACATGATGACCACGCTCATGAAGATGGCCAGGCTGGCCAGGATCTGGTTGGGCGGCATCTGGCCGGTGCCCATGGCCTGGCGCAAAAACGAGAAGACCACGATGATGCGCGTGAACGAGGTGACGCACATGACGATGGACGGCGCCAGCGACAGCACCGTCAGAAGGAACAGGATCTCCAGCAGCATGCTGACCTTTTCAGGCTGCTGCTGGCCTCCCGCGAGATTGAGCGTGAGGGTCGGCTCAGCCGCCAGGGCCAGGGCCGGAAGGGCCAGGATCGCCAGCGTCAGCGCCAGCGTCTTCCAGTACGGCTTGAAAATCCTTGCGTTCATCGGATGCGTCCACCTCAGTCAGCAGATTGATGCTCTGGTCCGTGACCCCGAGCACCAACAGCTTATTCAAGAAGCGGACCACCATAATGTTTTTGCGCGGCCCCAGGGTGAGATGGCTCTCGACGCGCAGCCCGTGGGTCTTCACGGGCGCGCCCAGGCCGAAGCGGGGGCCGAAGCGCCTGAGCATCCAGTACGCCAGCAAAATGACGCCCAGGATAAGAAACAGCGCCAGGGCCATCTTGATGGACACCTCGCCCAGGCCCAGGGAGGGCGGGCCCGGGGGGCCGATGGGGGCGGTTACGTCAGCCAAGCTGCTTCACCCGTTCGATGGGGCTTATGATGTCGGTTAGGCGCACGCCGAATTTCTCGTTGATCACCACGGCCTCGCCCCGGGCCACCAGCTTGCCGTTGACGTAGATCTCCAGGGGCTCGCCCGCCAGCTTGTTCAGCTCGATGACCGAACCCTGGCCCAGCTGCAAAAGCTCGTTGATGAGGAGCTTGGTGCGCCCCAGTTCCGCCGAGACGTCCAGGGGGATGTCCAGGATGAAGTCCAGGTCGCGCCGGCCGGTCTCGGGCCTGGGGGCCTTGGATTCCTGCGTCAAATCCTTGAACTGGGCTTCCTTGCTCTTGGCGGAGAGCTGGGCCTGCTCGCGCTCGCGCTTGACCGAGGATTCCTCCTCGCCGGCCAGGGCGGCGGCCCACTGTTCGGCCAGGGCGTCGTCGCCGCCGCCTCCGGATTGGGCCGCGGCCGCACCCAGGGCCTGCTCGAAGGGGTCGAGCGCGGCTTCGCCTTTGTCGTCCTCGAGGGCGGCAGCCCATTCGGCGGCCAGTTGGTCTTGATCGATGTCGTCGGGGGCCATGAGAGCCTCCTCCCCTTGGTGTGGCGCCCATGGGCGAGCGCCTGGTTCACGGCGCGCCGCGCGCGCCGGTATCGTCTAGAAGCGGGTTTCCTCTTCCCTGAGCACCTGGAAGGCCTTGTTGGCCTTCACCGTGCCGGGAACGCCCCAGAATTTCTTCACGCCCTGCACCTCGACCTTGAGCATGTCCTCCACGTCGGTGTCGAGCAGGATGATGTCGCCTTCCTTGAGCGAGAGGAGCTGCCTGCCGGAGAGCTGGGTCTTGCCGAACTCCACCACCATCTCCACCGGGGTCTCCATGAGCCGCTCCTTGAAGCGGCTGATCCAGGCGTGGTCCACTTCCAGGCGCTCGGACTGGAAGGACGCGTACAGCTTGGAGCGGATGGGCTCGATGGTGGCGTAAGGCAGGCAGGCGATCATGGAGCCGATGGCGTTTTCCAGCTCCACCTCGAAAGTGACCACCACCACCACGTCGGACGGGGGCACGATGGCCGCGAACTGCGGGTTGATCTCGGAACGGATCAGCTCCACGTGCACCTCGTGCACGGGCCGCCAGGCGTCTTCCAGGTTGGCCAGGGCGATGCGCACCACCTTGGCGATGATGGCCTGCTCGATGGGGGTGAAGTCGCGGCCTTCCACCTTGGGCTGGCTGCCCGCGCCGCCGAAGAAGTTCTCCACCAGGGCGAACACCAGGCGCGAGTCCACCACCAGGATGGCGTTGCCGCGCAGCGGGTCGAGCTTGAAGATGTTGATGGACGTGGGCACCGGCAGGCTCCGCATGAAGTCGCCGAACTTGGACATGTCGATGGAGATGGGGTTCACGTCCACGCGCTTGCGCATGGCGTTGGCCATGGCGTTGGTGGCCAGCCTGGCGAAGCGGTCGTTTATTATCTCGAGGACCGGCATGCGGCCGCGGATGATGCGGTCCTGGTTGGAGAGGTCGAAGGGCACGATGCCCGAATCGTCCTCCAATATCTCGGACTCGGCCTCCAGCTCGCCGCCGGTCAGGCCGCGCAGTAAGGTATCGACCTCGTCCTGGCTTAAGATCTTGCTCATGGCGCTGTCCTACTGGATCACCCGGTCGGTGATGAACACCTGTTTGACCGTTCCCGGCCCCATGATCTGGTTCACGCGGTTCTGAAGCTCCGTGCGGAAGGCGATCATGCCGTCGACGCTCGAGAGGTCCTCGCTGGTCTTGGACCAGAGCAGGGTGAGGATGGCGTCCTTGACCCTGGCCTGGTACTTCTCGGTGAATTCGGCGGCGGCCGCGTCGTCCTTGAAGTCGAAATCCACCGACAGGCGCACGTAGCGCTTGCCGCCGGTATCGGCCAGGTTGGTGACGATGTTGTTGATGGTCGTCACGGGCTTGTTCTTGTCGTCCTTCTTGCCGCCCTCTTTCTTCTCTTCCTTCTTTTCTTCTTTCTTTTCGGGCTTCTTCTCTTCTTTCTTTTCTTCCTTTTTCTCGTCCTTCTTGGCGGGCTCGGCCGGAGCCTGTTCCTCGGTTCCCTCGGCCGGAGGGGCCTTGAAGAACTTCAGGTACGCGAAATATCCGCCGCCGCCCAGGGCGGCCAGGATCACCACCAGCAGAATGATGATGAGAAGCTTGCTCTTTTTCTTTTTCGGGGCGTCCTCGACGCCTTCTTCCTCGATCTTGGCCATGACGGCTCCTCTTTGTTTCCCGGCTTTATCCGGGCTCTCTGGCTCCGAACAGGTCCGTGCCCACGCGCACCAGGGTCGCGCCTTCCTCCACAGCCTGCTCCAGGTCGTGGGACATGCCCATGGACAGCTCGGGCATGGGCAGTCCGAGGCGCGCCGACAGCTCGGCCCGAAGCTCGCAGGCCCGGGCGAAAAGTCCGCGATTGGCCTCGGGGTTCTCGTCCCAGGGCGGCAGGAGCATCACCCCCTTGAGCGCAAGTCCGTCCATGCCGGCCACGGCTTCGGCCAGAGGCAGGGTGTCGTCAAGCGAGCACCCGGCCTTCTGGGATTCGCACCCCAGATTGACCTGCACCAGCACCGGTTGGACGATGCCGAGAAAATCACATTTTTTATGCAACATATGGGCCAATTCAATGGAGTCAACCGAATGTATCAGCTCGAAGCGCCCGGCCACATATTTGGCCTTGTTCTTCTGCAACCGCCCGATGAAGTGCCAACGCAGCTTGAGGCCGGCCAGGGCGTCCAGCTTGGGCAGGGCCTCCTGCACGTAGGATTCGCCGAAAAGGGTCTGCCCCGCCTGTGCCATGGCCGCCACGGCCTCGGCCGGATGGGTCTTGGAGACGGCCACCAGGGTCACGGACGAGGGGTCGCGCCCGGAGCGGGCGCAGGCCCGTTCGATGCGCTCCCGCACGGCCTGGAGGCGGTTTTTCGCTGAAGTCACGTCCTGCATGGCGCAAGCGGTAACACAATCGGAGCCGATGGAAAATGGGGCGCAAGGCCCAAGCGCACGGCAAGAGCGAGGCCCGGGGCGAGCGGCTCTCCTGGAGGACCGGCGAACAGACCCGGGCGCGGGGCACGGGCCTGCCTGCCGGGATTTGATCCGGCCCTGAGGCTTGAGTATCCTGCACGCAACCAAGGAGCACCCCATGCGCGACCTCACCCAACGCGTGTCCGTCTGGATGGCCGACCGGGCCAACAACGCAATAGAGCCGGGATCGGACCTGCCCGCCTTCGACACCCCGCTTCTGGGCTGCGCCTCGGGCGCGGACCCGCTCTTCGGCATGCTCAAACAGGATATCGGTCCCCAGTTCTACTGGACGCCGCAGGAAGCCTACCGCCTGGCCTTCCCGGACGAGGACCTGGAGCCCGGGGAGCTCTCGGTGATCGCTTGGGTGCTGCCCCAGACCGCGAGCACCCGGGCGGCCCACCGCAAAGCCCGCGACATGCCCAGCATCGAGTGGAGCCGGGGACGCCACTACGGCGAGATGGTCAACGAGGGATTGCGCCGTTTCGTGGTGGAATATCTCGCGCGGCGCGGCGTGCACGCGGCCGCCCCGGCGCTTCTGCCCGCGTGGGGCCGGGCCCTGTCGCCGCGCTACGGGTTCGCCTCCAACTGGTCGGAACGCCACACGGCCCACGCCTGCGGGCTGGGCACGTTCGGGCTCTCGGACGGGCTCATCACGCCCGCGGGCAAGGCGGTGCGGGTGGGGTCGGTGGTGGCGCGCATCGCGCTGGACCCCACGCCCAGGCCCTACACCCGGCACGACGAGTGGTGCCTGCGGGCGGCCAAGGGGGTGTGCAAGGCCTGCATGAAGCGCTGCCCGGCCGGGGCCATCAGCGAGGCCGGGCACGACAAGCAGAAGTGCAAGGACTACATCCGGGGCGTCACCGCCCCCTTCGTGGAAAAGGAGCAGCTGGGCTTCAAGGTGAACAGCTGCGGCCTGTGCCAGACCGGCACGCCCTGCGAGGCGAAGAACCCCACCGCGCCCAAGGGGGGCCGGGGAGCGGCGGGCTAGGAGCCCCGGCGGCTGCCCTGAGTCCTCACTGGCAGGGCGGGCGCGAGGGCTAATCGTCGCGCTTGGCGAAGTTGTCCTGGCTCGTGGCGCAGCTGGGGCAGCGCCAGTCCGGCGGGAGCTTGTCGCCGGGGGTTCCTGGCTCGATGCCGCCCTTGGCGTCGCCGCGTTTGGGGTCGTAGGTGTAGCCGCACAAAAGGCAAACGTATCTGTCGTCCATGGCTATTTTCCTCCCTGGGGCGATGCGCTATGAAGCCCGAATGCGCATCGCTTCAAACTGGGTTCTGCCCAAACTGTTTTCGTTCGTCGCCCCGTACCGCGCCCGCTTCATCGTGGGCCTCGTGACCAACGCCGGGGCCCGCGCCTGCGACCTGATCCCCATGGTCCTGGTGGGCAGGGTGGTGGACGCCGTCACCGCCGCCAAGGCCGGAGAGGCCCCGCACCTGGACGCGCTTATCCTCTATGGGGCCGGGGTGCTGGCGGCCTTCGTGGCCCTGGCCGCGTTCCAGTCCGTCTCCGACTACGCCCTGGACTCCATGGCCCAGCACGTGCGCCACGACCTGCGCAACGCCCTCTACCGCCACCTGCAGCGCCAAGATATGCATTTCTTCGAGGAACGCCAGTCCGGAGACCTCCTGAACGTGGTCTCCTCGGACGTGGACACCCTGGAGACCTTCCTGTCGGACTCCACCACCTCCTCCATCCGGCTGGTCATCACCTTCGCGGGCACCTTCGCCGTGCTCTTCTGGATGGACTGGCGGCTGGCGCTTCTCCTGCTTGCTCCCATGCCCTTCGCCTTCGCGGCGGTGCGCACCTTCTCCACGCGCATCCGCCCCCGCTACCGCGAGGCGCGCAAGGCCGTGGGGCAGGTGGCGGCCATCATCGGCAACAACCTGCGCGGCATGGGCGTGATCCAGGCCTTCACCGCCGAGGAGGACCAGGCACGGCGCGTGGACGAGAAGTCCGCCGTGTACCGCGACGAGGCCATCGGCGCGGCCCTGGCCCGGGCGCGGTTCATCCCGGTGCTCTACGCCGTGGCGGGCGCGGCCTTCGCCCTGCTCATCGCCGGGGGCGGCTGGCTGACCCTCACCGGCAACGGCCCGTCGCTCGGCGACTACGCCACCTTCATCCTGCTGGCCACGCGCATGATCCTGCCGCTGTTCGTGTTCGGGATGCTCATCAACCAGTTCCAGCGCTCCGAGGCCTCGGCCGCGCGCATCTGGGGCGTCTTATCGCTCGAGCCCGCCATCGCCGACAAGCCCGGAAGCAAGCCGCTCACCGAAACGCCCGAGACCATCCGCTTCGAGGACGTGCGTTTCGCCTACCCCGACCGGGAGGACGTGATCCGGGGGGTGAACTTCGAACTTAGGCGCGGCAAGGTGCTGGGCGTCGTGGGCCCCACCGGCGCGGGCAAGTCCACGCTGGTCAAGCTCATGCTGCGCCACCTGGACCCGGCCTCGGGGCGCATAGCGCTTAACGGCCGCGACATCACGGATTTCACCCTGGAGAGCCTGCGCGGGCACATGGGCTACGTCTCCCAGGACGCCTTCCTCTTCGCGGGCAGCGCGGCGGAGAACATCCGCCTGGGCGCGCCCGAGGCCACGCAGGAGGCCTTGGAGGAGGCCGCGCGCATCGCCGGGGCCCTGGATTTCATCCGGGAGCTGCCCCAGGGCTTCGACACCCTGATCGGCGAGGGCGGGGTGAAGCTCTCCGGCGGGCAGCGCCAGCGCATATCGCTGGCCCGGGCGGTGCTCAGAAATCCCGGCATCCTGGTGCTGGACGAGGCCACCTCCGCCGTGGACACCCGCACCGAGGAGATCATCCAGCGAAACCTGCACCTCTTCCGCGAGAACCGCATGACCCTGGCCGTAGCGCACCGGCTCTCCACCGTGCGCCAGAGCGACGAGATCATCGTGGTGGTGGACGGCGTCATCGTCGAGCGCGGCCGCCACGACGACCTCCTGGCCCAGAAGGGCGTCTACGCGGGCCTGTGGGCCGTGCAGAGCGGCGAGGGGCGCGAGGGCTGAGAACCATGCAAAGACCGGGAATCTTGCGACGCGGCGCGGAGTGGGCCGTTTTAGCCGCCCTGGCGCTGGGCGGCGTGTGGGCGCCGGTGCCGGCGTCCGGCATGGAAGGCCGCGAGTTGGACGTGGCGTCCGCCCAGGGCGCGGTGAAGGCCTGGCTGTTCCAGGCTCCCGGCGAGGCCAGGCGTCCCACGGTGCTTATCCTGCCCGGACGCCAGGGTGCGGATCCCCTGTTCGAGGCATACAGCCGGTATGCCTCCAAGCTCGCGGCGCGGGGTCTGGACGCCTGCATCGTGTCCTACTACGGGCCGGGCGAAGCAGAGGCCATGGCCGCCCTGGACCAGGACGGCCGCAGAAGGATGTTCGCCGAACGGGCGCCGGTCTGGGCCGGGCGCGTGCGCGCCGTGGCCGGTGCGCTTCTGGCGGGAGCGAAGTCCAACGGGCGGGCCGGGATCGTGGGTTTCTCGCAGGGCGGCTACCTGGGAGTGGCCTGCGCGGCCGCCGATGAACACCTGTCCGCCCTGGTGGTGATGTACGGGGGCATCCCGGGGCGGCTGGCGGGAAACCTCCGACGGCTGCCGCCGCTTCTGGCCTTCCACGGCCAGGCGGACCAGGTCGTCCCTTTTGCCGAGGGCGCCGCCCTGGTCAACACCGCGAAATCCCTCGGCGGCTTCGCCGAGCTGGTCACCTACCCGGGGGAAGGGCACGGCTTCGGCCCGGCCGCGTCCCGCGACGCCAGGGAGCGTACGGAGTCGTTCCTGCTCGAGCGCTTGCGGTGAGCGCGGCCCCTCCCGCGGGAATCAGGAGATGATCTCGCCCAAATTGCCCCAGCGTACCTTCCAGCTGCCCGGCACGAACGACCAGTACTTCACCACCGCCATGCCCACGATGTCCTTCTTGGGCACGAAGCCCCAGAAGCGGCTGTCGTAGGAGTTGTCGCGGTTGTCGCCCATCATGAAATAGCTGTCCTCGGGTACGCGCACTGGCCCGAAGTTGTCGCGCGGGCTGGCTCCGGCCGGGATCACCGATGCGTCCTTGTGGACCTCGTGCGGGTCCGTGAAGGGCTTGCCGTTGACGTACACCCGCTTGTCCCGGACCATGATCTCGTCGCCGGGCTCGCCCACCAGGCGCTTGATGAAGTCCTGGGAGCGGTCCTCGGGGAACTTGAAGATGACCACGTCCCCGCGCTTGGGCTCGCGTATCGGCAGCACGCGGCTGCCCGACCAGGGCAGGCGGATGCCGTAGAGGAACTTGTTGGCCACCAGGTAGTCTCCGACCTCCAGGGTGTTCTCCATGGAGGAGGACGGTATCTCGAAGGTCTGGACCACGAAGGTCCTGATGACCAAGGCCAGCGCCAGGGCCCAACCCAGCGAGGAAAGATAGTCGCGCAGGATGCTCTTGGTCTTGGCGGCGCTGCGGGATGCGGAAGCGGGGATGGTCTGGTCGGGCATGGGGTGACTCGTGTGGTTGCGGTTGTCGGGAGGCACGGTGATGTGCCGGAGAGTCGGGAGGGGAAAGCCTCCGGCGGCCAAAGGGACTTCGTCCCTTTGGAATCCCGTATTATGGTCTTAGCGGGCGCGGTTTCCTGGCTGGTCTGGCGTTAGAACACGGGGGCGGCGCGCAGCACGCCCAGAAGCGCCCCGCTGGCGGCCAGGTAGCGCAGCCAGTCCAGGACGAGGCTGGCCCTGCTCTCTTCGTAGGTCCGAACCTGGCGCATGACCCTGGCCACGAAATCGGGCGAAGGCTCAAAGTTGGCGTTCATGGCAGATTCCTCCGGTCGAGGCGGCGAAAAGCCGCCGCAGTTTCTCCCTGGCGCGGAATAGGCGCGTCTTGATGGTGGACGCGGGCACGCCCATGCGGCAGGCGATGTCCTCCACCAGCTCTCCCTCGAGGCTTAAGAGGATGGTGGACTTGAACGGCTCGTCCAGCTTCTCGAGCGATTCGGCCAGGGCCTTGCGCTCCTCTGAGGCGATGAGCCGGGCGTCCATGCCAGGTGCGTCCGCAGCCAGCTCGGGTGCGTCCTCCACCTGGACCAGCCGGGTCCTGCCGCGTGCGCGCAGGGCGCTCACGCAGCGGTTGCGGGCAATCACGCACAGCCAGGCCGCGAAGGGCACGCCACGGTCCGGGTCGAAGCGCGGCAGAGCCTTGTAGGCGGCAAGGAACACCTCCTGGCCGATGTCCTCGGCCAGATGGGCGTCGCGCACCAGGCGGTGGATGAAGCCGAGCAGCTCCCGGTGGTGCCTGCGCACGAGCGCGGCGTACGCCTCGCTGTCGCCCGCCTGAACGAGCCGTATGATCTGTTCGTCTTCCATCCGTTCTCCGCGTTTGTTTCCTGAAGGCTCATACGCCGGGGGAGGGGAAAGGTTCCCGGCCGGGAGGAAATATTGCCGCGCCCTACCGGATGACCGATAACTTTACGATTATCGATCGACGGCCGCCACGCCGGAAAACACGTCGTCAAAAAGGGAAAATCGCAGGCCGTGCCAGCCGCCCGTGCGGCCGCAACTTGGCCGCCGTGAACGCGAAGCCCGCTGAAAAGTCTTTTGGAAGGGGGTCCGAGGGAAACCTTTTGTTCACAAAAGGTTTCCCTCGGTTTTTCTCTTACTCTTGTATCTTCCGATACTTACAAGTCTTCACCGGGCAGGCCAGATGCTCGCCGTACCGCTTGGACTGCTTCTTCACCAGGATGGGATTGCCGCACTCGGGGCAGGGCTCCTTCACGGGCCAGTCCCACACGGCGTGGTCGCAGTTGGGATACTTGGAGCACGAATAGAACAGCTTCCCGAAGCGCGAGCTCTTTTCCACCAGCTCGCCGTCGCAGCCCTCGCGGGGGCAAGCCACTCCCGTGGTGAAGGGCATGGTGTACTTGCACTTGGGGTAGCCGGAGCAGGCGATGAAGCGGCTGCCGGTGCGGGCCTTCTTGAGGTGCAGGTCCTTGCCGCACTGGGGGCAGGTGCCCACCACTTCGGGCGGGGCCTCGGCGGGCTTTTCCGCGAAGTGGTACTTGCCTTCCTCGTCCAGGGTGAAGTTGGAGGTGGACTTGCACTCCGGGTAGCCGGTGCAGGCCAGGAATTCTCCGGTGCGGCCGTACTTCACCTGCATGGGCTTGCCGCACTTGGGGCAGGCCAGGCCGGAGTCGATGACCTGCTTCTCCATGTCCTTGGCGGCCTTTTCCAGGGCCGGGTAGAACCCCTGGGTGAAGTCGGCCAGCAGGACGTGCCAGTCCTTGCTGCCGTCGGCCACCTGGTCCAGGGCCTCTTCCATGCCCGCGGTGAAGCCCACGTCCATGATGGTCTGGAAGTGCTCGGAGAGCTTGTCGGAGACGGTGGTGCCGAGCGCCGTGGGGGCGAAGTGCTTCTCCTCCAGCCGGGCGTAGTCGCGGTCGAGAAGAGTGGAGATGATAGCCGCGTAGGTGGAGGGGCGTCCGATGCCCTTCTCTTCCAGCTCGCGCACCAGCGAGGCTTCGGTGTAGCGCGGGGGCGGCTGGGTGAACTTCTGTTCCTTGCGGATGTCCAGCAGTTCCAGGGCCTGGTCCTTCTTGAGGGGCGGCAGGGCCTTTTTCGCGCCCTCGCCCTCCTCCTCGGCGTCCTGGCCGTAGACCTTGAGGTACCCGGGGAAGAGCAGGCGCTCGCCCTTGGCCTTGAATTCGGCCCGTCCGGCCGTGATCACGGCCGCGGTGTCCCAGAACTTGGCCGCCGCCATCTGGGAGGCCACGAAGCGTTCCCAGACGAGCTTGTAGACCATGAACTGGTCCTTGGGCAGAAGCCCGGCCACGTCCTGGGGGGTGATGTGCACGTCCACGGGGCGGATGGCTTCGTGGGCGTCCTGGGCTCCGGCCTTGGTTTTGAAGACCCGGGCCTTTTCGGGGTAGAAGTCCTTGCCTAGCTGCTCCACGATGTAGGTCTTGGCGGCGTCGCGGGCCTCGTCGGCGATGCGCGTGGAGTCGGTACGCATGTAGGTGATGAGCGCCGTGGTGCCGCGTTCGCCCAGGTCGACGCCCTCGTACAGCTTCTGGGCCGCGCCCATGGTCTTCTTGGCGGCGTAGCCCAGGCGCTGGTTGGCGGCCTGCTGCAGGGTGGAGGTGATGAAGGGCGGCGGCGGGGTCTTCTTGCGCTCTTTCTCCGTGACCGAGGTGACGGTAAAGGGCTGCCCGTTAAGCTCGTCGTGCAGGGCCTGGGCTGCTTCGCCGCTTCCGATGTGGGCCTTCTTGCCGGAAAGCTTGGCAAGCTCCGCCTCGAAGGGCGGAGGCGCGTCGCCTTGCAGGCGGGCCTTGAAGAGCCAGTATTCCTCGGGCTTGAAGGCCAGGCGCTCCTTCTCGCGGTCCACTACGATCTTGAGCGCCACGGACTGCACGCGGCCGGCGCTGATGCCCTTGCGCACCTTCTTCCAGAGCAGCGGCGAAATCTTGTAGCCCACCAGCCGGTCCAGGATGCGCCGGGCCTGCTGGGACTCGAAGAGCTTGGTGTCGATCTCGTGCGGGTGCTCCAGGGCCTCTTTCACGGCCTTGGACGTGATCTCGTTGAACTGGATGCGCCCGATGTTGGAGTTGGTCTCCTTGAGGAGCTCCGCGATGTGCCAGGCGATGGCCTCGCCCTCGCGGTCGGGGTCGGGGGCCAGATAGACGGTCTTGGCTTTCGCCGCCACCTTGACCAGCTGGTCCACCACCTTCTGTTTTCCCGGGATGACCCCGTATTGGGGCTCGAAGCCGTTGGCCTCGTCCACGCCGAGCTTCTTCTGGGGCAGGTCGCGCACGTGCCCCACCGAAGCCTCCACGTAGAATTTGTCTCCGAGGAACTTCTTGATGGTCTTTACCTTGGCCGGGGACTCGACAATTATGAGGTCTTTCGCCATGACAGGGCGGCTATAGCCATCGTCAAGAGGTTAGGCAAGGGGATGGCGGCCATCGCCACCCGATTTTCATATTTTAAGGAGGCCACCCTATGAGCGCTCACCGTTTCGGCCACGTGGCCCTGATAGGCCCGCCCAATGCGGGCAAGTCCACGCTTCTGAACGCCCTGCTCGGCCAGAAGCTGGCCATCGTCAGCCCCAAGCCCCAGACCACCCGCAACCGGCTGGCGGGCATTTTCACCAACGACGAGGCCCAGATCGTGCTGCTGGACACCCCCGGCGTGCACATCCCGCGCGGCTCGCGCTTGAACAGCCGTCTGGTGGAGGCCGCCTGGCAGGCCCTGGCCGAGGCCGCCGCCATCGTCATCGTGCTGGACGCGATGTTCTATTCGCGCAAGCCCGACGTCTTGGAGAAGGACATCAAACTGCTCTCGCGCCCCGTCGAGCGCTCCGGCCTGCCGGTGATCATCGCGCTCAACAAGACCGACGCCCTCTCCGACATGAAGGCCATGCTGCCGGTGATGGCGCGCCTGGGCGAAGCCTGGCCCGGCTCCGAGATCGTGCCCGTGTCGGCCCTCAAGGAGCGCGGCCTGGACCAGCTGGTCAAGGCCATGGTGGGACACCTGCCCGAGGGCGAGGCCCTCTACCCCGAGGACGAGCTGACCACCGCGCCCATGCGCTTTCTGGCCGCCGAGATCATCCGCGAGAAGCTTTTTTTGAAGCTCACGCAGGAGCTGCCCTACAACACCGCCGTGGCCATCGAGCACTGGCAGGAGACCCCCAAGGGCGCCCGGGTGAGCGCGGTGATCTACGTCTCGCGCGACCGGCACAAGGGCATGGTCATCGGCAAGGGCGGCAAGGTGCTCAAGGATGTGGGCACCCAGGCCCGCCAGGAGATCATGGAGCTCACCGGCGCGCCCGTGCACCTGGAGCTTTTCGTGAAGGTGCGCGAGGACTGGACCGAGGACGAATTCTTCATGAACGAACTGGGCGAGGAGCACGGATCGTAACAGGACCGCCGCTTGCAAAGCGTTTCGAACCACGCTACCAACGCCGTCCACGCTTTTTCACATATCCCGCATTTCGGGACCACATAGGAGGCCGCCCGTGTCCACTCCCAAGCTGAAATTGGGAATCCCCAAGGGATCTTTGCAGGAAGCCACGATCAAGCTGTTCGACAAGTCCGGATGGAAGATCAAGGAGCACCACCGCAACTACTTCCCCGAGATCGACGACGAAGAGATCACCTGCTCCATGTGCCGCGCCCAGGAGATGAGCCGTTACGTCGAGTCCGGGCTGCTTGACTGCGGCCTCACCGGCAAGGACTGGATCCTCGAGAACCAGTCCGACGTGGTCATCGTCACCGACCTGGTCTATTCCAAGGTCAGCTCGCGCCCGGCCCGCTGGGTGCTGGCCGTGGCCGGGGACTCGCCCTTCAAGCGCCCCGAGGATCTGAACGGCAAGCGCATCTCCACCGAACTCGTGGGCTACACCAAGCGCTACTTCGAGCAGGCCGGGGTCAAGGTGGACGTGGAGTTCTCCTGGGGCGCCACCGAGGCCAAGGTGGTCGAGGGACTGGCCGACGCCATCGTGGAAGTCACCGAGACCGGCACCACCATCAAGGCCCACGGGCTGCGCATCATCGCCGAGGTGCTGGTCACCAACACCCAGTTCATCGCCAACAAGGACGCCTGGGCCGACCCCTGGAAGCGTCGCAAGATCGAGAACATGATCATGATGCTCCAGGGCGCGCTCAAGGCCGAGAAGCTCGTCGGCCTCAAGATGAACGTGCCGAGCTCCAGCAAGGACAAGGTCCTGGCGGAGCTGCCCAGCCTCAATTCGCCCACCGTGGCCCACCTGCTGGACTCCGACTGGCTGTCGGTGGAGATCGTGGTGGCCGAGGCCGTGGTGCGCGACCTCATCCCCAAGCTCAAGGACGCCGGGGCCGAGGGCATCATCGAGTATTCGCTCAACAAAGTCGTCTAGTCCCGGCCTTGTCGTAGCAACCGGCCTCGATCGTACAAATCGCACGATGAACCCCACTTCAAGCGCCTTCTCCGCCTCTGACCGGAGAGGGCGCTTGTTTTTGTGGCTCATCCTGGCCGCGGCCGCGGCGCTCCGCCTGTGGCGGCTGGAGACGCCGTCGCTGTGGTTCGACGAGGTGCTGGTGGCCATGGTGGCCAAACTGCCCTGCGCGTCCATCGTGGCGCGCTCCCTGGCCGAGGATTTCCACCCCCCCGCGTTCTACCTGCTGGCCAAGGCGGCCATGGTCATGGGCACGTCGGACGCGGCGCTGCGCCTGCCCCTGGTGGCCTTCGGGCTGGCGGGGGTGTGGTACGCCTGGAGGGCGGGGCGGGAGATGCTCTCCGAGGGCGGCGGGCTCATGCTCGCGGCGCTGACCGCGGTCCAGCCCTGGCACCTGCTGCTCTCCCGGCAGCTTCGGCCCTACAGCATCGTCTTCTTCTTCAGCCTGGCGGCGTTTTTCCACCTCTGGCGGGCCATCCGGGACAACCGGACCAGGGATTACCTTTTGGCCGGGTTGTGTCTCTGGCCTCCGATGCTGCTCCACTTCTCAGGGCTCCTGGCCATGGGGGGCGCGGGGCTGGTCGTGCTGTGCGCCGTGGCCTGGAGGCGGGCCAGGCTGGCTGGCGCTACAGTGTTCTGCCTGGTGTGCGCCGTGGCCGGGGCGGGCGTCTTTCCGTTTCTGGCGGCGCTGTTCGGACGCGAGTCAGGCATTGCGGGTGTGTCCGGATACCCCGACGTGCTGCTGGGCATGGCGGACCGACTGAGCGCCCTGGTATTCCGCGAGCAGTACCCGACATTGCGCGCCGCCATCGCCTGCATGTCGATCGTGGGCCTGGCCAGCCTTATCCGGAGCCACCGGCTGCTGGGGCTCGTTTCGCTGGGCTGGGTGCTGTTCCCGCTCGCGGCCCTGGTGGCCGTCCGCTACAGCACCTATTTCAATCCCTGGCACCTGACCTTTCTTCTGCCGCCGTTCTTGCTGTGGCAGGCCCAGGCCGTCCGCGCGGCCGTGGGCGAGCGGGCCCTGCCCTGGCTGGCCGTTTCGCTCGCCCTGCTGGGCTGCTGGTGGTATCCGGGCGTGGCGGGCGAGCAATACTACAGCCCCAAGAGTTACAGCGGCGATTACAAACAGTGCGCCTCCCGGCTGCTGGCCGCCCATTCCCCGCGCACGGTCTACATCTATCCGGAAAGCGGCATCGCCGGCCCCCTCAACTGGTATCTGGACGAGTTTTCCGAGGCCAACCCCTTGCGGGCGCAGCGGGTCGAGCCGGACATGGCCGAGGTGCAGGCCGTCACCCCGTGCGAACACGGGGCCGCCGAAATCACCATCCCGAGGACGCCGATTGTCCCGATGCAGTCCCTGCCCTTCCGGTCTCGGATCATGCCGACCCCGGTGAACTTCCTGGCCCAGGTGAACCGCCTGGACCACCTGGCCTGCCAGCCCGTGCTGGAGGACGTGGTCATCGCCACCGAAGCAGGCCGCACGGGCTTCGCCGAGTTTCTCTTCGAGAACCGTGAGGCCCGGCCCCAGCGGATCACGGTGCATTTCGGCTTCTCCAACCGGCTGCCGGGGAACCGCTTCGCCGTGCTCTGCCGCTTCGACGACGAGCCGTGGGCCGCGTCCTTCGAGAGCCTCGGGCCGGACCCGCGCGGGCACGACAAGATCGAGCTGTCTCGGGAGCGCCCCTACCGGGTGCTCACGGTGCGCTTCGAGCTTTTGCGCGACGGGCGCTCCGTGACCTTTACCGGCGTGGACCTGGAGGCCGTGCGCCTGCTCGATTTCAAGGTGGAAGCCGACCCGGAAAAAAACTGACCTTTGCCCCTTGCGCGCGCGTGAAGCGTGGTTATTTTGTATCTTACGAGCGCAGTGAAGCGGACACGACAAACCCCAAGTAGGAGGGACATCGACGCACCGCTTCCGCCTCGAGGCCGCAAGGCCAAGGATGCCGGGCGGAGAACAGCCCCGGGACACAGCGGATGAAAGACCGCTTCCCGGGCAAGGGTTCCCAGAGAAGGTCCCAGCCGCCCGGCCCGGTTTTTCGGCAGGCACTGGAATCAGGCAACCGGACAACCAACTTGGATGGGGGCGCCCCGGACCCCCGTAACGCCGGGCTAAAGCCATTCGGGATACTGCCCCAAGACGGCCCCGGATGAGGATGAGTGACGAACGGTTCGGCATGGTTTTTCGGCTAGGCCCTGGACGCAGGCAACCGGTCAACCAACCAGAAACACCTCCGGCGTTGCATCATGCGACGCTCTGTCAGAGCCCCCCTCCCTTGCGGGAGGGGGGCTTCATATTTTAGCGTGGCAGAGTGGCCTTTCCCGGGCGTGGCGAACGCTCCCGCCCGGGTGTTCCGCAACCGGGCGCGCCGCGCGCCCAAGGACCGGCACATGCTCCCAGGATACGTCTCGCTCCATGCCCGGGGCCAACTCGCGGCCCGGGCCCGGCAGGCCCTCGAACTCCTGAACCCCTGCCGCCTCTGCCCCAGGCGCTGCGGCGTGGACAGAACCTCGGGCGAGACGGGCTTCTGCGGCGTGGGCCGGTACGCCCGCGTGGCGAGCTTCGGGCCGCACTTCGGCGAGGAGGACTGCCTGGTGGGGGAGGGCGGCTCCGGCACGATATTCTTCTCCGGGTGCAATCTGGGCTGCGTGTTCTGCCAGAACGAGGACATCAGCCGCCATCCGGAATCGGGGGGCGAGGTTTCTCCCGCCGAGCTGGCCGCGATCATGCTCGACCTGCAAGGCCGGGGCTGCGCGAACATCAACTTCGTCACCCCCAGCCACGTGGCCGCCCAGATCCTCGAAGCCCTGCCCCTGGCCGTGGAGGGCGGCCTCACGCTCCCCCTGGTCTACAACACCGGCGGCTATGACAACCTCAAGACCCTGGCCCTGCTGGACGGTGTGGTGGACGTGTACATGCCCGACGTGAAGTTCTGGGACCCGGCCGTGGCCGCGCGCCTGTGCGCCGCGGCGGACTACCCCGAGGTGGCCCGCGCTGCGGTTCAGGCCATGCACTCCCAGGCGGGGGACCTCGAGATCGGCCCGGACGGCCTGGCCCGGCGGGGGCTCCTGGTGCGCCACCTGGTGCTGCCGCAGGACCTGGCCGGCACCGCGCGCTGGATGACCTGGCTCGCCTCCGAGGTCTCGCCCGGCACCTACGTGAACCTCATGGACCAGTACCGCCCCTGCGCCGACGCCGGGAAGCACCCGGGCCTGGGCAGGGCGCTCACGGCCGAGGAGTTCCGCCGCGCCCGCAGGCAGGCGCAGGGCGCGGGCATCACCCGCCTGGACGAGCGCAAGGCCGGGTATCTGAAGATGATCCTTGCGCGCATGCTGGCCGGAGACCCCGAGGAGGGTGGCCCCGCAGGGGATTGACCGGCACCTCTGCGCCTCGTTTTTCTCCGGCCCCCGGCAGGGGGTGACATTTTTGTTAACGCTATCCGCCTTTTCGCCTTGAACCAGCCCCCCGTTTGGAGTAAAAATCGCAAATTCGCGCCCGAAATAGGCGCTCAATCCGAATTCGACCTTACATGGAGGACAACCATGGCGGTGTTCAAGTGCAAGAACGCTGACGACGTCTTGAAGGCGGTCAAGGACTACAACGTCTCCTTCGTCCAGTTCTGGTTCATCGACATCCTGGGCATGCTCAAAAGCTTCCAGATCACCCCTCGCGAGCTGGAGTCGGCCTTCGACGAGGGCATGGGCTTCGACGGCTCGTCCATCACCGGCTTCACCAAGATCCACGAGTCGGACATGGTGGCCTTCCCCGACCCCACCACCTTCCAGCTGGTGGCCTGGCGTCCCAGCGACCGTCCGGTGGCGCGCCTGTTCTGCGACGTGAAGAATCCCGACGGCACGCCCTTCGCCGCCGACTCGCGCTACGTGCTGAAAAAGATGCTCAAGAAGGCCGCCGACCTGGGCTACACCTATTACGTGGGGCCGGAGCTGGAGTTCTTCCTGTTCGCCAATTCCAGCGAGCCGCGCATCCTGGACAAGGGCGGCTACTTCGACGCCCCGCCCCTCGACCTGGCCAACGACGTGCGCCGCGACATCATCTTCGCGCTGGAGTCCATGGGCATCGCCGTGGAGTACTCCCACCACGAGGTGGCCCCCTCCCAGCACGAGATCGACCTGCGCTACAACGAGGGCCTGTCCATGGCCGACACGGCCATCACCTACCGGGTGGTGGTGAAGGAAGTGGCCCGCAAGCACGGCTGCTACGCCTCCTTCATGCCCAAGCCCCTGTTCGGCGAGAACGGATCGGGCATGCACGTGCACCAGTCGCTGTTCAAGGGCTCCAAGAACGCCTTCTACGACGCCTCCTCGCCCAACCATCTCTCCACCGAGGCCCAGGCCTACATCGCGGGGCTCCTTAAGCACGCGCCCGAGTTCGCCTGCGTCACCAACCAGTGGGTCAACTCCTACAAGCGCCTGGTGCCTGGCTACGAGGCCCCGGTGTACATCGCCTGGGCCCAGCGCAACCGCTCGGCCTTGATCCGCGTGCCCATGTACAAGCCCGGCAAGGAGTCGGCCACGCGCATCGAGCTGCGCTGCCCCGACCCGGCCGCCAACCCCTACCTGGCCTTCGCGGTGATGCTGGGCGCGGGCATGAAGGGCATCGAGGACGGCTACAAGCTGGCCAAGCCCGTGGAGGACAACATCTTCCACATGGACGAGAAGGAGATGAAGAAGCATGGCATTTCCTCGCTGCCGGGCTCGCTCTACGAGGCCGTGGTCAACCTGGAGAAGTCGGCGCTCATGAAGGAGATCCTGGGGGATCACCTGCACGCCGCCCTGGTGCAGTACAAGCACGACGAGTGGGACCAGTACCGCATGCAGATCACCGAATACGAGATCGAGAAATACCTGCCCGTCCTGTAGGATGGCGCGGAGATTCGAGAATGGAAGGCCGCCCGGCGACGGGCGGCCTTTTTCTTATGAAGTGAAGTTTATAAATCCCGGATTGGCAGTGATTTCCAACGAGAATTGCCTAGAGAGCAGAAATGTATTCAAAGAAAGAAGTCGTTTATGGGCGGAAGAGCTCTCGCACAAACCATTGGAGCCAACCTAAGAGGCCCATAATGATGATGTATCTCCATGGGTGCTGTTGAAACTCATATTCCAGTTTTGAATACAGTTTTTTGAACACATGGACGCCTCTTTGATTGCAAATTGATGAAAATATGTTTGCCCGTATATAATTGTAAGCATGCTAATATCCTTGGTGAACGGCAAGAGAAAAGGCCAGGCCATGATGGCCTGGCCTTTTCTTAATCGTGCTCTTTCGCGTACTTGTACCGGTCGTACAATTCAGCACGCGACATCGCCGGAGGGGGGCTCGTCATGCGTTCTTCGGCGGCCTGAACACCTATTTCGGCACCGGCACCAGCACCGAACGCCGCCGAGCCACTGATGATCACCGGGTTGGCCGTCACAGCACCGGCTGCGCCTCCAATTATGGTGCCTGCTGTACCGCCAACTCCGGCTCCAATTATTCTTGCGGTATTGATAGCCTCTTTGGTTGGCGTCGGGGCCAAGCTTTCTTTCTGTTTCGGAGAAAACTGGTCCCACAGCTCTTTCGGGATGCCTCCCACGAACTCCTTGCTGTCGCCCGCCATGGCCGTGAAGAGCGGATCTTCGCCGAGCCGCCTGTTGGTGACAGTGTCACGGACCTCTCCTGAAAGGGGTGCTCGCACCTCGCCCGCGGCGAGGGGCATGGCCACCACGCCGCCGTTGAAGTTCTCGCCCATTGTGTCGCCCTTGCCGTCATTGGTGCGGATGAAGCTCTCCGCGAGATTGTCGGCGTAATCATCCGCCATGTCGTCGTCTCCTTGTCTTGCGCCGGGAGGAAGGGCCCCCGGCGCGGTGTCCGGGCTTCGCCATCGAAGCGTGGCACGTCGCGGGCGCGTCTACCGCGACCGCCCGGCAACGGGTGGCCATTTTTATCGATATTGACTGATGCCATAAAAATAGATTAATAAAATTCATGAGGCGCTTGATGAGGAGGGGTTGAATGCCGTCGATCAACATGTATCGCTTGTTGAAGCATTTATGCTTTGAATTATGTGTTCTTACGTTTGGATTTGTATTGGCCATAGTTGTGCTGAAGATTTTGTTTGTGTTTGGTACAATATCTTGCGGTAGGTGATCCTCGCGAAAATAAGTTGAGTCGATGAAAGGAGCAGTTCGGTGTATTTGAACTATAGAGGGTATGATGTAATCCAATCATTTGTGGTTGACAGTGTCATAGTGGCATTCTTGTTACTGGCGTTTTTATTCGACAAAATCGTCCATTTTGCAGATATGTTTGGAGTGTTGTAGGTGAAGCGAGTCAATGTCTTTGAAAGAGTGTGTTTTCTGGTGTTTATAGTATTAGAATTTCATTTTATATTCACGACACGAGTCGTGCCACTAGTAATATCAAGAAATTAAGCCGCGCCTTGTTTGACGCGGCTTAATTTTAATCTTTTCCTCTCGTTGCCTCGAACTGGCGGTTCAATTCTTCACGAGTCGTAACTTGCGATTGATTTTTGAGCCAGTTGTCAGCCGCATCGTAACCTTGCGAGCCGCCATAAGCTCCCAGTAATCCACCTGGTAGTTGCATTCCAGGGAGGGTTGCGATCACAAGCCCTGGAGCGGCGCCTGCTGCTGTTCCGAGCCCTCGGTAGTGAGAGAATTGTTCCTCGGGCACCTCCCATTTTTGTTTGTCTTCAGGGCTCAAACTGTCCCATGTCGCTTTTGGCATTCCATGAACGAACTCCTTGCTGTCGCCCGCGATGGAAGTGAAAAGCGGGTCTTCGTCAGACCGCCTGTTGCCAACAGTGTCACGAATCTCCCCCGAAATAGGTGCTCGCACCTCGCCCGCGGCGAGGGGCATGGCCACAACTCCACCATTGAAGTTCGTGCCCATGGTATCGCCAGCGGCGTCATGAGTGCGGACGTAACTGTCCGCGAGGTTGTCGGCGTACTCATCCGCCATGTGTCGTCTCCTTGTTGTGCGCGGGGAGGATGGCCTCCCTCGGCGCGGTGTCCGGGCTTCGCCATCGAAGCGTGACCTGCTCCGACGCGCCTACCGATGCCTGGCCGAGCGGCGGCCGTGGTATACCTTGGACGCCTTCACGGCTCCCACGCGCATCTCCTTGTAGAACTCCATGGCCTCGTGCGGGCAGCGGGCGAACATCTCCTTCACGGAGCGTTGGGCCGAAGGCGGCAAAAGCGCGATGTGGTGCTCCATCATCTGGATGGTCCCTTTGTAGAGGGGATCGCTCTGGGACAGCTTGCCGAACAGCGTCTCCACGCGCTGGCGCACGCGGTGTTTCCTGGCGTCTTCAAAATCCAGCCTGTGGCGCTTGTGGTGGTGTTCGTTCAGATCGCGCAGGATATACCAGCGCAGTTGTCCCGTGGGGTCGGCGGGAGGCGGCCCCATGTCGTGGGGCCTGAACACGTCGTCCCAGTGCTCGCGCAACGTGGCCACGGCCTCGGGGTCGCGCAGGAGCGCCGCGTGCACGTCGTCGTAGCCGGGGAAATCCCCCATGGGCTGCCGGATAGAGAAGTATTCGCCGGGCTGGACGCTTCCCGATTGCCGGAAGTTGTCCGCCCCGGGCGGGTTGGGGTCGTCGGGGTGGGTCCCTGCGGGCACCCCGAAGGCGGCGTTGGAGCGCCGCCAGTATCTGGCCTGGTTTTCCTTGAGCTCTTGCTCGGTCCTCATGAAATCCTCCGTGGATGATTTGCCCGGCTCGGCCGGGCGATGACCACGCAGGATATTCAAAAAGGGTCTCGTGTCTCCCCATATAGCGCTATGTAGGAAGAAAGTTGAAAATTGTTTGGCATGAGGCGCTTGATTCAGCGTGGCAGTTACCTCGTTTGACAGAGGGACGGGAAACGGACGGCAACTTCTCCCGGCACTTGAACTTGGGCCGCATCCGGGTATCCTGCGCCCACCACACCAGCAGGAGGACTCATGATCGCCAACCAGCGCCAGATTTTCGGCGTTCCCGCAAACGTCGTCTATTTCAACTGCGCCTACACCTCCCCCCTGCCCGAGCCCGTTCTCGAAGCCGGACGCAAGGCTCTGGAACTCAAGCGCTCTCCATGGCTCATGACCACGGATGTCTTCTTCACCGGCCTGGAGGCCGCCCGGCAGGCGTTCGCCTCCCTTTTGGGCTGCGACGCGGACGGCGTGGCCGTCACCCCCGCCGTGTCCTACGCCATGGCCGTGGCCGCCAAGAACCTCCCCCTGGCCCAGGACAAGTGCGTGCTCATCCTGGACGAGCAGTTCCCGTCCAACGTCTATTCCTGGCTGAAGACGGCCCCGGGACGGGTGCGCGCCGTGCCCCGCCCGGCCGAGGGCACCTGGTCCGACCATGTGCTGTCCTTCATCACCGAGGAGATCGGGCTGGTGGCCCTGCCGCACTGCCACTGGATCGACGGCACGGTGTTCGACCTGGCCGCCATCCGCGCCGCCTGCGACCGGGTGGGCGCGCATCTGGTGGTGGACGCCACCCAGTCGCTGGGGGCCATGCCCTTCGATCTGGCCGCCATCCGCCCGGACGTGCTGGCCGTGTCCGGCCACAAGTGGCTGCTCGGGCCCTACGGGGTGGGGTTCTGCTACGTGGACGAGCGTTGGCGCGGGGGCGAGCCCCTGGAGGAGAACTGGCTCAACCGCGAGGGCAGCGAGGATTTCTCGCGCCTGACCGAATACCGCGACACCTACCGGCCCGGAGCCAGGCGCTACGACGTGGGCGAGGCCAGCAACTTCATCCTCATGCCCATGGCCGAGGCGGCTCTTACGCTGGTGTCGTCCTGGGGAGTGGAGAACATCGCGGCCGCGCTTTCGCGGGTGACCGGCAGGCTGGCCCTGACCGGCGAGGCGTTCGGGCTGACCCCGACGCAGGCCTCGGAGCGCGCCCCGCACATGATCGGGCTGAAGCTCAAGCACGGCCCGGCCAAGCCCGTGGCGGCGGCCATGGCCCGGGAGAACGTGTTCGTGAGCGCCAGGGCGGGGACGCTTCGCATCGCGCCGCACCTGTTCGCGGACGACGCGGACATGACGCGGTTCTCCGACGTGCTGGCGCGGAGCCTGTCGACGTAAGCGGGGGAGGGCCCCCGCCCCGTCACTCTTTCGCGGCCGCGTCTCCGGCCAGTCCCAGGCGTCTCTTCTGGTCGGGCGTCAGCTCGCGCTTGAGCGCTTCAATCCTCCCCCGGCCCTGCCGCGCGACCTCCTCCGGGAGCGCCGGGCTCTCGCATGCGCGCGTCAGCCAGAAGTAGCCCCACACCAAATCCTTGGGCACGCCGAGCCCGTCCATGTGCATCACTCCGAGCTGGTACTGCGCCTGGGGTTCGCCCGCCTGGGCGGCCTCCAGGAAGAGCTTCGCGGCCCAGGTGGCGTCGCGGGGCGTGCCCTGTCCGGTCAGATGGCGGTAGCCCTCGGCGAAGAGGTCGCCGGGCGTCACGTCCGCCGCATGGAGGAGTGAGGCCACAGGCAGCAGGGGCAGCAGGCAGGAAAAAAGCGCGACAAGGCGCAGCATCCGCCCCGGCAGCCCGGCTCGAAAAAAGGTCTTCGCGCGGCGCGGGCTTGTCTCCGCGCGGCTCGGGCGTTGCCCGGGCGAGGTGCGGGAAACCTGTCCGTCGCCGGTGAGGGGACCGAGGGCCGCTCTGGCGGCCGAGTCTTTCGCGGGATGCGTATGAAGATTGTTGTTCATTGTTGTGGTCTCTAGTGAGGGGCCAGGAGGCGGTCCAGGTCCGGCAGGGGGGAGGGCGAGACGTAGAGGCGCACGGGCCGGCCGTCGCATCCCGGCGTGAAAGGCTGTGCGGCGAGAACTCGGGGCATCCGCGCGGCTGGCTCCAGCCACGCGTCGATGCGCAGGGGATGTTCGGGTCCGGACCAGAGCCGGGCCTTGTCGCTGGAGAGTTCGAAGCGCAGGTAGACGCGCTCCGAAGGCCGCTCGAGCCTGATCCAGGCGATGCGGCGGTGCTTGCCCTCCCAAAGCTCGCTGTTCTTCACGGTGAGCGATTCCGCGCTCCGGTAGGCGTTGCCGTCGGTGGAAACGGACAGGCGCACGGAGTTCTCAATGCCCGGCTCGCCGTAGACCTCCGGGGTGAAGGCCACGCGCACGGCGCGCACCGGGGCGCGGGAGGCCAGGGCGTAGACCGCGAAACAGGCGTTCTCGCCCGCGCAGGTCAGGCAGGGCTGGCCCGGGACCAGGGCGGTGTTGAACCGGGCGAAGGTTCCCCCGAAAACGCCCGGCGGGTTACCGGCCGCATCCGCGGCCGGGGCGAAATCGAGCGCGGCCCAAATCCTGCCCTGTCCGCCGGGAGCCAGGGCCAGTGTGGAGCCCTCCGGGGCCACGAGGGGCAGCTGCACGGCGGCTCCGCCCAGAGTCACTGTCTGCCCGGCCATGGGCCCCTTGACCAGGAGGCCGCCAGCCTGGACCGGCTCGGTGAGAACCTTGGAGCCCGGGGCGCCGGGCGCGTTGAAGAAGGCGTCGGCCAGGGCCGGGTCGAAGACCGTCAGGCCGCCAGGGCCGGGCAGCTCGGCCACGGGGGCGAGCCCAGGGTGGCTGGCGCGGAAATCAACCAGGGCCGAGTCGCCCGGCTTGAAGGCCACCAGGGGGGCGCGCCCGGCCAGGGTCAGGCCGGGCGTCCACTCCGCCAGATCAGCCCTGCGGCGCAGGGTGTCCGGCGTGACGGCCGGAACGGGGGATGAGGCCGGGGACGCGCCGGGGAAATCGACCTCCAGGGAGACGGGCTCCAGCGCCCCGTGGACGGTCCCGGGATCGAGGAGCAGGCCCACGGCCAACTCGGGGCCGGAGGGGCGGGGGATGGTGAGCGGGACGTCCAGCTCCTCGCCGGTGAAGTCCGCCTGGGCGACGCTCTTCAGGGCGGTCAGGGTCTCGGGCGAGCTCCCGGCGGCGATTGCGACCGAGGCGTCCGACGGTTTCGAGGCCAGGCCGCGCGTCAGGCGCAGACGGCAGCGCAAGGCCACGTCCCCCGTAAAGCCGCCCTGGGGGGCCTTGAAGCGCCAGACGGCCCGGCCGGGACGCTCGGGGTCGTAGAGGCTCAAACTTTTCTGGAACAGGTCCGGCCCGGCGTTCTCCCAGAGGGCAGCCTCGCGGTAGAAGCTCAAGGTCGAGAAATCCGCCCGGTAGGCGCCGGCGCCGGCCAGGGGGCTCACGTTCAGAAGTCCCAGGCGGAATCCTGCGAGGTCGCCGAAGCGCTCTGGCCGACCGTATCCCGGCGGGATGAAGTCCGGCCCGCACAAGAGGAGCACGCGGCGGTAGCGCAGGTCGCCGCTCTGGCTCAAATCGTCGAACACGCCGGGCAGGTACCAGCGGGTGAACACCTTCAGGTGGCGGTTGCGGGGGAAGGCCACGGTGTCGGCGTTGGCGGCGGCCCGGGCCGCGTCCAGGAGGTCGTCGCGCATTGAGTGGGCGTCACGCCGGTAATAGTCGGGCAGGGCGGTCAGGCTCGGCCAGGAGAGGCCCACGGCGGCGAAAAGCCCCAGGAGCGCCGCGGCCCGGCTGGGAAGCCCCAGCGACAGGCCCTTCACCAGCCCGTCCAGTCCCGCCCCGGCCAAGAGGGCCAGGCCGGGCACGAAGTTGATCAGGTAGCGCGGGTTCACACTGATGCCCGTGCGCAGCGCCAGGGCCGTGGCCACGGGCAGCAGGAGCCAGCACAGGACGAGCGCCGTGCCGCGCGGGTTGCGCCACAGCCCGGTGAAGACGCCGAGCCCGGCGCAGGCCAGCAGCAGGACGCTCTGGGTGGTGAACTCCAGCAGGGCGCGCGTGAGGAACTCCCAGGTCAGGCCCATGCCGGAGCTGGGCGCGTAGATGAGTTCCATGTGGAAGAGGTGCCCGGGCAGCCAGGGCAGGTAGGCCAGGGCCGCCGCGCCCAGGGCCAGGGCCGCCGGAACGAGACGGCCGGCGGGCAGGGCGCGCCCGGCGGCGAGCCCGGCCAGGAAGAGTCCCTGGGCCAGGAGGTTCGCCCCTCCCAGGTAGGAGGCGTAGAGCGCCCCGGCCAGGCTCGCGGCGTAGAGCGCCCAGTGGCGCGGCCGGTTGGATTCCAGGGCGCGGACAAGGAGCCACAGGGACGTCGCCGCCAGCAACAGGTAGAGCGAATAGGGCCGGGCCTCGCGGCTGTACTGCAGGTGGTAGAGCGAGAGGGACAGCAGGGCCGAGGCGAAGAGCCCGGAGCGTCCGCCGTAGAGGCGGGTGCCCAGCGGGTAGAGCACGAGGACCGTGAGAATCCCGGCCAGCACGCTCGGCAGCTTCACCCAGGTCTCCGACGCTGCGCCCAGGGCCAGCACGGGGTGCAGGATCAGGTGCAGAAGCGGCGGCGAGGAATCGAGCGAGGCGTCCGACGGCCCTTGGAAGCTGAGGCTGCGCCAGAGGTCCGCGAAAGCGAGCTTGGCCCGGCCCAGGGTGACGAACTCGTCCCACCACAGGGGGGTGGATTCGAGCCAGGCCAGGCGGATGATCGCCGCCGCGACGAGGATGGCCGCCAGCAGGACGATGCGGACGCGGGAATTGCTCATGAGAGGTACTGGTAGCCCTTTTCGGGGAAAAAAACACCTGGACAGGCCAAGGAGAAATCATTAGGGGCTTTCTTTTCGAGCGTATACCGCCAGGAGGAAACACCCATGGCTCAGAAGAAGCACGAGCGCAAGAAAGAGCTGGACCGCCGCCGCAAGCGTCGCGCCGAGCGCATGAAAGAGCGCGTCCGCGAAGCCAAGGCCGCCAAGAAGGCCTAATTGGCTGTTTGACAACGGCTCCGGCGAGTCTTATGTCCGGAGCTGTTACGATTTGCGTTGTTTAAGGAGGAAGCCATGCCCATCTACGAATACCGCTGCCAGGAATGTCAGCAGACTTTCGAGGAGTGGCAGAAGGACTTCGCCGACCGTCAAGTCCCCTGCCCTGTGTGCGGGGGTAAGGCCGAGCGTCTTATTTCCAGCTCGTCTTTCGTTCTGAAGGGCGGCGGCTGGTATTCCGATCTGTACTCCAAGCCCGCCGGATCGAATGCGGACACCTGCGCCCCGGCCTCGTCCACGTCCACAAAGACCGAGACCAAGGCGTGCGCTGCTTCCTGCCCTTCGGGCGGGTGCTCCAACTGACAGGCGCCCCGCAAGGCAGCTTCGGCTGCCTTGCTTGTTTTCAAGCCCCCGCCTGGGGGCACAGCCAACCCCCGCGCCATACACCATGATAGAACGCTACACCCGCCCGGAAATGGGCAGGCTCTGGAGCCTTGAAAACAGGTTCCGGGTCTGGCTGGAAGTGGAACTGGCAGTCTGCGAAGGCTGGCACGCCATGGGCCGCATCCCGGCCAAGGACATGGAAGCCATTCGCGCCAAGGCCGACGTCAACGTGGACCGCATCCTCGAGATCGAGGAGCGCACCCGCCATGACGTCATCGCCTTCCTCACCAACGTGGAGGAGCTCGTGGGGCCGTCCGCACGGTTCATCCACCTGGGCTGCACCAGCTCCGACATCGTGGACACGGCCAACGGCGTGCTCCTCAAGCGCGCGGGCGTGAAGATCCTCGAGGGCCTGGACCGCCTGCTCGGCGTGCTGAGGGACATGGCCCTGGCCAACCGGGGCCGCCTGTGCATGGGCCGCACCCACGGCATCCATGCCGAGCCCACCAGCTTCGGGCTCAAGATGGCGGTGTTCTACGCCGAGTTCACGCGCCACCGCGAGCGCGTGGCCCGGGCCGTGGACAACGTAGCCGTGGGCAAGATCTCCGGGGCCGTGGGCACCTACGCCTATCTTTCCCCCGAACTCGAGGAGCGCGCCTGCGCCATCCTGGGCCTGACCCCGGACCCGGTCTCCACCCAGATCGTGCAGCGCGACCGCCACGCCGAATTCTTCACCGCGCTTGGGCTTCTGGGCGGCGGCATCGAGCGCATCTGCGTGGAGCTTCGGCACCTGCAGCGCACCGAGGTGCTCGAGGTGGAGGAGGGCTTCGGCAAGGGCCAGAAGGGCTCCTCGGCCATGCCCCACAAGAAGAACCCCATTTCCGCCGAGAACCTGGCCGGGCTCTCCCGGCTTCTGCGCACCAACTCCCTGGCCGCCATGGAGAACATGGCCCTGTGGCACGAGCGCGACATCTCCCACTCCTCCGTGGAGCGGGTGATCATGCCCGACTCCACCATCCTGGCCGACTATATGCTGCACAGGCTCTCCAACCTTCTCGCGGGGCTTCGCATCATCCCCGAGAACATGGAGCGCAACCTTTGGGGCTCCTACGGCCTGTTTTTCTCCCAGGCGGTGCTCCTGGCCCTCATCGACGAGGCCGGAATGGACCGCCAGGCGGCCTACGAGGCCGTTCAGGCCGTGGCCATGCGCTGCTGGACGGAAAAAAAGCTCTTTCCGGATGAAGTGCGCCATGATACGGCCATCGCCAGCGCGCTTAGCGAAAGCAGGCTGAACGATCTGTTCAATCCGGCCAACTTCCTCAAGGAGGAACCGGCCATCTACAAAAGGGTGTTCGGCGCGTGAAACAGCGGCTCGCCAAGATCATACTCGAAAAGTCCTACCGCGAGGGCGAATTCGTCCTCACTTCCGGTCGCAAGAGCGACTACTACTTCGACTGCAAGCCCACGGCGTTGCATCCCGAAGGCTCCTATCTCATCGGCAGCCTTTTCTGCGACATGCTTTCGGGTTTCGACGTGCAGGGCGTGGGCGGCATGACCCTGGGGGCCGATCCCCTGGTCAGCGCCGTCACGGTCATGTCCTTCATCGGCAAGCGCCCCCTGCCGGGCTTCATCGTGCGCAAGCAGTCCAAGGGCCACGGCACCAACCAGTTTCTCGAAGGACTGGCCAACTTCAAGCCCGGCGACAAGGTTGCCATGCTCGAAGACGTGGTCACCACCGGCGGCACCCTGCTCAAGGCTTGCGAGCGCGTGCGCGACGCGGGCCTTACGATAGTGGCCGTGCTGGCCGTGCTCGACAGGCAGGAGGGCGGAAGGGAGAACCTGGCGGCCGCCGGGTACGAACTGACGTCCATTTTCACCAGGGCGGATCTCGTCGCCGCCAAAGGGCAGTAGTACCTTCGAGACCACCGTCGACTCACGGAGGAGCCAGACCGTGGCCGCACCACGCGCCAAATCGACCGTTATCCGTCTCGCGCTCGCAGCGCTCGTCTCGTTGTTCCTTGCCGCCCCGGCCCTTGCCGGGGAGGGCTGGACGGTGAACCTCAAGGCCGACCCATACGGTCCGCAGCGCTTTCTGGCCGTGGACAAGTCCTCGCAGACGTTCTGGATCTTCGAGCAGAAGAGCCCGCTGCAGCCGGTGAAGCAGCTTCCCTGCACCACGGGGCAGGAGCCGGGCACCAAGTGGCGCGAGGGCGACCTCAAGACCCCCGAGGGCGTCTACTTCATCAAGGAACGCATCGGCGGCGGCCTGGATTTCGGCCTCTACGGCGACCTGGCCTTCACGCTCAACTATCCCAATCCCATAGACATCATCAACGGCCGCAAGGGTTCGGGCATCTGGATCCACGGCCGGGGCCGCCCCATCACGCCCAACGAGAGCAAGGGCTGCGTGGCCCTGAACAACCCCGACATCAAGGACCTGGACCCCCAGCTCACCAAGCGCATCCTGCCCGTGGTCATCGCCAATGAGGTCCACTGGTCCAAGGACAACCCCACCGCCACCAAGGAAGGCCAGGAAGTGGTGGCCGCCACCCTGGAATGGGCCAAGGCGTGGTCGCGCAAGTCCGAGGATTTCTTCGCCTTCCACGACGCGGCCAAGTTCTCCGTGTCCACGGGCGAGCCCTTCGACACCTTCCGGTCCCACAAGCGCCAGCTCTTCGCCAAGCTGCCCTGGATACACGTGCTCATCGACGACGTGCGCGCCGTGCAGGGGCCGGACTACTGGGTGACCTACTTCGGCCAGCTCTACCGTTCCCCCACGCTCTCCAGCGAAGGAATCAAGCGCCTCTACTGGCAGCGCAACGAGCAGGGGCGCATGGTCATCGTGGGCATGGACTACGACGAGATTTCGCTTGGGCTCGAGGGCAAGTACCTCTCCCGGGTGCGCGACGACGTGGCCAAGGTGGTGGAGGCCTGGCGCAAAGCCTGGGAAGGTGGCAAGGTGGCCGAGTACATGCAGTTCTACGACGAGAACGCCGTACAGGGCGACCGCAAGGGCAAGGCGGCCATCCGCGAGCAGAAGCAGCAGCTCTGGGCCGGGTCCAAGGCGCCCAGGAAGGTGGCTCTGCGCGACATGAAGTTCTCCCTGGCCCAGGACGGCGTGCAGGTCGAGTTCGTGCAGGAGTACGCCAGCAAGGACGGCAACTCGGACAAGGGCAGGAAGAAGCTGGTCTTGGGCCCGGTGGGCAACGGGTGGTCCATCCTGGATGAGGATTGGAGCAAGATGTAAATGTCAGGCTCGGGCAAGTTGAACCTCATCTGGTTCCGCGACGAGGAACCTGCCAAGCGCCTGCGCGTGAGGCCCGGCTGGATTCGGGCTTTCACCTATTTTCTGGTGCTGGTGGTGCTCGGCGCGGGCGGGGGGATTTTCACGGCCTACGAATTCTGGCGGCGCTCCCAGGACATGCAGGCGGAGAAGCGCGACGTGGAGAAGCGCCTGAACGAGACGCTTCTCAAGCTCGAGCGGCTCCAGAACATCGAGAAGCTGCTCCAGACCTCCGACGCCTCGGAGATGGCCCAGCTGCTCGGCGGCCTTAACGTGGACACCCAGGCGGGCAAGGCCCCGCAGGCCGCCCCTAACGCCAAGTCCGGCGGCAAGGACGCACCGGCCGCCAAGAACGGGACGCCCGAGCGCGAACGCCCCCCGGGCTTCGACCTGGCCGATGTCATGGGCAAGGTGGACCTGGGACAGGTGGGCGTGGAGAACTTCCGGGCCAAGGTGGACGCCAAGGGCATCCATTACGGCTTCGACCTCTCCAACCTCATGCCCCAGGCGTTGTCGGGAAGCGGGCAGCTCCTGGCCGTTGGCCGCGACGGCGGCGTGATCCCGGTCCCCACCGGCAAGGAGGACCTGGGCTTCTCCATCCAGCGCTTCAAGCAGGTGTCGTCGCAGGCTGCGCTTCCCCAGGGCGTCGATCCCGGAAATCTTTACGGCTTCAGGCTGGTGCTCAGCAATGCTTCAGGCAAGACCATCTTCAGCGAGACCTATCCGCTGGCCCAGGCTCAGTAGCCTGGCGATCATCATACTGCTTCTCTCCGCCTTGCCCGCTTGGGGCGAGGTCCACACCTTTTTCCCCGGCACCCAGTACGCCCTGGACGTCCACTTCCTGAGGGGCGAGAAGCCCGGCCCCACGGTCATGGTGCAGGGCGGCATCCAGGGCGACGAGTCGGGCGGTTTCCTCACCGCACAGCTGCTCACCCGGGCCAAGGTGACGCGCGGCACGGTCATCATCGTGCCCCGGGCCAACCCCCCCTCCATCCACGAGCACGCCCGGGCCATCAACGTGGACCTGAACCGCCGCTTCGACAAGGACTACAACGAGTTCTACGAAGACCGCCTGGCCCGGCTCATCCGCTTCCTGGTGTCCCAGAGCCAGGCCCTCATCCACCTGCACGAAGGCTCCGGCTTCTACGACCCCGTGCGCAAGAGCGACCTGCGCGGCCCCCAGCGCTACGGCCAGTCCGTGATCATCGACTCCGCCGACTACAAGCGCCTGGTGCACCTGGAGCGCATGGCCCGGCAGGTGCTCGCCAAGCTCAACGAGGGCGTGACCCCCAAGGACTACGCCTTCCAGCTCTTCAACATGGACACCTTCAACGACCGCTCCAAATACCTGGAGCAGCGCAAATCGCTCACCTACTACGCCCTGTCCAACGTGGGCATTCCGGCCGTGGCCATTGAGGTGAGCAAGAACATCCCGGACCTGTCCTGGAAGGTGGCCAACCAGCTCAAGGCCACCACGCTTTTTTTGCGCCAGTTCGGCATCGAACTGGAAGTTCCGGCGGTCGCGCCCGAGGACATGAAGGCGTACCCCGCCCGCGAGGTGAAGCTCACGGTCAACGGCCGCGAGATCGTGTCCAAGGGCCAGAAGATCGCCGTGGCCCCGGGCGCTCCCTTGGACGTGCGTTGCGAGTTCCCGGCGGGCACCGCCCCCATGAATCCGGTGACGGCCGTGTTCGCCTCGGACAGGCCCGGCTACAACCTGGCCAAGTCCCCGCGCCTGCCGCTGTCTCCCTTCCAGACCCTGGACGTGCGCGCCGACGGCGTGGTCCTGGCCAAGGCGTCCCTGGAGTGGACGGGCAACTGGCCCGTGCCGGAGGCGTCGGGGCCGCCCAAGTTCGTCTGCTGGCTCCGGGGCGAGCTCAAGCTGGTCCCGGCGGGCGGCACCCTCGAGGCCGTGCAGGGCGACCAGCTTGTGCTGGAGGGCATGTGGGGGAGCAAGCGCGAGGAAGTGCTCAATCTGAAGGGCTACGTGAGCCGCGTGGGCTTAAACGACGGCCAGGACGCCGGGCAGGAGATCATCCTGGACCCCAAGAGCTTCCTGCCCCGCTATGCCAAGACCCTGCCGGGCGGCGACCTGCTCTACGAGGTGGTGCGGGAGACCTTCAAGGCGAACCGCGAGAAGTTCTTCATCCGGGTGCGTCCGCGCGAGGTGCAGGCCCTGGTGCTCACGGCCGCCGACGGCAAGGAACTCTCCCTTGCCTGGAGCCCGGGCAAGCCGCTCTCGCTTCCGCCCGGCCGCTACACCCTCAAGGACGTGCGGGGCAACGGCCCGGCGGGCATGGTGCAGCTCTTCGCGGGCAAGACGCCCGTGAAGGCCGGACAGAGCTTCTCCGTGGCGGACAAGGACGAGATCGTCCTGCGCCAGGCCACCACCTTCGCCGAGATGGGCAAGATGCCCGTCTCCGGGCGCGTGTCCCTGTCCATGGCCGGGCAAGAGAAGAGCTACTAGGGGCCGCGCGCGAAACGGCCGAGACGGAGCGCTACGGAGATGGCATTCCTCCGCTAACCGCCGCATCCACGCGGCTGATGATGCCTGCGAGTTGGCCGGACAGGCTGCGTAGGCGATGCTTTGCCTGTCCTGGGATGAACTCTCAACACAGGACTGTGCAATGTGGAAGCCAATCCTTGCCATCGCGCTCGGCTCCGTGTTCGGCGGGCTCCTCCGCTGGGGTCTTGGCCTCAAGCTCAACGGTTTTTTTCCGACAGTGCCGTTCGGCACGTTGTCGGCCAACCTGATCGCCGGCTACATCATCGGCGTGGCGGTGGCCTATTTCGCCCAGGCTCCCGGTATCGCGCCCGAGTGGCGGTTGTTCATCATCACGGGGTTCTGCGGCGGCCTGTCCACCTTCTCGACGTTTTCGGCTGAAATTGTCGCGTTGCTCCAGCGGGGGCAGTTCGTTTGGGCGCTGGGAGCCATCGGCATCCACGTTGCCGGGTCGTTGGTGATGACGGTGGCGGGCATCGCTTCCTGGCAGTGGTTCAAAACGTATTGAGGAGACATCGGCATGAACGGCTACCAGGTCACCTTCTTCACGCAGCAGGATCGCCGTCATCACGGCAAACCCTTGGCGAGCTGGCTTGTGCACTTGGCGGGCGAACTCGGCCTGCGCGGCGCCACCGTGATACCGGCCAGCGAAGGCATGGACCACCACCATCAGGTTCATTCCTCGCATTTCTTCGAGTTGGCGGATCAGCCCTTGTCGGTGGTGATGGCGGTGACGAGCGAGGAAGCCGACCGGCTGTTCGATCGGCTGAGCGCGGAGGGCGTGTACCTCTTCTACGTCAAGACAGCCGTCGAGTTCGGCGTAATCGGCACCCCCTAGCATGCAACCGGTTCCATTTCGCGAGCAGTCTTCCGCCGGCGGCGCGGGGCGCGGCCGGGCTCCGGCCGCTTCTTCCACTCGCTGTCCCGGCGTGCTACACCCGTCCCGGACCTATCCGCCAAGGAGCGCCTCATGAGCGTCCAATGGACCAAACACGACGACTCAACCTACTACCTGAGCCTGGGCAAATCCCTGCTCGTGACCACGGTCTACGACCGCCTGACGCCGCCGGGCTGGAAGGTCCAGGTGGGCCAGCGGGCGCTCAAGGACAAGTTCGGCTCCCTGGAGGACGCCCAGAAGATCGCCCTGGCCTTCGCCGAAAAGGTGGTGGCGGCCATCCGGGCGGACCTGGACTCCCTCAAGTCCCAGCCCTCGGGCGACCCTCCGGCCGGGGCATGACCCGCCGCCAAGTCCTGGCCGCGCTGGCGGTTCTCTCAAGCGCCGGGCTGGCCGCGCGCCCGGCCCGGGCCATGTCCTTCGACAGGGAGCAGGTCCGTTGCGCCACGTGCAACTACTGGGCGGGCACCCGCAAGGCCTACGCCCAGCAGCGCGTGGAAACCGAGGTGGCCGGACGGGGCCGGTGCGGCAACGTGGACAGCCTCTACCTCAACCTCTGGGTGGGGCCCCTGCACTTCTGCCCCCAATACATGACCTGGGAACAGCTCAGCAGTTAGCCGGAGCGCCACCCAGAACCTCACGCAGCTTGCCGCCGTCCTGGAGCCCCTGGATGTAGGCGAAGCGCACGTACAGGTGCCTCAGACGCTCGGAAAGCCCCTCGATCTCCGTGAGCAGGTCCTGGGCTTCGGTGCGGTCGGACTCGGGCAGAAGCTCCAGGAGCTTTTCCTGGGCCTTGCGCAGGGAGTCGAAATACTGAGGGGCTTCCTCGCCGGGCAGGGGCGCGCCCCACAGATCCTCCAGACGGGAAGAGATGATGTCCGGGAAAACGGTCTTGGGAGCGTTCATGGCTGCCCTCCTTCGCTGGGTTCAGGCCCGGCCCGGTGCGCGAAGCGAACAGGCCGGTACAAGTCGCCTGTATCGCCTATATTGCGCTTTGGTTCAACCCTGCTGCAGAAATGTGATGAAATCGCTTCGGCCGGCCAGCCTGCACTCCAGGTACAGGGCGATGTATTCGGGGTAGGTCAGGGAACGCCCGTACACGTTGTAGCGCTCCTGCCAGCCGCCGAAGTCCAGCCCGTGAAAGGCGGCCACGCCCGGGTGTATGGGCAGTTGGAAATCCTGGTACAACTCGGGGCAGGCATTTCTGAACGCGTCCGGCAACGGCTCCAGGCCGAGGAGCGCCAGCAGCGAATCCGCCGCGTGGAACATGAGCCGCCTGCCGGGGTGGTTCACGCTCTGGAAAAGCTTGTCCTGCCGGAAATTCTCCTCGATCAGGTCCACGTACCTCACGTCGCTCTGAAGCTCCTTCTCCCGCTCCCTGGCCAGCGTGTCCGCCAGAAGGGCGGCCAGGTCGTACATGCGGTCAAGGCTCGCCTTCAGGGCCACGTGCAGGGCCTCGAACTTGCCCAGGCCGCGTCCCAGAAGCTCCTCCAGCAGGCTGTCGGCGTAGTCGAACCCGGGCCGGTTGGACCAGAACGGCCAGTACCCCTTGAAAAGCATGTTGGGATAGCACAAGGTCTGCGCGCCCGGCGGCAGCTGCGCCTTGAGCGCGTCGGAGGAAAGCTCCCCCCACTCGGAGCCCAGGTGCTGGTGCAGGAAAAGACCGCAGCGGTCCAGGCTCTCCTGGGGGATGGCCTGCCGGGTGAAGTTGACGTAGTACTCCACCGCGAACGCGGCGGTGAACCCGGGCGACGAGGCCAGAAACGCCGCCAAGGTCTCCCCCTGGCAGTTGCCATGGAGGATGCACAGTTTTTTCCCGGAAAGCATGGGGCTCGCCTTTACCACAGGCGGGCCCGGAGGAGAACACATGATCACACGCGGCCAGGCGCTTGAACTCATCGAGGCCCAGAATCCCGAACCCCACATGATCCTGCACGCCCGCCAGTCCGAGGCGGTCATGCGCGCCCTGGCCGACCGCCTGGGGCAGGACCCGGACGTGTGGGGCCTCGCCGGGCTCGTCCACGACCTGGATTATCCCCAGACCAAGGATCAGCCCGAGCGCCACGGACTGGAATCGGCGGCCATGCTCGCGGGCAAGCTGCCCGAGGAGGCCGTGCGGGCCATCGCCGCCCACAATGGAGAGATGACCGGCGCTATGCCCGAAAGCGCCCTGGATTTCGGCCTGCGCTGCGCCGAGACGGTGACGGGCTTGATCCACGCGGCCGCGCTCATGCGCCCCACGGGCTACGACGGCCTGGAAGCCAAGAGCGTGAAGAAGAAGATGAAGGACAAGGCCTTCGCGCGCGCCGTGCGCCGCGAGAACATCCTGGAGTGCGAAAAGGCCGGGGTGGGCCTGGACGAGTTCCTGACCCTGGCCATCGGAGCCATGCGAGAGGTGGCGGCGTAGCGCTGCCTGGCTGGCGCAAGCGCTCGACGAAGCTGGGTTTGCCCGGTTAAGAGCGGCCAGCCCGGACGCCGGACAACCCGTTCTTCCAAATCCGATGCCAATCGACGACAGAAACGACTTATTCCGCTCTCCGCAAGGCCCGCGGCTTTGGGAGAGCTCCCCCGGCGCCATGGGCGGATGGGAGCTGGCCGTGCTCGCGTTCATCCTCCTGGCGGCCGGTTTCCTGCGTCTGTACGCCCTGGGCGTGCCCATGCTGCTGCACGACGAGGCCCTGGTCACGGGCGCGGCCGCCCAGGAATGGGGCTACATCCTGCGCCGTTCGCTGTACACCGACGCCCATCCGCCGTTCTACTACTTCCTCAACAAACTGGTCATCGCGGTGGCCTCGGACGATTTCTCCGTGCGCCTCATCTCGGCCGTGGGCGGCACGGCCGCCGTCTACGTCCTGTACCGGCTCGGGGCGCGTCTGGTCTCACGCGGAGCGGGCCTCGTCGCCGCGTCCCTGCTGGCGGTGGACCTTCTGCACGTGGCGCTGTCGCGCGCCGTGCGGCCGCACGCCCTGGTGCTGCTGCTGACCCTGGTGGCGGCGCAACGCCTGGTCGGCTTTCTCGACCGCCCGTCCGCGCGCAACGCCTGGCTGCTCATCGCGGCGAGCTTTCTGACGGCGCTGTGGCATTTCAACGGCGGCCTGGTGATCGGGAGCGAACTGGCGGTGGTGGGCGTGGCGATCCTCATGGGGGCGTTGGGGGCGCGCATGGGCCTCTTCACCGTGGCGGGCCTTGGCGCATGCCTCGCCGCGAGCGCCGCGCCGATGCTTGCGCGCATGGGGAAGTTCCCGGGCGTGGCCCTGGGCGGCAACTCCATGCTCTGGACCGCCACCCGCACCCTTGAGAACCTGCGCGCGCTGCTGGACGTGGTTCCGGTCCCCGGCGCGTGGCAGGCGCTGACCGTGCTGCTGCTGGCCGGGTTCGCGCTGCTCTGGACCAGGCGGCCCGGACCGGCCGCCGTCCTTACGGCCATGGCGGCGTTGCCCCTGGCCGCCCTGATCGCCCTGCGCTACGGCATCATCTACGAGCCGCAGCACATCGCCTTCATCCTGCCGTTCCTGCTGCTCTTCGTGGCCAGGGGGGCGCTCGCCATCCCGGTCCCCGCCACCCTTCTCGCGGCGCTCATCACCGCGGGCGGCGCGTACTTCCTGGTCACGGACAAGCACAGGGCGCTCTACGAAGAGGACTCAGGCTACATCAACCACAACTGGAGCCAGCGGTTCCTGGCCTTCGCGCTGCCGAACCCGTTCACCGAAAAGATGGTCGCGGGGTTCTATCCCGCCGAGCAGATCGACTTCATCAGCTGGGAGCTCAAGCGGCGCGGGCTGGGCGATCCGCGCCTGAACGCCGTGGGGCCGGGTGACTCCGCCGTGGAGTTCTACCTGGTCAAGCGCCTGGCCTCCGAACATACCGATTCGCGGACCATGTTCGCCATCGAGCAGGCCGGGTTCCCCCGGGTGATGGATAAACGCCTGGACTCCGGCTACTCCCTGCAGGGATTCGCCATCCCGAGGACCCCGGCGCTCGCCCTGGACGCCCTGCCTGGACGCTTCGCCATCTCCTCGGACCCGGAGTTCTTTTTCCGGCGCGTGTACGAGGCCCACGACCTGCGGCCCTATTTTTCCCCCCTGGGCAACTGCCTGTACCCCTCCCGCTTCGACAGCCCCGCCTCTTTCACCTTCCGGGTGGAGAATTCCTCGGGGCGGCTCGCGCCCAACGTGGACATCGGCCTGGTCATGGCCAACACCGCGCCGGGCAACCTGTTCGAGGTGCTCTACGCCTTCGACGGCGAAACGCCCCGCGCGGGCCTGAGCATTCGCGAAGTGGGGGCGCGCGGCACGCCCACGCTCACCCTGGGCCGCACCGCGCCGTTTCGCGTGCTGGACGTGACCGTGCGCATGCTCTGTTCGGGCGAGTCGCCGAGTTTCTACAACAATCCGGAAGCGGTGCGCTTCGACTCCATGGATATGGTCGTCAATGCCCCCGAGCCGGGCTTCGACTCGGCCGCGCCCGTGGCGGTCACGGGGCTCGGACCGGTGGAGACGGCCGGGCAGACCCGGTTCCGCTGGGGGAGCGGTCCCGAGACGGGCGTGACTTTCGAGGCGGAGGGCGGGGAGAAGTTCGTCCTGGAGATGGAGGCCCGCAGCCCCATCCCCGGGCAGCGGGTGGAGGTGGCCGTAAACGGCGCGCCCGTGAATGTCCCGGACGCGGGACTATTCCCGGAGTCCCGAAAGCTCGCGGTGCCCGTTCAGGCCCGCAAGGGCGCCAACGTGCTGAGCGTGCGCTACGCCCTGTGGAACCAGGGGAGACATGGCGCTCCCGGCGAGACCTTCGAGAAGGACGATCCGCGTTTTCTTGCTGCGTCCTTCACCGCATTCCGGCTGGTGCGGGCCCAGTCCGGAAACTGACGCGCCGGGCGCGCGGCAAAGCCGGTGCCCGGAACGTTCGAATCCTGGGCGCGACCGTTAGAACGGATTGATGGTGCGCTCCCGGGTGAAGTGCATGTAGCCCACGTTGGCTCCCAGGCGCAGGCCCACGCCGAAGCGGATGGGGGCCAGGGTGACGCTGCCCGAGCGCTGGTAGTTCATGCCGAACCCGCCCACCACGTAGGCGCTGCCGTCCACGCTGGGGTAGCGCTGGAAGATCTCCTTGACGTCGGTCATGCCGTAGACCAGGCAGAACACCTTGGAGGCGTTCACCCCCAGGTCGAAGCCCACGGACGGGCTCTGCCAGTAGACGTAGACCTTCTGGCCGTTCTTCAGGTGCAGCCAGCCCTCGCCGTAGCGCAGGCCCACCACCAACGCGCCAGCGCCCTCGTTGCCCTTGATGAAGCCGGTTGGCTCGCCGTACTTCTCGAAGGCCCGCGTGATCAGGTCGGCAAGGCCCCTGGCCCCGCCCTCGAAAAAGCCCATGACCTGCTCGTCCACTTCCTTGCGCGAGTAGGTGCTCACCTGCACCTGCTTGGCCTCGGGCATTTCCGTGACCCTGGTCGAGCTGCCCGCCGCCGGAGCCGGTTCCACGGGCGCGGGTTCTTTCGCGCCGCCGGGAGTCCAGCTGCCGTTGGAGGCGGGTTTGTCCGAGCCGAAGGGTTTGGTCGCGGGCTGGTAGGACGGCGGCTCGGCCTTGGCCGGAGCTTTGTCCGGAGCCGACGGCGCAGGGGCCTTCTCGGCAGGAGCCGGGGCGGCGGGAGCCGCCGGAGCGGGCGCGCTCTGATTGGCCGGGGCCTGGGGCTTGTCCACGCTGGGTTCGTCGGTGATGGTGCGCTCCTGCAGGGCGTAGGCGGCGGTTGCGGCGCAGGCCAGGGTCAGCAGCAGAAGGAGCGCGGCGGTCTTTTTCAAGGGGATTCTCCGTCGTTGTCGGCGGCTTACTTGCCGAGTTTGATCACCAGGCCATCGGGGGATTTCTCCACGTCCGGGTGCTTGGGGCCCTTGGGCGGGTTGGCCAGGTCCAGCACGAGGCGGAGCTTGTCCGGATGGGTGCCCACGCGGATGGCCAGGACCTGGCCGCCGGAGGGTTTGTCGGTGTTGTGGTATGCCCAGGCCCCGGGCAGGTCTATCACCAGCCTGGGCGGGGCGGTGAGCAGCAGGGCCTCGGGCTTGGAGGCGGTGGACGCCCCACGCAGTGTGATGACCAGCTCCGAGCCGGTGTCGGTTACCGTCAGCTTGTCGATAATGCGGCGTTCGGGGCCGGTCTTGGCCTTGGTCTGTTCGGCCGGTGCCTTGGCCTCGGGTTTTGCGGCCGGGCCAGCCTCGGGAGAGGCCTGACCCTGGGCGGGGGCGGCCTGTCCGGCCGGGGCCTCCGGTTTCGCCGCTTCGGGCTTGGCCTGCTCGGCGGGAGCCTGGGCCGGAGCTTCCTTGGGGGGCTGGGCTTTGGCCTGGGCCTGGGTGCGCTTGAGTTCGGCCTCGGCCTTGCGCAACTCCTCCTGGGCGCGGCGCAGGGTGTCGGCGCGGGCCTTGCGGGCCTCTTCCTCGGCCTTCTTGGCCTCGGCGGCGGCCTTGCGTTCGGCGGCCAAGCGGGCCTTGCGCTCGGCCGGGGTTTCCGGCTTCTTGGGCTTTACGGGCTCGGCCACGGGCGCTGGCGCGGGTTTTTCCTCTGCTGGAGGCGAAACGGCTGAGGGCGCGGGAGCCGGTTCCGGAGCGGGCTTCTCCGTGAAGATGGTCTGGAGCGACTTGTCCGGCTCGGCCGGAGGCTCCGAGGGCGGAGCCGCGGGGGCGGCCGGTGCCAGCGGGGCCATGACCGGGGCCTTGGTCTCGGCCGGGACCTGCACCTTGTGCTCCGGCGCAGGGGGAGCGGAAGGCGGTGCGATCGGCTGGCCCGCCTGTTGGGCGGCGTTCTGGGCCTGGACGGGCTCGGCCTGCCGGACGGACATCCTCCACCAGGCCAGCCCGCCCACCACGGCGGCGGCCAGGGCCACGGCCGCGAGGATGAGCATCTTGTCGTTGCGTGTCAGGGCCATGCGGACTCCTTGGGCCTTGCGCTATCATCCTTGGCGCGCCGTCCGCAAGAGCCCGCTTGACTGGACGCGCGCCGGGCGCGAATGTAATACGAAACGAATTCAAGGAGGCCGCCATGTCACGCCGCGTCAGGTCCGTACGCGTCCCCGCCGAGCTCGACGAGCTGGACCTCACCGGGGTCATCGCCGAGTGCGCCAAATACCTGCGGGATCTGGAATCCGCCACGCTGCTGAAAGCCCAGGGCAACCGCGAGGCCGCTGAGGCCCTGCTCAAGGCCCGCCAGGCCGATTTGGGCAAGAGGGTGGGGATGAAAGTGTGGGAGGCCCGGGTGAAGTACGGGGAGAAGCTCAGGAAGGATGTGCCGGGGGAAGCCCACGAGGGAGAAGCGTAAGGCGAAGAGAAGAGTTAAGATGCCTCCGGCGGCCAAAGGGAGTTCCTCCCTTTGGAATCCCGTCTGGCTTCGCGGGATTCACGAGGCCACCCTCAGCCGCCGCGAAAGCCGGTATCCATCCTCTGCCACGTCCACCACGTAGGCCCACGCCTCCACCCCGGCGGCCAGGGCCTGCCTGAACGCCCGGGCGTACTCCGGGTCCACGGCCTCGGCCGGGCCGAAACACTGTCCGTCCGGGCGCTGCACCGCGAAAAACACCGCCGCCCGCGCGCCGCCTCGGGCGATCCTGGCCAGCTCCCCCATGTGCTTGCTGGCGCGTTCCGAGGGAGCGTCCGGGAACTGGGCCTGGCAGTCCTCCACCATGGTCACGTTCTTGGTCTCAACGTAAAGCTCTCCGGCCGGGCCGGTGAAGAGCGCGTCCAGTCTCCCTTCCGCGAAGCGCGGCTCGGTCTTGAACGTCTCGTATCCGGCGCACTCGGGCATGAGTCCCGCCGCCCAGGCGGCCTTGAGGATGCGCGTGGGCATGGCCGTGTTCACCCCCACCCAGAACCCCGGATTTCCGGAGTTCTGGGTCCCGGAGCCCGGGAACCCGGAAGTCCGGAGCCTGACGGCCTCCACGGTGCAGGCGTGCTTGCGCGAGGGGGCGTCGCTCACGGAGAGCAGCACCTCGCTGCCGGGACGCAAAAGCCCCAGCATGGTTCCGGTGTTGTTGGTGTGGGCCGTGAACGGGCCGGAGGCGTCCTCCACGTCCATGAGGAAGCGCTTCCTGCGCCCGATGAGGCGCGCGCGGCGTATTTTCCCCCCGAAGGGTACGAGCGGACGGGAAGAATTTACTGTTTCCATTTTTTCCTCTACAGGTTCAGACGGTTCGTCCGCCCATTTACACGCAAGCTAAGCGAGAGACGCATGCGCACTTCCCTCAAACTGTCCCGTATCCAGCCCTCGGCCACCCTTGCCATGAACGCCAAGGCCCAGGAGCTTAAAGCCCAGGGCAAGGCGGTCATCAGCCTGGCCGTGGGCGAACCCGACTTCCCCACGCCCGAGCACGTCAAGGACGCCGCGAAAGCCGCCCTGGACGCCAATTTCACCCGCTACACCCCCGTGCCCGGCATCCCGGACCTGCGCGACGCCGTGGGCGGCTACTTCGGGCGCTTCTACGGAGTGACCCCTCCGCGTGAGGCGGTGATCGTGTCCAACGGCGGCAAGCAGGTGCTCTACAACCTGTTCACGGCGCTCTTGAACCCCGGCGAAGAGGTGCTTATCCCCGCGCCCTACTGGGTGAGCTACCCGGACATGGTGCTCCTGGCCGGCGGCACTCCCGTGCCCGTGCCCACCGAGCCCGAGGACGACTTCCTGGTGTCGGTGGAGGCTCTGGACAAGGCCCGCACCCCGGGCACGCGCATCCTGGTGCTCAACTCGCCCTCCAACCCCACGGGCTGCTGCTACTCCAAGGCGCAGCTGGACGCCATCATGGAATGGGCGGTGTCGCGAAACGTGTTCGTGGTTTCCGACGAAATCTACGACCAGCTGGTGTACGCCCCGGCCGAACCCGCCTCGTGCATCGGCTGGTGGGAGAAGCACCCCGAGAACGTGGCCGTGGTCAACGGCCTGGCCAAGAGCTTCGCCATGACCGGCTGGCGCATCGGCTACGGCGTGGCCCATCCGGACTTGGTGAAGGCCCTGTCCAAGATCCAGGGGCAGTCCACGTCCAACGTGTGCTCCTTCGCCCAGAAGGGCGCGGTGGCCGCGCTTACCGGCGGCTTCGAATACGTGGAGATGATGCGCGGGAACTTCAAGCGCCGCCGCGACCTGGCCATGAAGATCGTGTCCTCCTGGCCGGGGGTCAAGTGCCCCAACCCGGGCGGAGCCTTCTACCTGTTCCCGGACGTCTCCGCCTGCTACAGCGAGAAGACTCCGGATTCGGCCACGCTGTGCACCCGCATTCTGGAGGAAGCCCTGGTGGCCCTGGTGCCGGGGAGCGCCTTCGGCGACGACCGCTGCATCCGCTTCTCCTATGCGGTGGACGACGACACCCTGACCCGGGCGCTTGAGGCCGTGGGCAAGGTGCTCAAGGGGTAGACGCCCGCGACCGGAACATGAACGCGTTTTCATGACGCGAAGAACGATTTTGCAGTACTGATGCGCGGGCGCCCGTGCGCCGCAGCCAGGAACCAGTACAGGAAAGGAGCCGCCACAATGTCCGACAACGTGCTCGATTGGACCAGCGCCTACCCCAAGGGCGTCTTCCCAAGCGCGGGCCAGGCCCGGCTCGGGGCCTTCGTGGAAAAGCTCGCTACCGACCTCTCCGGCCCCGAGGGGGGGAGGCTGCCCTTCGTCAACATGCCCCATTGGCCGTCCCTGAAGAGGGACCTGGAGATACTCAAGCCCCGGCTCAAGGGGTTCAAGCACATGTTGCTCCTGGGCATCGGCGGTTCGGCTCTCGGGCCGCGCGCCCTGCAGAAGGCCTTCTTCCCGCAGCAGGACCAGCCCGGCCACACTGGCCCCTGGTTGTGGATCGCCGACAACGTGGATGTGCCCACCTTGGCCGCCTACTTCACCAAGCTGCCCCCCAAGGACACCGTGGTGGTGGCCGTCAGCAAGTCCGGCGGAACCATCGAGACCACCAGCCAATACTTCCTGGCCTGCCAGTGGCTGAAGGACAGCCTGGGCCAGGACTGGAAGGACCACCTGGTCATGGTCACGGGCGGCGAGGGCTTCTTCCACAAGGAGTCCCAGAAGCACGGCTTCACCACGTTGCCCGTGCCCACCTACATGGGCGGCCGTTATTCGGTGCTCTCGGCCGTGGGCCTGGTCCCGGCGACGTTTTTGGGCATCGACTGCGACGCCCTGGTGGAGGGGGCGCTTAGCGTGTCGCGCCCGCTCTTCGACACCATCCTCTCGCCCAAGATGCTGGCCGCGCACCCTGCCTGGCAGCTGGCCACCTGGAACTGGTCCATCATGGACTCCGGGTTCACCCAGTTGATCTTCTTCTGCTACGTGCCGAAACTGGCCACCCTGGGGGCCTGGTTCGGGCAGCTCTGGGCCGAGAGCCTGGGCAAGCAGGGCAAGGGCTCCATGCCGCTTCCGGCCGTGGGCGTCACCGACCAGCACTCCCTGCAGCAGATGTTTTTGGACGGCCCCCGCGACAAGGGCTGCCTGTTCCTCACCTCGGACGAGGCGCATCCCGGCCTGGCCTTCCCCGACGACATCCCGGCCGAGTTCGGCTTCCTGCGCGGCAAGGCCATGGGCGACCTCCTGCCCGCCGAAGCCCTGGGCAGCCGCATGGCCATGACCCAGCGCGGCATCCCCCTGGTGGAGGCACGCCTGGGCACGTGCGGCGAGCACGAGTGCGGCAGGCTCATGGCCCTCTTGGAGCTGTCCACGCTGTTCACGGGCTGGCTCATGTCCATCGACCCCCTGGACCAGCCCGCCGTTGAGCTGGGCAAGCGCCTGGCCAAGGCCCGCCTGGGCGCGGACGGGCTGGTGAAGGAAAAGGCCGAGCTGGCCGAGTTTTTGGCCGCGCAGCACCAGACCACGGAGTTCTAGCCCTTGCCCGAGGCTTCGCGGCGCTGTATCCGCCCAGTCCCTCAGACGATGACCGGCCCGCCGCGCCAGCGCGGGACGGGCCGTCCTTTGGCCGCGCCCGCATGGAAATGAGCCCCAAGCGGCCCTTCAGCCGCCGCTATTCCGCAGGCCTCATCAAGTTCGTCTCCTGGGGCACCCTGGTGCTCATCCTGCTGTCGAGCCTGTTCCTGTCCATCTTTCTGGCCAACTACGCCCGGCAGGTGCTGCTGGAAAAGCAGTACGAGTTCGCCAGGCTCTGGGCCGAGACGCTCAACCACAACATCTCCCGCCGCTTCGCGCTGCCGGCCATACTCCAGTTCGGCGAGCTGAACCTGGCCAACCCGGAGCAGTTCAAGGTGCTCGACACCGTGGTGCAGTCGGTGCTGGAGGACTTCCCGGTCCAGGACCTGCGCATCTACACCTCGGACGGCGTGACGGTCTATGCCCTGGACAAGTCCCTGGTGGGCCAGTCGGGCCTGGGGGGCGAGGCCGTGGCCCAGGCCGTGGGCGAGGGCAAGCTCCACTACGAATTCCTGTACCAGACGAGCCTTCTGGGAGCCATGTTCTCCCCCGAGATCGTGCCGCGCTCCGTGGTCATGCGCACCATGGCTCCGCTTCGCTTCAAGGGGTCGCTGCCCGTGGCCTTCGTGGAGGGCAACACGTCCGCCCCGAAACAGGGCGAGACCGGAGAGCCGGCGGCGGAGTCGGGAACTCCGGGCGTTCAGGCAACTCCGGGGACGCCGGCGGAGCAGGGCGGCCAGGCCGGACAGCCGGGACAGGGCGCGAACGCCGCCCCCGGACAGGGGCAACAGGGAAACGCCGCCCCCGGACAGGCGCAGGCAGGCCAGGGCGAAGTGAACCTGGTCAAGGTGGACGAGGTCATCGGCGCGCTGGAGTTCACCCAGGACATCACCGAGGACTACCAGAAGCTCATCACCTTCCAGCGCATCATCATCCTGTCCAACCTGGTTTCGGCCTGCATCCTCTTCTTCGTCCTGCGCATGCTCATCCACCGCGCAGACCGCCTGAGCGCCCAGCGCCTCCAGGAGCGCGAGGTGTTCGAGCGCGAGATGCTCCAGAACGAGAAGCTGGCCAGCATGGGCCGCATGGTGGCGGGCATCGCCCACGAGATCCGCAACCCGCTGGGCATCATCCGCTCCAGCTCCGAGCTGCTGGTGTCGCGCCAGAAGGACAAGGACCCGCTCACCGCCAAGATCCTCACGGCCATCAACGAGGAGGCCGTGCGCCTCTCCAAGACCGTGGGCGACTTCCTGGACTACGCCCGCCCCCGCAACCTGAACCTGGAACCCGTGGACCTGGCCCTCATCCTGGACCAGGCCTTGACCTTCCTGGAGCAGAAGTGCCGCGACCAGGGCGTGGAGGTGGTGCGCGCCTACGCCCGGGGGATCATGGTCCGGGCGGACAAGGACCTCCTCTACCGGGCGGTGTACAACATCCTGGTCAACGCCCTGGAGGCCATGGCCGGGCAAGTGCAGGACGCCCAGGCCCGGGACGGGGAAGAGGGAGGCGTGCGCGGCCAGATCATCGTGCAGGTCACCCAGGACAAGGACGGCCCGAAGCTCACCATCATGGACACCGGACCGGGCATGCCCGAGGAAATCCGCGACAAGCTCCTGGACCCGTTCTTCACCACCAAGCAGACCGGCACGGGCCTGGGGCTGGCCATCACCGCCAACATCCTGCGCAGCCACGGGGCCGCGCTCACGCTCGGCGAAAATCCCGAGGGCGGCGCCAGGGTGGACATCGCCTTCGCCAAGCCCTAGATTGTCCGGGCCATGGCAACTCAAGTCCTCATCCTCGACGACGAACGCAACTACCTGCTCATCCTGGAAGCCCTGCTGTCGGACGCCGGGTACGCCGTAACCGCCCTGGACGACCCGGAGATGGGCATGGCCTATCTGGAGGAGTCCGAGGTGGACGTGGTCATCACGGACATGAAGATGCCCAAGATGACCGGCCAGGAAGTGCTCGAGCGGGTCAAGAAGTCTTATCCCCACATCCCGGTGATCATCATGACCGCCTTCGGCTCCATCGAGGGCGCGGTGGACGCCATGCGCGTGGGGGCTTTCGACTACGTCACCAAGCCCTTCTCCAACGAGGAGCTCATGCTCACCGTGGCCAAGGCCGCCCAGTTCGCCAAGACCCAGCGCGAGAACATCCTTCTGCGCAAAAGCCTGGAGGAGCGCTACGCCGTGCACCAGGTCATCGGGCGCTCCAAGGCCATGGGCCAGGTGCTGGAGATGGTGGACCGGGCCGCGCCGTCGCGCTCCACGGTGCTCATCATGGGCGAGTCCGGCACGGGCAAGGAGATGGTGGCCAAGGCCATCCACTACGCCTCGCCGCGCAAGGACCAGCCCTTCATCACGGTGAACTGCATGGCGCTCAGCTCCGGGGTGCTGGAGAGCGAGCTCTTCGGCCACGAGAAGGGCTCCTTCACCGGGGCCGTGGCCAAGCGCCGTGGCCGCTTCGAGATGGCCCATGGGGGCACGCTCTTTTTGGACGAGATCGGCGAGCTCTCGGCGGACATCCAGGTGAAGCTCCTGCGCGTCCTGCAGGAGCGCACCTTCGAGCGCGTGGGCGGCACCCAGCCCATCGAGGTGGACATCCGGGTGGTCACGGCCACCAACAAGGACTTGACCGCCGCCGTGGCCGCCGGAACCTTCCGGGAAGACCTCTACTACCGCCTGAACGTGGTGCGCATCGACATGCCCGCCCTGCGTGAAAGGCGCGAGGACATCCCGCTTCTGGCCGGGCACTTCCTGCGCAAGTACGCCGCCGAGAACTCCAAGAACGTCACTGGCTTCACCCCCGAGGCCATGGACGCCCTCACGGGCTACGAGTGGCCGGGCAACGTGCGCCAGCTCCAGAACGTGGTGGAGCGCTGCGTGGTGCTGGCTTCGGGCGAGCTCATCGGCGTGGAGGACCTGCCCGCCGAGGTGCGCGACGAGGAGACCCAGTACAAGTCCGCCGTGGACCTTTTGCCCGTGCAGATCAACCTGGGCGAGACGCTTGAGAAGATCGAGGCCGCCCTGGTGCGCCGCGCCCTGGCCCGCACCGACTTCGTGCAGGTGAAGGCCGCCGAGATGCTGGGCGTCTCCAAGAGCTTGCTGCAATACAAGCTCAAGAAGTACAACATTGCGGGACACTGACGAGCGCACCTCTGACGGCGTCGCCGAATACGTCTCGGCACTCAAGGCCTCCGAGCGCCTGAAAGACCGCATCTGCCACCACCGGGTGATCCCCGCCCGCGACGCCGAATACGGCGAGCCGGTCAGGCCCCTGTCGCGGGCCGTGCGCGAGCTTCTGGCCGCGCGTGGTATCGATCGTCTCTACAGCCACCAGGCCTTGTGCTGCTCCCTGGCCCGGGCCGGGCGCCACGTCGTCGCGGCCACGCCCACAGCCTCGGGCAAGACCCTCACCTACACCCTGCCGGTGCTGGAGCAGGTCATCGCCGATCCGGCCAGCCGGGCTCTGTTCCTTTTTCCCCTGAAGGCCCTGGCCCAGGACCAGCTGCGGGCCTTCACCGAGCTCACCGCCGGGCTGCCCGCCTCCGCGCGCCCCACGGTGGGGGTCTACGACGGGGACACCACCCCGCACTTCCGCAAGAAGATCAGGCAGAACCCGCCCAACGTGCTCATCACCAACCCCGAGATGCTCCACCTCTCCATCCTGCCCCACCAGGAGACCTGGGCCACCTTCCTGGCCGGGCTCACCCACGTGGTTGTGGACGAGGTGCACACCTACCGGGGGGTCATGGGCTCGCACATGTCCCACGTATTCCGGCGGCTCGCGCGGGTCTGCGAGCGCTTCGGGGCAAAGCCCGCGCACCTCTTCTGCTCGGCGACCATCGGCAACCCGGGAGAGCTGGCCCAGGCCCTCACCGGCCTGCCCGTGGAGGTGGTCGATACGACCGGAGCGCCCAGCGGCAAGCGCCACTTCCTGTTCGTCAATCCGCTGCAGGGCGCGGCCCACACGGCCATCATGCTCCTCAAGGCGGCCCTGGCCCGGGGGCTTCGCACCATCGTCTACACCCAGTCGCGCAAGATGACCGAGCTCATCGCCCTGTGGGCCGCCGAGAAGGCCGGGCCCTACGCCTCGCGCATCAGCGCCTACCGCTCGGGATTTTTGCCCGAGGAGCGCCGCGAGATCGAAGCGAAAATGGCCTCGGGCGAGCTCCTGGCGGTGATCTCCACCTCGGCCCTGGAGCTGGGCATCGACATCGGCGGCCTGGACCTGTGCATCCTCTCGGGCTACCCGGGCACGGTGATGTCCACCTGGCAGCGCGGCGGCCGGGTGGGGAGAAGCATGCGCGAATCCGCCGTGATCCTGGTGGCGGGCGAGGACGCCCTGGACCAGTATTTCATGCGCCACCCGGAGGACTTCTTCGACCGCCCTCCCGAGGACGCCGTGGTCAATCCGGACAACCCGGCCATCATGGCCCGGCACCTGGAGTGCGCCGCCGCCGAGTTCGCCCTGCGCCCCGGCGAACCCTACATCGCCTCGGAGGCCGCCCAGAAGACCGTGGCCCGGCTCATGGACACGGGCAAGCTCCTCCTGGACGCGGACGGCACGCGCATCCACTCCGGGCGCAAGGCCCCGCACCGCGACGTGGACCTGCGCGGCTCGGGCGGGCGCTACCACATCGAAACCGTGGACGGGGCCTCCATCGGGTTCATGGACGAGCACCGGGCCTTCCGCGAGGCCCATCCCGGAGCGGTCTACCTGCACAGGGGCGTGAGCTTCGTGGTGGAGGAGCTGTCCCTGGCCGACCGCCTGGCCCGGGTGGCCCCCAAAAACGTGGACTACTACACCCGCACCCGAGGCCAGAAGACCACGGAGATCCTGGAGGTGAAGGCTCAGGGCGCGGCCTTCGGGGCTAGGGTGGGCTTCGGGCGGCTCAAGGTCACGGAAACCGTCACCGGGTTCGAGCGGCGCAAGACGCGCGGCGGGCAGCTTCTGAACATCGTGCCCCTGGACCTGCCGCCGCTCACCTTCGAGACCGAGGGGCTGTGGTACGAGATCCCGCGCGCCGTGCAGGACGAGGCCGAGCGACGGCTGTTTCATTTCATGGGCGGCATCCACGCCATGGAGCACGCCTCCATCGGCATCCTGCCCCTTCTGGTCATGACCGACCGCAACGACCTGGGCGGCATTTCCACGCCCCTGCACCCGCAGCTAGGCCGGGCGGCGGTGTTCATCTACGACGGCGTGCCCGGCGGCGTGGGACTCACCAAACAGGCCTACCGGCGCGCGGCCGAGCTTCTTGAGCGCACGCTTTCGGCCATCACCGGCTGCGCCTGCGAGAGCGGCTGCCCCTCCTGCGTGCACTCGCCCAAGTGCGGCTCCGGCAACCGGCCCATCGACAAGGTGGCGGCCGGGTATGTGGTGGAGTCCATCATCCGGGCCGCGCCCGAGACCACGGAACCCTTCGACATCGAGACGGTAGCGGAACAGTCCGGCCAGTCGGGCCGCCCTCCGGAACCGGTTGGGGCGTCCGGAGATCGCCCTGCGCATGGGCGTCCTGCCGGATCATCCGCCGTGTCCGCCACCTCCAGCAGTCCAGCTGCGCCGCGGGAGCGTTCCGGCACGAGCATTTCCCCTGGCGGCCCATCCTCGGACCACCGCGTCCATTTCGTGCGCGGCGCGGCGCCGCTCCTCCCGGACACGCCCCCCGGCCGCTTCGCCGTGTTCGACCTGGAGACCCAGCTCTCGGCCCAGGAGGTGGGCGGCTGGCACAACGCCCGCAAGATGCGCGTGTCCGTGGGCGTGGTCTACGATTCGGCCCTGGACGAGTTTCTGGCGTTCACCGAGGACCGCGTGGACGAACTCGTGGCGACCCTTGCCCAGGCCGACCTGGTGGTGGGCTTCAACGTGAACCGCTTCGACTACGAGGTGCTGCGCGGCTACACGGAGTTCGACTTCGGCACGCTCCCCACCCTGGACATGCTGGAGCACGTGAAGAACCGCATCGGGGTGCGCCTGTCCCTGGACTCCCTGGCGTCCACCACCCTGGGCGCGTCCAAGACCGCCGACGGGCTCAAGGCCCTCGAATGGTGGAAGCAGGGGCGCGTGGACGAGATCACCCGCTATTGCACGGCCGACGTGGCCATCACCCGCGACCTCTACCTCTTCGGGCGGAGCGCCGGCTATCTCCTGTACACTAACAAGGCCAAGAAGATCGTGCGCTGCCCGGTTTCCTGGAAGTAGGAATGATCACGGCTTGTCATGGGCTTGGACAACGGCTAATGATTCCGTCACAATCCGCGAACGGATATTCTTCCTGTCACGGGCAACGACAAGGACATACGGCATGAAACTGACCACTCGCAGCCGGTACGGCACCCGGATGCTCCTCGACCTGGCCCAGAACGGAGGCGGAGGCCCCGTGCGTGTCAGCGAGATCGCCAACCGCCAGGGCATTTCCGTGAAGTACCTGGAGAAGCTGTCGCGCATCCTCAAGAAGGCCGGCCTCATCCGCAGCATGCGCGGCTCCAAGGGTGGGCACCTGCTGGCCAAGCCCCCGGCGGACATCTCCATGGGCGAAATCGTCAGGGCCCTGGAGGGCGACCTGAACCTAGTCACCTGCTGGACCGAACGCACCAGCTGCCCCCGCCTCAAGACCTGCGCCACCAGCAAGCTCTGGCAGGAAGTGAGCAAGGCCTTGCTCGAACGGCTGGACTCCATGAGCCTGGACGAGCTTTTGAAGAGCAGCGCCCTCGACGGCACCTCCGGAGCCTGCGAGCCGGGCAAGCCCCTCTAAGACCACGGGCGGACCGGTCTCGCGCGAGGCCGGTCCGCCCCTTCTCTCCCCCCTGTTTTCGGCCCCTTCCATGGACCGGCCCGGGCGCCTCCCTGCGGAGGCGCGTCTTGCGGCACGTTCCCACATGCAGTCATTTCCTGCGCAGGAAGCATCCCGAAGGGGTGCGGGGAAGAGTGGTGGCGCTTGCTTGTTAAAAGTGTCACAAGCCCCTTTGGAGGGGATTATGCCCTCTGTGTTTACCAGACTACGAAGGTATGATTGAATTAAGCGCCAATGTACTAATCCCTCCACGAAGGTAGAAAAGCATGCGCTTGACAGTTTATACACGGAAGCGTAGGCCGCATATACCTGAGTTAAAAAGAATCTCCGCCCGGCATTGATGCAAATGCAAAAATGGTCGGTGCATTCCGGAGAAGCTTCTCGGGTCGATGTGCTTGCGTCTCGGCCTTCCGAATCGGGCGGTCCAGGACAGGCACGGGATGCATGGGGTGGGGGGACTTCAAGTCCGCGCTGGCCGAAAAAGCCGTCGCGGACGGCCATCGCCGCGAATGGCGTCGCGGGCGCGATCCTGAAGCGCCGGCCGTCATGACGCGTTCGAGCGTCCGACGCAGGGGTTCTCCCTGCGCGGGGCCTTCCTCCCAACATGCGCCAAAACGTGATGCATCCGTCCGGTTCGGGCGGAACGTTGTTGGCGGCCGGGGGCCGTGGGGTGTCCGGCAGGTGACGTGGGACCATCACTTCCAAAGGAGAGGCCATGTACGCATTCGTGAACGGTCCGTTGGTATGGATCGCCTTCGCTGTCCTCGTGCTGGGGAGCCTGTGGCAGATCGTGTCGCTCTACAAGATGTCGAAGCGCACGGACAAGGTCTACTACGACCACTACAACCCGGGCGCGGCGGCCGCGTCCGTCTGGGCCTGGCTCATGCCCTTCGGTTCGCGCAGCTGGCGCGAACACCCGGGGCTCACCGTGGGCACCTTCGCCTTCCACGTCTGCCTGATCGCGGTTCCCCTGTTCGCCCTGGGACACGCCGCCACCCTGGAGTTCAACCGGGGCATCGCATGGCCGAGCCTGCCCGACGCCGTGGCGGACAAGATGACCCTGGTCTTCCTGGCTGCGGCCCTGTTCCTGCTCATCCGCCGCTTCGCCGTGCCCCAGGTGCGCATCGTCACCGAATGCAAGGACATCGTGGTCTGGGTGATCACCGTGCTGCCGTTCCTCACCGGGTACTTGAGCGCCCACAAGCTGCTGCTCGACCCCGACACCATGCTCATGTTGCACGTGTTCACCGGGTGCCTGATGCTCATCTGCATCCCCTTCACCAAGCTGGCCCACGTGTTCCTTTTCTTCATGACGCGCGCCTTCATCGGCAGCGAGTTCGCCCGCCGCGGCACCAAGACCTGGTAGGAGGCACATCATGTCCGATCAAATGCCCGTCAACGCCGAAGAGATCATGGCGGTCATCGAGCGCAACGATTCCGCTCGCCTGCGCGCCTGGCTCAAGACCTGCACCTCGTGCGGCCTGTGCTCCGAGTCGTGCTTCTTCTACCTGGCCAACGACAACAAGCCCGAGTTCATGCCCCAGTACAAGGCCCGCAAGACTCTGGGCGAACTCATGAAGAACAAGGGCAAGGTCACCCGCGCCCAGCTCGAAGAGATGAAGGAGGTCGCCTGGGCCCGCTGCACCATGTGCCGCCGCTGCTCCCAGTACTGCCCCTTCGGCATCGAGATCGCGGTGATGATCAACGTGGCGCGCCAGTGCATGCGCACCCAGAACGTCTGCCCCGATCGCCTCATGACCATCGACCAGAGCTACGTGGAGTTCGGCAACCAGATGTCCATCCCGGACGAGGAGTTCGTCGAAACCTGCGAGTGGATGGCCGAGGAAGGCCAGGACCGCCTGAAGGACCTGGAAATCCCCATCGACAAGGAAGACACCAACATCATGTTCGTGGTGAACTCCCGCGAACCCAAATACTACCCGCAGGACATCCAGGAAGCGGCCATGGTCATGCACGCGGCCGGCGAGAACTGGACCATGCCCAGCCACGGCTGGGAGGCCACCAACCTCTCCATGTTCTCGGGCAACCTGAAGGTGGCCGGGCAGGTGACCCAGACCCTCTACGACGCGGCCATCAAGCTGCGCGCCAAGAAGATCTGCATCACCGAGTGCGGCCACGCCTACCGCGCCGCCAAATATGAAGGTCCCTACTGGACCAAGCAGCCCGGCGGGAAGGCCCCCGTGGAAGTCACCCACGCCGTGGCCCTCTTCCACAGCTACATGAAGGAAGGGCGGATCAAGCTGAAGCACAAGTTCAAGGACGCCATCACCTACCAGCACCCCTGCAACCTGTCGCGTTCGGGCGACCTGGGCGAGCTCGGCGACGAGCTCATGGAGATGCTCTGCGAGAACTACGTCCCCATGGAGCCCCACCGCGAATGGAGCCACTGCTGCTGCGGCGGCGGCGGGTTCATCCCCATGGGCGCGGACTACAAGAAGACCCGCATGGTCGCGGGCAAGGTCAAGGCCGAGCAGATCCAGAAGACCGGGGCCAAGTTCGTGCTGGTGCCCTGCCACAACTGCACGGACCAGATCAACGACCTGAACAAGGAATACAACCTGGGCATCAAGGTCATGAGCTTCAAGGAGCTCATCTGCGAACTCATGGACCTGCCGCCCCACATGAAGCCCGAAGGAGAGGAGGACGAGTAATGCGCCGCACCAAAATTCTCGCCGCCGTGTTCGCGGCCCTCGTTGTGTGCGCCTTCGCGCTGACCGGCCAGGCCCAGGACGCCACCATGACCCTGAACAACGCCAAGGCCTTCGCGGGCGGCAAGCAGCGCGGGGCCGTGACCTTCACCCACGAAAAGCACGTGGGCTTCGGCTACGACTGCACCACCTGCCACCACAAGTACGACCCCAAGCAGCCTGGCAAGAACCTCTGGACCGAGGGCGACGAGACCTCCTGCGCGGCCTGCCACGCCGGAACCAAGCCTTCGAGCAAGATCGGCCTGCAGCAGGCCAGCCACAAGCTGTGCTGGGGCTGCCATGAAAAGATGCCCACCAACAAGAAGCTGGACTTCGGCCCCCGCTCCTGCGCCGGGTGCCACACGGTGAAGTAGGCTTTCCGAATCAAGGTCGGGAGTCCCCACCCCGCCTGCCCCGGTGTCCGCAAGCTTCGGCTTGCGGACCCGGGGCTCTTTTTGTTCCAAATTTTCACAAGCTCGGCCGCCGCGGCGGCATGGCCCACAGGCCGATGGGGCTGTCCCGTGTATCCGCCTGCAGTGGACCGGCCGCATCCCAGCCATTGCCGGGCTGCTCCGGGAGGGACTGGAGAGTCGTCAAGCGGCTCCCCAGGCTGATCGAGAGGGTGAATAACTACCTTAATAGTATGGTATTCGATCAGGGGGCAACAGATATCATCCTCGCCGGGAGGGGATGAAAACGCCGGAAGCCAAGGCCTGGCGCGGCACACCCGCCGGGCAGCCAGGCGACGCCTGGGCATCCGCCATGTCCCTTCTTTCACGAACGACTTGACGAAGCTCTTGTTCGTGGTCTAGGCACTGTGCAAAATCGTTGCAGGCCAGCTGTTTATCGCAGCGCCGCATTGTCCGGGGGGGTGGGTCCCTGGTGGTGCGGTTTCGGGCATTCAACCCCTAGAGGCAAGGACGGGTGCGTATGGTGAAACGTGTTTCCAGGTCACGCTGGGCCAGGGTCTTTCTGCTGACTCTGACCCTCTCCCTGGCTTCGGCTCTGCTGGCCGGGCTGGGAGTGGGTTTAGGTAGTCAGGCCAATGCTCAGTCGCCGCAAATCATTATGAGCGGTACCGCCGTCGGCGGAAAGCCGGGACAGGGCCCCCTGTCCAAGGCGGTGTTCAACCACCAAAAACACGAAGCAGCGGTAGGCGACTGCGACACCTGCCACCATACCGGTTCCCAGGATCCCTGCTCTTCCTGCCACACCAGCCAGGGGTCGCCCGAGGGCGGCAATGTGCAGCTCTCCCAGGCTATGCACGCTGCCCAGTCCAAGTCCAGCTGTGTGGGTTGCCACTACAAGGAAACCCAGAAGCCGAAGTGCGCCGGATGCCACAAGAACATTTCCGCCGGCCCCAAGGATGATTCCTGCACTGTCTGCCACAAGGACCCCAAGGCCGCGCAGGCCCCGGCCGCCAAGCCGGCCCAGCCCGACACCGTGGATATTGGCGCCCTCTCCAAGCAGTACGGACCGGTCTCCTTCAACCACTCCGCCCACGTGGACTACCTGAAGGACGCCGCCAAGAGCGGTCTGGCCCAGGGCTTCCACTCCGGCGATGCCGCCCTGTGCCAGGGCTGCCACCACCACACCCCGGTCGGCGCGGTTCCGCCCAAGTGCGGCACCTGCCACGGCAAGCCCTACGCCAAGGACGAGCCCAACCGCCCGGGTCTGATGGCCGCCTATCACATCCAGTGCATCCAGTGCCACAAGGCCATGGGCGTCGAACCTGTCGCCGCCACCGACTGCAAGGGCTGCCACGCGCCCAAGAAATAACGAGGTACCTATGAAGCGCAGACACTTCCTGGGACTCGCAGGCGCGGCCACGGCCACCGCATTGGCCGGACAGGCCAACGCGGCCGGCGGGCACTCCTTCGAGGGCTATCCCAACTCCTATGGCGTCCTCTTCGACGCCAGCCGCTGCATTGGCTGCCGCCAGTGCGAAATCGGCTGCAACAAGATCAACTCCGAAAACATCACCGAACCCTGGTCCACCCTCCCCCCGAAGGACCCCAAGGTGTTCGAGGACCTGAAGGGCATGAACGCCAAGGCCCGCACGGACAATACGATGTACACCATCGTGAACAAGTTCGAGCCTCAGGCCCTGGGCGGCAAGACCCCCGTGTTCAAGAAGGCCCAGTGCATGCACTGCAAGGAGCCGGCCTGCGCCTCGGCCTGCTTCGTCAACGCCTTCAAGAAGAATCCCGAAGGCGCCGTGACCTACAACGGCAGCGTCTGCGTGGGCTGCCGCTACTGCATGATCGCCTGTCCGTGGGACGTCCCGGCCTACGACTTCGACAAGCTGATCCCCTACGTGCAGAAGTGCCACATGTGCCATCCGCACATCAAAGCCGGAAAGACCACCGTCCCCGGCTGCGTGAAAGCCTGCCCCATGGAGGCCCTGGTCTGGGGCAAGCGCGAAGACCTGATCAAGGAAGCCTGGGCGCGCATCCAGGCCGTGCCCGGCAAGTACCTGCCCCACGTCTACGGCGAGACCGAGATGGGCGGCACCAACTGGATGTACATCTCCCACGTGCCCTTCGCCCAGATCGGCCTGCGTGAGGACCTGGGCACCACCGCCGCTCCCCAGCTGACCTCTTCCGCCCTGGGCCTGGTGCCCCTGGTGGCCTGCCTCTGGCCGGTCCTCCTGGGTGGCATCTGGCAGATCACCAAGTGGAAGGACAAGAAGGCCGAGGACGAGAAAAATACAGCCGTTGCCGAAGCCGTCGCCGCCGAGCGGGCCAAGGCCGGGAAATAAGGGGGCAGATCATGAGCCATCACGATCACGGCGCTCAGCCGGTCATTCTGCCGCCCGCCGAAGCCTGGGGGGTCATCCGGAGCCTGCTGAAGCCCAAGACCTACATCCAGTTCATCAAGGAACATCCGATCCTTTCCTTGATCTTCATCGCGGGCGTGTGCGTCACGGTCAACCGCTTCTTCATCGGCGGCCTGGCCAAGACCACCAACCTCGACAACAACAACCCCTGGGGCATCTGGATCAGCTTCGACCTGCTCTGCGGCGTCGCCCTGGCCGCCGGTGGCTACACCACCACCTGCGCCGCGCTGATCTTCAACATCAAGGGCTTCCGCACCGCGGTGAAGCCCGCCATCCTCACTGCGTTCCTGGGCTACGCCTTCGTCGTGTACGCCCTGCTCTACGACGTGGGCCAGCCGTGGCGCCTGCCCTACCCGGTGTTCTGGTCCCCCGGCACCAGCTCTGTTCTCTTCGAAGTGGGCTTGTGCGTCATGCTCTACGTCACGGTGCTGGCCATCGAATGGCTGCCCAACTTCACCGACTGGGTTGGCCTCCAGAAGATCAGCCACATCATCCACAAGTGCACTATCCCCCTGACCATCATGGGTATCGTGCTCTCCACCATGCACCAGTCGTCCCTGGGCATGCTCTACCTCATCGCGCCGCACAAGCTGCACCCGCTGTGGTACTCCGCCCAGCTGCCCCTGCAGTTCTTCGTGTCCTCGATGTTCGCGGGCATGTCCATGGTCATCTTCGAGGGCACCATCTCCCACCACTACATGCACAGCCGCATGAGCCCCGAGTACAATCGCGACCATGACGGCGTGCTGTTCATGTTCGCCAAGGCCTGCTCCGTGATCATGCTGGGCTACTTCTTCATGAAGCTGGTCCCCATGGCGGGCGAGGGCAAGTGGGGCTACATCTTCGACGGCAAGTACGGCGCGATGTGGCTCGTGGAGATGTTCGGCTTCGTGCTGCTGCCCTGCTTCCTGTACGCCGTGGGCTACCGCTCCCGCAGCATCGGCACCATCAAGGTGGCCGCCGCCCTCGGCGTGCTGGGCATCGTGGTCAACCGCTTCAACGTGTCCTGGTTCGGCTTCAACATCCACCTGGCTCCCGAGCAGAGGTACTTCCCCTCTGTCCAGGAAGTCATCGTGTCGGTGTTCGTGGTGACGCTGATCATCCTGTGCTTCCGCTTCGTCTCGAAGTACATGGCCATCTTCTCCGATCACCCGGCCTACAAGGACCATCACTAAACGAGGAGCAAGGACATGGAATTCCACGTCTACCACGACTTCATGGTCCACGCCAAAGGCGAGGCCTACATCCTGATGGGCGTCTTCCTGGCGACGTTCGTCGGCTGGTGGCTCTTCGTCACCGGCAAGGAGCCCAAGGACAAGAACGACCACTAAACGTGGCGGAAACCTGAATCAGAAAGCCGCGGAGCGAATGCTCCGCGGCTTTTTTGCGTAGGCCGAAACGCTCTACTCCTAGACGATCCCGCTGGCCAGCCCGGCGGCGATGGCGATCATCATCCCGGCCACCAGCCGCTTCACACCCTCAATGGTCACTTTCCGGGCCAGCTTCTTGCCGAAATACGCCCCGGCGAACGCGGCCAGGGCGGCGCTCGTCACCAGACCCAGTTCTCCGGTCACTTCCGGGCGGACCAGGTGCCCGGCGTAGACCGACAGCCGGGTGGTGTCCACGGCGCAGGCCAGCACCACCCCCGTGGCGATGAAGGCTTCCTTGGTAAGCCCGGCCTTGAGCAGGTAGGCGCTGCGGAAGGCCCCCTGGTTGCCGGACAGGCCGCCGAAAAAGCCGCTCAGGAGACCGCCCAGGACAATCCCGCCGACGGCGGGACGCTGCTTGATGGAACCCTTGAGTTCCGCCAGGGCGAAAATGACCATGAGCACGGCCAGGACGAGCTTCACGGTTGAAATGTCGTGGCGTGCGCCGAACAGCTGGTAGCTGAAAAGCGCCGGGACGTCCGAAAGAAGCGCGAGCAGTTTTGCACCGGCCAGGGCCGCGACCATGGCCGGAAGGCCGAAGCGCACGGCGGTCTTGAGGTCCGCGTCGCGCCAGAACAGGGAGAGCTTGAAGATGTTGTTGGCCAGATGCACCAGGGCGGTCTGGGCGATGGCCACGTCCACGGGGAAGAACAGGGCGAAGGCCGGGAACAGGATGGTGCCCAGGCCGAAGCCTGAAAAGAGGGTCAGGCCGGAGGCGGCGAGGGCCGTGAGGCAGACGAGCAGGTATTGCATGGGGCGGGCTCCTGAAAAATGGGGGGGAGGCCTCCGGCGGGCAAAGAGGGCGCCGCCCTCTCTGCACTCTCCCGCCAAAGGAACTTCGTTCCTTTGGAATCCTGTATAGCTTCGCGTCCAGGGATGCGAACATTATGGGGCATGAAAGAAGGCAGGAAGCGTGGCTTTGCACGCTTCCTGCCTTAATTGAGGGTCCAGGGGGATCATCCCCCTGGCGGGTGCAGGGCAGCGCCCTGCCGGGGTACGGGGCGGAGCCCCGTCTCGTCTATTTCTTCTTCAACGCCGCGAGCCTGTCCGCCAGGCTCTGTTCGGGCTTGGCTTGCTCACCGGCGGCCTCCTTGAGGGCCTGGGCGATGAGCGGGTCTTCGGCCTTGGGCGGGGCCAGGAGCTGGGTCTTCTGGTTGTGCACCTCGGTCTTGGCCTCCATCTCGGAGGCCTTCTTGGACATGGCGTCGAAGGCCGTGCCCAGGGAGTCGGCCTGCTTCTTGATGCCGGCGACCACCTTGGCGCGGTCCTCCTGCTCCTGGGCGCGTTCCATGCGCACCTTGGCCACGTCCATGCGGCGCTTGGCGTCGCTTAAGCGCTCGCGTGCGGTCTTCAGGCGCTCCGAGGCGCTTTTCACGGCCTGGGCCAGCTCGTCGTAGTATCCTTTGGCCTCCACGGCCTCCTGGGCCTCGCGGTCGATCTCGGGAACCATCTTTTCGAGATCGGCCAGCAGCGCGGCCAGGCTGGCCTCAACCTGGGCCTTCTCGTCACCCTGGGCGCTCTCGGCCTTGGCCTGGAGGCGTTCGGCGGCGGCCAGGCGCAGGTCGTAGTTCTTCTTGATCTCCTGGGCCTCGCGGTCTTCCTTTTCCCAGGCGTGTTTGGCGGCCACCATCTGCTGGGTGAGCTTGGTGAGGGCCTCGTCCAGGGTGGCGATCTCGGCTTCGGAGGCGGTCTCGGGATCAAACTCGACGAGCATCTGTACGAAGCTGGTCTGTACGTCCGTGGCTTTGACCGCGAAGAAGTTCTTCAGGAAACTGAGCATTCGGATGACTCCTTAGGATGTTAGGCGCGTTTTCTTGCGAAGAGCAGCCAGGCCGCCCCGCCCAGGCCCACCATTCCCACGATGGGCCAGAAGAGGGACCGGGAGGCGTTCTCAGGTTCGGTGGCTGTTGCGATCATGGGCTGGGCCAGGGCGATGTTGGGGTCCACGTCCTTGGGCATGGCCGTGGGATCCACGGGGACGCCGTTCTTTTTCATGTCGTCCAGCTTGGCGTTGAGCTCGTCCAGTTGCTTCTTGAGGTCGGCGTTGGATTCCGACAGCTTCTGGGCCTCCTGGCGGAAGGCCTGCACGCCGGGATCGCTTTGGTGGTTGTAGAAGAAACCCGGGCCGGAGGAGAGGTGGGAGAGCATGAACCACATGAACATGGCGTCCCACATGCCGAAGCCCGAATAGCTGCCGAAGGCGTAGCTGGGGGCGGACCAGCCGCGCCCGGCGTAGTAGTTGTCCCGGTAGCCGTTGTACTCCTGGTAGGAGCCGAAGGTGCGGTTCTGGTTGAGGATGGGCTTGGAGGTGCTCACCTGGCCGGGGTTAACCGGGTTGCCCGGCTTGGAGTAGAGCCCCTGGTAGCCCTTGTAGGAGGTGGTGGCGGCCTGCTTCTTCACCGAGTCGGCTCCGGCCGAGGAGAAGGCCGAGGTGCCGCCCGTCCTCGAGGACGTGGCGGACGAGGACGCGCCGCCGGTGTTGGACCAGCCGCCGCCCGTGCCCCCGGTGCCCGGTGAGCTCTGGGCCGGGGCCGAAGGGGACTGTGACGGCGTGGTGGGTTTGGACGTGCTGGACCAGCCCGACGAACTCGAACTTCCGGACGACGAGGGCGGCGGCGAGGACGGCCGCGTGGAGCTGGACCAGCCCGACGAGCCAGACCGGCTGCCGCCTGAGGAAAACGAACCGCTGGACCGGCTGCCGCTCGACTTGGCGAACGCCGCGGCCGCGGGGCCGAACACGAGCACGAGGGCCACGGCCAGGGCCAGGATCGATCTGGATCGCATGTCAGCACTCACCTCTTGAAACGTTTCCAGAATGACGGATGCTTCTCTTTACTGCCTGGGGACGCATGTTTCAAGAAGCGCAAGTTAGTAGATCTTGAGGGCCTGGGGGGTCATGACCACGCCCGCCAGGCAGCGCACCAGGGCCTGTCCGGGCTCCTCGTCGGCGCTGACGAGCATGTATTCCTGGGCGTCTCCCCCCAGCTCGCGGCTGTAGAGCATCATCTTGTGGTTCACCACGATGGGGGCGGCGTCCGGCGCGGTGAAGATGCGCTCCTCGGCCTCCACGGGTTCGGAGTAAGCCCCGTCCCCCCAGTCGCGGGAGTAGGTCGCGCCGTTGGGGGCGTTTAAGTCCTTGCCTCCGATGAGGCCGCCCTCGCCGAGCCAGGTCTCCCAGTCGGACTCCGAGGCGGGGTAGATCTCCTGGTAGACCTGGAAGCAGTTCACGTCCAGGAGCGTGCCGTCCTTCTGCTGCTGGAACTGGAACAGGAACTGGCGTTCATCCGTCTTCACGTAGGCCCGGCTGACCGTGAGCCCGAAGAGCTCCATGCCGGAGACGGCCTCCACCACCATCTCGCCCGGGGGGAGGGGCAGGGTGAGGTTCAGGCCCTCGTAGCGCAGCGCCTCGCCCGGCTCCACGGCCAGGATGGCCCCGATGCGAAGCGTACCGGGCAGTTTGGGGAAACCGGGATAGGTCGTGGTCTCCTTGCTGGACTTCCAGAACATTTCGGCTCCTTTGGGATCGAAGTGATCAAGCATGTAGGTATGGCAAGGGCGTTTAGCAAGGGGCAAACGCCCTTGATTCCATGAAATTGCGTCCATGTTCGGGGAAGGGGCGGCTTGGCCGCGGCAAGAGCGGGGAAGAGGCAGAGGGCGTAGCGGAGTGGAGCTGCCCGGGGAGCGTGGCACGTGAAGGCACAGGCGCGCGCAGACACGGGCCCAGGGCCTCGGGAGCACCCTGGCGCCGCGACGCGGAAGCGGAGGTTCGGGCCGTCTCAGGCGGGCTTGAAATCGTATGCGCCCACGCCCTGCACCAGCAGCACCTTGCAAGGGTCCGGGCCCAGGCAGCGCACGCGGTGTGTCCGCCCGGGCGGAACCTGGCGGAAGTCGCCCGGTTTCAGGAGCACGGCCTCCTCGGGGTCGCGGAAGGCCAGCTCCACGTCGCCTGCCAGGCAGAAGGTGGAGTCGGTGACTGTGGTGTGGCTGTGCCAGGGAACCTCCTGGCCGGGCGCGTAGGTCATGAGCGTGACCTTGACGTCCGGGGTGGCCACGATGGGCAGCTTGTCGGCTATGGTGTAGGCGGGCTTGTTCTCGGCCATGGGACGGCCTCCTGGCCGCTCACGCGGCCTGCGCAGATTGACGCCGCCGGGGCGGGAGGCTTCCCCGGCGGCGCGGACCGTTGCAACGACTCGTGTCCGTGCGTCGCGCCCGGGCATACGCGGGAGCGACGCATCCAACCCTACGAGCTGGGGCCCGCGATGGCGGCGCGGGCGTGGGTGAAGCGGTAGACCTCGCCTTCCTGCAGGAAGGGGGTTTCCACGAACTCGCCCATTTTGGGGGTCTTGTAGCGCAGGCGTCCGAAGCCGCCGCACAGGGCGGTGACGGCCACGGTCTTGCGCTGCCAGGGATTGAAGAAGATGCGCCCAAGGGCCTTGCCGGAGCCGAGGTCCTCAAGTTCCACGGCCCTGGGGAAGGAGCTGTGGTTTTCCAGTTCCACGTTCATGATCACGCCGGAGAAGAACTGGGCGTAGTCCATGAGCTTGCCGTAGCGGAACTTGTAGTTCTCGCGCACGGTCTCGATCTTGGCGGCAAGATCCTCGACGTCGGAATCGGAAAGCTGTTTGAATGTATTGCGCAGGTGGGTGCGCAGTTCTTTCGCCTCTTCCATTGCATGCCTCCTCAGATGGCCGAGTCTTTCTTTTTTCTGTAGCATCGGTGATTTCTTCCGGTCAATGATAACCGCTTGTTTGCGTTAAAAAAGGGGGCCGCGTTGCGCGGCCCCCGGGTATAGCCAGGAAGGCGGAAGGAGGAAGAGCTATTTCCCGTTGGCCAGGGAGTAGGTCTGGGTGGCGATCTCCAGCTCTTCGTTGGTGGGGATGATGTAGATGGCCACCGGGGAGTCGTCGGTGGAGATCTTGGTGATCTGGCCGCGCTTGAAGCCGTAGTTGCGGTCGCGGTCGATCTTGACGCCGATGGAGCCCAGGGTGTCGCAGCAGAGCTGGCGCACGTCGGGGTCGTTCTCGCCGATGCCGGCGGTGAACACCACGGCGTCGCAGCCGTCCAGGGCGGCCAGGTAGGCGCCGATGTAGTGCTTCACGCGGTAGCAGAACATCTTCAGGGCCAGTTCGGACTTCTTGTCGCCCTTCTCGCGCGCGGCGTGGATGTCGCGCATGTCATTCAGGCCGCAGATGCCCTTGAGGCCGCTTTCCTTGTTGAGCAGGGTGTCCACCTGCTCGATGGACATGCCCTTGTTGGCGGACAGGAAGGCGTGCAGGGAGGGGTCGACGTCGCCGGAGCGGGTGCCCATCATCAGGCCCATGAGCGGGGTCAGGCCCATGGAGGTGTCCACGCACTGGCCGTTCTTCACGGCGGCCATGGAGCAGCCGTTGCCCAGGTGCACGGTGACGCAGCTGGTCTCGCCCGCGGGCTTGCCCGCGACCTGGGCCAGCTTCTTGGCCACGTAGCCGTGCGAGGTGCCGTGGAAGCCGTAGCGGCGGATGCCCAGCTCCTCGTAGAGGCTGAAGGGGATGGCGAAGAGGTAGGCGTAGTCCGGGATGGTGCCGTGGAAGGCGGTGTCGAACACGGCAGCCTGCTTGACGCCCGGGAACAGGGCGGTGGCCGCCTCGATGCCCATGAGTCCGGCCGGGTTGTGCAGCGGGGCCAGCGCGCAGAATTTCTTGATGGTGGCCACCACGTCGGGGGTGATGATCGTGGGCTGGCGGAAGGCCTCGCCGCCGTGCACCACGCGGTGCCCGATGGCGCCGATCTCGGAGGGGGCGGCCACGGCGGCGTCGCCCGAGGTGATCAGGGCGGCGCAGCGGCCAAGGGCTGCGGTGTGGTCCTTGAAGGGCTCCTCGACGGTGACGACCTTCTGGTTGTCCAGGCCGGGGAAAGCCTTGTGGGTGATCTTGCCCATGGCCTCGCCGATGCGCTCGGCCAGGCCGGAGCACAGCACGGCGTCGGTGGCCATGTCGATGAGCTGGTATTTCAGCGACGAGCTGCCGCAGTTGAGCACGAGAACTTTCATGAGAAGACGTCTCCTTCAGCTATATTAGTGTTGCGCCTGGATGGCGGTGATTGCGACGGTGTTGACGATGTCTTCCACGGTGCAGCCGCGGGAGAGGTCGTTGACGGGCTTGTTGAGGCCCTGGAGCACGGGGCCGATGGCCACGGCCTGGGCGGCGCGCTGCACGGCCTTGTAGGTGTTGTTGCCGGTGTTCAGGTCCGGGAAGATGAACACCGTGGCCTTGCCCGCAACCTCGGAGCCCGGCATCTTGAGCTGGGCCACTTCGGGGTCGATGGCCGCGTCGTACTGCAGGGGGCCTTCGAGCTTGAGCTCGGGGGACATCTCGTGGGCGATCTTGGTGGCCTCGCGCACCTTGTCCACTTCCGCGCCGGAGCCCGACGCGCCCGTGGAGTAGGAGAGCATGGCGATGCGCGGATCGACCCCGAAGGCCGTGGCGGTCTGGGCCGACTGGAGGGCGATTTCCGCCAGCTGCTGGGCGTTGGGGTTGGGGTTCACGGCGCAGTCGCCGAAGACCAGCACGCGGTCGGAGAGGCACATCAGGAACACGGAGCTCACGATGGACATGCCCGGCTTGGTCTTGATGATCTGAAGGGCGGGCCGGATGGTCTCCTGGGTGGTGGTGATGGAGCCGGAGACCATGCCGCTGGCCTGGCCCATCTGCACCATCATGGTGCCGAAGTAGGTGGGGGAGAGCATCTGGTCGCGGGCCATCTCCTCGGTGACGCCCTTGGTCTTGCGCATCTCGTAGTAGGTCTTCCAGTACTCCTCGTAATAGGGCGAGAGCACGGGATCGATGATCTGGGCGCCGGAGAGGTCCAGGCCCAGCTGGGAGATCAGCGGGCGGACCTCGTTTTCCTTGCCCAGGATGGTCAGGTCGGCCACGCCGCGCCTAAGCAGGATGTCGGCGGCGCGCAGGATGCGCCCGGAAGTGCCCTCGGGCAGGACGATGTGCTGCTTCTGGTGCTTGGCCTTGTCGATCAGGCTGTATTCGAACATCTTGGGCGTGATCTTGGAGGATTTCTTGGCCTCCAGGCGGGCGCGGAAGTCGTCGCCCTTGACGTGCTGCTCGAAGGTGCCCAGGGCGGTGGCGATCTTCTTCTGGTCGTCGGACTCGATGCGTCCGTAGAGGTCCATGAGGATGCGGGCCACCTTGTAGGTGTGCCCCTCGGCCAGGAGAACCGGCAGGGGGACGCCGGTCCATCCGTCGATGAGCTTCTTGATGTTCTGGTGGGGTTCGATGCCGCCGGTGAGCACGATGCCGGCCACGTCCTGGTAGGCGGTGGAAAGCCGCGAGGCGTAGCAGCCGAGCACCACGTCGGCGCGGTCGCCCGGGGTGATGACCAAGGCTCCCTTCTTCAGGTAATCCAGGAAGTTGCCCACCTGCATGGCGGCCACGATGTAGTCGTCGATGGGGGTGTCCAATTGGTCCTTGCCGTAGAGCACCTGCGCGCCCAGCCACTTGGTCACGTCGCCCACGGTGGGCTTGCCCAGGGTGGGCTCCTCGGGGATGGCGTAGGTCAGGCAGTCCTGCCCGCCGATGTACTTGCAGGTCAGGCCCTCGAGGACCTTCTGCTCGATGCCCGGGTCCACGCGGTTGACGATGGTGGCGAAGATGTCCAGGCCCTTCTCGGAGAAGGTGTCGATGGCGATCTGGGTGGTGGCCACCAGGTTGGCGGCGTTCTTGTCGTGGCCGTTGGCCACCAGGATCACCGGGCAGCCCAGGTTGGCCGCGATCTCGGCGTTGATGTCGAATTCGAAGGCCGAGTCGCCGCCCACGAAGTCGGTGCCTTCGCAGAGCACGAAGTCGTAGCGGGCTTCCAGGTCCTTGTATTTGGAGAGGATGTTTTCCAGCAGCACTGTGTGCTTGCCCTGGTTGATCATGTCCCGGGCCTGGTCCAGGGTGTAGGCGAAGGTCTCCTCGTAGCGCATGTTCAGGTAGAACTGCGAGAGGATCAGGTTGATGTCGTGGTCCTTCTTGCCCTGGGCGTTGCCGGATATGATGGGGCGGAAGAAGGCGACGCGCTGGAAATCCTTCAGAAGAAGCTGCATCACGCCCAGGCAGATGGCGGACTTGCCGCTGCGGGCCTCGGTGGCGATGATATAGAGATTCTTAGCCATGCGGGTCTCCTCGGTGAGGTATAAGTGGGTGGGAACCGGCGGGAAGGGAAGGATGCCGCCGGATGAGCGTGGGAACCAACATGCCGGCCGGTTCGCGGCCGGAGGAAACGAGGTATGGGCCGGGGCGCGCGTGAGCGTCCTGGTCCAGGGGATCAAGGAAAGGGGAAGCGTATCCGGCGGGCCTTGGACCGCGCGGGCGGGCGGAGGTGGTCATGTTTGTCCACGAAGAATTCGCGTCCGCCAGGAACCCGGGGCCCTGAGCAGACTGGATGGATTCCCTTAACAAGGACCGTGCCATATGACGCTTTTGGTTAAACGATTGTTATTTCGAACGGTTGCAAGAAGCGCTGTCCGCACCTTAACCTGATTTTCCAGACAAAACCAGACACGAGTCCCCAGGGGGGCGAAAAATCACGCTTTCGGGAGGAAAGTGCAGGGCTGGCGGGGAGTTTCAGGCGTCGTCAGGGCCCGGATACCAGCGAACGGGGCGGGTGGCAACGCCCGCAAGAAGAGTCCGGAAAAACGGACCCGTCTGAATTGCGGGACGCTCCTTTCTCGAGTATGCAGGCGCAACGTTCGAGGAAGGAGGATTCCATGCGTTCGTATGCAGTGTCCGTGGCTCTCCTGGTCGTGTTCGCCCTGCCCCGGATATGCTCCGGGCAGGTTCTCGGCCCCGACGCCTACTTCTCGAGCGCCGCGGCCGTGCAGCAGGCCCTCATGCTCCTGCCGCCTCCGCCCGCGCCGGGCACCGCCGCCCAGGCCGCCAACGTGCAGCTCTTGAACTCCGTCATGATCGCGGCTTCCCCGCAGGCGGTGGCCAAGGCCCAGGCGGACGCGGTGCCCTCGGTGTTCGACTTCTCCGCCGTGCTGGGGACGGGCTTCAACGCCCAGGACCTGCCGGTGACCAACTCCTTCTTCAACAAGGTCACCATCAACACGCAAAACACGAACATAAGCCTGGACCGCATCTACAACAGCCAGGGGCCGGTCACGGCCTCGTCGTACCCCAGCGCGCACACGGTGCTCGGATTCGTGGACGGCATGATCCTTTCCGCCATGATCCCGGAAAAGCAGGATCAGCTGACCACCTACGGCGTCCAGTTCGGCCTGAACCGCCTGATCCTGGGCCAGCACTGGCCAACCGACGTGGGCGCGGGCCAGATGGAGGCGGGCATCCTCCTGTTCGACCTGAACGCCAGCCCACAATTCCAGAGCGACTTAGGCGCCGCCAAGGCGGAATTGCGCGCCCAGCAGGGGCTCAAATAGAGGCAGGGGTATTGCCGTGATGGAGATCCTGCGCCATTTGCACACCAGGATGATGTGGCCCGCGTAGGGCCGGAAGTCAGCGCGAAAGCAGGTCCCGCGCCTCGTCGTCGGTGAGCGGGCGGCCCAGCCGTTCGGACTTGGCCCGCACCTTCCGTGTGATCCCCTCCAGGTCGCGCCCGGCCGGGTCCATCCCGAACTCGGCCATCTTGGCGGCCACGGCCGCCCGGCCGCTCTTCTTGCCCAGGGCCACCAGGCGGGAAAGCCCGAGCTTCGCCGGATCGTAGGGTTCGAACAGGGACGGATCGCGCGTGAGCCCGTGCACGTGCAACCCCGTCTCGCAGGAGAACTGGGCCGAGCCCGCCACGGGCTTGCGCGGCGGTATCTCGATCTTGGCCGCATCGGCCACGGTGCGGCACAGCCCGGGAAGCACCTCCACCCTGTAGGGAAGTCCCAACCGGAAATGCAGGTAGGCCGTAAGTTCTTCCAGGGCGGCCAGCCCTGCCCGCTCTCCCAGGCCCAGCACCGAGGCGTCGGCGTATTCGGCTCCGGCCATGAGCCCTGCCAGGGCGTTGGCCGTGCCCAGGCCGAAATCGTTGTGGCAGTGCACGCCAACGGCAACGCCGGGTACGGCGGCCTTGAGCCGCCCGACCACCTCGGCCACCTCCAGCGGATGCCACAGCCCCACCGTGTCCGACAGGCGCACCCGCGAGGCCCCGGCGTCGCGCCCGGCCAGCGCCGCCCGGACCAGGAACTCCGGATCGGCCCGGGAGGCGTCCTCCAGGCCCAGGGACACCCGGGCCTGGCCTGAGGCGCAGGCCAGCGCCACGTGGCGCGCCAGGTGCGCAAGCAGCGCGTCCGGGGAGAGCCCCAGGCGTTTTTCCATGTGCGCGGCGGACACGGGCAGCCCCAGGTGCAGCCAGTCGGTGTTCAGGGCGGCCCCGGCCAGGATGGTGTCCTCGCGGCAGGCGGCCCACACCGACAGCTCGGGCCTCACGCCGTGGCCGCGCCCGCCCAGGCCGCGCGCTAGCTCCACCAGCCCGGCCACCGAGGCGTCGCGCCCGGCGATGCCCAGCTCCACCTCGTCGACGCCGAGCGCCGCCAGCCGGGTCAGGATGTTCGCCTTGGCGTCCGGCGTCAGGTATACCCCGAAGCACTGCTCGCCTTCGCGCAGGGTGGAGTCGATGATCTTCACGCGGCGTCTCCATGGGGGAGGAGCACGTCCCCCCGGGACAGCAGGGCCGCGAATTCGCGCGGCGGCAGGGGTTTGGCGTAGAGGTAGCCCTGGAAGCCGTCGCAGCAGGAGAGCGAGCGCAAAAACTCCAGCTGGGCCATGGTCTCCACGCCCTCGGCCACCACGGCCAGCCCCAGGTTGGCCGCGATGGACACCACCGAGGTGACGATGGCCGCGTCGTCCTTGTCCTGGGGCAGTCCGTCCACGAAGGATTTGTCGATCTTGAGCGTGGAGATGGGCAGCTGCTTCAAGTAGGTCAGGGAGGAATACCCGGTGCCGAAGTCGTCCAGGGCCACGGTGATCCCGGCGGCGGCCAGGCTGGAGAGGGTCTTGCGGGCCTCGGCGAAGCCCTTGAGGAACACGGTCTCGGTGACTTCCACCTCCAGCCTCGAGGCGGGCAGGCCGGTGCGCTCGAGCACCGCCAGCACCTTGGCGGCCAGCCCGGGCTGCTCGATCTGGCGCGGCGAGAGGTTCACCGCCACCTTCAGGTCGCCCAGGCCCTCGTCGAGCCAGAGCTTGGTCTGGCGGCAAGCCTCCTCCAGGATCCAGTCGCCCAGGGCCAGGATGAGCCCGGTCTCCTCGGCCAGGGGGATGAACTCTCCCGGCGATACGGGGACGCCCCCGGCAGGAATCCAGCGCACCAGAGCCTCCATGCCCCGCACCGTGCCCGTGAGCACGTCCACGCGGGGCTGGTAGTAGAGCACGAACTCCTCGCGGGCCAGGGCCTTGCGCAGGTCGTTCTCCAGCTTCAACCCCTTGAGCACCCGGTTCCCCAGGTCCTCGGTGAAGAAATTGAAGTTGTTTCGCCCGGCCTCCTTGGCGCGGTACATGGCCATCTCGGCGTTGCGCACGAGCTGGGCCGGGTCCGTGCCGTCCGAGGGGGATATGGTCACGCCGATGCTGGCGGTGACGTGCAGTTCCTCGCCCAGGGTCTCCACGGGGTCGGCCAGGCAGGTGAGGATGCGTCCGGCCACGTGGGCCGCGTCCTCGGGGTCGCGCAGCTCGGTGAGCAGCATGTAGAAGTCGTCGCCGCCGAAGCGCGAGAGGGTGTCGGCCTGGCGCAAGAGCTTCGAGAGCCGGTAGCCCACCTCGGTGAGGATGATGTCGCCTGTCGCGTGGCCCAGGCTGTCGTTGATGGTCTTGAAGCGGTCCAGGTCCAGGCAGATGACGCCCACGGGGTTGCCGCCCAGCTGGGACTTGCGCAGGGCCATGCCCAGGCGGTCGTGGAAGAGGTGGCGGTTGGGCAGCCCGGTGAGGGGGTCGTGGTAGGCCTCGTGGAGCAGGACTTCCTTGTGGCTCTTCTGGTCGGTGATGTCGGTGAAGACCCCTACGTAGCCCGCCAGCCTTCCCGAGGCGTCCCGGATGGCCCGGATGGAGAGCCGTTCTGGGTAGGCCTCGCCGGATTTGCGGCGGTTCCAGATTTCGCCCTCCCAGACGCCTTCCTCGATGAGACGGGACCACAGCGCCTCGTAGAAGGCCGCGTCGTGGTGGTCGGACTTGAGCATGCGGGGGTTCTGCCCGTGCGCTTCGTCAGCGTCGTATCCGGTGATGTCGGTAAAGGCGTCGTTGACCCAGAGGATGCTTCCGTCGGGGGCGGTGACGATCATGCCTTCGCCGCTGGCCCGCACGAGCGCTTCGAGCAGACGCGCGGGATCACCGGGAGGGAGTGGGAACGGGGGAGGAGGGTTCATGTACGGCTTCGACCTCTCATCCCCCTGCTAGCAAACTTAGAGCACCTGGAAAAGCATTCTCGTGGCCATGAAAAAAAGAAACGCCGCGAAGACCTTCTTGAGCTTGGCCACGGGCAGCTTGTGGGCGATGCGGGCGCCCGTCGGCGCGGTGAGCATGCTGCAGACCACCAGGCCCACCAGGGCCGGGATGTAGATGAAGCCCAGGGTGGCTCCGGGCAGCCCGGCCTTGCCCATGCCGCCGAGAATGTAGCCCACGGTCCCGGCCAGGGCGATGGGGAAGCCGATGGCCGCCGAGGTGCCCACGGCCTGGTGCATGGGGATGTTGCACCAGGTCATGAACGGCACGGACATGGTGCCGCCGCCGATGCCCACCAGGGCGGAGACCGCGCCGATGAAGGATCCGGCCCCGAACATGCCGCCCGCTCCTGGCAGCTCGCGACTGGGCTTGGGCTTGATGTTCAGAAACATCTGGAAGGAGACGTAGTAGAGGAAGCACAAAAAGAAGACCTTGAGAAAACCGCTGGAGAGCATGGAGGCGATCCAGCTTCCGGCCAGGGTGCCCACGATGATGCCGGGAGCGATGGCGCGGACCACGTACCAGCGCACCGCGCCGTGCTTGTGATGGGCGCGCATGCTGGAGACCGAAGTGAACATGATGGAGGCCAGGCTGGTGCCCAGGGCCAACTGCATCATGTATTCCGGGGTCATGCCCTGCCAGGCGAACAGCACCGACAGGACCGGCACGATGACGATGCCGCCGCCCACGCCGAGCAGTCCGGCCAGGATCCCGGCCACGGCTCCGGCCAGGGCGTAGAGGAGGAAGTACAGGATCATCATGGCGACTGGCTCCTTGCATTCGGAACGCGTGTTTGGCGAAGTATAATCTTTCCCTGTGGTTGTCGACACACGGATGTTACACGTACGGTGCCGGAAAACTTACAAAAAGGTCGACATTTTTGTAGCGACTTTTGTGTAAGGCCACCGTCCCCGCCGGGCCTTCCTGGCGAGTCCGCCTCCCGCTGATCCGCGCCAGATGGCGATTTTTTGCAATTTTGCAAAAAACCGTCTGATTTGGCACGGCCCTTGCCCTATGCCCAGCGTACCCGGCGAATCCAAATCCCTTTTCGGAGGTTTATCATGAGAAAGATCGCTATCTACGGCAAAGGCGGCATCGGCAAGTCCACCACCACTCAGAACACCGTGGCCGGTTTGGCTACCCTGGGCAAGAAGGTCATGGTCGTGGGCTGCGACCCCAAGGCCGACTCCACCCGCCTGCTCCTGGGCGGCCTGCAGCAGAAGACCGTTCTGGACACCCTGCGCGAGGAAGGCGAGGACGTCGAACTCGAGGACATCCTGAAGCCCGGCTTCAAGGGCACCATGTGCACCGAGTCCGGCGGTCCCGAGCCTGGCGTGGGCTGCGCCGGCCGCGGCATCATCACCTCCATCAACCTTCTGGAACAGCTGGGTGCCTACAAGGAAGACAAGAGCCTGGACTACGTCTTCTACGACGTGCTGGGCGACGTTGTCTGCGGCGGCTTCGCCATGCCCATCCGTGAAGGCAAGGCCCAGGAAATCTACATCGTCGTCTCGGGCGAGATGATGGCCATGTACGCGGCCAACAACATCTGCAAGGGCATCGTGAAGTTCGCGGAAGCCGGCGGCGTGCGCCTGGGCGGGCTCATCTGCAACTCCCGCAAGGTCGACCACGAAGAGGACCTGATCAACGCCCTGGCCGAGCGCCTTGGCACCAAGATGATCCACTTCGTCCCCCGCGAGAACCAGGTGCAGCGCGCCGAGCTCAACCGCAAGACGGTCATCGACTTCTCCCCCGAGCACCCCCAGGCCAACGAGTACCTGTCCCTGGCCTCCAAGATCCAGGACAACCAGAACTTCGTCATCCCGACTCCGCTGCCCATCGACGAGTTGGAAGCCCTGCTCGTGAAGTACGGCATCGCCAACTAGGCGGCCCGGTCAACCTCAAGACTTAGGATGGAGATACCAGCATGTCCCTCATCATGATCCGCTCCGTCGTCCGCCCCGAGAAGGCCGATGACGTCATGGCAGCCCTCATGGAGGCCGGTTTCCCGGCCGCGACCAAACTGGCCGTCGCCGGCCGCGGCAAGCAGCGCGGCATCAAGATCGGCGAAGTGACCTACGACGAGATTCCCAAGATCCAGATCATGACCGTGGTGTCTGAGAAGGACAAGGAATTCGTGGTCAAGACCATCGTGGACGCCGCCCGCACCGGCGGCAAGGGCAACTTCGGCGACGGCAAGATCTTCGTTTCCCCCGTGGACGAGATGTACACCATCAGCTCCGGCGTGAAGGAAACCGACCTGTCGTCCATCGGGGAGGCCAGGCCATGAAGGAAGTCATCGCAGTCGTTCGCATGAACAAGATGAACCAGACCAAGAAGGCCTTAACCGACGCCGGTATCGCCGCCTTCTTCGCCCACGAGGCCTGGGGCCGGGGCAAGGGCCTGGTGAACATGGCGGTGGCCGCCGGGGCGGCCCAGGGCTACCAGGAGGCCGCCGAGGTCCTGGGCAATAAGGGCAAGCTTTTCGCCAAGCGCATGGTCACGGTGGTGGTGCCCGACGACAAGGTCTCCGCAGTGGTGGAGGCCATCACCGCCGCCAACAAGACCGGCAACGCCGGCGACGGCAAGATCTTCGTGCTGCCCGTGGCGGATTCCATCAGGGTGCGCACCGGCGAAACCGGCTCCTGCGCCATCGAGTAACCGGCCCCGAGCCAGCGACAGTTAAAGAGGTAACACCATGGACGCCCCGATCAAAGAACCCCTGGTCACGCCCGGCATCGATCCGGAAGAGGCCAAGAAGGAGCTTCTGGCCAAGTACCCCCCCAAGGTCGGCCGCAAGCGCTCCCAGCAGATATACATCAAGGAAACCGACGGCGGAGAGGACCGCGAGATCCTGGCCAACGTCCGCACCGTTCCCGGCATCATCACCATGCGCGGCTGCACCTACGCGGGCTGCAAGGGCGTTATCCTGGGCCCCACCCGCGACATCGTGAACATCACCCACGGCCCCATCGGCTGCGGGTTCTACTCCTGGCTGACTAGGCGCAACCAGACCGACGCCTCCGGCGACGTGGAGAACTTCATCCCCTATTCGTTCTCCACCGACATGCAGGACGAAGACATCATCTTCGGCGGCGAGAAGAAGCTGAAGAAGGCCATCCAGGAGGCCTACGACATCTTCAAGCCCAAGGCCATCGCCATCTTCTCCACCTGCCCCGTGGGCCTGATCGGCGACGACGTGCACGCCGTGGCCCGGGAGATGAAGGCCAAGCTCGGCATCAACATCTTCGGCTTCTCCTGCGAAGGCTACAAGGGCGTGTCCCAGTCCGCGGGCCACCACATCGCCAACAACAAGATCTTCACCGAGGTCGTGGGCACCTCGGACACCCCGGTGCGCTCGGGCAAGTACATGATCAACATGCTCGGCGAGTACAACATCGGCGGCGACGCTTTCGAGATCGAGCGCATCCTCGAGAAGTGCGGCATCACCTTGAACGCCACCTTCTCCGGCAACTCCACCTACAACGACTTCGCCTCCGCCCAGATGGCCAGCCTGAACGCCGTCATGTGCCACCGCTCCATCACCTACGTGGCGGACATGATGGAGACCAAGTACGGCATCCCCTGGGTCAAGGTGAACTTCATCGGGGCCCACGCCACCGCCAAGTCGCTCCGGCGCATCGCAAACTACTTCGGCGACGCCGCGCTGATCGCCCGCGTGGAAGAGGTCATCGCCGAGGAAATGCCCGCGGTGGAATCGGCCCTGGCCGAGATCAAGCCCCGCACCACCGGCAAGACGGCCATGCTCTTCGTGGGCGGATCGCGCGCCCACCACTACCAGGAGCTGTTCCGTGAACTGGGCATGACCACCCTGGCCGCCGGCTACGAGTTCGCCCACCGCGACGACTACGAAGGCCGCCACGTCATCCCCACCATCAAGGTCGACGCCGACTCGCGCAACATCGAGGAGCTCGATGTCGAGCCCGATCCGCAGATGTACAAGCCCCGCATGAGCGAAGGGGACATGAAGGCCCGCGAGGAAGCTGGTTGGAAGTTCAGGGAGTACGAGGGGCTCATCCCGGACATGGCCAAGAAGACCATGATCATCGACGACCTGAACCAGTTCGAGTCCGAGAAGCTCATCGAGCTCTACAAGCCGGATATCTTCTGCGCGGGCATCAAGGAGAAGTTCGCGGTCCAGAAGATGGGCGTGCCGCTCAAGCAGCTGCACTCCTACGACTACGGCGGACCCTACGCCGGGTTCAAGGGCGCTGTGAACTATTACAAAGATATCGACAGGATGGTGAACTCGAAGGTCTGGTCGAAGGTGAAGGCCCCCTGGCACGCCGACGGCCCCGAACTCACCGCCTGCTACGTGGCTGGCTAGGAGGATTCTACAATGGCACTCTTACGGCACACCCCCGCTGAAATAACGGTGGACAGGAAGGCCCTGACCATCAACCCGGCCAAGACCTGCCAGCCCGTGGGCGCGATGTACGCGGCGCTGGGCATCCACGGCTGCCTGCCGCACTCCCACGGCTCCCAGGGCTGCTGCGCCTACCACCGCTCCGCCCTCATCCGGCACACCAAGGAGCCCGTGAGCGCGGCCACCAGCTCCTTCACCGAAGGTTCCTCGGTGTTCGGCGGCCAGGCCAACCTGCTCACCGCCATCCAGAACATCTTCTCGGTCTACGAGCCGGAAGTGATCGCGGTGCACACCACCTGCCTCTCCGAGACCATCGGCGACGACATGACCCAGATCGTGGAGAAGGCCCGCTCCGAAGGCAAGGTGCCCCCGGGCAAGCACGTGATCTACTGCAACACCCCCTCCTACGTGGGTTCGCACGTCACGGGCTACTCCAACATGGTGGTCGGCATGGTGAAGAACCTGGCCGAGTCCACCGGGACCAAGAACGGCAAGGTCAACGTCATCCCCGGGTTCTGCGAGCCCTCGGACATGGCCGAGATCAAGCGCCTGGCCCTGGAGCTGGGAGTTGCCGCCAACGTGTTCCCGGACACCTCCGGCGTGCTCAACGCCCCGCTCACCGGCAAGTACGAGATGTACCCCGCCGGGGGAGCCAAGATCGCCGACATCAAGGGTTCCGGCGACGCCATCGGCACCATCGCCCTGGGCTCCTGGGGCACCGCGGCCGCCGCCAAGTACCTGGACTCCGAGCACAAGGTGCCCTGCGAGATCATGGGCCTGCCCATCGGCCTGGAAGACACCGACGCCTATATCTACGCGCTGTCCAAGATGACCGGCAAGGCCGTGCCCGCCTCCATCGACTTCGAGCGCGGGCAGGTGGTGGACGTCATCAGCGACTACAACCAGTACCTCTACGGCAAGCGCGTGGCCCTGGCCGGCGACCCCGACCAGCTCATCGGGCTTACCAAGCTCCTGATCGAGCTGGACATGATCCCGGCCTACCTGGTCTCGGGCACGCCCGGAAACAAGTTCGAGCGGACCATCCGCGAGATCATCAAGGGGACCCCGGCCGAGAACGTCACCAAGGTCAAGTGCCCCGGCGACATGTTCATGCTGCACCAGTGGATCAAGCAGGAGCCCGTGGACCTGCTCATCGGCAACACCTACCTCAAGTACATCGCCCGCGATGAGGACATCCCGCACATCCGGCACGGATTCCCCATCCTGGACCGCATGGGCCACACCCTTTTCCCCACCGTGGGGTACAAGGGAGCCCTCAGGATGATCGAGAAGATGCTCGACGCCCTGCTGACCAGGCGCGACCGCGACGCCAGCGAGACCGAGTTCGAACTGGTGTACTAGGGATCACGAGACGATTCGAAGAGGGGGGAGCGTCGCTCCCCCCTCTCGCAACAGCAAGGAGTTGGAGCCATGGTCAACAAGCCGAAGCATCATATTCTGGTCTGCAACAGCTTCCGCGCCAAGGGCGAGCCCAAGGGCGTGTGCTTCAAGCAGGGCGGAAGCCTCCTGCAGTACATGGAGACCGAGATCCTGGACCGGGGCCTGGACATCCTGATCACCGGCTCGGGCTGCCTCAAGCAGTGCGAGGACGGCCCCATCATGATCGTCTACCCCGAGGCCTGGTGGTACGGGCACGTGGATTCGGAAGAGAAGGTCGATGAGATCCTCGACGCGCTGGAGAACGGCGAAGCCTGCGAGGACCTTTTGATATAGATTGTCTCCTGCCTGCCTTAGCCTGTCTTGGACGGCCGCCCGGTGAAAGCCCGGACGGCCGTTCCTATTTTTAGGGCAGGCTGTTGGAGATAAACAATAAAAAATTATTGTTGATCAATAATTTTTTATTGTTTAGTTCGGTGCCGTCGCCCCTAAGGACGACCGCGCCGGGGTTCCCGGCGCAAACAACCGCGACGGAGGACGAGTCATGAAGATGAGGACGATTCCGCTGGTGGCGGCCGTTCTGGCCTCACTGCTCACATCGACGGGCTGCGCGCCCACCACGATCCGCGACCAGGTGGCCAAGGGCGGGGCAGGGGAACTCGGCAACCTGGGCAAAACGATCCTCGTGGCCAAGGTGGACCTGCCGCCTGCAAGCACGGACCGGATGGAGAAGAGCGGCAGGATCGTCTCGTTGGCCGGGAAGGCCCTCGAAGGTGTGCCGGGCGTGGAGGTCCTCCCGGCGGAGGTGCTTCTTTCCAGCTTGCAGGGACGCGACCCGGTCGGCGCGAGCGACTCCGAGCTCGCCGCCGCTGCCCGGGCCGCCGGAGCGGACACCGTGGTCGTGCTGCAGGTGTTGGGCTACGGTGGCGAGTTGGCCGTAGCGTTCCCGCCCGTATATTGGCTGGTGACCCTGGACTACGCCTACCATGCCAGGGTGATTGACGCCCGCTCCGGCGCGCTATACCTGGATGCCCATCGCGGCCAGAGGTCGAGCCGGGCATACGCGGTGAGCGGCAAGGAAGCGCTGGCCGAGCGCTTCATGGCGGACTTCGCCGGCCTGCTCGGCGACACGGCCGGGAAAACCGGCAGCGGCTCCTGACAGTTGCAGGAAGGTGATGTCATGGACAACATGCGGCGCATACAAAGGATGAGCAGGCTCCTCGGGAGGGTTTCGACCGTCCTGTTCTGGGCCACGCCGTTCGCCTGCGCCCTGTTTTGGGCGTACTTCAACGGCTTTCCGGACATCATGAAGTCGAGATTCCTGGTCCCGGGTAGACTGGACCTGCTGGCCATGAACCGCGCGCTGTGCTTCGTGGCCAACATGCTCCCGGCGGTCGTGGCCATGTACGGCTTCAGGACCATCCGTGAACTGTTCGGATTGTACGCGGCCGGCGAGATTTTTTCCCGCCGGAACGTGTCCTGCTACCGGGCGCTCGGCAAGGCCCTCCTCTACTGGGCCGGGGCGGCGTTTTTGAACACGCCCCTTCTGTCCCTGGCGATGTCGGCGGGCATGCCCGCCGGGCAAAGGCACATCACGGTCAGCCTCGGTTCTGACGAACTGGCCGCCCTGTTCGCGGGCGCGGCCGCGCTGGTGATCTCCTGGGTCATGGACGAGGGCCGCCATATCGAAGAAGAACAGGCTTTGACCATTTAGGCGGCGCAGTGGCGATACTGGTGAACCTGGACGTCATGCTGGCCAAGAGGAAGGTGTCCTCCAAGGCCCTGGCGGAAGCGGTGGGCATAACCGCCCAGAACTTGTCCATTCTCAAGACGGGCAAGGCCAAGGCCATCAGGTTCTCCACCCTTGAGGCCGTCTGCCGTTTCCTGGACTGCCAGCCCGGGGATATCCTGGAATTCAAGCCGGACGGAGATTCACCCGGCGGCGGGGACTGACCTCCCACGGAAAACCTGAGCGCACGAAAACGGCCGTCCGGAGTTCCCTCCGGGCGGCCGTTCCTGTTCCCCGGGCGGCTTCGGGCTACCGCCGGGGTAGCGCCTTCTGCCCGGTCCTGCCGGAGTCCATGGCCAGCACCAGGTCGGAGAGCACCTGGGCCTGGATCTGGACGAGGCGGATGGATTCCACCTCGATGGGCCATCCCGGGGAAGACGCAGGAGAACTGAGGTCCCCATCATCCGGCCTTCTCGAGCTTTCCCAGCAGATGGTCCCGCAGGCGGAGCGCGCCCTGGCGCTCCAGCAGGTCGAAGACCGCCAGGTGCTGCCAGTAGGCCTCGCGCGGGATGCCCCGGCTGGCGCACAGGCGGGCGCGCAGCTTCTCCCAGTAGGTGCGCAGGAGCATCTGTCCGTAGGCCCCGACCAGGCAGCCGGGCATGATGGTGAACAAGCCCGTGGCCGGGTCGCCCAGGGCGTCGTAGGCGGGCCAGCCGGGGCTGGCGCAGGCACTCGAGGGCCGTGCCGCGGTGGTCGTCCGGCACGATGCGCGGGTCCACTCCGCGCGAGGACAGGTACAGGCCCACAATGGGCGGCTTCCTGGGCGACGCCCGAAGCGACGCCGGGGCGCAACGGCTGAGCGTGTCGCGGAATATCTGGTAGTAGCGGTTCACCGTGTTGCGGTTCACGTCCATGGCCTTGGCCGCGAGGCTGGCCGAGTCGCCGGCGGCGAAGCGCCCGGCCAGTTCGCGCAGGCGCTCTTCATCCAGTTTGGCGTACGCGGCGTAGCGGTTCTTTCTCTTGAGGCCCTGGGATTGGCAGGTTGGGGAGGATATCATGCGCGTCACCTTTTGCGATTTTGAGACTCATTATCAATAAGGTTTGAGACGGTAAACCCATTCCTCTTTCCCCGCCACTTGATGAGAAGATTCGGTTGATCCGACCCCGCTCGGACCGGCCGCCCGGCTGGACGGAGCGGGCCGCGCGCGTTATGCGTAAGGTGCACGCAGAAACCGCCAGGAGCCCCAGCCCATGGACCATCCCCTCCCGCTTTTCGACAAGGAACAGCAGGTCGTCGAATCGGCCAGGCAGGCTCTTGCGGCTGCCCCGCAGGCCCTGGCCGAGCCCTTCGGCGAGCTCCTGCGGGAGTATGAGTCCCTCATGGAGCGCTCGCGCCGGGTGGCCGAGATGGCCCTCTCGGTGCAGATGGACCTGGACGCGGCCCTGGCGCAGGTGTCCCAGCTCTCCCAGGTGGACGGGCTCACCGGGGCCCTGAACAGCCGCTCCTTCGAGCTGCTTCTCTCGCGCGACTGGGCCCAGGCCCAGCGGGAGGGCACGGCGCTGTCGCTCGTCATGGTCAACGTGGACAATTTCCGGGCCTACAACGACATCTACGGGTCGCTCAAAGGCGACGATTGCCTGAAGGCCGTCACCCAAGTCCTTCTGCGCTGCCTCTACCGCGAGGTGGACGTGGTGGCCCGCCTGGAGGGCGACACCTTCGCGGCCCTCCTTCCCGGCACCGACGCCAAGGGCGCTCTGGTGGTGGCGGAGCGCATCGCCTCGGAGACCGCCGCGCTGGAGATCCCCCATCTGGAATCTCCGCACGGGGGCGTGGTCACGGTGAGCGTGGGGCTGGCCGCGGTGACGCCCACCCGGGCCGAGGCCCCCATGGTGCTGGTGCGCCGGGCCCAGGCGGCCCTGGGCCTCGCCAAGGATTCGGGACGCAACGCCGTTTTCCTGGACTCCGGCGATCAGTATTCCGAAGCCGGGTAGGGCTTCGGACCGGCCGCTCCGGTGCGGCCGCCCGGCTGACCGCAACGCACCGCGCTGTCCGGTGCTGGGTGCCCGCGTGCCGGGACGCTCCCGCAGCTCATGATGCCGCTGCGTTCCCAGGCGCGGAGAAGGCGGCTCAGTTCCCGCTTTTCCGGGCAAGTGCGGGATTGCGTTCCTGCGGATTTACAACCCCGTGTATGGTGATAATGAAAATCGAAATCGCTGCGGGGCGGGCTGGCCGCCCTCCAGCGTAACCTATCCTGTCGCGCAGGCATCATCACTTTGTCACATGATGCGAGTAGCAGTGTGTTGCCCGGGAGCGGGGGGCAGGGGTGTCCCGCGATACCCCCGGACGCGAACCGTACGATCAACGCCGGAGATTCGTATATGAATATGACCGAACGCTTTCAGATGCTGTTTGCCCTGGCCGTGAGCCTGATGATTCAGGGCGGGCTGTACGTCTACTGCCTGGAAAGCCTCGCCAGCTGATAACCGGGAACGCCCCGGTCTCCTCCTCGAGCATGGCCCGCCACCGTACAGGACGGTGGCGGGCCATGCGCTTTTCATCCCTCTTGGCTTTGCGCCTCCCTGGCCGATCGACATCCCTCCATGGCGTTGTTCTTACAATTTTGTGCAATTGTGTGCGTTTTTGTATCCCGTGGCCGTCAGCCACGCTTGGCCAAAGAATATTATATAGCAATATCAAATAGATAGTTCGTGGCACGGGACTTGATAAACACCGCTCGTGGACGCGCTGCCGAAGCGGTTCCACGGCGGCCCGAAGAGAGACGGTTTCACTCCGGAAACAACCCAAGCGATCGGAGGCGGTCATGACGGCTTCAACCCTGCGCGGGAACCTGGAAATGATCACAACCCTCACCGTCAGCCTCGCCATCCAGGCCGGATTCTACGCCGCCTGCCTGACGAACCTGGTCCGCTAACCATAAGCGAGAGGCTTACCCCGTGTCCGACATCATCTTCGAGGAACGCAAGGACCAGATCCACGTCAAGGGTGAGGGTCCGTTCAAGCTGGCCTGCAACCGCGATTCCCTGGCGGGGGCGGTCAGCCAGCGGGCCTGCGTGTTCTGCGGCTCGCGGGTGGTGCTCTATCCCATCGCGGACGCCCTGCACCTGGTGCACGGCCCCATCGGCTGCGCGGCCTACACCTGGGACATCCGGGGCGCGCTGTCCTCCGGCCCCGAGCTGCACCGCCTGTCCTTCTCCACGGACCTGCAGGAGACGGACGTGATCTTCGGGGGGGAGAAGAAGCTCTACGCGGCGCTCACCGAACTCATCGACCGCCACCAGCCCAAGGCGGCTTTCGTCTACTCCACCTGCATCGTGGGCATCATCGGCGACGACCTCGCCGCCGTGTGCAAGAAGGTCTCGGCCGAAAAGGGCATCCCGGTTATCCCGGTGCAGTCGGAAGGGTTCAAGGGCAACAAGCGCGAGGGCTACCTGGCCGCCTGCAAGGCCATGTTCACCCTCATGGGTACGGGCGATACGTCGGACATCTCACCGATATCGCTCAATATCCTGGGCGACTTCAACCTGGCGGGCGAGATCTGGATCATCCGCGAATATTTCGAGCGCATGGGCATCCAGGTGGTGGCCAACATCACCGGCGACGGCCGCGTGGGCGACATCGCCCGCGCCCACGGCGCGGCGCTCAACGTGGTGCAGTGCTCCGGCTCCACCATGGACCTGGCCAAGATGATGAAGGACGCCTACGGCACCCCGGTGGTCAAGGTGTCCTACTTCGGCATCGAGGACATGGCCGAGGCCCTGTACGCCGTGGCCCGCTTCTTCAAGGACAAGGACCCGGACATGCTCGCCCGCACCCAGGCCCTGGTGAAGGAGGAGCTGGCCGTGCTCTACCCGAAGCTCTCCCAGTTCCGCAAAGACCTGGAGGGCAAGAAGGCCGCCATCTACGTGGGCGGCGCCTTTAAGGCCTTCTCGCTGATTAAAGCATTTCGCCACCTGGGCATGTCCGTGGCCATCGCGGGCTCCCAGACCGGCACCCCCGAGGACTACGAGGAACTGGCCTCCATCTGCGACCCCGGCACCATCATCATCGACGACGCCAACCCCCTGGAGCTCTCCCACTACCTCAAGGAAAAGGACGTGGACATCTTCGTGGGCGGCGTCAAGGAGCGCCCCATCGCCTTCAAGCTGGGCGTGGGATTCTGCGACCACAACCACGAGCGCAAGGAAGCCCTGGAAGGGTTCGTGGGCATGTACAACTTCGCCCTGGAGGTGCACCGCACGGTCATGAGCCCGGTGTGGCGCTTCGTGCCCCGCCGGGCGGGCAAGGCCTTGGCCGAAAGCCTGGACGATCTGCCCAAGGAGTGCGCGTTATGAGTTCCCAGAGCGACATCGCCGATGCGACCGCGGTTCTGGACGCCGAGGCCGGGCCATTGAAGCCCAAGCCCGAGCCCTTCGTCTCCACCACCAACGCCTGCAAGCTCTGCAAGCCCCTGGGCGCCACACTGGTGTTCAAGGGCATCGAGGGCGGCGTGCCCTACCTGCACGGCTCCCAGGGCTGCGCCACCTACATGCGCCGCTACATCATCAGCCACTTCCGCGAGCCCATGGACATCGCCTCCAGCTCGCTTGGCGAGAAGCAGGCCATCTACGGCGGCGGCCCCAACCTGAAGAAGGGTCTGCTCACCGTCATGGACAAGTACGGCGCGGGCATGATCGGCGTGGCCACCACCTGCCTCACCGAGACCATCGGCGACGACGTGCCCGGGATACTCATGGAGTTTCGGCGCGAATTCGCCGACCTGGGCGTGGCCCCGGTGGTGAACGTCTCCACCCCCAGCTATTCCGGCACCCACATGGAGGGCTTCACCGCCGCCGTGCGCGCCGTGGCCGACCAGCTGGCCACGGCCGACGCCAAGACCGCCGCCGTGAACTGCTTTCCCGGATTCGTCTCCTGCGAGGACATACGGCACCTGAAGGACGTGTTCGCCTCTTTCGGGCTCACGGCCACCATCCTGCCGGACTACTCCGAGACCCTGGACGGTCCCGCCGTGGAGGACTACGAGAAAATCCCCTCGGGCGGCACGCCGGTCAAGGCCATCAAGGCCATGGGAGCAGCACCGGCCACGTTCGAGTTCGGGCGCACCCTCTCCGAGCCCGGCGAGGCGGCCACGGCCGGAGGCCTTCTGGCCTCGCGTTTCGGCGTGCCCCTCAAGCGCCTGGGCCTGCCCATCGGGCTGCGCGAGACCGACGCCTTCTTCAAGTCCCTGGAGTCCGTCTCCTGCAAGCCCACCCCGCGCCGCAGGGCGCTTGAGCGCGGCCGCCTGCTGGACGCCTTCGTGGACGGGCACAAGTACGTGTCCCAGAAGCGCTGCGTCATCTACGGCGAGGAGGACCTGATCGTGGGCCTGACCAGCTTCATGGCCGAGATCGGGGTGATCCCGGTGCTGGTGGCCGGGGGCGGGCGGTCCGGCAGGCTCGAGAAGGCCGTGCGCGCCGCCTGCGAAGGGCTCGTCCCCGAGATGCCCGAGGTGGCCGAGGGCGTGGATTTCTACGACATAGCCGACCGTGCCCGGGAGCTCGCCCCGGATTTCTTCCTGGGCCACTCCAAGGGCTACCGCCTGGCCCGGGAGATGAACGTTCCCCTGGTGCGGGTGGGCTTCCCCATCCACGACCGCTTCGGCGGGCAGCGCCTGCGCCACCTCTGCTACCAGGGAGCCCAGGAGCTCCTGGACCGGGTGGTCAACGCCATGATCGAAACGAAACAGACCGGCTCCGACATCGGATACGGGTACATTTAAGGAGTCCCCCATGGCCATGGATCTCTCCAAGCACCCCTGTTTCAATAAGGACGCCAAGGGCTCCTGCGCCCGCATCCACCTGCCGGTCGCGCCCAAGTGCAACATCCAGTGCAACTACTGCAACAGGAAGTACGACTGCGTGAACGAGTCGCGCCCGGGCGTCACAAGCTCGGTGCTCACGCCTCCCCAGGCCATCGCCTACATGGAAGAGGTGCTGAAGGCCGAGCCGCGCATCACCGTGGTGGGCATCGCCGGCCCCGGCGACCCCATGGCCAACGCCAAGGAGACGCTCGAAACCATGCGGCGCATCAAGGCCAAGTGGCCGGACATGATCCTGTGCCTGTCCTCCAACGGCCTGGAGCTGCCGGAGCACGTTGACGAGCTGGCGGAGATCGGTGTCTCCCACGTCACGGTGACGGTCAACGCGGTGGACCCCGAGATCGCAGCCAAGGTCTACTCCTGGGCCCGGGTGGGCAAGGTGCTCTACCGGGGAGCGGACGCGGCCCGCATCCTGCTGGAAAAGCAGGAGGAGTCCATCCGGCGCCTGAAGGAAAAGGACATCATCGTCAAGGTGAACACCATCATCATGCCGGGCGTGAACGACCACCACATCGAGGACATCGCCAAAAAGATGAAGTCCATGGGCGTGAACCTGCTCAACTGCATGGCGCTCATCCCCAACAAGGACACCAAGTTCGAGCTGGTCCCCGAGCCCAGCAAGGCCGACGTGGAGGCCATCAGGGCCATGGCCGAGACCTATCTTCCCCAGATGCGCCACTGCCAGCGCTGCCGCGCCGACGCCGTGGGGCTTCTGGAAAAGGACTGCTCGCGCGACTTCTCCGGGCTCATGCAGGCCTGCTCCGCCATGGTCCCGGCCATGGACGAGTCGCGCAAGTACGTGGCCGTGGCCACCATGGAGGGGATGCTGGTCAACATGCACCTGGGCGAGGCCGCCAGCTTCCAGATATGGGGAGAGGACGGCAACGGCGGCTACAAGATGGTCGAGGACCGCCCGGCCCCGCCCACCGGCGGCGGCCCCAAGCGCTGGTACACCCTGGCCAAGGCCCTCTCCGACTGCCGGGCCGTGCTGGTCTCGGGCGTTGGCGACACGCCCCAGGCCATCCTGGAGGAGGAGGGCGTCACCGTGGCGGCCATGTCCGGGTTCATCACCCAGGGGTTGGACGCGGTGTTCAAGTCGGGCGATCTCGGCAAGCTGCGGGCCAAGGGCGGCGGCGGGTGCAAGATGGGCGGCTGCTCCGGCGGCTCGGGCGAGGGCTGCTGATACCGAGGAATTATCCGGTTCCAAGCGCGTACAGATGGAAAGCCCCTGCCGGATGGTCCGGCAGGGGCTTTTCACGTGCGAGAACTATTTTCATCTTTCTTCCCACATAGCGCTATATGGGGTGAAAATTTTCTCCTCCTGAATAGGCTTGGCGATACTCCGGCGCGGGAAGCCGGAGAATACACCTATCCGGAGGACACCCCTCATGCCTTATCCCGCTCCCGAACATCCCGGCACGGCCGGGAAATCTAGCGACAGGGCCGACCAGCAGGCCCTCAATGAACTGCGCTACAAGCGCTATCTCGAACATCTGGCAGGCTTCGAGCCCGGCGAGTCCGACCTCTCCGACGAGGAAATCCTCTCCAGGCGCGCCGCAAGGAATTCCGGCGTGCAGCGGCTCAAGTCCGCTATGACGGTCGTGTCAGGCCCGGGCATGGCTTGCGTGCCGTTCGAGGCGGTCCTCGGCCAGCTCAAGGCCCGTCCCGGCATGGTCGAGCATCTGGAGGGCATCGACCTGGACGGTGACGGCGTCGCCGACATTTCCTTTGCGCCCCACCCCATGGACTATGCCGGGCAGATGCGCTGGCAGGCCATGGCCAGGGAGAGAGCGCAAAAAGCCGCCCTCAGGAAGTTCGTGAACAACAAGGTGCTGCTTGCCCACCTCGAGGCCCACGACCCCCTGTTCCCCCACGTGAAGCACTTTGTGGAAAGCTTTATCCGTCCCTCTCCGAAAGGCTCAGGCGCCCCCTGCTGGAAGAGATCGAACGCGCTTCGGGCGCGTTCCTGGATATGTACGTGGATATGAGGAGGCATCTCGTCCAGGAGTTCGGCCTGCACGGCCAAGCCCGGGTGTTCACGCAGCAGGTTCATTCCCTTCACGCTTTCAGCGCGCCAAATTCGCGCGAGGCTGTGCGCCGCGCCACGGCGGGGCGGATGAGCCCGCCGGTGCTGGAGAGCGCCGGGATCATGGACGACCGCCTGCCGGGCGCGTCCCGGCAGGCCGAGCTCAAATCCCTGGTCAAACGGGTGAAATCCGGCGGAGCCAGGGAGGGCGACCTGCTGCGCTACATCGAGCTGAGCATGCCCGAGACGCGGAGCAACTAGCGCAACCGGCCGTGCGTGCCGCACGGCCTTCCAGAGCAACATTTCAATCGTTCACAGGAGGTTCACCATGGGCGACGACAGCATCAACTCCCCCGGACAACTGCGGCTTTTCGAGGTCAACAACGGCTGGCTTCCCGACAACACCGGCGGGAATACCACGACCAGCTCCGAAGTCGGGACGAACACCGACACCGGGTCGACTTCGGGCAGAGCGGACACGGGTTCCACGAACGCCAATCCCTCAGGCACCGACACGGGCGAAACGAAGCTCTACACCTGGCAGCAGAGCGCCCAGAAGGCCGGTCTCGCCAACGGGGACTACTTCACCCACGACAACAAGCTGTACCAGCGCAGGGACGGCGGCATCGTTCTGGTCACGGGCGATCCGAATGGCGACGTGAAGCTGGATGAGGAGCAGACGGGGCAGCTTGAGAAGGACATAGCGGCCAAGGCGGAACGCGAGAAAGCCGAGAAGGAAGGGCCGATCTATACCGACCAAGTCCCAGGAGGGGTAATCGATCCTAACGATCCCAGCTATGCCGCACCCCGCGTTGATCCCACAGGGAAAAGAGCCGATTCGGCTTTCAACCGCTTACCCCCTGACGCACGAGCCGGTTTGGTGGGGTTGACAACAAAGTATGCTGTTAAACCGTTCGTGGGCAAAGTTCCGGTAGTGGGAGATTGGCTTGCGGATGGGATTGGCTTGGCAGCTGGAACGGCCTTCAAGATTTACGACCACCGAATACCTGAGCTTGAAAATAAGGATAAGCAATAGTTATGAGGAGGTTGGCCGCAGTCAGCCTCCTCATAACTTTATCATTGCGAGCACATGGCGAATGACATCCCATGTTGATTGTGCAATAAAGTAAGAAATGCAGCAGCATGTAGCATCAATGACGAATTCAAGGACAGTTTTGTTGTTTAGCATTTTTATGCTATCTGGATAGGTAAAAAATAATATTCCAGAAAATCCACCAGACCATCAGGCATTTGACCACTCGGAAGATAAGCTTCCGCTTTGTATACCCTGGCAGAGGCGACACCGTCATAACATCTCCTTGTGAAGAGTGTATGAAGCGTATGGAAAATCGTCAAGCGTTATCAATTAATTTAATATATAATAATATATGATAATTTTGATAGAATAGGAGCACCCAGAGAAACCGGTCCCCTTGTCGAGCTTGCCAGCCCGTCTCCCCTGCCTCCTTTTCCCTCCCCCACGTAACCCCCTCCGCCAATCCCCCCTCTCCCCTGGTATGAAGGCGCGCCGTGCCGCGCCCCTCTCTTCATCCACGGGCTTCCCGCCCACCGGAGGTCATCCCATGTTCCTCGACGACATCAATTTCTCCCGCAAGCTCACCCTGGGCTTCGGGCTCGTCCTCTTCCTCTTCGCGGCCATCATGGCCGTAAGCTACGTGAACAACCAGCACCAGGTGGAAGCCAGCCGCCTAAACACCCAGAGCTACAAGCTGATCCAGGCCCAGGAGTCCCTGGCCGCCGGCATCCCCGGGGTCATGGCGGGCGTGCGGGGATATCTGCTCTCCGGCCACGACGACTACATCCAGGCCATCGCCGAGAACCGCAGGCTCTACGACGAATCAGCCAGGCAGTTCCGCTCCCTGGCCAAGGACAGCCCCGGCCAGCTCTCGCGCCTGGAAAGCCTGGACGCCGTGGCCCGCGACCTCTTCGCCGGGGCCGACCAGGCTGTGGCCCTGCGCCGCCGGGTGAACGCAGGGCAGGCGTCCATGGACGAGGTGCTGGCCCTGGTGGCCCAGGGCACCGGCCGCGTCCGCATGGACCAGATCAACGCCATCCTCAAGGATATCGAGCAGGGCGAGAACGCCCAGCTGGCCGAACGCACCGCCAGGCTGAACGACGCCCGCGAACAGACCCGCCTGGCCATCCTGGGCGGGGGAAGCCTGGCCGTGGTCCTGGGCGTGGCGGTGGCGGTAATGATCGGGGGCTCCATCCTGCGTCCCCTCCGCACCACGGTGCGCTTCGTGCATCTGGTGGAGGAGGGCGACTACGACGCCCCCCTGGCCGTCGCCCGCAAGGACGAGATGGGCGAACTGGCAGGAGGGCTCAAGTCCATGGTGGACACCCTCAAGCGAAACATCGCCCTGGCCCGGGAGCAGAGCGAACAGGCCGAAAGCGAGGCCAGGAAGGCCCGCGAGGCCATGGCCGTGGCCGAGGAGGCAGGGCACGAGGCCCAGCAGGGCCGCGACGCCATCGTGGGAGCGGCCGGGCATCTTGAGGGCATGGTGGACCGCCTGACCAGCTCCTCCACGGAACTGGCCGCCCAGGTGGAGCAGACCGCTCAGGGCGCGCAGCAGCAGAAGCAGAGCACCGAGGACACGGCCGCCGCCATGCTTGAGATGCAGGCCACCGTGGGGGAGGTGGCCCAGAGCGCCGCCCGGGCCGCCGAAACCGCCGGCATGGCCAAGAACAAGGCCCAGGAGGGTGCGGCCGTGGTGGAGGACGTGGTGCGCGGCATCAGCGCGGTCCAGGCCCGGGCTCTTACGCTCAAGGAGAAGATGGGCGGGCTCGGCAAGCAGGCCGAGGGCATCGGCGACATCCTGAACGTCATTGCGGACATCGCGGACCAGACCAACCTGCTGGCTCTGAACGCGGCCATCGAGGCCGCCCGGGCCGGAGAGGCCGGGCGCGGTTTCGCCGTGGTGGCCGACGAAGTGCGCAAGCTGGCCGAGAAGACCATGGCCGCCACCTCCAAGGTGGCCGAGGCCATCACCTCGGTGCAGCAGGGCGCGCGCGAGAACATCGAGCAGGTGGACGCCTCGGTTGAGGCCATCACCCTGACCACGGCTTCGGCCAACCGCTCCGGCGCTGCGCTCACGGAGATCGTGCGCCTGGTGGACGAGGCCACGGACCAGGTCCGGGCCATCGCCTCCGCCTCGGAGCAGCAGGCCGCCGCCAGCGAGCAGATCGGGCGCGCCGTGGAGGACATCCACCAGATATCCTCGGAGACCTCCCAGGCCATGGTCCAGTCCGCCCAGGCGGTGGTGGAGCTCTCGCGGCAGGCCGGAGGCATCCAGGGCATCATCGAACGGATGCTCGACGCCGGAGGGACGGCCGTGGCCCAGGCCGGGCGCCGGGCGCTGGCCGTCTGAGGCTCGTGAGGCCGGGCGCCCCCCTCCCGTGAACCCCGGGGCGTCCCGAAGATTCAGCCTGTCATTACAGGCTGTTGGGCCGCGGTTTCCGGATCGGTTCCGGAACGCCGCGGCCCACGCTTGTTTCGGCCCGCCCCTTGGGCTATGGCCCTCCCGTCACGCCGGGAGCGTCCGGCGCGAAAACGCGAGGTGAATCCATGCCGTTGTCCAAGCGCGATATCCTGATGCTCTGCGCCGCTCTTGCGGGGCTTGTCCTGTCCGGGCTTTCCGGCGCGGCCGAATACGTCCCCTGGCTTGGCTCCTGGTGCGCGGCCTTCACGGGCGGCTGCCGGGAGACGGCCTCCTTCTCCCTGCTGGCCGCGCCCCTGTGGTCCTGGGGCGGCGCGTTCTACGTGATGCTGGCCTTCGCCCTGCTCGCCAGGCGCGAGTGGGTGCCCTGGCTCATCCCCGTGGGGATCGGCGTGGAGATCACCCTGGTGGCGATCATGTGGGCGCTTGGGGCCGCATGCCTCTTCTGCCTGGGCAACGCCGCAGTGGTCCTGGTGCTGGCGGGCCTGTTCGGCTTGGGGGGGGGAGAGTCCTGGCGCGCCCTGGCCCTGGCGCTTCTGGCCCTGGTTGTCTCGGCTGCCGCGATCAGCCGGGAGAACGGCATGATCGCGCGCATGTGCCCGCCGCAGACCCTGGTGGTGCGCGGCGCGCCCGCGTCCGCCGGGGCGTCCCCCAACGTGGGGGCCATCTCCCTGGCCGGCAGCCAGGCCAAGGGACCGGCCGACGCGCCCGTCACGGTGATCGAATACTCGGACTTCCGCTGCCCGGCCTGCCGCAAGGTGCACCCCGTGGTGGAGGAGGCCATGAAGCTCTACGGGCCGAAAGTCCGCTGGGTGTTCAAGAACTTCCCCCTGCCCATGCACCAGGACGCGCATATTGCCTCCGAGGCCGCGTTGTGCACCGCCGACCAGGGCCGCTTCTGGGACTACCAGGACGCCCTGTTCGGCTTCCAGGGCGAATTCAACCCGGAGACGCTCACCAAGATCGCCGAGGACCTGAAGCTCGACGCCAAGGCCTTCCGGGCCTGCCTGGATTCCGGCGCGCGCAAGGACGCCGTGGAGCACGAGCTGCGCGAGGGTGCCCAGGCCGGCATCAACGCCGTGCCCACGTTCATCGTCAACGGCAAGATAAGCTCGGGGTCCATGCCCCTGAGAGACTTGAAGGCCATGATCGACGAGGCCCTGGCGGGCGCCGGGAAGTGACGAGCGGGGCTTAGGCCCCGGCCCTCCGGAGGCGAACGTCCTCCGGAAGCTCCCGGGAGAGCGCCTCGAACGGCGGGAACCGCAACAATCGGTATGACCTGGGCCGAAAGTCTGTTACGCATGGAGCAATGGCTCCAACAAGAATACAGACCATGCCCGGCCGTCGCGGCCGGACCGATGCCCCTGAAGCGTCCGGGCGGCTCTTCGGGGCCGTGGAAACGAATCCGGCTGGAGGGAAGCCCCGGCTCGAGGTCTGCCCATGAACGGCAGGTATCTCGGCCATGTGTCCCGCATGGACCCCCTCTACGGCTACCTGCGCCACGACATCCTGCCCCAGTTGGGGGTGTCCCGGCATGACCCGGAATTTCGCGTGTTCCAGTCCGTCTGTTCCCGCGACGTGTACCTGTACGCGGAAAAGCGCAGCGGGGCGCGGGTCGTCGGCAAGTTCTATCCCGAGCGGCGCGGCCCGGACCGGGTGATGAAGGGCGAGACGGAATACAACAATCTCGTCTTCCTGCGCTCCCTGGGCCTCGATTCGCCGCCGCATTACGTGGTCCGGCCCCTGGGGTACAACGCGGACATCGGCGGGCTCCTGGTGATGGAACACCTGGGGGGCCAGGTGCTGGGGGCGGTCATCAACCAGGCCATCCACCAGGGCGAGCGCGACCGGCTGTACCGCAAGCTCGCGAGCCTGGCCCATTTCCTGGCCACCATGCACAACCGGACGGCGAAGGACTGGGGGGTCGTCTTCACCGACGCCTGGGCCTACACGGGGCGGCTCATCGGTTCGCTGGTCGCGAAGCGGGGCATGGGGCGCGACCATTCGGACGAGCTCTACGCCCTGCGCGACGCCTGGCGCGAGCGCGGCTGCATGTGGGAAGACCGCGCGGTGCTGGCGCATGGCGACGTCACTCCGTCCAATTTCCTCTTCGGCGGGGGCGACCACGTCATGGCCATCGACCTGGAGCGGATGCAATGGGCCGACAGGGTGTTCGACCTGGGCAGGCTCTGCGGCGAACTCAAGCATTTCTTCTGCCAGGGGACGGGCGGCTTCGGCGGGGCGGAACCCTTCATCGGGCATTTTCTCTGGGAATACTGCCGCCATTTTCCGGATCGGATGAGCGCCTTCTCGGCCATCACCCGGCGCGCCCCCTTCTACATCGGCATCACGCTCCTGCGGATCGCCCGCAATTCCTGGATCGACCAACACTATCGCTGGCGGCTTGTTCATGAGGCCAAGCAGACGCTGAGGGCATTGCCATGAAATTTCAGGGGATAATTTTCGATATCAACGGCACGCTCATCGACATCCTGACCGATGAGGGGATGGAGGAAATCTACCGGGGGATCAGCCACTTCCTGACCTACCAGGGGATTTCCATCCGCCGCCGGGAACTGCGCGACGAGTATTACCGGATCATGGACGAGCAGCGTCGCGCAAACACCGAGGAGTACCCCGAGTTCGACGCGGTGAAGGTGTGGCGGGAATTCCTCGACCGAAGGCCGGCCGCCTGCCGGGCCTTGCCCCGGGAAACGCTGCGCCTGCTGCCGCACGTGCTGGCGGAGATGTACCGGGGCATTTCCCGCATCCGCCTGGATCTCTATCCGGAGGTCAGGAACATCCTGGACGAGCTCATGCTTCGCTACAAGCTGGCGGCCTTGTCCGACGCGCAGAGCGCCTGGGCCGTGCCGGAGATGCGCGCGGTCGGGATCGACGGCTATTTCAACCCCATCGTCGTTTCGGGCGATTACGGATACCGCAAGCCCGACAAGCGGATCTTCCAGATGGCCCTGGACGGGCTCGGCCTGGAGGCGCAGGACGTCCTGTTCGTGGGCAACGACATGTACCGCGACGTCTACGGGGCCAGGCAAATGGGGCTCAAGACCATTTTCTTCTCCTCCAACCAAGGCAGAAAGGCGTCCGCCGGGGCCGAGCCGGATTACATCATCTACCAGTTCGCCGAACTCCGCCAGGCCATCGCCTTTCTCGAGGCGCAATGACCGCTCCCGCCCGGTTTCCATCCTGGAGCAAACAGGATAGGAACGGCGGCAGCCATGAACATCACCGTCGCCAGGGGCCTCATCCGGCTGGCCCGTCCGCACCAGTACCTGAAGAACCTGTTCGTGCTCCTGCCGCTTTTCTTCGGCTGGAAGCTCTCCGACCCGTCCGCCGTGTGGGCGTCCATCGTCGCGTTCGCGGTGTTCTGCCTGGCGGCCAGCTGCGTCTACGTCTTCAACGACCTGCGCGACGCCCCGCAGGACCGCGAGCATCCCACCAAGAAGAACCGGCCCATCGCCTCGGGACTGGTGTCGCCGCCCCTGGCCTGGGGATTTTTGGCCGTGCTGGCCGGTTCGGCCCTGGCCCTGGCTCCGCTGGTGCCGGGACGCGCCTTCTCGCTTATCGTGCTCGGCTACCTCGCCATCAACGCGGCCTATTCCCTGGGCGTGAAGCACATGGCCATCGTGGACCTCATGTGCATCGCCCTGGGCTTCGTGCTGCGCATCTTCGCGGGCGGGGCGGCCTCCGGGGTGACGCCCAGCCACTGGATCGTCATCATGACCTTCCTGCTGGCCCTGTTCCTGGGCCTGGCCAAGCGCCGCGACGACCTGTTGCTGGCCGCCTGCGGGTCGCGCACGCGCAAGTGCCTGGACGGCTATTCGCTGGAGTTCGTGAGCCTGTGCATGGCGGTGATGGCCGGGGTGGTGATCGTGAGCTACATCCTCTACACCCTCTCGCCGGACGTCATGGCCAAGCACGGCACCGAGCAGCTCTACCTGACCTCGCTGTGGGTGGTGGCGGGCATCCTGCGCTACATGCAGATCACCTTCGTGGAGCAGCGGTCCGGTTCGCCCACTCAGGTGCTCTTGCGCGACCCGTTCATCCAGGTATGCATTCTTCTGTGGGTGGCCTCATGCTACCTGATCCTGTACGCCTTCAAATAGCGGTCGATCCGTAAGGAAGTGCTGGAAATCATGTGCGCTATCCGTTAGGGAGGCTTCATGGTCATACCGGTGGTGCCCTACTTCGATTTCGTCGAGGCTAATCTCGCCCAGCGGGGCGAGCTTTTCGGCGCGCTGGCCCGGATTCTCGACAGCGGCGCGCTCATGGCCGCCGAAGAGGTGGCCGCCTTCGAGGACGAATTCGCGGATTACGTGGGGGTTTCCCATTGCGTGGCCGTGGGCACGGGCACGGACGCGCTGGGTCTGGCCCTGGCGGCCGTCGGGGCCGCCCGGCAGGACGTGGTGCTCACCACTCCCAACGCCTCGCCCGTGGTGGCGGACGCCGTGCTGCAGACCGGGCCGCGCCTGGAATTCGTGGACGTGGACGCCTCCACCGGGCTCATGGACCTGAACCGTCTGGAGGACCGCCTCAAGGACGATGCCGCCGCGCGACCCAAGGTGGTCATCCCGGTGCACCTGTTCGGGCAGTGCGCCGACATGGACGGCCTGGAGGAGCTTTCCCGCAAGTACGAATTTCTGATCGTGGAGGACGCCCGCCAGGCGCACGGTTCGCAAGCGCGCGGGCGCAAGGCCGGGTCCTTCGGGATCGCGGCGGCCTTCAGCTTCTCGCCGGAAAAGAACCTCGGAGCCCTGGGGCAGGGCGGAGCCGTCACCACCAATGATCCGGAACTGGCTGACGCGGTGCGCCAGGTGCGGGCCCAGGGCCTGGGCATCGGCTACACCGGCAAGGTCGAGCTGGCCGATTCCCAGATGGACGCCTTGCAGGCGGCGGCCCTGCGGGTGAAGCTGCCCCGTCTCGACGAGCACAACGCCAGGCGCCGCATCGTGGCCGCCGTCTACGACAAGGCCCTCTCCGGCACGGGCTACACCGAGCCCCTGGCCGTGCTGCCCGGCAACACGCCCAACCGCCATATCTACACCATCATGATTCCCGACCGCGACGACATGCGGGCCTACCTGGACGAGCAGGGCGTGGGCACCGGCCTGTACTATCCCGTGCCCCTGCACCTGCACCCCAGGTTCCGCAGGCTGGGGCTCAGGCGCGGCGACTTTCCCGAAGCCGAGGCCCTGGCCCTGACCACGCTGTCGTTGCCCATCCGCCCCGAGCTCACCCCGGACCAGGTCGCCATGGTCATCGACGCGGTACGCTCCTTCGGCGGGTCCATGCGCTGAGAGGAGAGGGGAGAGGGGAGAGGGGACCGCGCCGGGGATTATTTCTGCCGCAGGGCGCGGTCCGGCAGGCCGCCAGGGTGACGCCCGGCCCGACCATCGCCCCTTTCCGTCACACCCCCGTCAGGACCCGCTCCATCTCATCCATGTCGATGGGCTTGGACAGGTAGTCGTCCATGCCCGCGGCCAGGAGGCTTTCCCTGTCGCCCTTGAGGGCGTGCGCCGTGAGGGCCACGACCTTGATGCCAGACTTGTCCTTTCCGGCTTCTCCACGGCGGATGGCGGCAACCGCCGTCCTGCCGTCCATGTCCGGCATGTTCACGTCCATCAGCACCAGGTCGAAGTCCGCCCCGGCAAGCTTCTCCACCGCCTCGAGCCCGTTCCCGGCCACCTCGACGCGGCAGCCGCGCTGTTTCAGGAGCTCGGCGATCAGGCGCTGGCTGATGGGGTCGTCTTCGGCCACCAGGACGCGGAGATTGCCGGGCGCGGTCGGCGCGGCCGGCTGTTGCACGGGGACGGGCCGCTCATGCCCCAGGGCAAGCTCCAGGGTGATGTCGAAGGAAAAGGTCGAGCCCGTGCCCTCCTCGCTCTCGACCCGAATGGTCCCGCCCATCATCTCCACGAGGCTTTTGGAGATGGCCAGGCCCAGGCCCGTGCCGCCGTACTGCCGGTGGGAAGAAGACCCGACCTGGGTGAAGCTGGCGAAAATGTTCTCCTGCATGTCCGCAGGGATGCCGATGCCCGTGTCCGAGACGCTGAAGAGCAGGCGGACGGACTCGGGCGAGGGCGTTTCTTCAAGCTCCACCGAGATGCCCACCTGCCCTTGCGAGGTGAACTTGATGGCATTGCCCGCGAGGTTGGTGAGGATCTGGCGCAGGCGGCCCTGGTCGCCGACGAGCTGGCCCGGCACGTCCCGGGCCACGTAGTAGGTGAAGCGCAGGCCCTTGTCCTGCGCCGTGAGGGCCAGGGGGGCCAGGGTGGATTCCACCACGTCGCGCAGGTCGAAGGCCTTGTGCTCGAGCTCGGCCCTTCCGGCTTCGATCTTGGCCAGGTCGAGGATGTCGTTGATGATGGACAGGAGGTTGAGCCCCGACTGCTTGATCAGCTGCACGTATTCGCTGACGCGGGCCGGAACGGCCTCCGAGAGGATCAGCTCCGAGAGCCCCAGGATGCCGTTCATGGGCGTGCGTATGTCATGGCTCATGTTGGCCAGGAACTGGCTCTTGGCCCGGGTCGCCTCCTCGGCCTGCGCCATGGTCCGTATCAGGTCGGTCTCGAGGCGCTTGCGCTCGGTGATGTCCTGGACCGTTCCGCGAAGGGCGATGATCCGGCCGTGGGCGTCGCGCACGGCCTCGCTGCGCGTGGTGACCCAGATCAGCTCCCCGTCGTGGTAGGCCTCCAGGTCCAGTTCGTAGCCGACCCCCGTGCGCAACGCTTCCTGGACGGCCGCGTTTTTGCGTTCCCAGCTCTCGTCGGTGTAGATCCGTCCCTTCTGTTCGTCGAACGAGGGGAAGGGTTGCGAGGGGTCCAGGGCGTAGATTCTGTAGAATTCGTCCGACCCTGTGAGGGCGCCGGTTTCCGTGTCCCAGTACCAGCTCCCGATGTGGGCGATGCGCTGGGCCTTGCTGAGCTCGTCGTCCTTTTGCTGCAGATCCTGCTCGATTCGCTTGCGTTCGGTCGTCTCCTGGAAGGTCAGGATCGAGCCGGTGACGGATCCCGCCTCGTCGCGGATCGGGGCCGCGTTCACCGATATCCAGTGAAGGGGGCCCTCCCTGCGGCGGATGCACATCTCCATCTGCGTGACCGTCTCCCCCCGGAGCGCCCGGAAAGGGGGCAGGTCGTCCAGGGGCAGGGCCGTTCCGTCGGCGGTGGTGATTGCGATGGCGGAAAGCCGCGTTTCGGCGGGAAGGTCCATTTGATCCTGCGTGTATCCGAGGATTCGCTCCGCTATCGGGTTCAGGCGCAGGATCCGTCTGTCCATGCCGTAGACGATGAGTCCCTCGGCGATGGCGTTCAGGGTGGAGTCCAGTTCAGCCGCTCGCTGCTTCGCCAGCTGCACGCTTTCCCGCAACGCCTGATCGTTCGCTCTCAAGGCCTCCTTTTCGACCCAGAGGAAGTTCACCGACCGGTGCAGCATCTCGCACAGGGCGCTGATCACCAGGCCGCCCGCGACAAACAGGACCCACAGGACCACGTCGCCGGGATCAGTGATACGGAGGCTTGCTGTCGGGGAGAGGAACAAATAATTGACCCCGAGGGCGGCGATGACCGTGGACAGCACTCCGGGCCACCAGCCGCCCAGGAAGGCGCTCAGGATGACCGGCAGCACGAACAGGATGAACACCGGCCGGGGATTTAGGAACTCGGAGAGCTGCGCCCTGACCCAAAGCGTGGCCAGGGTGACCGACGCCGCGATGGCATAGATGGCCCAGCGGGGGAGCCAGGCCAACCCCCCATCCAGGACGTTCATGAACCAGGGGGTATTCCGCAGAGCGCTTTCCTCGGACCGTTTGCGCGCGGCTTCGCCGGCCGCGAAGCCCGTGATCAACCGGCGCGCTTCTTCCAACTCGGCGAGGAGCTGTTCCTTGGTCTTTTCCAGATCGCGCACGAGATCCCCCGATGGCAGGTGAGCTTCGAAACAGCCACAGCGCTCGTTAGATGGTTTCGGTGCTTCAAAAGCCAACGGATATTACGCAAATTGTTAGCTCGTTTCATGATGGGCTGCAACGATTTCCATCGAAATTTACGATCACCCCCCCAAGAGATTCTCGCCGCCCCGGCCCTGGGGCATCCGCAAGGCCCCACGAATCCCTTGACGTCACGCTCCAATCCGGCCAACTTCCCCGGCGCATGCACAATCCAGATACATCCCTTCGGCCGAAGCGGGTGATGCTCTTCTATCCGCCCGGCCGCTTCTATCAACGCGGCGAGGACCGCTCGCAGGGCAACGTGGAGAATTCCACGGCCACCACCATGCGCGCCCCCAACGACCTGGGCTACGCAGCCGCCACCCTCAAGGCTCACGGCTTCGAGGTGTTCCTGCGCGACTACCAGACCAGTCTGCGCTCCCTGGAAGACCTCCTGGCCGACTTCGAACGCTTCGCCCCGGACGCCGTGTTCGTCTCCATCACCAACGCCACCATCTTCCGCGACCTTTCGCTGGTGGCCACCCTGAAGGAGCGCCGCCCGGACCTCATGGTCATGCTCAAGGGGGCCATCTTCTTCAATCCGGAAGAGGGCCTGCTGGACCAGTTGGACCTCTCGCGCACCGACTATCTCATCGGGCTGGAGAGCGACTTCATCGTGGGCAAGCTCGTCCAGGCCCACTTTTTCGCTCCCGAGGGCATCCCGGCCATCCGGGGCATTCTCTACAAGTCCGGCGGAGCCTGGAAGCGCACCTTCTTCGACTCCTGGGAGACCGACCTGGATTCGCTCCCCTTCCCGGACCGCGCCCTCATGGAGAACCATCTCTACGTGAGGCCGGACACCGGCGAGCCCCAGGCCACCATCGCCACCTCGCGCGGTTGCCCCTCGCGCTGCATCTTCTGCGTCACGCCCACCATCTCGGGCGTAAAGCTCAGGCTGCGCTCGCCCGAGAACATCCTGGCCGAGATGCGCGAGTGCTACCACGTGCACGGCATCCGCGACTTCTTCTTCAAGTCCGACACCTTCACCATCGACCAGAAGTGGACCCTCAAGGTCTGCCAGGCCATCCTGGATTCCGATCTGGCGGGCAAGGTCCGCTGGGTGGCCAACTCCAAGGTGAAGCCCCTGTCCCTGGAGACCCTCCAGGCCATGAAGCGGGCCGGATGCTGGCTGGTGGCCTTCGGATACGAGTCCGGCCATGCCGAGACTCTGGCCCGCACCAAGAAGGGCACCACCCTGGAGGAGAACGTCCAGGCCGCCAGGTGGGCCAAGGAAGCGGGCCTTCTCACCTTCGGCTTCTTCCTCGTCGGCATGCCCTGGGAGACCCGCGAGCACCTGGAAGCCACCCGCCGCCACATCTTCGAGCTGGACCCCGACTTCCTGGAGCTGCACATCGCCGTGCCCTATCCCGGCACCGAGCTGCACGCCGAGGCCGTGGCCTGCGGGCTCATCGAGGAATCGGTGCTGGGCAAGGACTACTTCAACGCCCCCACCGTGGGCACCGTGGCCCTGTCCATGCCCGAGATCGAGAAGTTCAGGCGCGACACCCTGCTTGGGTTCCACCTGCGCCCCAGCTACATCTGGCGCAAGCTCCTCCAGGCCGGGTCCGACAGGCGCATCCTGGCCAACTATTTCCGCTTCGGCCTGCGCCTGCTCAAGAACACCCTGGGCGGCGCGCCCAAGAAAGCCCGCAAGGCTTCGCGCGTGCTGGTGCTGGGGGCCAACTCCGACATCGGCCTGGCCATCGCCCGGGAGTTCGCCTCCCGCGAGGGCGCGGACCTGATCCTGGCCTCGCGCGACACCCAGGCCCTCGAAGCCAAGGCCGCCGAGATCCGCCGCCAATACGGGGTCGAGGTGGACGTGGCCGTCTTCGACGCCACGGACACCGCCTCCCATGCCTCGTTCTACCAGAGCCTCCCCCACAAGCCCGACGGAGCCGTGCTGGCCTTCGGCCTGCTGGAGGATGCCGACCCCCTGCGCGTCCTTGACGTGAACCTCATGGGCGCTGCCTCAATCCTCGAGACCGTGGCCCGCGACTTCGAGGAGCGCCGCGAGGGCTTCATCATAGGCCTCTCCTCCGTGGCGGGCGAGCGCGGGCGCAAGTCCAACTACGCCTACGGTGCGGCCAAGGCCGGGCTCACCACCTACCTCTCGGGGCTCAGGCACCGCCTGTTCGCATCTAACGTACCCGTGCTCACCGTGACCCCGGGCTATGTGCGCTCCAAGATGACCGCCCACCTGGACCTGCCAGGCTTTCTCACCGCCTCGCCCGAGCGCGCGGCCAAGGACGTCCACGCCGCGTGGCGCGCCGGAAAGGATTCGGTCTACACCCTGGCCGTGTGGCGGCCCATCATGTGGATCATCCGCAACCTGCCGGAATTTCTCTTCAAACGGACGAATCTCTAATGGACATCCTCTTTCTCAACCACAACGTCGAGAACTACGGCACCTATTTCCGCTGCCATCATCTGGCGCGCGGGCTGGCCCGGCGCGGCCACACGGTGACGCTTTTGTGCGCCAACCGCGAGGACACCCTGGCCACCACCAAACGCGTGGACAACGGCCTCACCACGGTTCTCCTGCCCAAGTACAAGCTGCGCGGCTTCCACACCCTGCACACCCTGCGCATGCTCTACAACACGGCCTACACGCTCTTCGGCAGCTACGACGTGCTGCACACCTTCGCCTTCCCGCTGCACCCCATGGCCGTGCCCACCCTGGCCGCGCGCTATCTGCGCCCGGGGCTCAAGCTGGTGCTGGACCACGACGACCTCTGGAAGGGCGGCTTCGCCAACCAGCACCCCGGCCCCTACCAGCGCCTCGTGGGCTGGTTCAACGACAACCTTCCCCGCATGGCCCGGCAGTGCACCGCAGCCAGCAGCATGCTTATGGACAGCTTCCGCGCCGCCGGAGTGCCCGACTCGCGCATCCACTACATTCCCAACTGCCCCACCATGGCCCGCTCGCCGCTGTCCCGGGACGCGGCCCGCGCCGTCACCGGGCTTCCGGCCGGCGCGCCCCTGGTGCTCTCCATGGGGCACACCTACACCGAGTCGCTCTTCCTGCTGCTGGACGCCTATGAGCGCGCCCGCTCCATCGTGCCCGGGCTGAAGCTCGCGTTCCTCGGCAAGATGCACATCCCCGCGAGCTTCGAGGAGCGCCTGAAGCCGTATCTGGCGCGCGCCGGCGGCGACATCATCCGCCTGGGCGAGAAGCCGCCCGCGGACGTGCCCGCCTACCTGGCCGCGTCCGACGCGCTGCTTTTGCCCATGGACGACGACCCCATCGAAAAGGCCCGCTTCCCCATCCGCTTCGGGGACTACCTGGCCTCGGGCGTGCCCATCGTCTCCAACGCCGTGGGCGAGATCGAGCGGTTCCTGACCGAGCACGACTGCGGCTACGTGGCCCCCGTGACGGACGCGGCGGCCTTCGGCGACCGGATCGCCGAGGCGCTGACGGATACGGCCCGGAGGGAGGCGATCCAGGCCAACGCGGCAAGGCTCATCGAGACGGAGCTCAATTGGGACGCCGTGGCCGCCAAGCTGGAGAAGATCTACGAGAAGGCGCGGGCGTAAAAGATTCATAGGTCAGGCATGAAGCCGAAACATATCCTTCTGGCCCTCGTCGTGACCGCCCTCTGGGGCGGCAACTTCGTGGTCATCACCATCGGGCTCAAGTCGTTCCCGCCGATCCTCTTGGCGGCGCTGAGGTTCGTGCTCGCGGCCATTCCGGCGTTTTTTCTGCCGCGTCCCAACATATCCTGGAAGCGGATGATCGCGCTGGGCCTGGCCTGGTTCGTGGCCCAGTTCAGCCTGCTCTTTTTGGGCATGGCCGTGGGCATGCCGCCGGGATTGGCGTCGGTGGTGCTGCAGACCCAGGTGTTCTTCACCGTCGTGCTCGCGGCCGCCGTGCTGGGCGAGACCCCGAGCTCGCGGCAGATGATGGGAACCTGCGTGGCCCTGGCCGGGCTGACGTTCATCGCGCTCACGGCCGGGAGCGACGGCGTGTCCGTGCTGGGCTTCTCGCTGGTGATGGCCGCGTCGTTCTTCTGGGCTATCGGGAACATCCTCATGCGCGGCGCGGACAAGGCGGACATGCTGCCGCTGATCGCGTGGCTCTCCATCATCCCGCCCCTGCCGCTCTTGGCCATGTCCTTCGTGTTCGAGGGGCCCGAGCGCATCACGCAGGCGCTCACACACATGAACGTAAGCGGCGTGGGCTCGGTGCTGTATCTGACCGTCTGCGCCACCATCATCGGCTACGGCGGCTGGGGGAAGCTCCTCAAGACGTACCCCGCCAGCGCCGTGGCCCCGTTCTCGCTTTTGATCCCGGTGTTCGGGGCGGCCTGCGCTTATCTCGTGATGGGCGAGACGTTCGGCCCCCAGCGCCTGCTCGGGATGGTCCTCATCATGGCCGGGCTGGCCGTGATCGTCATGCCGGGAGTCCGCTCCGCGAAAGCGGGGCGCTGACCCCCGCGAAGCTATAAAGGATTCCAAAGGAACGAATGTTCCTTTGGCCGCCGGAGGCATCTTCATCTTATGCGCATCTTCATCCCGGCCATGGGCCGCGTGAACACGAAAAACCGCGACGGCAGCGAGGTCCGCTTCTCGGAGATCGCCCGGCGCTGGCTGTGCTGGGGCGAGCGGCTGGCGGTCATGCTGCCGAGGCGCCAGATCGGCGTGTTCGAATCCCAGAACGTCCTGGGCATGGACTACCAGGTGTTTCCCGAGCCCTTCGAGAGTGAAGCCGACTCGCTGGGCAACGTGCTCAAGACCTACCTGTGGCGGCTCTTCCGCTGCCTGTTCATGCCCTACCCCAAGGGCATGGACGCCATCTACGCCCCCTCCGACTTCTTGGTGGACCTGATCCCGGCGCTGCTCGCCAAGCTGCGCAACCCCAAGGCCAAGCTCACCGTATGCGTCTTCCTGATCGCGCCCAATCCCTTTCGGGGCTACGAGAACGTGTTCAGGCCGCGCTGGCGCGTGCCCACCATCCGGGGCATCCTGTACTGGACCACCCAGATGCTGGCCGTGGGGCTCACGCGCCTGTTCGGCGGACGCATGCTGGTGCTCAACTCCCTGGACCGCGACACCCTGGTGGGCCGGGGCATCGATCCCAAGGCCGTGACCGTGGTCACCATGGGCGTGGACGTGAGCGAGTTCGAATCAGTCGAAGTGCTGCCGGACACGCCGCGCTACGACGGCATTTTCCTTGGCCGCCTGCACCCTCAGAAGGGGCTTCTGGACCTGGTGAAGATCTGGCGCGCCGTGTGCGACGCCAAGCCGCAGGCCAAGCTCGGCATCATCGGCGGCGGCTCCGACGCCTGGTTCTCGCGTCTGCAGTCCGAGATCGGGAAGGCCGGGCTCACCGCCAACGTGGACCTCATCGGCTTCAAGCAGGGGGCCGAAAAAATCCGGCTCCTGAAAAACGCCGGATGCTTCTGCATGCCCAGCCACTACGAGAGCTTCGGCCAAGTGGCCGTGGAGGCCATGGCCTGCGGCCTGCCCGTGGTGGCCTACAACCTGAAGATCTACGACGAAATCTTCCCCGGAGGCATGGTGCGCCTGCCCCAGGGCGACGTGAAGGGCTTCGCGGACGAGGTGCTGCGCCTCATGGACGAGCCCTCCCGCCGTGCGCATCTGGTGTCCGAGGCCGCGCTGGTGTCCGCCCGGTTCGACTGGGAGGCCATCGCCCGCGGAGAGCTGGAACTTATCGGCAAGTGATCGGTTGACGTCAGTGAGAAAATGAGGCGGGAAGCGCGCAAAGCCGCGCTTCCCGCCTTGATTATTTTTGCATCGATCGACGCGAAGCCAAAGGGGATTCCAAAGGGACTGGTCCCTTTGGCCGCCGGAGGCATCTTAACTCTTCCCTCTTCTCCTACTTCTTCGGCCTCTTGAACCACGCGGCGATCCCGACCAGCCCCACTATCCAGCCGATGCCGCCCACGATGTCCCGCACGCGGGTGGACTGTTCCTGGGTGGCCATGCGGGCAAGCTCCAGCTTGATGGGCGTGAGCTTCTCCTCCAGGGCCTTGGCCGTGGCCGCCTCCACCAGCGCGGTCAGCCGGGGTTCGTCCAGGGAGGCCACGCTTCCCGCTGCCTGCGCCGGGGCGGCATCCGCAGGCGTAGCGGCCCGGGTCACGCCGGGTATGGGCAGCGCTCCGGGGGTCGGGGGCGGCAGGCTTTGGGCGGGCGCGGCCTGTCCCAGGTCCTGGGCGGTGAGGGTGAAGTCGTTCTGGTGGCCTTCGCCGGCCTTGAGCACCACGGTGAGGGGTGCGCCCGCATTGGGGGGGAGCGGGATGCGAAACGTCCCGTCCGGGGCGGTCATGGCCTCGGCGAGCAGCTCGCCCCGGGAGTTTATGATCTCCACGGTGGAGTTCTGGGCCTTGGCCCCGCCGGAAAAGTAGCCTTCGCCGGTGACGACGCCGTTTTCGACCACGGCGAAGACGTTGACCTTGTGGGCCAGGGCAGGGGTGGCGAGGCTGAGCAGTGCGGCCAGGGCCGCCGGAATCAATCGCATCATGATCTCGCTTTCCGGGTTATTTGCCGGGCAGGGGGTGGAAGTACACCCAGATGACGCCGCCCAGTTCCACGGGCATGTCCTTGCCGTCGTGCTTGATCCTGGCATCGTCGTCGGTGAGCGCCGCGAATCCCCACCAGCCCGCCCAGGGCGCGGCGTAGGTGAAGACGCCGTTCCCGTCGGTCTTGACCACCTGGGTGGTGTAGGCCTCGTCCGGGGCCTTGAGCGCGCCGTCCTTGTTGAAGAATTCGATTTCGACCTCGGCGTTGGCCAGGGGCTTGCCCTTGAAGAGCACCTTGCCGGTGAAGGCGTTGCCCGCATAGAGGGCGAAGGGCTTGGCCATGGGCACGATCTCGAGCTTGAGGCCCACGGGCTTGTCCCAGCCTTCGTCGCCGCCCATCACGCAGACCACGGTCTTGGAGAGGTGCTGGATGAATTTCTTCTCGGCGGGCTCCCAGTAAGGCTGGGGGATGGCGGCGAAGACGTTCACGCCCGGGGCCTTGAACTGCTGCCGGGCGGTCCAGGCCTGCTTGCCGTCGATGGCGGCCGGGGCGAGCGCGGCGGAGATGTCCTGCTTCTGTCCCTTGGCGAAGACCTCCAGCCTGGGCTTCTCCATGTTCATGCCCTGGTTGTCCATGGGGTGCCAGAAGCGGATGTCCAGCACCACGGATCTCGGGCCGTCCTTGGTCACGATGTTTACGTCGGGCACGACCATGCCGAAATGGGCGTTGGCGGGCGCTGCCAGGGCGAACATGAGGAGCAGGACGAGCGGAAGCGTGCGGCGCATGGGGACTCCTTTGCCGAGTGGCATCATTTGCCAAGTCGTGTAACTCAAGGAGGCACGATATGGCAACATGTGCCACGCGGTAGGCCGCTATTTTCCTGCCAGGATCTTCTGCCAGTCGTCGCCCACCATCTTGGCCAGGGCGGCCCGGATGGCCAGGTCGAATCCGGCGTTGGCGAAGCGCTGGTCGCGGTAGATGGTGTCCATCTGGGCGATCACGTCGCCCACGGGCAGGGGCAGCAGGGGCTTCAGGCACTTGGAGCCCGACGGGGTGTCGCCGTAGCGTCCCAGGCACTGGGCGGCGGCCATGTCGCCGAATCCCTGGGCGAAGAGCTGCTTCTGGACCTCTGCGGTCCTGAGCCAGGCCTGGGCGAAGGTGGGCTTGCCGCCGGGGATGGGCGTGGGCACGAAGCTGTCCATGTTGATGGGCCAGAATCCGGGATCGTCGAAGAGGAGCATGGCGTCGAAATGGACATCGCGCAACACCGGCCCCGACTCAACGTAGCGGATACCGGTGTCTTGGGCGGCCATGAGGGCCTTGAGGGCCACTTCCATCATGGGCCTGCGGGCGAACATGGGGTCGGAGGCCAGGTGGTCCATGTTGGTGACGGCCTGGGGCACGTCGATGCGCGCGGGCATGGGCGTGCCGGGCTGGGTTTCGGCGAAGGCGCGGGCTCCGGCGGCGGCCCCGGTCATGTAGCAGGTGCGGGCGTCGCGGGGCATGCGCTGCCACTGCCCGGCCAGGGGCGGGCCCTTGGGATCGGCGGGATCGGCCGCGAGGCAGTCCCCGGACCCGGCACTGGCGGCGAAAATCAGGAGCAGGACAGGAAGCAGGGCGGCGGGCGCGAACATGGAGGACCTCTCGTGTTGGCGGTTGCACGGGACGGGGCGTTGCGACGGATCCGCCGGCGCGGACAAGGGATAACGCATGGCCGTGCGAGGTGTCGAGGCGGGTTTCGGCGGGAGGGTTTCAGAAGTAAATTTTGAATTCAAAATTCAAAATTCCGTTGACGCAGGCCACCGACGGGTCTAGCCAAGTTCAATGCATACCAGCGAAACGGCATCAGGCTCAGCGGGCGCCCGTCTGTCCCCCATCCGCCACGTCAATCTGGACGACAAGGTCTACGCGCGCGTCAAGGACATGATCGCCTCCGGCGATCTGGAACCCGGAAGCCGCATCGTGCAGGAGGACCTGGCCGCGAACCTTGGGGTCAGCCGCACCCCGCTGGTGAACGCGCTCAAGCGCCTGGCCCAGGAGGGGCTCCTCGAGTGGGTGCCCCGGCGCGGCATCTACGTGCGCCAGCTGGGCCTTCAGGAGCTTGTCTGGCTTTTCGAGCTGCGCGAACGCCTGGAGCCCCTGGCCGCCGAGCTTGCCGCCGCGCGCATCGAACCCGGCGAAGCCCGTGAGATGCGCCGCCAGTGGGCCGCCATGGCCGACATGCCGGACACGCCCGAGTCGCACCGCACCTTCGTGGACCTGGACCGCCGCTTCCACTGGCGGCTGGCCGAGCTTGCCGCCAATCCCTATCTGAGCGCGGCCATGGCCCCGGTGAACATGATGGCCGCCGCCTACCTGCACGGCGCTCCCCGCCCCTGGGAGGATACCGTGCCCGACCACCTGGCCGTCATCGACGCCCTGGAGCGCGGCGACGCGGCCGCCTGCGGCGAGGCCATGCGCGCGCACATCGCCCAGTCCCTGGAGGCGCTGCGCGGCGAAAGCCAGGGGGCCCCGGCCGCCGCAACCGGCATTTCACCCAAGAAAACAGCGAGGAGATGACGCCATGCCCAAGTTCTCGGCCAACCTGTCCATGCTGTTCACCGACCTGCCCTTCCTGGAGCGCTTCGCCGCGGCCAAGGCGACGGGCTTTTCGGCCGTGGAGTACCTCTTCCCCTACGAGCACGCCCCGGCCAGGCTGGCGGGGCTTCTCAAGGACAACGGCCTCACCCAGGTGCTCTTCAACCTCCCGGCGGGCGACTGGGCCGCCGGAGACCGCGGCATCGCCGTGGACCCCTCCTGGGCCGAGGAGTTCCGCGCCGGGGTGGCCAAGGCCGTCACCTACGCCAAGACCCTTAACGTGCCGCGCCTCAACTGCCTGGCCGGAAAGGTCCCCCAGGGCGTCTCCGAGGAGGATCTGCGGCGCACCTTCGTTGCGAACCTGCGCTTCGCCGCCGACGTCCTGGCCAAGGAGGGGCTGACGCTCCTCATCGAATTCATCAACCGCAAGGACATCCCCGGCTTCTATCTGCACCGCTCCGACCAGACCCTCGGGATCATCGAGGAGGTGGGCCGGCCCAACCTCCTCATGCAGTACGACGTCTACCATGCCCAGCGCGAGGAAGGCGAACTGGCCGCCACCCTGCGCGCGAGCATGGACAAGATCGGCCACATCCAGATCGCGGACAATCCGGGCCGCCACCAGCCGGGCACGGGCGAGATCAACTTCCCCTTCCTCTTCGAGGAGATCGATCGCCTGGGCTACGCTGGCCACGTGGGCCTGGAATACGTGCCCGAGCCCGACACCCTGTCGTCGCTGGCATGGATCAAGAAATACGCCCTCACCCACCACTAGAACCAGACAGGAGCACCCTATGAAACGCATCGGCTTCATCGGCCTCGGCATCATGGGCAAGCCCATGGCCAAGAACCTCCTCAAGGCCGGATACTCCCTTACCGTGACGAGCCGTACCCAAAAGGACGTGGACTTGGTCGTGGCCGCCGGCGCTGAGGCCGGGGCCTCTCCCAAGGACGTGGCCGCCAAGTCCGACGTCATCATCACCATGCTGCCCAACTCGCCCCAGGTGAAGGAGGTGGTGCTCGGCCCCGGCGGTGTGGTCGCGGGGGCAAAGCCCGGCGCGATCGTAGTGGACATGAGCTCCATCGCCCCCCTGGCCAGCCAGGAGATCGCCCGCGAACTCGAAAAGAAGGGCGTGCGCATGCTGGACGCGCCCGTGAGCGGCGGCGAGCCCAAGGCCATCGAGGGCACGCTCTCGGTGATGGTGGGCGGCGCCCAGGCCGATTTCGACGAGTGCCTGCCGGTGCTCAAGGCCATGGCCGCGTCGGTTGTGCGCGTGGGCGACGTGGGCGCGGGCAACGTGACCAAGCTGGCCAACCAGATCGTGGTGGCGCTGAACATCGCGGCCATGTCCGAGGCCCTGGTGCTGGCCGCCAAGGCGGGCGTGAACCCGGACCTGGTCTACCAGGCCATCCGGGGCGGCTTGGCCGGAAGCACCGTGCTGGACGCCAAGGCCCCCCTGGTCATGGACGGCAAGTTCACCCCCGGCTTCAAGATCAACCTGCACGCCAAGGACCTCTACAACGTGCTGGAAACCTCCCACGAGCTCAATGTGGCCCTGCCCATGACCGCTCAGGTGATGGAGGTGATGCAGGCCCTCAAGGCCGACGGCCTGGGCGACGCCGACCACGGTGCACTCATCAAGTACTGGGAGAAGCTGGCCAAGGTGGAGGCGAGGCGGTAGTTGACGCCTAATTTGCTGAAAAATATGAAATATTTTTCAACGAATTAACTTCATGGTTTTTCTTCGCGGGCAGGGAACCCTGAGTATTGCCCGCGAGGGTCAGGAAGGGAAGCCTCCGGCGGCCAAAGGGCTGACGCCCTTTGGAATCCCAAGTTTGGGCTTTCGCATGAGACAAAAAGGGCCGGGCGCGCAACACCCGGCCCTTTTGCGAGCAGGAAAAGACGGTCAGAAGAGCAGCAGCACCATGAGCTGCCCGGCCAGGATGCGTAAAATCATCACCAACGGATAGACCGTGGCGTACACCGAGGCCGGGGCGTCGCTGTTCAGCATCTGCCCGGCGAAGGCCAGGGCGGGCGGATCGGTCATGCTTCCGGCCAGAAGCCCGCACATGGAGGCGTAGTTGCACTTGAGGAACACCCGCCCGATGATACCGGCCACAAAGAGCGGAATGAAGGTGATGGCCGCTCCCGCAGCCAGCCAGTAGAGCCCGGCCCCGCTCATCACCGCGTCCACGAAGCGCCCCCCGGCCTGAAGGCCCACGCATCCCAAAAACAGGCTGATGCCAACCTCGCGCAGCACCAGGTTGGCGCTGGGATGCATGTACCAGACCATGCCCCCGAAATGGTGCAGCCGGGAAAGAAGAATGGAAACCAGCAGCGGTCCTCCCGCCACGCCCAGCTTGATGCCCGACGGCAGCCCGGGCAGGGCCACGGGAATGCTGCCCACGATGGTGCCGAGCAGGATGCCCACGAAGATGGGCAGCACGTGGGGGTGGTCCAGCTCCTTGGCCGAGTTGCCCAGGAGCGCCTCCACCTCGGCCAGCTGCGCGGGCGAGCCCACGCACTGCACCACGTCCCCGAAATGCAGGTGCACGTCCGGCCCTGGCGAAAACTCCGTGCCCGAGCGGCTGATGCGGGTGACGCTCACCTCGTGCTTCTGGGCCAGGTTAAGCTCCGGCACGCTCTTGCCCACCACGCCCTTGCGGGTGACCACCAGACGGCGCATGGTGAGCGGCCCGGCCACGCGCGGCAAAAAGACCTCGCTCTTCACCCCGGCCAGCACGCGAAGCTTCTCGAGGTCGGCCGGACGGCCCACCGCGTGCAGCAGCATCCCGGCGGCCAGGCGCGTGTCCGGCGTGGCCGCGCTCACCTGCCCTCCGGACATCACCCGGGACACCGCCACGTTCATCTCGGCAAGCCCCGGCACCGCGCCCAGGGCCATGCCGTCCAGATTGGGGTTGGTCACTTCCAGGGTCATGGTTTCAAGCGGCGGGTGCAGACTTTTGGCCTGCTCCTCCATCTGGCGCAGCTCCTCGGCGGGATTGATGCGGAAGATGGCCCGCACGGCCAGCATCACCAGGATGATGCCGAAGATGCCGAAGGGATAGGACACCGCGTAGCCGAGCCCGGCCTCGCCCACCAGGCGCTCGGCCGCCTGCGGAGCCAGCTCCTTGAAGGCCTGGGAGGCCGAGGCCAGCGAGGGCGTGTTGGTGGTGGCTCCGCTGAAGAGCCCAACCGAGGTGGAGAGCCCGATTCCCCCGAAACGATGGAAGCATATGGTGAGGACCACGCCAAGGGCCACGATGAGCGTGGCCATGGCGTTCAGGCGAAATCCCCGCCTGCGCAGCGAATCCGCGAAGCCCGGCCCCACCTGCATGCCGATGGTGTACACGAAGAGGATCAGCCCGAACTCGCGGGCGAACTCCAGCACCTCGTGGTCCAGGGCCAGCCCGTAGTGCCCCAGGGCCAGGCCGCTAAAGAGCACTCCCCCCACGCCCAGGCGTATGCCGAAGAAGCGGATGTGCCCCAGCGCTAGGCCCAGGGCCACGGCCAAGCCCAGCACCACCACGGCCTGGGCCGGGGTGTGGGCGGTGAAGAGCTGCGTGAACCAGTTCATGGAAGACGTCCTTTCGCGGCCGCTCCAGTCCGGTCTAGCCCGGACTAGGCATGCCTACCCGTAGCCAGCCTGTCCCGGTTGGTCAACGCGGGAAAGAGCTTCATCCACAGGGCCACCACCAGAAGCGTGGCCATGCCGCCGATCACCACCGACGGGGCCGTGCCGAACCAGGCGGCGGTCACGCCGGACTCGAATTCGCCCAGCTGGTTGGAGGTACCGATGAACACCGAGTTGACCGCGCTGACGCGCCCGCGCATCTCATCCGGGGTCTCGAGCTGCACCAGCGACGACCTGATGACCACGCTGATCATGTCGCTGGCCCCCAGCACGATCAGGGCGGCGAGCGAGAGGGGGAAGCTGCGCGAGAAGCCGAACACGATGGTGGCCAGCCCGAACATGGCCACGGCTCCGAACATCTTGAGCCCCACCTTGCCGCCCAGGGGCGAATGGGCCAGCCACAGGGACATGGCCAAGGCGCCTATGCCCGGCGCGCCGCGCAGGATGCCCAGGCCCCAAGGCCCGGCCCCCAGGATGTCGCGGGCGAAGATGGGCAGGAGCGCCGTGGCCCCGCCCAGGAGCACCGAAAAGAGGTCCAGGGAGATGGCCCCCAAAAGCTCGGGCTTGTTGCGCACATAGCGGATGCCGCCCAGCACCGAGTCGATGCTCACCGGCTCGCGACGCCTGACCGTGGCGGGCTTGGGGATGCCCCAGACCGCCTTGGCCGCCATGGCGAAGAGCGCGCAGCACAGGGCGTACACCGCGCCCGCACCGGCCATGTAGAGCACGCCGCCCAGGGCCGGTCCCAGGATGAAGGCGCTCTGGCGCGCGGAGGCGGTCAGGGCCAGCATCCGGGGCAGCTTGCCCGGTTCCACCAGCTCGGGGAGGAGGGCCTGCAGGGTGGGCATCTCGAAGGCCCGCGCCGCGCCCAGCACGAAGGCTCCAAGGTAGAGCAGGTGCTGGTCGGTGAAGTGGAAGATGCTCCCGGCGGCCAGCACGGCGGTCATGGCGCACTCGATCATCTGGCAGGCGCGGGCGATAAGCCGACGGTCGAAGTGGTCGGCCGCCTGTCCGGCGACCAGGGTGAGCAGAAGCTGGGGGATGAACTGGGCCAGGCCGACCAGGCCGAGGCTCAGGGCGCTGCCGGTGATGTCGTACATCTGCCAGCCGATGGCCACGTTGAGCATCTGGTAGGCGGACATGGACTGGATCTGGCAGAACCAGAAATTGCGGAAGGCCTTGTCGGCCATGGCTTCTTTGAACATGGGCGTGGTCCGTGGGAAAGGCTTTTCGGCGGGTCCACCCGAAGCCCCGTCCGGGCGGCTCGCGCGGTCTGGATTCATACGCGCCCTTGCCCCGGCGGTCCAGCTGGTTTACTTTCAGGCTGGGCAGTGGCCGGGGAGTTTCCCCGTGGCGCACTGGACAAGAAGCGAAATCATTCCAGCGCGTAAGCGGCTATTTCAACCCGTGTAGTCAGTTCGATGCACCGCGCCTTCAGGAGGTGCCTCATGTGGATATTTTCCCGCGACGGGTTCTTTTCCGTCGCCGCCACCAAGTTCTGTCAGCCGGGCGAGGTCGCCGTTCGGGCCAGGAAGAAGGAACACCTGGAAAGCCTCATGGAGCGGCACGGCATCTCGGCCGAGATTTTGACCTTCCCCGAGGCCGACTACCGCTACCGCATCCAGATTCCCAAGGAGATCTGGGGCAGGGCCCTCCAGGACGAGGCCAACGACCTGGACTACAACTCCTTCAAGGACGCCATGGCCCAGGCGGGCATGTCGGCGGACTACCTGCGGGCCATGTTCAGCACATGGTCCATCATCCACAAGATACAGACCGAGGAGCTGCCCAGGGACTGACCCACGCGCGGGCCTTTCCTCATCCCTTGCGGGCGGCCAGCCAGATGCCCGCGCCCACTGCCGCGCATCCCATTGCCTGGCCGGGCGTGGGCGCGGCCCCCAGGAGCACCCAACTGGACAGCACGGCGCTCACGGGCATGAGCCCGGTCAGGGCGGCGGCCTGCCCGGCCCGCACCGATCCCACTCCCCTGAACCACAACACGTAGCCCCCGGCCGTCACCAGCACGCCCAGGGCCGCCACGGCCAGCCACGCCCCGACCCCCCCGATCCCGGCGCTTCCCAGTCCCTCATCCAGGCCCTGGAAAATGGCCAGCGGGGCGGTCATGGCCAGGCCGATCCAGGTCACGCGGCGGGCCGCGCCCAGGGGCGAAAGCCAGTCCGGAAGCCAGCGCAGCGCCAACAGGAACACCGCCTCGCCGCACACCGCCGCCAGGAGGAGCGCGTCGCTCGGGCCGGGACTCCAGGCGAGGCCGGTCACGCCGCGCGCGGCGAGCACGCCGGCCACCGTGAGCCCGATGCCGGTAGCGGTCCTGGCCGAAGGGCGCTCCCCGAAGAAAATCATCCCGAGCCCGGCCATCACCGCCGGGGTGGCGCTGGTGAACACCCCGGCCGCCGCCGGGGAGCTCTCGCGCATGCCCAGCCACAATCCGGCGTTGAACACCACCACCCCGCACAGGGCCTGCAGAGCGAGCACGGCCCAGTGGCGCGGCGAAAGCCTTTCGGCCTCGCCCGCGCGCCCGCCGAACGCCGCCAGGGCGAGGCCCGCCAGGGCCAGACGAACGGCCAGGGCGGGAAACAGCGGCACGCCGGACAGGGCGATCTCGCCGAGCGGGGCCGTGGCCCCCACCAGCAGCATGGCCAGGGCCATGTCGGCCAGGGCGCGCAGTTCGCCTCGCCCTCGCCGTGCTTGCGGGGCTTCCGCCACTCGCGGATCAAGGGCCAGCGCGCCCTGCGGGATAGGGGAAATATCGCGAGACATAGCCTGACACCTCCTGCATTACGCTGGAGGGCGTCCTGCCACCTTGGCGGGTCAGCGGTCTTGAACGATCTTGCCGTATGCGCCGGGGGTGAGCCCGGTCATGCGGCGGAAGTGGCGGGTCAGATGGCTCTGGTCGCTGAATCCGGATTCCAGGGCGGCCTGGGCCGGGTTCGATCCCGCCGCGATGAGGGCGCGGGCGTTCTCCACGCGCAGCATCACCTGGTAGGCGTGGGGGGGCAGGCCCACATGGAGGCTGAACAGGCGGTTCAGGCGGAAACCGGACAGGCCGGCCTCGCGGGAGAGCTCCTCCAGGCTGACGGGGATGACGGCGCGCTGGCGCAGGTAGTCCTTGGCGCGGCTCACGGCCCTGGGCTCCGCCCCAGGATAGAGCCGCTCCGCGCGGCCCGAGTGGCGTGATATCCAGGCCGCGAGGATGGCGGCGAGGCGGCTCTGGCGCTCGAGCAAGGTGGTGCGCCCGGCTTCCAGGTCCTCGTGCAGCAGGCGAAGCCCCCCCGCCAGCAGCGGATCATGGATCACCCCGGCCGGGAAGTCCGGCACCTTGGCGTCGCGTTCGTCCATCTCGCCGGCCAGCTTCTCCACCACCGGGGCGTCCAGGTAGAACATGCGGTAGCCCCAGCCCTGGGGCGACTCGGGGTGCCCGTCGTGGACCTCGCCGGGCACCACCATGTTCACGGCCCCGGCAGGGGCCACGCAGTCGCGGCCCAGGTACTTAAATCCCAGCGCCCCGGATTCGATGACGCCCACGGCGTAGCCCTCGTGAAAGTGCCTGGCGAAGCGCACGCCCACATGCTCGGCGCGCAGGCATTCCACTCCCGCAAGCCCCTGGGGCTTCCAGATATTGACCGTGTGTTTCACGCGAGTCCCGCGAAGCGATGGAGGATTCCAAAGGAACGAAGTTCCTTTGGCCGCCGGAGGCATCTTCCTCTTCTCTTACCTGGCCAGACGCTCCTGCACCATGGCCCGGTCGATGGTCAGGGAGTGCCCTTTTTCGGTCTTCTGCAATTTAGGCTGGCCGAAGGGGTCGAACTCGGCGTCGGCCATGATGCGGCTGAAAATCTCGCGTAGCGCCCTGGCCCCGATGCGGGTGTTGCGCAGGGCGTGCTCGGCGATGGAGTCCAGGGCCTCCTGGGTGACGCGCAGGTCGATGCCCATGGAGGCGAAGAACTCCCTGCAGTGCCGAAGCGGCGAGTCCTCGGCGGCCAGCATGATCTGCACCAGGTCCTCGCGGGCCAGGTCGTCCAGGATGGCGATGGACGAAAACCGCGACAGAAACTGCGGCAGCATGCCGTAGGTGAACATGTCCGACAGGCGCAGGTAGTCCACCAGCTTGAAGCGGGTCACGGCGGTGACGCGCACCTCGCCGTCGGCGCTGCGTTGCAGCTCGGTGGTCTCCTTGAGCCTGCGGTCGTCCTTGCGGTTGACGATGAGCGAATAGACCTGGTCGTAGAGCTCCTCGAAGGCCCCGCCGCACACGAACAGGATCTTGCCCGTGTCCACGGGCACGTGGGTGGCCACTTCGGCCCCGTTTTCCATCACCGTGACCGGCACCATGATGGTCTCGCCCTCCAGGATGGTCAGCAGGGCCTGCTGCAGGGTGATGCCCACCGGGTTGGGCTTGCCGGAGATGCGCGCGGATATCTTGTCCACCTCGTCTAAGCACACCGTGGCGTTCTGCAGCCCCAGGCGCATGGTCTCGCGGTCGACGTTCTCGCCCAGCTGCTTCTTCACCGCCGCTTCCAGGGCCGTGAACAGGCGCGCCGTGCGGATGTCGCCCTCCTCTCCGGCCAGGATGTTGGCGTTCAGGACCGCCATCACCCTGAAGGGGGCCATCTCGTCGTGCTCCAGGTAGAAGCGGTGGATGGTCTTCATGATGGTGGTCTTGCCCGTGCCCGAGTTGCCCACCAGCAGGATGTTGCCCGCCCGGATGCCCGACACGTGCTTGTACACCGCCACGGAGATCAGGCGCAGCACCTCGCGCTGGCCGAGCACCCGCTTGGCCATGTAGTCGAAGATGTCCTTGGGCAGGATGGGCATGGCTAGAAGTACCGCATGCTGGTCTTCTTGAACTCCTTGCGGCTTCTGAGCACGTCGAACTCCTCGACGCCCGAGAGCCTGACCAGCTCGGCCACGGTTTCCATGCACTCCTCGGGGGTCTTGGCGTGGACCATGGTGTAGAGGTTGTAGGGCCAGTCCATGCAGTTCACCCGGTGGTAGCAGTGGGATATTTCGGGGCGCGCGGCCATGAACGCGCCGATGCGCGCCATGTCCTCGTCGTCCACGTACCAGGCCACCATGGCGTTGGAGCCGTACCCGGCCTTCTGGTGGCGAAGCGTCGCCCCGAAGCGCCTGATCTCGCCGCGCTCCTTCATGCCGGAGAGAAGCTCCAGAACCTCTTCCTGGCTCACCCCGGCCTGTTTGGCGATCTCGGCGAACGGCTCGGGGCCGTCGGGCAGATCGCCTTGAACCAGCGCCAGCACGCGCTTCTGGGACTCGGTAAATTCCTTGGCCTTGGACATCGCCGCTCCTTGCAATCGTACTGATAACGCCTTTATCTCTACCGGGTTCATGTGGTACTTGCAATCACGGCGGCAATGGGGATTCGCCCCCCGCCGCTTCGGCACCCACGTAATTCACGGAGATCCAATGAAAATAGCGGTCATAGGCGGCGGCAGCTGGGGCACGACCCTGGCCGACCTGCTGGCCGGGAAGGGCCTGGACGTCACCATCTGGATCCGCGAGATGGAGCTTCTGGCCGAGATCAAGGCCAAAGGCGAAAACACCTGGTACATGCCGGGCGTGAAGCTCTCGCCCAACCTGCAGGCCACCATGGACCTGGCCCAGGCGTGCAAGGGCGCGGAATTCTTCCTCATGACCGTGCCCAGCCAGTTCTTGCGCCAGACGCTTTCCGACATGCGGCCCCTGCTGCCCAAGAACGCGGCCATCATCTGCGCTAACAAGGGCGTGGAGCTGGACACCGGCAAAACCATGTCCGAGGTCTGCGAGGAGGCCCTGGCCGGGCACAAATACCGCTTTGCGGTGCTCTCCGGCCCGAGCTTCGCCTACGAGGTCATCCGCCGCATGCCCACCGCCGTGAGCCTGGGATGCAAGGACAAGGACCTGGCCAGGCAGGTGCAGGAACTTTTCGCCACCGACACCTTCCGCGTCTACACCAACAAGGACGTCAGGGGGGTGGAGCTCGGCGGCGCGGTCAAGAACATCATCGCCATCGCCGCGGGCGTCTCCGACGAGCTGGGCTTCGGAGCCGACGCCCGGGCCGCCCTCATCACCCGGGGCCTGGCCGAAATGAGCCGCCTGGGCACCAGGATGGGGGCCGACCCCAAGACCTTCATGGGCCTGTCCGGCCTGGGCGACCTGGTGCTCACCTGCACCGGCGACCTCTCGCGCAACCGCCAGGTGGGCAAGCGCCTGGCCCAGGGCCAGAAGCTCATGGATATTTTGGGCGAAATGAAGATGGTGGCCGAAGGCGTCAAGACCACCCAGGCCGTGCACGGGCTGGCCAAGAAGCTCAAGGTGGAGCTGCCCATCACCGAGCAGGTGTATGCCATTTTGTACGAGGACAAGGACCCGGCCCAAGCCGTGCGCGAGCTGATGATGCGGGAGTTGAAGGACGAGTAGGAAGAGAAGAGTTTAAGATGCCTCCGGCGGCCAAAGGAACTGCGTTCCTTTGGAATCCTGTATAGCTTCGCGCCCCTGATCGGCACGCCGGTCAGGGGCGCTCTCTTTTCGGGGAAGATGAAGCCCCAGACCCACCCGGAAATTCCTACGCCCCGGTCCCGATCCACTGCGCCCAGAGCTGCCTGGTCCTCGGGCCGTCGAACTCGCAAAAGAACACCCCCTGCCACGTGCCCAGGCGAATCCTCCCGCCCTCCACGATGAGCGACAGCCCCGGCCCCATGCAGCTGGCCTTCAGGTGGGCGTCCGAATTGCCCTCCACGTGGCGGTAGTCGCCCTTTTCGGGCACCAGCCGCGCGAGCGTGGCCAGGATGTCCCGGGCCACGTCCGGGTCCGCGTTCTCGTTGATGGTAAGCCCCGCCGTGGTGTGCGGGCAGTGCAGGGAAAGCACTCCGTCCCGCCAGCCGTTGGCCGACACGAGCTCCTGAAGAAGGCCGGTGACCGCGAGCAGCTGCTCGCGGTGGGTGGTCTTGATGGTCAGGGTTTCCATGGGTGTCTCCCGGAAATGTCAGCGTGATCCGGCCGAGGCTTCCCGCGACCCGTGCGCGAACGCCGGGTCGTACAGCTTGGAGCGCGTGCCCGCCTTGTAGCCGGGCAGCACCAGGAAGAGGGTCTGCTTGGTGAGGTTGCGCGCCCGCACTACGTCCGGGAAGTCCCGTACGCTGGATATGTGCAGCTCCTCCTCGGGCCAGCCCACCCGGTGGGCCACGGCCACGCAGGTGTCCTCGGGGTAGCCCCCGGCCAGGAGCTCCTCGCGCACTGCCTCGGGATCGGTGGAACTCAGATACACGGCCAGGGCGCTGTGGTGCCGGGCCAGCTCGCGCAGGCGTTCCGCCTCGGGCACCGGGGTGCGTCCGGCCAGGCGGGTCAGGACGAGCGTCTGGGTCACTTCCGGGGCAGTGGCCGGAATCCTGAGAGCCGCAGACGCGGCCGAGGCCGCCGTAACGCCGGGAACCACGCCGTAGTCCACCCCTTCGGCTTCCAGCAGCCGGGCCTGCTCGGCCACGGTGCCGTAGAGGGCCGGATCCCCGGCCTGGAGCCGGGCCACGCGTCCGCCCCGGCGGACGGTCTCCATGATGGCCTCGTGGGTCTGTTCCAGGGTCAGGGCCGCGCTGTCCAGAAGCTCTGCGCCGGGCTTGGCCAGGTCCGTCACCGCCTTGGGCGTGAGCGAGCCGGGATAGATGACCAGATCGGCCTGGGAGATGATCCGGGCCGCCTTGAGGGTGAGCAGGTCCGGGTCGCCCGGGCCTGCGCCGACGAAATGGACCCTGGGGGTCATATGTGCCTCTCGCGGCTCTCGGGGCGCTCCGAGAGCTTGTTGAACGTCCAGGTGAGGGCCACGGCGTACACGGCTGACCCAACGCCCAGGGCGGCGTTGAAATAGGGGGGCGAGGCCAGGGCCAGGCGGATGCCCAGGGTGGCCAGGGCGTAGCCGGAGTTCCTGAATACGGCCAAATAGCCGGGGATGAAGCGCTGCGACAGGAGCACCAGCAGGATGTCCGCGAACACCAGCACGGTGTAGAAGGTGTCGAAGAAGTCGAAGGTGTGCTGGTGGATCAGCCCTTCCCAGATGGCCTTGCCGCCGAGCCCCGCGAAGATGGCCAGCAGGATCAGGGCCACGATCTTCTTGGAGGCGATGAAGGCGTAGCGCGCGTGTCCGGGCCGTGCCTGCTTGGGCGCGGGACCCTGGATGTGGTCGTAGAGGCCGAGCAGCGCGAAGATGAGAAGCGCGCTTGAGCCGTCCACCACGATGTGCAGGATGGGGGACCAGTCGCTGGCCAGCAGGTGGATGGGCTCGGGCAGGTTGACCAGTTCCTTGAAGGAGTTGCGCAGGAGGATCAGCGACAGGATCTCGAACTGCTTGCCCATGGCCTTGGAAAAGGAGCACGGTAGGATGAGGATCAGCCCGATCACCTCCATGATGAGCACCAGGGTGAAGGCCACGCTCACGGCGTGGAAGTGGTGGTCCGGGGTGAACCAGGCCAGGGAGGGAGGCAAAAGCCCCCAGCGCTTGAGCTCGATTCCCGTGAGCGACAGGAGGAAGATCACGACCAGCGAGCCTGAGATGGTGCGCTCCGTCTTGGGGTCCTCCCAGAAGCGGACCATGGGCTCGAAGATGTTGGTGGCGAGTTCGTATATGGATTGCATGGGGTTGCCCTAACACAGTTCAGGCGGGTTTGTCCGCCGCCACGATGAAAACCGGGTTCAGCGCGGCCAGGCGCTGGTCTCCGGCCAGGGGCGCGGCCAGGCTGGCCTGGACCTGGCAGGTCTCGGCGCCCCAGCCGAGCTGGCGGAAATGTTCGAGCGCCGCCTGGAGCGATCCCAGGAGCACCGTGTTGACCACCACCCGTCCGCCTGGGGCGAGCCTGCGGCACGCCTCGGCCAGGGCCGTCGTGCCCTTGCCCAGCGAGCCGCCCACGAACACCCGGTCCGGGTCGGGCAGGATGGAGAAGGCCTCCGGGGCCTCGCCCTTCACGGCCTTGACCTGCCAGGCCCCGCAGGCGCGGATGTTGGCCTTGACCGCCTGGTGGCGTTCCGGATCGCGCTCCACGGCAAAGACCCGTCCGCCGGGCATGAGCGCGCAGGCCTCTATGCCCACCGCCCCGCACCCGGCGCCCACGTCCCAGAGCACCCCCCCGGCGGGCAGCCGCAGGGCCGCGAGGCTTGCGGCCCGCGCGGGCCATTTGGTGATGAGGCCGTCCTGCCGCTGGTAGAACTCGTCGGGGCGCCCAAGCACAGGCGGTCCGGCCGGGGCCTGCGCCCCCTCGATCACCACGAGGTTCAGGGCCGAAAAGCTCTCGCCAGAGGCTTCCTGGGGAGAGAAGCGGCGCGCCCGCTCGTCCGGCGAGCCCAGGTCCTCAAGCACCCACACGGTGGCGTCCTCGATGCCGCGCTCCAGGAGCAGCCGGGCCACGGCGTCGGGCGTGTTCTCGTTGTCGGTGTACACGGCGGCCCGGCTCTTGGCGGCCAGGGCCGAGAACAGCGGGCCGGGGTCGCTACGGCCGTGCAGGGACACGGCGGGCAGGTCCTGCCAGGGCAGGCCGATGCGCGCGCAGGCCGCCTGCACCGCGCACACGCCGGGGTGGAAGCGAAGGCGCTCCCGGCCGAAGCGCTCGATCAGGCGTGCGCCGATGCCGAAGTAGAGCGGATCGCCGTCGGCCAGCACCACCACGCGAAGCCCGTGCTCGAAGGCCCGGCTGATGCGCGTAAGCGCCGTCTCCAACGGCGAGCCCAGGACCACCCGCTCGCCGCGCAGGTGGGTGAAGCGCTCCAGAAGCCTCGCTCCTCCGGCCAGCACGTCGGCCGTGACGATGCGTTCCATCTCGGAGCGCGCAAGCCCGCCGCCCATGCCCAGGCCCACCACCTCGATGGCTTTCGCCCCGCCGTTCAATGCGTCCCCACCCATGTCCGCCGCCTTTACTTGCCCGGCCCGCGCCGGTATCTTCAGGTTCGCGGCCCGCCCGGGCCGATTGAAATCAAACAGAAGGACGCGCCATGATCAAGCACATCGTCATGTGGACCTTGAAGGACGAAGCTCTGGGCAAATCCAAGGCCGAGAACCTGTCCAAAATGAAGGCCCTGCTGGAGGAGCTGCCCTCCAAGGTGCCCGGCGTGGTGGAACTCGAAGTTGCCACCTCGGGCGTGTTCGAGTCCGTGCCGCAAACGGACATCGTCCTGTACACGGCCTTCAAGACCAAGGAAGACCTCAAGACCTACGCCGTCCACCCCGAGCACCTGAAGGTGGTGGAGTTCGTCAAGAGCGTGGTGGCCGAACGCCGGGTCATCGATTACGAGCTGTAGGCCTCGGCCAGCAGACCGCCCTCGAATCCGAAACAACATATCCGCAGGCGCGGCCCGTCCTTGGCGAAGGAGCGGGCCGCCGCCACCGCCCCTTGCGCCGTGAGCGCCGCGAAGCGCCGTCGCACGGCCCCTTCGGGCACGATCTCCAGGGCGTGCCGGGCCGTGTTGGCCCCGGCCACCTCCCGACAGACGTGCTCGTCCGCGCCGGCCCGCCCGGCCAGGCGTGCCAAGGCCTCGAAATCCGTCGGGGCCTCGTGGGCGTGGGTGTAGGCAAGCCCCTGGGCCATCTTCACCAGCTTGCCGAAGTAGCATCCCCAGACAATCCCGGCAAATCCCAGCCGCGCGGCCCGCTCGATGGAGTAGGCGAAGAAGTCCGCCGCCTGGACGAAGCATACCTCCGGCAACTCGGGCAGAAGCTCCATGAGCATGCGCTCGCTGCGCCGCCCGGTCGCGAACGCGGCCGTGTCCGCGCCGCTGGCGCGGGCCACCTCGAGCCCCGAGTCGATGGTGGCCTTCCAGGCGTCCAGGCTGAAGGGTTTCACGATGCCCTGGGTGCCAAGGATGGAGATTCCGCCGAGGATTCCCAGGCGCGGGTTCAGGGTGCGTGCGGCCATGGCCTCGCCGTCCTCCACCTCGATCACCAGGCTCGCGGCGCCGGAGTGTCCTGCGGCGTGCATGGCTTCGCGTGCCGCCTGGACGATCTGGGCGCGCGGGGCCGGGTTGATGGCCGCCTGGCCAACGGGCACGGGCAGCCCCGGCCTGGTGACGCGCCCAACGCCCCGGCCGCCTTCCAGCGCCACCGCGCCGGGCTCGCCGGGGACGAGTTCGGCCAGGCAGGCTATGCGCGCCCTGTTGGTGGCGTCCGGATCGTCCCCGGCGTCCTTGACCACCACGGCCCTGGCCCGCCCTTCATCCAGGAAGCCTACCGACGCCACCGCGACCTGAAGCCGCCCGCCCGTGGGCAGGGGGATGTCCACGTGGGCCTTTTTCCGGCCGGTGAGCAGGAACTCCAGGGCCGCCTTGGCCGCCGCGGCGGCCGCCGAGCCGGTGGTGAAGCCCTGGCGCAGGCACGGGGTTTCGCGGTGTTTCTTCACGGGCGTGCCTTCCGGCCGCAGGCCATGGCCGCCACGAAAAATCCGGCGATGTCAGGGTTGGAGGCGAAGTGCAGGTGCACGTAGCTGGCCAGGGTGTTGCCGGAGAGAAACCCTTCCTGGGCCTCGATGATCCCCTTGCGGCCCGAGAGCGCATAGACGGCGGGCGCGTCCGGCGCGGCCTCCAGGCTCGAATAGTGGAATTCGTGGCCGCGAGCCGTGGTCCCGGCGGGACCCAGGGGGGTGTCGGCAGTGAAGCGGGCCTCCCGGTAGCCCAGGGCGGCGAAGCGCTGGCCCATTGCGGCCCGGCAGGGGAACACCCCGGCCATGGGCCACTCGCGCCCTTGCGCGTCCCGCACGGACTCCATCAAGGCCATGAACCCGCCGCATTCGGCGTAGACCGGCCTGCCCGAGGCGCAGAAATTCCGGATATCCTGGAGCATGGCGGCGTTGGCGGAGAGCGTCCCGGCGTGCAGCTCGGGATAGCCTCCCGGCAGGTACAGTCCGTCCAGGTCCGCCGGCAGGCCCTGGTCCGCCAGAGGCGAAAAGAAGACGAGTTCGGCCCCGGCCGATTCAAGAAGGCGCAGGTTTTCCGCGTAGGCGAAGCAGAAGGCCCGGTCCCGGGCCACGCCCAGGCGCACGCGCGGGCGAGCCTCGCCCTCGGGCTGTGGCGCGATGCCTCCGGTGTCCGGCAGCGAGGCCAGTAACGCATCCACGTCCACTCCGGCCTCCACCCAGTCGGCCAGGCGTTCCATCCAGCCGGGGCGGGCGTCCAGATCTTGGGCCGTGACCAGCCCCAGGTGGCGCGAGGGCATGGCCAGATCGGAGGCCTTGGGCAGGCAGCCCAGCACGGAAATCCCCGCGTCCTCGATGGCCTCGCGCAACATTTCCCGGTGCCCCGGCCCTCCGGAGCGGTTGCAGACCACCCCGGCCAGGGTCAGTTCCGGGTCGAACCGGGCGAACCCCGAGGCCAACGCGGCGGCGCTGCGGGCCATGCCCGAGGCGTCCAGCACCAGAAGGACCGGTATCCCCAGCATCTTGGCCATGTGCGCGGCGCTGCCTTTTTCATTCGTGGCCGAAGCCCCGTCGAAGAGTCCCATGGCTCCTTCCACAACGGCCACGTCCGCGCCCGCCGAATATCTTTCGAATATTTCCCGGTTGGCCGCCTCGGGGAGCATCCAGGAATCCAGGTTATGGCTGATCCGCCCGCACGCCAGGGCGTGCAGGCCGGGGTCGATGAAATCCGGCCCGGTCTTGAAGGGCGCGCAACGAAAGCCCCTGCGGGCCAGGGACGCCAAAAGTCCCAGCGTCAGCGAGGTCTTGCCGCAGCCCGAATGGGTGCCGGAGATGAGCAGGCTTTTGGTCATGGCCCGCAGATGATAGGGGAACACTCACGCATGGACAAGCAGACCGAAAAGCTCCTGCGGACCATCCCGGGCGTCGGCCCGGCCATGGCCCGCGACCTGTGGGACCTGGGCATCCGCACCCTGGAGGGACTGGCCGCCCAGGACCCGGAGGAGATGTACGAGCGCCTGCGCGTGATGGCCGGGGGCAAGATGGACCGGTGCGTGCTCTACGTGTTCCGCTCGGCCGTCTACTTCGCCAAGACCCCGCCGCACCTGCGCGACCCGCAAAAGCTCCTCTGGTGGACCTGGAAGGACGCCCGCCTCCCAAAACCCCATTAAAGTTTTTTGGAAGGGGGTTTGGGGGAGAACCTTTTGTTCACAAAAGGTTTCCCCCAATCTTCTCTTCTGCCTTTCTCTTCTTCTCTTTCTCTTACGCCACCAATTTCTTCGCGATGGCGGCCACGTGCCTGCCCTGCCACCTGGCTCCTGCCAGGTCGGCCTCGGAGGGCATGCGCGACCCGTCGGCTCCGGCGATGGTGCTGGCGCCGTAAGGAGAGCCGCCCTTGACCTCCTCCACGCCCATCTGCCCCTGGTAGGCGTAGGGTAGGCCCACGATCACCATGCCCTGGTGCAGGAGCGTCACATGGAAGGAGAGTATGGTGGATTCCTGCCCGCCGTGCTGGGTGGCGGAGCATGTGAACACCGAGCCCACCTTGCCCACCAGCGCCCCCTGCATCCACAGGCCGCCCGTGGCGTCCAGAAACTGGCGCATCTGGCCGCACATGTTGCCGAAGCGGGTGGGGGTGCCGAAGATGATGGCGTCGGCCTTGGCCAGCTCGTCCACGGTGCATACCGGGACGTCCGCCTGGGCCTTCTGGGCGTCCAGGGCGCCCATCTTGGCCAGCACCGCCTCGGACAGGGTCTCGGGGACGCGGCGGAGCAGGGGCACCGCACCCGCCACCTGCGATACGCCTTCGGCCACGGCCTTGGCCATGGCTCGGATATGGCCGTACATGGAATAATAGGGAATAAGGACGTTCATGCAGTTCTCCTTTTTCTTTTTCAGATTCAGGATACATGCATAGACGAAAACGACAAAAAGTGAAGCACCGGTTGTTGTTGACGCGGCGCCTCCGGCGGCGGTAGTCAGGCCCTATCGCACACTGCCGAATCCCGCTTGCGCGGGAACGGGGGACCCATTTCAACGGGGCGAATCGCGTTTATCCGCGTAGGGCACCTTTCGGCCCGAGCCCGTCAGCTAACCCCGCAGGCATCGAAGGGAGCGCTCCGGACCGATCCGGGGAATTCCCCCTTTGATTATCCGGAGGCCTATCGCATGCGTCCCTGTTCCCTGCCCGAAGATTCCCACAACGGGCACCACGCCGCCTGCACCCCCGCCCAGACCGCCTCGCTGGCCCTGGCCGCGCTGGGCGTGGTCTACGGAGACATCGGCACCAGCCCCCTCTACACCGTCAAGGAATGCTTCTCCGGGATGCACGCCGTGGAGCCCAACCACGCCAACATCCTGGGCATCATGTCCCTGGTGTTCTGGTCGCTCATGTGCGTCGTGGGGCTCAAGTACGTCGTCTTCATCATGCGCGCCGACAACAAGGGCGAAGGCGGCATTTACGCCCTGCTGGCCATGCTGCGCGGAAGCCCGGTGAGCAAGGGCAAGTGGTGGTCCTTCCTGACGGTGCTCGCGGCTTTCGGAGCGGCCCTCCTGTATGGCGACGGGGTGATCACCCCGGCCATCTCCGTGCTCTCGGCCATCGAAGGCCTGAACATGGCCACGGACGCGGCCGCCGACTACGTTGTGCCCCTGACCTGCCTGGTGCTGATAAGCCTCTTCTTCATGCAGAAGCACGGAACGGCCACCATCGGCAAGGTGTTCGGGCCGGTCATGGTGGCGTGGTTCCTGCTCATCGGCGGGCTCGGCGTGGCCGCCATCGCCCACCAGCCCAAGATCCTGACCGCCCTGAACCCCGCGCACGCCGTGCACTTCTTCGCCGTGAACCACATTCACGGCATCGTGGCCCTGGCCTCGGTGGTGCTGTGCATCACCGGCGGCGAGGCTCTCTACGCGGACATGGGCCACTTCGGGCGCATCCCCATCCGCCTCACCTGGTACGGCATCGTCCTGCCGGGGCTCGTGCTCAACTACTACGGCCAGGGCGCGCTGCTGCTCGACAATCCGGACATCGCCAACGTGAACCCCTTCTACGCCCTGGTGCCGGAGACGTTGCTCTACCCCATGGTGGCCCTGTCCACCTTCGCCACGATCATCGCCTCCCAGGCCATGATCTCGGGCGTGTATTCGCTCACCCAGCAGGCCATCCAGCTGGGCTTCACCCCGCGCATGCACATCATCCACACCTCCAGGGAGGCCATCGGGCAGATATACCTGCCCACGGTCAACTGGATGCTCATGATCGCCTGCATCTCCCTGGTGCTGGTCTTCAAGGAGTCGAGCCGCCTGGCAGCCGCCTACGGCATCGCCGTCACCGCCACCATGGCCATCACCTCGTTCATGTACTTCGAGGTCACGCGCGTGAACTGGAAATGGCCCCTGTGGAAAAGCGCGCCCCTGCTGGCGATCTTCCTGGCCTTCGACGGCTCGTTCCTGGGGGCCAACCTGCTCAAGATCGTGGACGGCGGCTGGATCACCGTGAGCATCGCCCTGGCCATCCTCATCGTCATGATCACCTGGCGCGACGGCCGGGCGCTTCTCTCGCGCCACTACGAGGCGGCGCGCATGCCCCTCGACATCTTCCTCAAGGACATCGCCGAATACCAGCCGCAGCGGAACGCCGGCACGGCCGTGTTCATGTCCATCTCGCCCGTGGGCGTGCCCCATACGCTGCTGCACCACTTCAAGCACAACGGCACCCTGCACGAACAGATCATCCTGCTCTCCATCGCCTCGGCCGAGGTGCCCCAGGTGGCAAGCGAGGAGCGCCTGACCATCACCGACCTGGGACAGGGATTCCACCGCATCGTGGCGCGCTACGGCTTCATGGAAACCCCCAGCATGCCCGAGATCCTCGACCTGGCCACCCAGCAGGGCCTTTCCCTGGACGTCTACTCCACGTCGTTCTTCCTGGGGCGCGAGACGCTGCTCACTTCGGGGCCGTCTAAGATGGCCTCGTGGCGCAAGAAGCTCTTCGTGTTCATGTCGCGCAACTCCTGGAACGCCACGTCGTTCTTCAATTTGCCGCCCGGGCGGGTGGTGGAGCTGGGCAACCAGGTGGAGTTGTAGAGAAGAGATGGGGGGAGCGCGCAAAGCCGCGCTCCCCGTTTTTGTCAGATTTTTTCCAGCACCTTCACATCCATCGAAACCGTCAGCTCGGGCGCTTTGGCCCTCCAGGCCAGCAGGTGCGGGGTCTCCAGGTGCTGTCCGAGCAGTTCGCGGCTCTCCCACTCTTCGAAGAAAACAAACACGCACGCGTTGTCCAGGCAACGGTGCAGCACGTACGACACGCAGCCGGGGTCCTTGCGCGAGGGCGCAACCATCCCCGTCAGGATGGCCTCCACCTCGGCCTCTCGGCCGGGCTTGGCGGTGATGGTCGCCGCCACGTTCACATGGTTCATGGCATCCTCCCCGGATCAGCCTTCGCCCCCGGCGGGCATGCCGGGGTATTCGCCCTTGACGGTCGCCAGCGCCTTGCCCAGGCAGGCGATGGACTGGCCCAGGTGGTGCATGTTGCGAAGACCTTCGGCGTCGCCGCCCACGTCGCCTGGATTGAGCCCGTAGCCCAGGTTCCAGTACGACGAGCCCGGCACGACCATTCCCGACATCAAATACATGTGGTTGATGCTGTCGTAGGCGTGGGTGCCGCCGCCGCGCCGCACCGCGATCACCGCCGCGCCGATCTTGCCGTACAGCAGCCCGCCGTTGGCGATGGCCACCAGCCCCGCGCGGTCGATGAGCGCCTTGAGCTCGGCGGTGACATCGGTGAAGTAGGTGGGCGAACCCATGATCACGGCGTCGGCCGCGAAGATCTCGGCCAGGCAGTCGTTGGCCACGTCGGTCTTGACCGCGCAGCGCGCGTCCTTGTTCTCGAAACACTTGTAGCAGGCGATGCAGCCCCTGATCTTGGCCCCGCCCAGCTGGATGAACGAGCTCTCCCAGCCGGCGGCCTGCAAGGGTTTCAAAGCCTCGCGCAACAGGGTTTCCGTGTTGCCGCCCTTACGGGGGCTGCCGTTTATGGCCACGACTTTCATGCTTCTTTCCTCCTTGGGGTCCCTTGACGGTCCTTGGTATGTGCGACATATGCGGCCAACCGGCGACAAACGCAAGTACTGTCCGGAATGTGCCATACTTACACGCTGTATAGTGGAGAACGCGAGCATGCAGCCCTGCAGGACCAAGGAATTGAACGGCAAGACCTACCGTTGCTTCTTCGAGCTGACCCTCCAGGTGATGGGCGGCAAGTGGAAGCCGGTGATACTCTACCATCTGGCCACCGACGGGGTGATGCGCTTCAGCGAATTGCGCCGCAGTATCGGAGCGGTCACCGAGCGCATGCTGGCCCGGCAGCTACGCGAGCTGGAAGTGGACGGCATCGTGCACCGCGAGGTGTACCGCGAAGTGCCCCCGCGCGTGGAATATTCGCTCACGGACCTGGGCCAGGGGCTGGTGCCGATACTCAGGGAGCTGCGGGACTGGGGGGCGGTCTACGAACAGCGCATGGGCGGCGCGGAGCTCTTTTCGGGCGAGGGCTATGAACATGCCGGACAGGAAGTGGCTCGCGCGTCCGGGGAGTAGGAGCCGGGCACGGGGCCCTATATTTCCCCGTTCTCGATGAAGCCGCGCAGGGCCACGGCGTTGTTGCGCTGCGTGTCCTTGGCCGCGAACAGGAGCGTCACCGTCTCCCGCGCGGCCTGTTCCCTGAGAACGGCGGCCGCCCGGGCCGCCTCCGAAGTGGACAGCTCTTCCAGGTAGCGGCGTTTGAATTCCTCCCACCTGTCCGGTTCGTGGTTGAACCAGGCGCGCAGCATGGCCGAAGGGGCCAGCTCCTTGAGCCAGCCGTCCAGGGCGGCCTCGCCCTTGCTCACGCCCCGGGGCCAGATGCGGTCCGCCAGGTAGCGTTTGCCGTCGCCCGGCGAGGCCGGGTCGTAGATGCGCTTCACGGCGAGCATGGCGCGCCTCAATGGATGGACACGGTGAGGGTGTACTCGGCGTTTCCCCGCGTGCCCCCCACTTCGATCCGGTAGGTCCCGGTTGCCGGCAGCGCGCCCTTCCAGACCACCGCGTCGTCGGTTTCTCCCGCGCCGGGCAGCGTCCGGCCTCCCGGGGCGCGGATGACGAAGGCCGCGTTCTCCTCCAGGGCGGTGACGGCCGCGTCCATGGCCTGCCCGGAGGATGCCTTGAACTCGTATGCGTCCCGGTCTCCCCGGACCACCGCGCCCTGCACCGTGGCCGATGAGGCCCCGCGCTCGAAGCGCAGGGGCTTTTTGATCTCGCGCGCCTGGGCGGACGCGGCGAGAAGAGCCGCCAGGAGGGCCACGGCCAGGGCCGCGCTTCGGGGGCGCGGCAGGGAATGGAAGGTTGCTCGGATCATGAGGCCCGTATGCTCCTGATCCCGGCCGCCATCAAGGGAAACTTCCGGGCTTGCGGGCAAGCCCCGGGAAGGGCCAGGGCGGGCAGGCAATGGTGGGCCTGCGAGGCCCCCGCCATGCGGGGAGCCTCGCCGCTTCGCCTGATGCAGGCCAGGATCAGGGTCATCCCTTCTTGAGCTTCTTGCCCACGTTCCAGCAGCCCCCGAGCGCCGGGCCGATGCCGTAGTAAGAGACCGTGCCCATGTCGAAGAGCAGCGGGCGCACCTTGGCCGGGTCCACATGGCCCTTGTCCGTGAGCACGGACTCGTCCGCCCAGGTCTTCACGATCTCGCCGATGAACACCTCGTGTTTTTCGAAGTCCACCACCTGGTGCAGGCGGCATTCCATGGCCACCGGGCATTGCTTTATGAGCGGCGCGTGGGGGAGCTCGCCCGCGTACAGCTTGAACACCTGGGACTTGTCCGTGTTTTTGCCGGTGACGATGCCCACGTAGTCGGTCTCGACCATGAGGTCCTCCGACGGGATGTTCACGCTGAACTGCCCGTGCTCGTGGATGCCCCGAGGGCTGTAGTGTCCCTTGTTGATGCCCACCGAGATGTACTGCGGCTGCCCGTGGTTCATGATGCCCACGTGGGCTACAGCCAGGAAGTTGGGGCGGCCGTCCACCACGGTCCCCACGATGGTGGTGAGCGACGGGTACATGGCGGTGGCGGGCCCGATATCCTTTTTCATGGTGCTGTCCTCCTGGTTTAGTTGCTTGTGCATGCAAATTTCACGGGTAAAAAAAAGGGGCGTCAGGGGTTGTCCAGGCGCAGGCAGGTCTGGTGGATGGCCTTGGTGATGTCGGCCCCTTCCTGTTCGCCCAGGATTTTCGAGTAGTCGCTGTGCAGGGTCTTCCAGGCCGCGCCGATGGTTTGGGACATGGACTCTCCCTTGGCGGTGGGGTGGATGTGGGACGCCTTTCCCTGGGAGCGGCGCTCCACGAGCCCCAAGCGGACCAGTCCGTCCGCCAGGCGGGTCACGGTGGAGGGAGCCAGATGCAGCCGCCCGGCCAGCTCGGAAGGGGTCACGCCCGGCGACTCCATGGCCAGCATGAGCAGGAAGGCCTGCGAGGGCGACAGGCCCGTGGGAGCGAAGGCGGCCTCGGCCATGCGCGTGACCGTGCGGGCCAGCGCGTTGGCGGTGAAATAGAGGCAGCATTCGAGCAGGGTTTTGGTATCGGCCACGGGCGCTCCTTGTTGCTTGCGCATGCAACTATCAGGGGAAGGCGGGGGCGTCAAGAGCAGGGAGCTTTCCCAGGCGACGCACGCCCGGCCCGGGCGTGCGTCGCCTGGGAAAAAAAGGCTGGTCGCGCGCCCCGAGCCGTGTGGCCCGGGGCGCGGAGATCAATCCGGGAACCTGGTCTGTCAGGTGCGGGCGCGGCTACATGCCGGGCTTCGGGCCCTTGCCGCCGGGCATGCCTTGTCCCATGCCCTGGCCCATGCCGGGCCCCATTCCGGGTATGGCCAGGCGCTGGTATCCGGCGGGAACTGAGAACAGCGCGGGGTCGACCGGGCCGGTCTTTATGTTCTTGTATTCCATCGTCATGGTTGTGGAACCTTCCTTGACGATGGACTTGATGGGATGCCCCAGCTTGTCGGCGAACCAGGCGGTCATCTCGCCCTTGGATTTGTCCTTGAATTCGAAGACGCGTTTTTCGCAGTCCCAGCCGTCCACGGTCTCACGCCCTACGGTGCGCCACTGGCCCAGGTCCTCGCGGCCTTCCTTGAGGGCTTCCGGACCCATCCGCGAGGGGTCCAGGGGCATTTCGATGTAGCTCAAGGTCGAGGGCATGAGCATGTACGCTTTCCCGGCGGCGGGATTGGTGATCATCACCTGGCGATGCCCTTCCGCGGTGGTCTCCATGCGGATCTTGTCGTCCTTGACGTAGGTCTTCCCGGCACCGCCCAGCGTGGGCTTGCCGTCCATGGTCCGGACGATGTCGGCGGAGAATTCGGCCGCCTGGGCGGCCAGGGACAGGCCCAGGCAGAGGGCCAGGGCGGACAGGAGGCTCCACAGCGGTTTCATGCGTGCTCCTTGGATGGCGGCCGCGTGGCGTGCGGCCGGTTTGCGCGCGCCCCCGGACCGCCGGTCGCGGGGGCGCAGCGCTCATTTGCTTCAGACGCCGGGGTCCGCGGCCGGGGCGCAGGTTCCGGCCGCGCGGCAGGGGCCGGACAGCACTTCCTTGAGGCAGGTGCCCAGGCGCTTGATGCCTTCCTCGATGCGCTCCGGCGTGGAGTTGGAGAAGTTCAGGCGGAAGGCGTTGTCCGTGCCGTCCACGTAGAAGGGCAGTCCCGGCACGAAAGCCACCTTGCGTTCGATGGCCTTGGCGAAGACCTCCTGCGCGCTCACGCCGCGCGGCAGCTCGCCCCACAGGAACATGCCGCCTTCGGGCTCGGTGCGGCGCACCTCCTCGGGGAAGTGGCGGATGATGGCGTCCACCATGAGGTCCCGGCGTTCGCCGTAGGCCTTCTTGATCACGGCGATGTGGGCGTCCAGGTCGTTGTCCTCGAGGAAGCGGTGCAGCACGCGCTGGGCGAAGATGGAGGTGTGCAGGTCCGACGCCTGCTTGGCCGTGACCAGCGTGTGCATGAGTTCCGGCCCGGTGGCGATCCAGCCGATGCGCATGCCGGGGCTGGCGATCTTGGAGAACGAGCCCATGAGGGCCATGCGCGAGCCGTCCAGGTAGGCCCGGATGGGGGGCACGGCCTCGCCCTTGAAGCGCAGCTCGCCGTAGGGGTTGTCCTCCAGAAGGATGGTGTCGCTGTCCTCGATCAGGCGGGCGGTTTCACGGCGGGTGGCCGCGTCGTAGGTGATGCCCGAAGGGTTCTGGAAGCTGGGCACGGCGTAGAAGATTTTGGGGCGGTCCTTGAGGCGCTGGGCCAGCTGGGCCGTGTCCACGCCATGGGGGCCCAGGTCGGCGGTGAGGAAGTTGGCCCCGAAGAGCGAGAACGCCTGGATGGCCCCCAGGTAGCCGGGACGCTCGATGAGCACGTCGTCGCCCACGTCCAGCATCACCTTGGCCATGAGGTCCAGGCCCTGCTGGGAACCGGTGGTGATCAGGATTTCGTCCACCGGGATGTCCAGCCCCCACTTCTCCTTGTAGCGCCGGGAGATGAATTCGCGCAGCGGCGGGTGGCCCTCGGTGATGGAGTATTGCAGGGCCTGGGGGCCGTTCTCCCTGAGGACGTCGGCGGCGGCGCGGGCGAAGGCCTCGGCCGGGAAGTGGTCGGGGCTGGGCAGTCCGCCCGCGAAGGAGATGATCTCCGGATTCTGGGTGACTTTAAGGATTTCGCGGATATAGGAGCGGCGGACGCCGGACATTCTGGCACTTAGGCGCACGGGAAGCCTCCAAATTTCGAGGATAGACGGATGGGCATTGTTTCTTAGGCCACTTCGGGCCGGGGCACAACCCGCGGCGGCGGGAGGATTTGGCCGGCCCCGGGGCTTTCTAGACGGGCAGGGCCGGGGCCACAGGGATGCGCGCGATGAACCGCGACCCCTTCCCGGGCTCGGACTCCACGCTCAGGGATCCCCCGTGGTTGCGGGTGATGATGAAGTAGGACACGGAGAGCCCGAGCCCAGTGCCCAGGCCCGGGGGCTTGGTGGTGAAGAAGGGCTCGAACACTCGTTTGCGCACGGTCTCGTCCATGCCGGGGCCGTTGTCTTCCACTTCCAGACGGACGTATTCGCCCTCGGGGGCCAGGCGCAGGGTGATGCGGGCTCCGGGCCGTCCGGCCAAGGCCTGGGCCGCGTTGCGGATTAGGTTCAAGGCCACCTGCTCGATTTCCGTCTGGGTGCAGCGAACCAGGGGCATGTCGCCGTACTCGCGCACGATCTCTATCAGGCGCAGGTCGTACTTCCGGCCCAGGTCGTAGTCGCTGGAGGCCAGCTCGAGGGCTTTATCCATGAGTTCCGGGAGGTGGCAGGCGGCCATCTTGGATTCGCTGCGGCGGCTGAACTCCAGGATGTTGGACACGATGCGCGCCGCCCGGGAACCGCTGTCCTGGATGGCGTCGAGGAATGCCGGTATGCCGCGTTCCTCCAGGTAGGCGTTGACCGAGTCCAGGGGGCATCCGGCGGCGAGGGCGGCGCTCTCGTTGGGGGCCAGGCCCTTTTCCAGCCTGCGCTTGATGATCTGCACGCTTTGCAGGATGCCGCCCAGGGGGTTGTTGATCTCGTGGGCCATGCCCGCGGCCAGTCCGCCTACGGAGAGCATCTTTTCCGTCTGCAGCACCACTTCTTCCATGCGCACGCGCTGGGTGACGTCGTCCAGGCGGATGACCGCGCCCGTGGCCTGTCCCGCCTTGCGCATGGGGAACACCTGGAGGTCGATCAGCCGCGTTTCTCCGTCAAAAGGCAGCTTGAGCCTGGGGACGAGCGTGTAGGACGCGTCCGCCAGGGCGGTGGTGATGGATTCAAGGTGGGCTTCGAGCTGGGGAAATGCCTGCGCCAGGGGTTCTCCGGCCGAGGGGCCGGCCAGCGGGGCGGCGATGGCCTCGGCGGCGGCGTTCATGTAGTCCACGCGGGCTTCGCGGTCCACGCCGATGACCGGGGAGGGCATGGAGTCCAGGATGTGCTGGATGGTCTGGCGGGCCTGTTCCAGGGCCTCCTGGGTTTTCTTGCTTTCCGTGGTGTCGGTGAACACGGTGGCGAAAAGGCCGGGACCCGGGCGGAAGGCCGAGATGCGGAAGTGCCGCTCCATGGGCGCGAAGAATATCTCGAAGCTGACGGGCTCGCCGGTGGAGGCCACGTTGGCATACACGTCCAGGAGGGGCGCTTCGCCGCTGCCGTAGAGTCGCGAGGCCGGACGCCCCAAGGCCTGTTCGCGGCTGATGCCCAGGATGCGCTCGTAGGCGGGATTCACGTCCAGGATCGTGTAGTCGCGGATCGTCCCCTCCTGGTCCCGGACGAGCTCGTGCAGGCACATGCCCTCGGTCATGGAGGCGAACAGCGACCGGAACTTGGCCTCGCTCGCGCGCAGTCCCTCTTCGGCCCCGGCCAGCTCCGTGCCCATGGCGTTGAAGGCCCTGGCCAGCACGGCGATCTCGTCCGTGCCGTCCAGAGGCAGGCCCTTGCCCAGGTCGCGGGTGTCCCGGATGCCCTTGATGTGGCGGGTGATGCGCTCCAGGGGCGTGAGCACGGCTCGGCGCAGAAGAGTCATGTTCAGCGCGAAGGAGCATGTTCCGGCCAGGGCCACGAACACCAGGGCCAGGTACATGGCCCGCTCCAGGGGGATGATGTCCGAGCGGGGATGGCGCACCGTGAGCAGCAAGGCCGGGACGCCCAGGAAGTCGGGAAAGGCGCGGTGCACGGTCAGGCTCTCCGGAGTGGCCTCCCCGAACACGTCCAGGTCGCCGTTGCGGAGCCCTTCCCGGGCCTTGCTGGCCACGGCCGGGTCGGCCGCGGCCAGGGGGATGGCCGTGAAGTCGAGCTTGAGTTGTTCGCCGATGTCCGCCGTCAGGGCCTCGTCCAGGAATCTTCCCGCCACCAGCGTGCCGCGTGAGGCTCCCATGCCCATGGAGTTGAGCACGGGCTGCCAGCACATGAGCATGGGGCCGACCGGGGTCATGATGATGCCCCGGCCTCGGGGGGGACGCCCTCCCGAGCCCGGCAGGCGGATCTCGTCGGACACGTCCCGCAGAAGTTCGCCCAGGGGAATGGCCTCGCGGGTGCTCAGGTCGTAGGCCGCCCCTTCCAGCAGCCGCCCTGCCGGGTCGTAGAGGAGCATCGTGTTGAGCCCTCCGCCGGACAGGGCCTCCCAGGAGAAATAGTTGGCCGCCAGGCGCTTGTCCCGGTCGGCGGCGAAGCGGTAGGTGATGTCCGAGGCGCTCTTGAAGCGAAGCGCCGCGTCCATGTGGGCCAGTTCGTTGTCCAGGGCGCTGGCTGCCCGGCCCAGGTCGTGGGAGGCGCGCTCCTGGTCGATGCGCGCCACGCCAGCAAGGCTCAGGTAGCGCACGGCCGCCCATCCGGCCAGGATGGTGAAGAGCGAGGTGGCCAGCGCGATGAGGACCACCTTCTGGCGGATGGTCATGGCGCTTGCGCTCCGGCGTCCAGGCGGCGCTTGTTGCGGCGGCGGGGCGGGGTCATTTCTCCAGCCTGCGGATGGCGCCGTCCTGCCAGACGCCGATGGAGAGGTTCTCGGCCCGGTAGAGCTCATGGCGGTCCTTGGAGTAGGGGTGCTCGAAGACCCGGCTGACCCCTTCGAAACGCTCCAGGGATTCCAGGGCCCGCCTGATGGCCTCGCCGTCCTCTGACCCGGCCGCGCGGATGGCCTGGACGGTGATCTTCGCCCCCTCGTAGGCCGCTTCCACGAACTTGAAGGGGTAGTAGCCCTCGTGGCGGTAGCGGCTGCGCACCAGGTGGTCCAGTTCGCGCGCCTTGGGGGAGTCCTCCGGGGCGGAGCCCAGCACCCCGGTGAGCCCGTTGGAGAGGCGCACGGGAAGGTCCTTCACCGAGCGCAGGAAGAACGGGTACTGGCCGATGAAGCGGGGCCTGTAGCCCACGGCGTCGGCCGAGCGCACGAAGGCGGCCACCTCGGGGGAAAGGCTCAGCACGGCCACGGCCTCGGCCGGAGTGCGCGAAAGCTCCCTGGCCTGGGCGGTCATGTCCAGGTCGCCCTGGTCGAACTGGACCACGGCCACGGGGGAGAGGCCCTTCTCGGCCAGGAGGTCCACCATGTCCTGCCTGGCCAGCTGGCCGTAGGGGGTGGTGTCGCAGGCGATGGCGATGCGCGAGAATTGCCCCGAGGCCCAGGCGATGAGCGCCCGGATCTGTTCGCGGTCGGGCAGGGTGGCCCGGAAGATGTAGTTTTCGGGAGCGTCCCGGTAGATGAGAGTCAGCTTGGTGGCCGATGCCGTGAGCAGCATGAGCGGCTTCCTCGCCTGCTGCATGAGGGGGATGATGGCCAGGGCGTTGCCGCTGTTTGCCGGGCCGAGCACGGCCGCGACCTTGTCCTGGCCGATCAGGCGGGTGGCGTTTTCCGCCGCCTTGTCCGGGGAGGTCTCGTCGTCGAGGATGGTGGCCTCGATCGCCCTGCCGAGCGCGCCGCCTTCGCGGTTGGCCTCTTCCAGGGCGATCTCCACCCCCCAGAGCAGGTAGTTGCCGATGTCGGCGGCCGCCCCGGTCAGGGGGATGTCCACCCCTATCCTGACCGGTTCGGCGAGCACGACGCGCGCCGGAAAGAAGGTCAGCCAGGCAAGCAGGGCGGCCAGAACGGGCATCCTGCGGATCACCATGGCGCAGGGCCTCCGGTAGAGAGGGCGTTCATGGTTGGGGAAGATATTCCGGACAGGCTGGGGCGTAAAGGCCTTTCGTGAATATATCCGGTTCTCGATCATTCGCCGCTCACAGGATGGGCGAGAGGAGCCTGGCCAGGCGCACCGCGGCCTTGAAGCCGAACCAGCGGCCCTCGTAGTCGAAGGCGGTGGCCCTGAAGCACTGGGCGAAGTCCACCTCGAGCATGCCCTCCACCTGGGAGGCGAACTCCCTCTGGGCCACCACCATGGTGAGCTCGAAATTGAGCCTGAAGGAGCGCGTGTCGCAGTTGGCCGTGCCCACGCAGGCCAGGTCCGAGTCCACCAGGACCACCTTCTGGTGCAGGAAGCCCGGTTGGTAGCGGTAGAACTTGATCCCCTGGCGTTCGAGCTCCGGAAAGTAGGAGAAGGAGGCCAGAAACACCATGCGGTGGTCGGGCTTGCTTGGCAGCATGACCCGCACGTCCACGCCGCGAAGCGCCGCCAGCTGCAGGGCCGCCGTGACCTCCCGGTCGGGCACGAAATAGGGGCTGGCGATCCACAGGCGCTTGCGCGCGCTCTCGATGAGCTGGACGAAGGCCAGGGTGTAGGTCTCCAGGGTGTCCGCCGGGCCGCTGGGCAGGGCCAGCACGTCCGCGCCGTCGCCAGGGAGCCCCTGGGCCGGGGAGAAGTCCCAGGCGAGCTCGGGCAGCGTAAGCGCCGCCCAGTACCAGTCCTCGGTGAAGCACAGCTGGACCATGGCCGCCGCGGGGCCCTCGCAGCGGACGTGGGTGTCGCGCCAGGGGCCGAAGCGGCGGCTGCGCCCCATGTACTCGTCGCCCACGTTGTGGCCGCCCACGAAGGCCACGCGCCCGTCGGCCACCACGATCTTGCGGTGGTTGCGGAAGTTCACCTGCAGGCGGTTTCGCCATCCCTTGGTGGTGTTGAAGGCGCGTGCGTCCACGCCGGAGCGGCGCAGGTCCGTGAGATACGCCGCGGGCAGGGCGTGGCAGCCCACCTCGTCGTAGAGGAGCTTGACCCGCACCCCGCGCATGGCCGCCGCTTCCAGGCGTTTTTTGAGCTCCCGCCCGGCCTGGTCGTCGTGGATGATGAAGAACTGCACCAGCACGTAGTCCCGGGCCTGGTCCACGGCCTCGTGGATGGCCTGGAAGGTGGCCTCGCCGCCGACCAGCAGGGAGACTCCGTTGCCGCTGGTGAAGGGCATGCCCGCCAGGTGCTCCAGCACCGCCAGATGGTCCCTGGGGTGCCGCCCGGCCGGATCGGGGTTGGCGGCGTTGCGGGCCAGCTCCTGGCGCAGGGCGTCCAGCTCCGGGCTGCCGCTTCTTCTCGCGCTCACGTAGCCCACGAACCGGTCGCGCCCGAAGACCCAATAGAGCGGCACGGCCACGTAGGGAAAGGTGATCATGGACATGACCCAGGCGATGGCCCCCTGGGAGGATCGCGTGGAGAAAAGCGCGTTCACGGCGGAGGCCACGCCCGCGGTATGGAAAACGGCCAGCACCCACACCAGGATGTACTCGAGGGTGCGCACAAAATCCGTTTCGATCACGCCGGGGCCTCCTTAGTCCGTGATTGACCGCGTAGCACGTCCCGGCCGCGAAAGCCACGGCCGTGCGCGGCCGGATCCGCTCCGCTCCTGCCCGGAGTTGACACGGCCGCCCCCGTTGTGCAGGAACATGAAATATCCCCACCTGCGAGCGCGCAGAGCGCTCCGGCCAGGAGGCCCACATGCAGGACTACCGCGTCGAAACCGACAGCATGGGCGAGGTCAAGGTCGCCTCGGACAAGCTCTGGGGCGCTCAGACGCAGCGCTCCCTGGAACATTTCAGCATCGGGCGCGAACTCATGCCCCCGGAGATGATCGAGGCGTACGCCTACCTCAAGAAGGGCTCTGCCCAGGCCAACCACGCCCTGGGACGCCTGGACGCGGACAGGCTTTCCATGATCGCCTCCGTCTGCGACGAGATCCTGGCCGGACGCCACGACGGCATGTTCCCCCTGCACGTCTGGATGACCGGCAGCGGCACCCAGTTCAACATGAACGTCAACGAGGTCATCTCCAACCGCTGCTCCCAGATGGCCGGGGAGGCGCTCGGCAGCAAGAAGCCCGTGCATCCCAACGACCACGTGAACATGTCCCAGTCCTCCAACGACACCTTCCCCTCGGCCATGTACATGGCCGCCGCCCTGGGCACGGCCCGCTCGCTCATCCCGGCCGCGCGCGGACTGCGCGAGGCGATCGCCGCGAAAGCGGAGGCCTGGGCGGACATCATCAAGATCGGGCGCACCCACCTGCAGGACGCCACGCCCCTGACCCTGGGGCAGGAGTTCTCGGGCTATGCGGGCCTTCTGGATGACGCCGTGGAGCGCCTGCTTGAGGCCCTGCCCGGGGTGTGCCGCCTGGCCCTGGGCGGCACGGCCGTGGGCACGGGCATCAACGCCCCTCCGGGGTTCGACGGCCTGGCCGCCGCGCGCCTCGCGGAGCTCACGGGGCTGCCCTTCGTCACCGCGCCCAACAAGTTCACGGTGCAGGGCTCCCACGACGCCCTGGTCCACCTCTCCGGGACCATAAAGGCCCTGGCCGTGGCCCTCTACAAGATCGCCAACGACATCCGGCTGCTGGCCTGCGGCCCCCGGGCCGGTTTCGCGGAGCTCAAGCTCCCGGCCAACGAGCCGGGGTCCTCCATCATGCCCGGCAAGGTCAATCCCACCCAGTGCGAGGCCCTGGCCATGGCCTCGGCCCAGGCCATGGCCAACGACGTGGCCGTGGCCATGGGGGGGGCCGGGGGATACCTGGAGATGAACGTCTACAAGCCGCTCATGATCCACAACGTCATGCAGTCCATCCGGATACTTTCGGACTGCATGGCCAACTTCCGCAAGTACGCGGTGGACGGCCTGGAGGCCGACAAGCGGCGCATAGGAAGCTTCGTGGAGCGCTCGCTCATGCTGGTGACGGCGCTTTCCCCGGTGATCGGCTACGACAAGGCCTCGCAGATCGCCCACCACTCCATGGAGCACGACCTGACCCTGCGCGAGGCGGCGTTGGAGCTCGGTTTCGTGGACGCGGCCGAATACGACCGGGTGGTGGTGCCCTCGAGGATGGTGCGGCCGTACGTGGCCGGGAAGGAGTGAGAGGGGCTAGAACGGCTGGCAGTGGTGCTTGATGGACACCCCGCGCACCCAGAAGATGGCCGCTTCGGCCACGTTGGTGGAGAGGTCCCCCACGCGCTCCAGGGAGCGGGCCATCATGACCGTGCGGATGGCCCGGTCCAGGCTGGGCGCGTTGCACACGTTCGATTCGACGTCCATGCAGGACTTGAGCACCTTCATGTTCAGCTCGTCGGCCAGGGAGTCCGCGGCGCACACCTGCCGGGCCAGGTCCGGGTCCTGGTCGCGGAAGGCCTGCACGGCCATGCGGTACATCGAAAGCACCTGAGCGCCCAGAGCGGCCAGATCGGGCATGACCGGCCCCTGGGCCGCCTGGGAAAGCAGCACCGCCTGCTCGGCCACGTTGACGGCTTCGTCGCCGATGCGCTCCAGGTCCACCACCATGCGCATGCAGGAGATGATGAACCGAAGGTCCATGGCCACGGGCTGGTCCAGGGCCAGGAGCCTGAGCGACAGGGTGTCCGCCTCGCACTCCATGGCGTTGATCTCGCGGTCGGAGTCGATCACCTGGCGGGCCGGTTCCGGATCGCGGTTGACGATGGCGGCCAGGGCCTTGTCCAGGGCCCGCTCGGTGTAGGCCGCCATCTGGAGTACCTTGACCTTGAGCTGCTCCAATTCCTTCTGAAATCTCGGGTCCATGCGCCCCTCCTGATATGGCGCCGCCATGCGGGCGCGCTGCTCCCCGGGCGCTGGTCCCGGGATGGCGGTCATTGTGGCTTGGGGCCGCGCGCTCGCGGCCTCGGTCATCAGCCGAAACGGCCGGTGATGTAGTCTTCCGTCTGCTTGTTGGCCGGACGGGTGAAGATGGTTTCGGTCTGGTCCATCTCGACGAGCTTGCCCATGTAGAAGAAGCCGGTCATGTCCGAGACGCGGGCCGCCTGCTGCATGGAGTGGGTGACGATGATGATGGTCAGGTTCTGCTTGAGCTCGTGGATGAGCTCCTCGATCTTCTGGGTGGCGATGGGGTCCAGGGCCGAGGCGGGCTCGTCCATGAGCAGGATTTCCGGCTCCACCGCCAGGGCGCGGGCGATGCACAGGCGCTGCTGCTGGCCGCCGGAGAGGCCCAGGGCGCTTACGTGCAGGCGGTCCTTCACCTCACCCCAGAGCGCAGCCTGCTTGAGGCTCTTCTCCACCTGGCGGGCGATGAAGGCGTTGTCGGAGATGCCGTTGACTCGAAGCCCGTAGGCCACGTTCTCAAAGATGGTCTTGGGAAAGGGGTTGGGCTTCTGGAAGACCATGCCCACGCGCCTGCGCAGCTCCACCACGTCGATGCCGTCCGCGTAGATGTCCTGGCCGTCCAGGGTGAGGCTGCCCTCCACCCGGGCGATGTCGATCAGGTCGTTCATGCGGTTTAAGCACCGCAGGTAGGTGGATTTGCCGCATCCGGACGGGCCGATGAGGGCCGTGACCTGATGGGTCTGGATATCCATGTTCACCGAGTGCAGGGCCTTGAACTCGCCGTAGTAGAAGTCCAGGTTGCGCGCGGACATTTTCGGTGCGGTCGTCATGCGTGGGTCCTTGTGAACGATACGGATTTACAGCGCCTCGGGCAGGCTGAAACAGAATGCCGCCCCCGTGGCCCGGTCCTGGGCCTGCTCCACCCAGATCCGGCCGCCGTGGCGCTCGACGATGTGCTTGGCGATGGCCAGCCCCAGGCCCGTGCCGCCCTCGCCCTTCACGCGCGGCCTGTCCACCCGGTAGAAGCGCTCGAAGACGCGCAGGCGTTCCGCCTCGGGAACCCCGGGCCCCATGTCCGACACGCAGAAGGTGACGTCCGCCTGGCCTGGCCGGTGCGAGACGGTGACCGTGGAGCCTTCGGGGCCGTACTTGATGGCGTTCTCCAAAAGATTGCGGAACACCTGGGTCAGCTGGGAGGCGTCGGCCATGATTTCCGGGCCGTCTCCGGGCAGGAGGCTTTCCACGGTCACGTCCCGGTCGCGGGCCAGGGTGGCGCATTCGCGAAGGGCCGCGCGGAAGCTCTCGCCGGCCCTGATGCGGGTCTTCACCGGCGGCTGGCGGTCGTTCTCGATGCGCGCCAGGCTTAAGAGCTCTTCCACCATCTTGGACATGTGGTTGGCGTTCTTCACGATCACGTCCAGGAAGCGACGCTCCTGGCCCTCGCGGAATTTTTTTTCGCCCAGAAGCGTCTCGGCGTAGCCCTTGATGGAGGTCAGCGGCGTGCGCAGCTCGTGGGAGACGTTGGCCACGAAGTCGCGGCGAACCTTGTCCAGGCGCCTGAATTCGGTGAGGTCGTGGAAGACCAGCACGGCCCCGAGTCCGGCCCCTTGTCCGGTTTGCTGCTGGCTCGGGCGCACCAGGCTCACGTCGAAGTAGCGGTCCTGGCCGGGTTCGATCTGGATGGAGACCACGGCCGGGCGGGTGGCGTCCTGCCAGTTGAGCACGGTTTCGACGGCGGTCTGGAGTTCCGGGCAGGGCAAGGCTTCGATGGGCAGCCTGCCCACTGCCCCGGACGCCTGGGGGAAGTTGTCCTCCAGGGCCTTGTTGGTGAGTATCACGCGTCCGTCCTCGCCCAGCACCATGAGCCCCTCGCGCATGCCGCCCAGCACCGTCTCGATGCGCTGCTTCTCGGCGGCCAGCAGGGTGATCTGGGCTTCGATGCCGCTGGCCATGGCGTTGACGCTCTGGGCCAGCTCCTCCATGGCCATGCCGGACCCGGGCCACAGCCTGCGCCCATAGTCGCCGTCGCCCACGGCCTTGATGACCTCGGCGCCCTGGCGGAGGAACCGGGCCTGGCGCACGGTCAGAAGCCAGCTGAACAGGGCGGACGCGGCCACGGTGACGCCCACGGCCAGGGTGACGCCCGCCGTGTCCGTCTGGACGCGGCTTAAGACGAACATCCCCAGGCAGCCGGCCACGAGGTGCGAGGCGAAGATGCGCAGGCCGAAATCGACCATGACGGAAGGTCCTATTCCTTGAAGCGGTAGCCCACGCCGCGCACGGTCTCGACCAGCGCGGAGTACGGCCCGAGCTTCTGGCGCAGGCGGCGCACATGGGTGTCCACGGTGCGGGCGTAGCCCTCGAATTCGTAGCCCCAGACGGTGTTGAGCAGCTGGTCGCGGGTGAGCACGCGGCCCTGGCTCTTGAAGAGTTCGGCCAGCAGCTTGAACTCGGTGGCGGTCAGCGCGATCTCCGTTCCCTGGGATTCGGCGCGGTGGGCGTCCAGGTCCACGCTCAGGCCGTCCCTGCGCAGCACCTGCTTGGGGGCGGAGTCGGAGCCCAGGCGCTTGAGCACGGCCCGGGCCCTGAGGATCAGCTCGCGGGGGCTGAAGGGCTTGACCACGTAGTCGTCGGCGCCCAGCTCCAGGCCCACGATGCGGTCCACCTCCTCGCCGCGCGCGGTGAGCATGATCACCGGCACTTGGGCGGTCTTGGGGTCGCGCTTGATGTTCTTGCAGACCTCGAAGCCGTCCGCGCCGGGCAGCATGATGTCCAGGAGCACCAGGTCGGGGCGCTGGCGGCGGATCTTGGCCAGGGCGTCCAGGCCGTCTCCGGCCGTGGTCACCTCGAAGCCCGCGTTGCGGAAGTTGTATTCCAGGAGCTGCAGTATGTCTTCGTCGTCTTCGACGATAAGCACGCTTTCCTTGGTCATGGCCGTATATCCTCCGGATGCTGCCAAAGATCACGGGCCTGTGACGGGGCCATGGTGACGATGTTACGATTGGGTGACATTTCCCGAGGGAAAGCGCAAGCCGGGCCGCACGGGCCGGGAGGGGGAATTGTTACGGCCGGGGACGGGGCGGCCGTAACGTGGCCCGCTGACGCTTCCCTTTCCTTCCGGGGGATGCCTCCAGGTCAGGCGCATGTCCGATCCGGAGAAAATGCCGCCTGTGGTTGCTGCCGCCTTGCCACGGGTGTATTCGGTCGGCTGAAAACCCATCTGTTTTTCGACTCCCGGAGGAAACACCTATGGATCTGAATCTTGCCGGAAAACAGGCTTTCATTTCTGGTTCCACGCAGGGGATCGGCCTGGCCGCCGCCGTGGCCCTGGCCAGGGAGGGCGCGCATGTGACGGTGAACGGTCGCGGCGAGGATTCCGTGGCCGCGGCGCTGGAACACGTCAGGGCGGCCGCGCCCGGCTGCGCCGTGGAAGGCTTCGCGGGCGATCTGGCCACTGCCGAGGCGGCGGACAGGCTCCTTGCGCGGCTTCCCGCCGTGGACATCCTGGTGAACAACCTGGGCATCTACGAGGCCAAGCCCTTCGAGGACATCCCCGACGACGACTGGCGGCGTTTCTTCGAGGTGAACGTCCTGAGCGCCGTCAGGCTGTCCCGGGCCTACCTGCCGGGGATGAAGGCGCGCGACTGGGGCCGCATCGTCTTCCTGAGCAGCGAGAGCGGCATCCAGATACCTGTGGAGATGGTCCACTACGGGGTGACCAAGACCGCCCTGCTCGGACTGTCGCGCGGGATCGCGGAATCCTGCTCCGGAACCGGGGTGACCTCCAACGCCATCCTGCCCGGCCCCACCCGCACGGCCGGCGTGGACGGGTTCGTCGCCTCGCTTGGCGGCGGGAAAAGCTTCGAGGATTTTCAGCAGGAGTTCTTCGACCGGGTGCGCCCCTCGTCGCTCCTCAAGCGCTTCGCCCGCCCGGAGGAGGTGGCGAGCCTCATAGCCTACGTGTGCAGCCCGCTCTCGTCCGCCACCAACGGCGCGGCGCTCAGGGTGGACGGCGGCGTGGTGCGGGCCTGCTTCTAGCGCCTGGGCAAGGCGTCCCTCATGGCCTCGTGCAGGCGCATGGCCTGCAGGCAGAAGGCCTCCAGGCGGGCCTCTATGAGCTGGGGGAAGGGATTGCCGTCGGTCTCCACGGTGACGAGCGGGAGCGGCCCCCGCGCCTGCGGGGGAAGCCGCCTGACGCGCCAGGGGTAGATCCGGGCCAGGGTGTCGGTGGTGAAGCTCTTCGTCAGCACCGATTCGGCCAAGCGGGCGGGCATGCAGCCGAACGGCCCGATGGCCATCACCCCGCAGGCCGGGTTCAGGATGTCGTGCAAAGCCGCGCCCACGGTGAGGATGGCCTCCCCCGTGAGCATGGGCGACATGAGGGCCGATCCCGCCCGCAGGGCTTCGCGCACGTCCGGCTCGTGGTTCGCCACCAGCCCGGAAGGCAAAGTCGCCTCGCGCACCTGCCGGTAGACACGCCGCTTGAACCACTGCTTGAGACGGCCCTTCATGTCCGGGCGCTCCGTGATCGCTTCGTTCTGGAGCCAGTCCGTGTAGAACACCCATTCGCTGACGGGGGAGGTGCGCACCACCATGCCCCGCCTGGCCAGGTTCTCCATCAGGTTCTGGCGCGAGAGGGGATCGTGGCGCACGTAGATCTCCCCCAGAAGCGACACCCGGGGCAGCTCCGATACCTTGGCGGTCAGGGGAATGCGCGCGAGCGTCGCGGACTCCCGGCGCATGGCCGCCAGCGCCTCCTTCCAGGAGCGGCCCATGGCCTCCCCGACGCGTCGCGCCGCCGCCCCAAGCGCCTCCTGGGCCTCGCCCCGGTCGCGGGCGCAGGCCGCAAGCCCCGCGCGCATCTCCTCGAAGAAGTCTCCCGCCACCGTGCCGCGCCAGATGGCCAGGGTGACGCTGCCCGGAAGCCCGGAGTAGCCGTTGTCCGCGCTGGGGGTGAGCACGGCCGCGTCCGGGATCTCCAGGCGGGCGATGAGCCGGGAGGTGAACTCCTGGTATTGGCCGAACCGGCAGGGGCCGCCCGCTCCGGGCATGAAGTAGGCCGTGGCCTCTTCCGGCGGCCGGTCGGCCAGGTGCTGAAGCAGGGTGCCCACGGTGAGCTGCAGGGGCAGGCACTCCTTGCAGGAGGAGTTGCCGCGCCCGAGCTTCAGGGCCTCTTCTCCGGCGGGAGGCAAGGCTACGCCCCGGATGCCGGACGCGGCGAGCCCCGCGGCCGAGAAGGCCGTGCCGTAGGGATTCATGCTGGGCAGGGCCAGGCGCACGCGGCTGTGGGTCAGGGGCAGCCATTCCCCGGAGGAGGTGACGATGCCCGCCTGCCCATGGCGGCCCAGCATGCGCGCCGGGCGGTGGAGGCTGGGCCGGAGCGGAGCGGCGGTTCGCCGCCTGTGGCTGGCCGCGATGTCCAGGAAGGCCTCGACGCGCGTCTCCAGCCCCGCGTCGGCCGTGTGGCTGTCCAGCTCCAGTGTGAGCGAGGGCTTGAGTCCCATGATGTCGCGGAAATACCCCAGCAGGAAGGAGTCCGGGCCGCAGGAGAAGTTGGTGACGTAGGCCCCGAAAAGATCGGGCCGCGCGGCCGCGAAGCGCGCCCCGGCCAGGATGGCCCGGCCCTGCCCCCAGTAGACCGCCCGGTCGCCCGGTTCGCCAAGGTCGCCCGGGGGCAGCGGCAGGATGTCGCAGGGGATGGCCAGGGCCCCGCGCGTGGCCAGCTTCTCGGGCACGGCCTTGTTGGCCTGGGGGGCGAAGGCGTTGTAGGAGCGCCCGAAGACCGCCACGCCGAGCATGTCCGGGGTGTCCTCCAGGCGGGACAGGGCTTCGCGTCCCATCTGGGCCAGGTCGCGGCGGCAGAGTATCTGCGCCGTGAGCCCCGCCTGGAAGGCCGCGCGCGCGGCGCGCTCGTCCGCGCCCAGGCTTCTGGCGGCCTGCAGGAAGGCCCCTTCGGCCTGGGCCAGCCCCCGGGTGAAATCGAGCGTCGGCGTCAGGAGCCTGGGGCCGTACGCGGCAAGCTCCGGGAAGGCGGCCCGCAGGGCGAACGGCTCCCCCTGCAGAAGCACGCAGGTGCAGGACGCCCCCTGGCCGCCCGGTGCGGGAACGCCCCGGATGTGGGGCAGGAACACCGCGTCCGGGCGCTTGGCGAGAAGATCGGCCATGAACCCGTGGGCCAGTTCGCCGGGATGGCACAGGGCCGAGCCCATGCGCCGCATGCCCTCGGGGTCCGCCTTGTCGCCCAGGGCCACGTCGAAGCCCAGCTCCTTAAGAAAGGCTGAGAAGAGCGGATAGTAGGTATTGACCAGATAGGAGCGTGAAAGCCCCACCACGGGCCTCAATCCGGACGGGGCGGGGTCGTGGTCCCTGAAGACGCGGCGGCTTCGGGCCTGGACCAGGTCCAGCTGGCCCGCGTCCCGGAGCTTCCTGGCGCGGCCCTGGCGCAGGTTCTCGAAGCGGTTGCAGATGCCGCCGAAGGGGTGGACCTTCCCGGCCACCTCGATGCGGGCGACTACGCATCCCCGGTCGCAGCCCGCCCGTCCGCCCGGGCCCCCCTTGCCGCCGCGGCAGGTGAAGGGCTCGCGCTGCCCGGCCTCGCGGGCCGAAAGCCCGTCCAGGTCGAAATCCCCCTCGGGAAGCTCACCCCGGCGCATGCGGGAGTCCACCTCCAGGGCCACGCCCAGGGCCCCCATGAGGCCGGGGTCCGGGGGCACCACCACGCGCTTGCCCGTGAGCATGGCCATGGCCGCCGGAACGGCCCGGTTGTAGCAGACCCCTCCCTGCATGAACACCCGCTCGCCAACGGGGCGGCTGCCCTTCACCCGGCTGACGTAGTTCAGGCACACGGAATGGACGAGCCCGGCCAGGATGTCCGGCAGGGGCACGCCCTCCTGCACGGCCGCCTTGATGTCCGAGCCGATGAAGGCCGCGCACTGGTCGTTGAAGTTGGGGGTGGCCGAGGCCGAGAGGGCCAGGTCCGCGATGTCCCGGGTGTCCACGCCCAGGGTCTCCCGGGCGGACTCCTCCAGGAAGGAGCCTGTGCCCGCGCTGCAGGCCTCGTTCATGGCCGAATCGCAGGGATGGCCGCGCCAGAGGAAGGTGTACTTGGCGTCCTGCCCGCCGATCTCGAAGATGGTGTCCACCTCGGGGTCGTAGTGGGCGGCGGCCGCGGCATGGGCCACGATCTCGTTGATGGCCGCCGTGGCCTGGGCGTGCAGGGCGGCGATGGCCCGTCCCGAGCCCGTGACCCCGAGACCCTCGACGCGCACCCGTGCCGGGAGCTGGGCGGACAGGCTCGCGTACACCCGGCGCGACGCCCCGATGGGGTCGCCCTCGGTGCGCAGGTACTCCCCAGCCAGCACGGCCCGGTCCAAGCGGCGCAGCACCACCCCCTTGGTGGTGGTGGAGCCCACGTCCAGGCCCACGATGACCTCGTCTCCGGCGTGCGCCCTGGCCCGGTGGCTCTCTTTGAACTCCACCATGCCGAGCGAGCCCGAGATGGGCGGCAACATGTTGAAGCCGTGGGCGCGGCCGGTGAGCACGGAACCCTCGCCCGGCGGGGGAGGGGCGTTGTCCAGGGCCCAGAGCGCAGCGCCCAGGGCCTCGAACCAGGGGGCGGATTCGGGGACGACCAGCCCGGCGATCTCCTGGCGCAGGAAGCGCGCCAGATAGGGGTTGGCCGCGCAGCCTCCGGTGAGCAGCACCGTGTCCCGGGGCATGGATTGGATCAGCTCCAGGCACTTGGAGGCCATCATGCGCCCGAGCCCGGCGGCCACCGACGGCCGGGACGCTCCCTTGTTCAGGGCGTGGGTGCAGTCGGACTTGCAGAACACCGAACAGCGCCCGGATACGGCGTGGGGCTCGGCCCCGTGGTCCATGGCCGCCAGGTCGGAAAGCCCGAGGCCCATGCGCGAGAGCTGTTGCAGGAGGAATTCGCCGGTGCCGGAGGCGCATTTGTTGCCGGACTGGATCTCGCGCACCCGCCCGGAGGCGTCCAGGCGGTAGGCCATGAAGGTCTCGCCCCCGGCGCTTACGACCGTGGCCGCCCGGGTGTTTTCCGGCAGCACGAAGCGCGCGGCCAGTTCCACGGCCTCGGGTTCGGAAAGGGAGGGCAGGCGGGTCAGCTCGCGCAGCCTGCGGCCGGTGGCGGCCACGGGGAGCGAGCGCCAGCCGGGTTCGGCCTCGAGCAGTTCGAGCAGGGTGCGCACGGGGTCGCCGCCGTGGGCGCGGCTTCGGGCGCGCACCACGCGCGGCTCGCCGGGAGACCGGCTCAGGCGGACAAGACCGATGGAGGAGGCCCCCAGGCACAGGCCGAGGGCGTCCGTGGAGTCGGGGCGCATGGGTGTGGAGGCGGCGTGCCCGGATGGTCCCTTGCGCGAGGGTTAGTCCGCGTCCTGAAGCAGGGCCTGGATCTCCTCGCGGATGATCTGGGCGGCGGCCGCGGGAACGGCTTTCTTCATCTCGGCCAGAAGGTCCTGGCGCAACTGGGCCAGCTCGTCCCTGGAGGCCAGGGCGGACACGTCCGGGGAGTCGCCCGAAGGGATGCGCGCCTCCAGCTCGTCCAGGCGCTGTCCGGTGCGGGCGGCCATTTCATCCAGCATGGAGGACATGTCGGCCGGCACGGCGTCGATGCGGTTCTGCACGGCGTCGATGGCGCCCTGGAGGCGGGCCGAGGCTTCCTCGATCATGGGAGCCGGGTCGGCTCCGGCGGCGGCTCCGGTGGAGAGTTCGGCCTTGAGCGCATCCAGGCGTTCGTCGAGGCGGGCCTCCACCTGGGCGGCGAGGGCTTCCACGTCCACGGCGGGAGCGGCTTCGGTGGAAATTTCGGGCTGCGGCAGCGCGGCCAGGACGTCGTCCTTGACGCGGGCGGCCAGAGCCTCCTCGTCCATGGCGGCGGGTTCCGGCAGGGAGGAGAGGATGTCCTGCCTGATGCGCTGGGCCAGGGCCTCTTCGTCGGGCGCGGCGGGCTCGGGCAGCGCGGCCAGGATTTCGTCCTTGATGCGCGAAGCCAGGGCGTCTTCGTCCATGGCGGCGGGCAGCCCGGCCTGGAGGGCCTCGATGCGGGCTTCCAGGCTCTCGCGCAGTTCGGCGATCAGGGGCGCGGGATCGGCGGCGGCCTCGGCAGGGGCGGGAATGTCGGCCTTGATGCCGGACACGGCCTCGTCCAGCATGGCCTTGAAGGAAGCGGCCAGGGTGTTGCCCATGGTGGAGAGCTTGTCCTCCAGGGCGTCCAGGCGCGCGCTCAGGGCCTCGGCCGCCTGGTCCGAGACCACGGCCGGGGCGGCCTCGGGGGCAGCCTGAGGCGGCGCGGCGGCCACGGTTTCGCCCAGGAAGTCGTCGGGAAGCTCCGGCAGGTCCAGGCCGCCGGGCTGGTTCTTCTCGGCGTCGGCCAGCAGGGCGTCCAGGCCGTCCAGGTCGATGTCGCCTTCGCCGCCGGCCTTTGGCTCGTCGCCGGGCAGGTGCAGGTCGTCCAGCCCCGGGATGTCCGGGGCGGGGGCTTCCGTCTTGGAGTCGGGTGCTTCCGCGAAGAGGTCTTCAAGTTCCCGCTCGAAGCTCAGATCGACCCCGCCTTCGGCTCCCTCCTGCTTGGAGGCGTTGGGGCCGTGCTCGATGATGTCGGTCAGCTCGATGATGTCGTCGGGGGACTTGGACATGAGGGCCTCCGCGCGTGCGCTGAAAAAGGCGCGGGCGGCCAGGAGCCGCCCGCATCCGGTCTGATGCTACTGTTGGGGATGGCAGGCGTTGCACGCGATGGGCGCGTTCTTGCCGCCTTCCTTGGCCTTCTTGTGGCAGCCCACGCAGCTCTTGGTGGAGTCACCCTTGTGATAGGCCATGTAATAGCTCTTGTCGCTGGTCTTGTCGGCCGGGTCGACGTTGGCGTGGCAGCCGGCGCCGGAGCACTTCATGTTGGCTCCGTCCTTGTGGTGGCAAGACTTGCAGTCGGCCTTGTGCCCGGCGGTTTCATGGCTGAACTTCACCGGGGCCTTGGTCGCGGTCGCGCCAGCGGGCACCTTCAGATCCATCGCGCCTTTGGGAGCGTCGACGGCCCACAGGGAGGGCAGGCAGAAAACGCCCACCAGCATGGCACACACCACCATAACGAAAAACGGTTTCTTCATTCCCATCCACCTCCTCACCAAAAAAAAGTTGAAGGAAAAAATTCACATGGACTCTAAGTGCAGAAAAGCAGACGTGTCAAGGCGCGGGGGGAATAAAACGCGTCGAATCAACCCATTCCGTACTTCTGAGCATACCCCCTTGGGGTGAGCATGCGCCCTCCGGCCAGGCGGGTCTGGCTGTTGCCCACCACCACGATGGTGAGCATGTCCGCGGCCTCGGGATCGGCTTCCGTCAGGGTGGAAACCCGCACGGACTGGCCTTCGCGCCATGCCTGGCGGACCATCCCCACAGGGGTCTGCGGGCCGCGATGTCCCTGAATGATCTCGAATGCGCGCGCCAGAAGCCCGGAGCGGCGTCGCGAGCGCGGATTGTACAGAACCAGGACGAAGTCCGCCGAGGCGGCCGCCTCAAGGCGCTTCTCGATGAGTTCCCAGGGGGTGAGCAGGTCGGAGAGGCTCACGCAGGCGAAGTCGTGGGTGAGCGGCGCGCCCAGCAGGGCGGCCGCCCCTGTGAGCGCCGGGATGCCCGGGACCACCTCGCAGGACACCGTGTCCAGGAGCCCTCGCACCTCAAGGAGTTCCAGCACCAGCCCGGCCATGCCGTAGACCCCGGCGTCGCCGCCGGAAACCACCACGGTGTCCCGGCCGGACAAGGCCTCTTCAATGGCCATGGAGCAGCGCTCCACCTCGCCCATCATGCCGGTGGAGATGATCCGCTTGCCTTCGAGAAGCTGCGCCGGGACGAGGTCCAGGTAGGTGGAATAGCCCGCCACCGCATGGGCTTCGGCCAGGGCGCGCGAGGCCAGGGGCGCGGTCAGGGCCGCATCGCCGGGCCCTAGCCCCACCACGGTCAGCTTGCCGCAGCCAGGGCCACTGTGACGGTTTTCGTTTTCATCTTGGGCAAAAGGAGCGTGTCCGCTCCCGTGGCCAGCAGCGCGGCTGCTTCGCATACGCTTTCGACTCCCATATGTTTGAGGGCGTTGGCGGAGGGGTTGGGCACGGCCACTTCCCCAAGCCGCGACGCCGGAAAAAAGATCAGATCCAGGCCCAGGACGTCGGCCGCCTCGCGGAGGCCGGGCTCGCCGCGCTTGGCCTCGATGCTGGCCAGGGCGGCCAGGCTTTTCACGGCCACGCCGCGCCGGGCGCAGGCCTCGCGCACGGCTTCGACGATCTCGGAGGCGGGCGTGCCCTTGCGGCACCCCGTCCCGGCAACCACCACGCGCGGACGAAGCTTCAGGCACGCGGCGGGGAAGGACCCCTCGCGCCAGGACACGGCCACGCAGGGGCGGTCCGCCTCCAGCAGGTGCGGCGCGCCCACCCATTCGAAAAGTCCGCAATGAGCCTGGGGGATCACCAGCCGGGCCTCGGGGTCGAACACCTGGACGATGCGGCCCTCGAGAAGCCCGGCGTTCACGTTCTTCACCGCCCCCAGGTTCTCGATGGCGAGATTCGAGTCGCGGGCCAGAAGGTCCAGGGAGGGCAGCCCGGCGGTGTCCGTGGCCGTGGTGATCACGGCCTCGCCGCCGCTGACGGCCGCCGCGCGCCGGGCCAGGTCGTTGGCCCCGCCCAGGTGCCCGGACAGCAGGCTCACGGCGTGGCGGCCCGCCTGATCCAGCGCCACCACCGCCGGGTCCTGGGATTTGCCCTTGAGCAGAGGGGCCACGGCGCGCACCACGATGCCGCAGGCGGCCACGAACAGGTGTCCCTGGTAGGAGTGGAAGACCTCCGCCACCTGGGCCGGGAGAGAGTCGAAGGCTTTCTCGTCGGGCCCGGCCAGCTTGCGCGGCAGGTACAGGTCCGCCCCGAACTCCCCCGCGAGCCCGCGGGCCAGGCGCGCGCCCTGGGGAGTCAGGGCGTAGACGGCCAGACGTCCGGTCATGGGCGCATCCGGTCGTGCGCGGCCGGGGGCGTCATCAGAGTTTCACCCGCTTCGCCGCCTCCAGGGTCAGATCGTAATCCGCCTCGGTGTGGGCGAAGGAGGTGAAGGAGCACTCGTAGCCCAGCGACGCCAGGTACACGCCCTGCTCGCGCATCTGCTTGTAGATGGCGGTGTAGACCTTGCCGTCGGAGGTGCGGGCGGCGGCCATGTCCGTAACGGGGCGGTCGGTGAAGTACATGGTGAAGGCCGAGGCCACCTTGTTCAAGGTCACGGGCACGCCCTTGGAGCGGATGATGGCCGCGAACTCGTCGGCCAGCTCGCCGGTACGCTTCTCCAGGGCGGCGTAGTCGCGTTTCTCCAGCTCGAGCAGGTTGGCCAGGCCGGCGGCCATGGCCACGGGGTTGCCCGAGAGCGTCCCGGCCTGGAACACCGGGCCGCAGGGGGAGAGCTTCTCCATGATGTCGCGGCGGCCGCCGTAGGCGCCCACGGGGAAGCCCGCGCCGATGATCTTGCCGAGCGTGGTCAGGTCCGGGCGCACGCCGTAGCGGCCCTGGGCTCCGTGGAGGCTCCAGCGGAAGCCGGTGATGACCTCGTCGAAGATGAGCACGGTGCCGTATTCGTCGCAGATTGCGCGCAGGCCCTCCAGGTAGCCGGGCTTGGGCAGCACCAGGCCCATGTTGCCCGGGGCGGGCTCCACGATGATGGCCGCGATCTCCTTGCCCCTTGCCTTGAAGGCCTCTTTCACGGCCTCCAGGTCGTTGTAGGGCAGCACGATGGTGTGGGCCACGGTGGCGGCCGGGACGCCCGGGGTGCCGGGGGCGGCCTGCACGGCCACGCCCGATCCGGCGGCGGCCAGGAAGGCGTCGGCGTGGCCGTGGTAGCAGCCGTCGAACTTGATGACGCAGTCGCGCCCGGTGAAGCCGCGCGCCAGGCGAAGCGCGCTCATGGTGGCTTCGGTGCCGGAGTTGACCATGCGCACCATCTCTACCGAGGGCATGAGCTTGGTGATCTTCTCGGCCAGGTCCACCTCGGCGGGACAGGGCGCGCCGAAGCTCGAGCCGTTGTCCAGGGCAGCCTTGGCGGCGGCGTGCACCACGGGGTCGGCGTGGCCCAGCAGCATGGGGCCCCAGCTCATGACGTAGTCCACGTACCCGTTGCCGTCCACGTCGTAAATTTTCGAGCCCTCGGCGCGGGCGATGAACAGGGGCTCGGACTCCACGGCCTTGCAGGCGCGGATGGGCGAGTTGACCCCGCCGGGGATCAGGGTCTGGGCCTTGGCGTACAGCGTGGAGGACAGGGACATGGGCGGCGCTCCTTGATGGAAATTGGAAGCCCCGTCCATACCCGCAGGCGGGCACGCGGGCAAGTGCGGGACGGCATGTCCGGTCTTGCGCTTCTTCAGGGCCGCGCCTATGGAGGATCATGCCGGAATATCCATCCGGCTCCATCAAGGAGGGCCTCCATGCTCGCCACAGACGAACTCAAAGCCGAACACCGGGGCATCGAGATCATGCTGCGCATCCTCGGGCAACTGGCCGACGCCGCTCAGTCAGGGCGCGGCCTGGACAAGGCCGACGCCGCCGATGTCATCGAATTTTTGAGAACCTTTGCCGACAAGTGCCACCACAGCAAGGAGGAGGACCTGCTCTTCCCGGCCCTGGAGGCGGCGGGAATCCCACGCCAGGGCGGCCCCGTGGGGGTGATGCTGCATGAGCACGACATCGGGCGGGGCTTCATCAAGGGCATGTCGGACTCCCTGGCTTCGGGGGACATGGTCGGATTCGCGGGTGCGGCCAGGGGCTACATCGAACTCCTCTCGAACCACATCGCCAAGGAGGACAACGTGCTCTTCAAGATGGCCGACCAGGCGCTCTCCCCGCAAAAGCAGGAGGAACTGGTCCGGGCCTTCGCGGCCATGGAGCGCGACCACATGGGCGAGGGCGTGCACGAAGCCTTCCACGCCATGATGGACCGGTTGGCCGTCAAGTACCTGGGCTAGAGGGCGAACAAAAAAGGCGGGTTCCGGAATTCGGAACCCGCCGCCGTTACGCCGGTCATCCGGCCAGTCATTAGGTATGGCGAGCCGTCCTAGTGGTGGCCTGCCATTTTTGATCCAAAGCGTTGACGTCCCGGAGCCCCTTTTCATAGCATGCACCAAGGTTCCACATGAATTGAGGAAAATATATGAAGAGTACATTTCCGGACCAGTTTGGGCTGCTTTCCGGGCAAACATATTAGCAATACGGAAAAAAAATTTTCGTCAATAATGATGGTTTTGAGGATTACGAAGTACTTTCAAATTATTGTGAAAATTGTGGATGGGATTTTCCCTCTAACAAATTAGAGCTTCATCATCTCCATCATCGTAGTCTTTGGAGGGAGAAGCCCGAAGATGTTCTTCTGGTATGTGCGAAATGTCATTCAAGACTTGATGATATACGAGCAGAAGAAGGGAAAAACGATCAGATGAAGCCTACGATGATGCCAGAATCGCTGGGTGGCTTAGGGCAAAGTACGGAGAGGATTGGATGGTATGCTACAATCCAGATGTTTTAATCGAGGAGGCCGTGGAAAGATTGGCTGAATTAGACGATGAATATTGGTGATCATGCGTCTTGTGATTGTCAGAGTACATCAATAAAATAAGGCTTCAAGGCAGGTAATACTTCTGACCTCATTGACCAAGTCAATGTCCTTTAAGGGTGTTGATTTCTCAATGAACTCCTTGTAGTTTTCTGCGGATTCTAAAATGACGTGTGCAGTTTTTCTAGCAAAAACAAAATTTCCAGGAAAGCGCCATTCACGTTCATGAGACCAATCAACAGGAGTTGTTGTGTTGGGAGAGTAATGAACTACTCGCCAATGCTCTTCAGGTGGTAATATGTTTTTTGCTACGTTCTTGTCTTCATATATAACCGGACGGCAGCCCAAGGCAAAAGCATAATTTACTTGAAATCCTAGCCCGACACCAGTGTATCTTGTTTTATCGTATCCTTTTCGTTCCTTATACTCTCGCTCAAATTTTAAATTTTGACAAATAGAGTAAAGGGGAATGTTTTGAAAGCATGCCGCGCCTCGATCTCCAATTATAAATGCCTCTGCTGGCTTGCTGGCAATAATTGTTTTTTCGCACAATATTTTAATAAGAACATCGACCGCCGATTTATCTCCCGCAGGACGAGTTAAATGAAAGATGCTGTGTGTTAAATCGGAACGTGACGAAAGCCTGCCAATCCAGTCACTTACGTCATAGCTCATTACATTTTCCCCACCAGCTCCTTCACTTTGGCAAGGGCCGCGTCCATGCCCGAGGCTTCCGTGCCGCCGGCCTGGGCCAGGTCCGGGCGGCCGCCGCCCGAGCCGCCCACCAGGGCGGACACGTCCTTGATGAGGGTCTGGGCGGTGAATTTTCCGTGCAGATCTCGGCTCACGTAGAGGATCAGCGCCACCTTGCCGTCCTCGCCCGCGCCCGTGAGGCAGGCCACGCCCGAAGGCAGCTTGGAGCGCACGTCGTCCATGGTGTCGCGCAGCGACTTCATGGTCGCCCCGTCCACCTTGGCCGTCAGCACCTTCACGCCGCCGATCTCCTCCACGCCGTCCATGAGGTCGCGACCCTGGCCCGAGGCCAGCTTGCCCTGGAGCTGCTCCTTCTCCTTGGTCAGGGCCTTCACCTGGGCCTGGAGGGTTTTGAGGCGCTCGGCCAGCTCGCCGGGCTTGGCGCGCAGGACGTCGGCCACCTCGTCCATCTCCCGGCGCACGGCCTGGAAATGTCCCAGCATGTTCCAGCCGGTGACCGCCTCGATGCGCCGCACGCCCGCGGCCACGCCGGACTCGGAGAGGACGCTGAAGCCGCCCGCCTGGCCGGTGGCCTTGATGTGCGTGCCGCCGCAGAGTTCCATGGACACGCCCGGAACCTCCACCACGCTGACCTCGTCGCCGTACTTCTCGCCGAAGAGGGCCATGGCCCCCTTGGCCTGGGCCTCCTTGACGCCCATGATCTCGCGCTTGACGGCGATGTCCGCCAGGATGGCCTGGTTGACCTCTTCCTCGATGCGGGCCATCTCGTCCGGGGTGATCTGGGAGATGTGGGTGAAGTCGAAGCGCAGGCGCTCTGGGGTCACCAGCGATCCGGCCTGCTTCACGTGCTCGCCCAGCACCTTGCGCAGGGCCGCGTGCAGCAGGTGGGTGGTGGTGTGGTTGCGGGCCGAGCCCAGGCGCAGCTCCTCGTTGACGTCGAGCTTGGCTTCCTGGTCCAGCAAAAGCTCGCCCTCGCCCACGAATACCTTGTGGGTGGTCAGCTCGGGGCTGGGCTTGAGGGTGTCCAGCACGTCGGCGGAGCCGGTCATGGTTTCCACCACGCCCCGGTCGCCCGCTTGGCCGCCGGATTCGCCATAGAAGGGGGTCACGGCGAACACCGCGTAGCCGCCTTCGCCCTGGATGAGACGCTCGCGCGGGATGCCGTCCTCGCCCAGGAGCGCGATGATGCGCGACTCGGCCTTGAGGGTGTCGTAGCCCACGAACCGCGACTTCAAGCCCGTTTCCAGAAGTTTCTTGAACTGTCCCGCGATGTCCGATTCGCCCGAGCCCTTCCAGGCCTTCTTGGCCCTGGCCTTCTGCTCGTCCATGCAGACCTTGTAGCCGGCCTCGTCCACGCAGAAGCCCTGCTTGCCCGCCACGTCGGTGATGATGTCCAGGGGGAAGCCGTAAGTGTCGTAGAGCTTGAAGGCCACTTCGCCGGAGATGATGGCGCTTCCGGCCTTCGTGGCGGCGGCCATCTCCTCCTCGAGGATGTCCAGGCCCTTGTCGAGCGTTACGGAGAAGCGTTCCTCCTCCTCGCGCACCACGCGGGTCATGAAGTCCATGCCTTCCACGATCTCGGGGTACTGCACGCCCATGACCTCGACCACGGTGGGGCAGACCTTGTGCAGGAAGGGGTCCTTCAGGCCCATGAGGCGCCCGAAGCGGAAGGCCCGGCGGATGAGGCGCCTGAGCACGTAGCCCCGTCCCTCGTTGGAGGGCAGGATGGAGTCGGCGATGAGGAACACCATGGAGCGCGAGTGGTCCGCGATGACGCGAAGCGCGGTGTCGGTCTCCTCGTCGGTCTTGTATTTCACGCCCGCCAGTTCGGCCGTGGCCGCGATGATGGGGATGAACAGGTCCGAGTCGAAGTTGGAGTACACGCCCTGGCACACGCCGGCCACGCGCTCCAGGCCCATGCCCGTGTCGATGGAGGGGCGCGGCAGGGGCACGCGCTTGCCCGGCTCGATCTGGTCGTACTGCATGAACACGAGGTTCCAGATCTCCAGGAAGCGGTCGCAGTCACACTGGCCGATGCCGCAGTTGGGGCCGCAACTCATGTGTTCGCCCTGGTCGATGAGGATCTCGGAGCAGGGGCCGCAAGGGCCGGTGTCCCCCATGGACCAGAAGTTGTCCTTCTCGCCCAGGCGGAAGATCCGCTCGGCCGGGATGTCGGTGATCTTCAACCAGAGCTCGATGGCCTCGTCGTCGTCGCGGAACACCGTGGCGTAGAGCTTTTCCTTGGGGAGCTTGAGCTCTTCGGTGAGGAAGCCCCAGGCCAGGCGGATGGCCTCTTCCTTGAAGTAGTCGCCGAAGGAGAAGTTGCCCAGCATCTCGAAGAAGGTGTGGTGGCGCGCGGTGCGGCCCACGTTCTCCAGGTCGTTGTGCTTGCCGCCCACGCGCAGGCATTTCTGCGAGGTGGCCGCGCGGGAGTAGTCGCGCTTTTCCTGGCCCAGGAAGACCTTCTTGAACTGGACCATGCCCGCGTTGGTGAACAGAAGCGACGGGTCCTCGCGGGGCACTAGGGAGGAACTGGACACCTCGGTGTGTCCGTTGGCGACGTAATAGTCCAGGAAGCGGCGGCGGATTTCGGTGGCGGTGATCAAGGGGGTTGTCTCCTCAAGAATTTCGAGAGGAAACTTTTTGAAAAAAGTTTCCTCTCGAGCTCTCCTTCACAAACTTTTAACGGGCTTCGCGTCTAAGCCCGGAAATATTACTCTTGGGCTTCGGCGGCGGCTTCCTTGAGCCCCAGGTGCTCGTAGATCTTGTCCTCGATCTGCTGCTTGATCTCGGGGTGCTCGCGCAAGAACTCCCGCACGTTCTCCTTGCCCTGGCCCAGGCGCTCCGAGCCGTAGGCGAACCACGCGCCGGATTTATCGACAATATTCATCTCCACGCCCATGTCGATGAGCTCGCCCTCGCGGGAGATGCCCGTGCCGTAGAGGATGTCGAACTGCGCCTCGCGGAACGGCGGGGCCACCTTGTTCTTCACCACCTTCACCCGGCAGCGCGACCCGTAGACTTCTTCCTTGTCCTTCAGGGTCTGGATCTTGCGGATGTCCATGCGGGTGGAGGCGTAGAACTTGAGCGCGTGGCCGCCCGTGGTGGTCTCGGGGTTGCCGTAGCCGGTCTGGCCGATCTTCATGCGGATCTGGTTGATGAAGATGACCGCGCTCTGGGACTTGTGGATGGTGCCGGTGAGCTTGCGCATGGCGTGGCTCATGAGGCGCGCCTGCCCGCCCACCTGGGTCTCGCCCATCTCGCCTTCCAGTTCGGCCTGAGGGATGAGCGCGGCCACCGAGTCGATGACGATCACGTCCACGGCGCTGGAGCGCACCAGCAGGTCGCAGATGTCCAGGGCCTGCTCGCCGTAATCGGGCTGCGAGATGAGCAGTTCGTCGGTCTTCACGCCCAGGCGCTTGGCGTAGTTGACGTCGAGTGCGTGCTCGGCGTCGATGAAGGCCGCCGTGCCGCCCTTTTTCTGGGATTCGGCGATGATGTGCAGGGCCAGGGTGGTCTTGCCCGAGGATTCCGGGCCGAAAATTTCGGTGACGCGCCCCTTGGGGATTCCCCCGATGCCCAGCGCCAAGTCCACGCCGATGGAGCCCGTGGGGATGGACGGGATGGCCGCGTGGGTCTCCTCGTCCAGGCGCATGACGGAGCCCTGGCCGTATTTGCGCTCGATGGTGGTCAGGGCGGTGGTCAGGGCCTCGAGGCGGGCGTCCTGGGCGTTGGAGGCGGATTTCTTGGCCATGGGAGGGACATCCTTGTGAAATGTGGGAAATGCCCAAGGGGCATAGCAAAACGAAGTCCGAGGGGCAACGGGCATCTTGTCCCGGTGCCCGGCCCGTTGTCCGCGTCGCAACGCTTGCCGCAATCCCGCGAGGGGCGTACGTTCACGGCAAACTCACACAAGGAGGTCGTATGAGCTTTCTTAAAGAGTTCAAGGAATTCGCCATGCGCGGCAACGTCATGGACCTCGCCGTGGGTGTGATCATCGGCGCTTCTTTCGGCAAGATCGTATCGTCGTTGGTGGCCGACGTGATCATGCCGCCGGTGGGGATGCTGCTCGGGGGAGTGGACTTCACCAGCCTCAAGCTCACCCTGGCCGCCCCCATCGAGGGGATGAAGAGCGCCACCCTGAACTACGGCAACTTCATCCAGACCCTGGTTGACTTCACCATCGTCGCCTTCGCCATCTTCCTCATGGTCAAGGGCATCAACGCCCTCAAACGAAGGGGGGAGAAGCCCGAGGAGCCGGCCGCGCCGCCGCCGGTTCCGCCCGACGTGGCGCTGCTTACGGAGATACGCGACCTGCTCAAGGCGCGCCAAGCCTAGTATCGCCTTTTGCGGCCTTCGTTGGTAGGCTTGCCCGGGCAGCGGCCGCGAGGCCGCCGTCCGGGCGCCGCGCGCCCGGGCGTGCCCGCCATCTGCAAGGAGAGTATTTCCCCGCCCATGAAACAATACGACGTTTTGGCCATGTTCTCAGGCGGCCTGGACTCCATCCTGGCTGCGAAATCAGTTGCCGCGCAGGGGCTTGCGGTGCTCGGCCTGCACTTCACCAGCCCCTTCTTCGGCCATCCGGACAAGATAGCGGGATGGTCCGCCGACTACGGCCTGGACATCGAGGCCGTGGACGTGGGGCCCGAGTACGTGGCCATGATGGACGCCCGGCCGCTCCACGGCGTGGGCAAGGGCCTGAACCCCTGCGTGGACTGCAAGATTCTCATGCTGGCGCGCTGCCGGGAGCTTCTTGGCGTGTACGGGGCCAAGTTCATCGTCACCGGCGAGGTGAAGGGCCAGCGGCCCATGTCCCAGCGCCGCGACGCCCTGGACATCATCAGCCGCGACGCCGGGGTGCGCGACGTGCTCCTGCGCCCGTTGTGCGCCAAGACCATGAAGCCCACCCCCATGGAGGAGTCAGGGCTTGTCGACCGCGAGAGGCTGCACGCCTTCGGGGGGCGCACGAGAAAGCCGCAGTTCAGGCTGGCCCGGGAACTGGGCATCACCAAATTCCCCCAGCCGGCCGGGGGCTGCAAACTCACGGAATTCGAGTCCGCCAAGCGCTACGTGCCGGTGTTCATGCACGCCAGGCCCGCCACCGACGCCGATTTCCACCTGGCCAACGTGGGCCGCCAGTTCTGGGCCGGGGCGCACTGGATGGCCATGGGCCGCAACCGCGAGGACAACGAGACCCTGGCCCGCTTGGCCCGCCCCGGCGACCGGCTTCTGGACGTGATGGGCTTCCCGAGCCCGCTGGGCCTTGTTCGGGCGCTGCCGGGCGTGGACTGGAACGACGCCGCCCTCTCGGACGCGGCCGCGCTCCTTGCCTCGTACGCGCCCAAGGCCGCGGCCTCGGGCGAGCCCGTGCAGGTGCTCGCGCGCCTGGTGACGGACGCCGGGGCCACCGGTGCGGGCTCGCCCGGCGAGACCATGCCCTGGCCGGACGGCGAGGACCGCGTGCTGACCGTTGCCCCTTCGCGCGCCACCCGCCTGGGGCTGGCCGACGTGGACTGGGAGGCGCTCATCCCGGTCAAGAAGGCCATGTTCGGCGAATCCCAGGAGGACGACGGATACTGATCGCGCGAAATGCCCTCCTGGCGTAACTTTGGGGCGTCCGCCAACGTCTCCCTTGCAGCCGCGCTTGCCTCCGGGAGGGGCGGCGCGGTCAGGCCCCGGCGGGCGTTGGGAGACAACCGCCGGGGCCGGCCCGTTTCGCGCTTTTCCGTGCGGGCCGCCCGTCGGCCTGGGCGCGTTCGTCCCGCGTGAACCCTCGGTCGGGCCCGGCCCGGAGAACGATCCATGATCCTGATCGCGACCCCCTGCTACAACGGCACCGTCCACGCCCAGTACATGATCTCGCTCTTCAACATGGTGCGCACCCTGGGCAACGAGGGCGTCGCCTCCGACATCATGACCCCTTCCCACGAGAGCCTCATCACCCGGGCCCGCAACTTCATCGCCAACGAGTTCGTGCGCCACGAGGAATACAGCCACCTGCTCTTCATCGACTCGGACCTGTCCTTCCCGGCGGACACCGCCCTGCGCTACCTGCGCGCGGACAAGGACATCGTCTGCGGCGTCTACCCGCTGAAGTACCTGGACCTGGGCAAGGTGCGCTCCGTGCCCGGGGGGCTCTCGGACCCGGAGGCCGAGGCCGCCTCCCTGGACTACACCGTGAAGTTCAAGTCCGGCGAGGAGCCTGACGACAACGGCTTCATGAGCGTGGAGTACGGCTCCACGGGGTTCATGCTGATAAAGCGCCGGGTGTTCGTGGAGATGGCCAGGGCCCATCCGGAGCTTCGCTACAAGTACTCCTACGCCGCGCTCTACGACCACGTGTTCGACAACTACGCCTTCTTCGACACCCTCATCGACCCCGACACCCGCGACTACCTCCCCGAGGACTACTCCTTCTGCAAGCGCTGGACGGCGCTCGGCGGGGAGGTCCACGCCGACATGCTGAGCCGGTTCGCCCACATCGGCAGCCGGGTCTACCAGGGGGACTATCCCCGCTTCGCCTCGTACAAGAGCCAGGAGGCGGACGGGCACGGCGGCGGCTGAGGCCGGCGCTTTCCTTTCCTGGCGGCCCGCTCCCGCCCCTGCCTTACGGTCCCTCCCGCCGGGCTCGGCCGGATTTTCGCCGTCCGCACCGGTTCTCAAATCCCTCGTTAATGAGTATGCTTGTGTCCTGCCCGCACGGGCATGTGGGTCACAAGGAGTAGCCTCTCATGAACAGACGCCATTTTCTCGGAGTCCTCGGCGCCTCGGCCGCAGTCTGCGCCATGGGAGGGACGGCCCGGGCGTTCAGAGCCCCGATGCCCAACGGCAAGGGGCCCAAGGGCAAGGGAATGGTGACCTTCACCTTCGACGACGGCATCGCCTCGACCAACCGCTACGCCCTGCCGGTGCTCAAGAGATGGGGCATGGCGGCCACCGCGGGCATCGTGGTGGGCAAGATGCTTTCGGACGACAACGACTACATGGACCTCGCTTCCGTGCGCGAACTGGAGAGCAACGGCTGGGAGATCGCCTCCCACGGCATGAGCCGGGTGAACCCCCTGAACATCCCCAGGCTCTACGAGCAGGAGCCCCTCTCGGGGTGGCGCCCGGACAAGGACAACCCCGCCCATTTCCAGGCCCGCTACGATTACGAATACGTGCCCGGCCTCTCTCAGGACGGAACGGCCTACAAGGCGGTGGAAAGCCTGAACCGGCTGCTGGACACGCCCGGCACCTACTGGCTCGACCGGACCATCGCCGAGCTGCACGTGCACGTCCTGCGCGGGGGCGACCCGGAGTCCCTGAACATCCGGACCGGATCGCTGCAGCGGGGCATGGAGGAATCCAAGCGGTCCCTGACGGAACTCGGGTTCACCGTGGACACCTTCGTGGCCCCGAAAAATTACTGGACGCAGGACGAAGAGAACCTCTGCAAGCGCTATTACGCCCGCGCCTGCGCCCAGAACGATTCGGACAACCGCCGGGCCACGTTCAACCCCTATTCCATCAAGCGCTTCACGGTGCGCAAGGGCGACACGCCCCAGACGCTCGTGAACACCATCAAGGACCACAGCCTCGCAGCCGGCAGCTGGGTGGTGTTCTGCCTGCACGGCGTGGGCGAGGACCTGGGCTGGGGCACCTACCCCGTGGAGAGCCTCGATTCCGTCTGCGCATGGATTGCGGAGCAGAAGATCCCGGTGGTGACGGTGCGCGAGGGCTGCAGGCTGATGCTCGAAACCCGGTAGTGCCCTGGGCCCAATAGATCGGAGAGGCGTTGCAATGAAGGTCGCGGAAGGTCAGCTCGAGCTGCTCCAGCATGTGGCGGAGCAGCTGCGCACGGATAAAAGCCTGGCTGGAGAACTCATCCGGGAATACATCGACGGCATGGTCAAGGATCAGGCCGTGGCCCCGGACGTGCTGCCCAACACGGTGCACATCAAGCACGACAAGGAGCCCGTCAGGCACCCCGACGTCTCCCCCGATTCGGGCAGGGTGGTGGACCGCTCCGCCTGAGGCGCGGCCAGGTCCCCCTCAGCCCAGAAGCCACACAGCCAGCGGCGCGCACGCCGCCGTGAACATCCCCGCCAGAATCATGGCCAGCCCGGCCATGGACCCCGGCAGCTCCCCCTCCATGAGGGCCGACGCCGTGCCCTGGGCATGGGCGGCCGTGCCCAGGGACAGCCCTCGCGCCACGGGATCGGTTATGCCGAGCCTCGTCAGGAGGGGCGCGCCGATGAGCCCCCCCAGCGTCCCCGTGGCCACCACGAAGGCCGCAGCCAGGGGCGGGATGCCGCCGCTCAGCCTGGCGATCTCCACCGCGAAGGGGATGGACACCCCCTTGGGGACGATGGACATCACCACCTCCCGGGGCAGTCCCCCGGCCTTGGCGATGAAGCCGGCCGACAGCATGGCCGCGAGCGACCCGCAGGCCACGCTGGCCGCGATGGGCAGGGCGTATTTCCCGATCAGCCTCCGGCAGCGGTAGAGCGGCACGGCCAGGCCGACCGTGGCCGGGCCCAGAGGGAAGGTCATGATGTCGCGGCCTTCGGCGTAGGACTCGAAGGGGATGCCGCAGGCCACGAGCACGGCCACCACCGCCGCGGAGCTCAGGATGACCACGTTGAGCAGCGGATGGACGTAGCGCAGGTACAGCCGCCGGAAGGCGACGTAGGCCGCGAGCGTCACGGCGATGCTGAAGAGGACCACCAGGTGCTGCACGGTCAGCCCTCCCGCCCTTGCCGGTCAATGCGCTGGGTGATGAAGCCCACGGTCCAGAGCGGCAGCAGCGTGCTGACCAGGATGGCCGCAAGCAGCGTCCAGGCGTGCTCGCGGAAGACGCCGCCCCAGTTCATCAGGCCCACCGTGATGGGGATGAAGAAGAACACCAGGTGCCTGAGCAGGAAGTCCGCCGCTTCCTGGACGTATTCGAGCTTGACCACGCCAAGCCGCAGAAGCGCGAACAGCGCGGCCACGCCGACCACGTTGCCCGGCACGGGCAGGCCGGTTGCGGCCACGAACCAGGTGCTGGCCCGGTAGATGGCCCACAGCAGCGCCGTCTGGGCGGCGAGCAGCAGAAGTTTTCGCATGGGGTATGCCTTGCCGGATAGGGATTGCGCGAGCGAGGAGGCCATCTTGGCGGATCGCTTCCGCGAAGGCAAGCCCGCCGGGGCCGCTATCCGGGATCGAGCCTGAACGCCTGGCCGTCTTCCCGGACCGGAGCCGGGGCTCAGGCGGGGCCGTCAGGCCTGCTGGCCGGCCGGTCCGGGTTCCAGGGGGAGCCGGATGGTGAAGGTGCTCCCCTGCCCGGGGTCGGAGTTAACCTCGAGGGTTCCCCGATGGTTGCTGGTGACGATGAAGTAGGACACCGACAACCCCAGGCCCGTGCCCTCGCCCACTGGTTTGGTGGTGAAGAAGGGCTCGAATATCTTGCGGCGGACGGCGTCGTCCATGCCGGGGCCGTTGTCTTGTATCTCGATGCGGACGAAGCCGTCGTCGCGCCTGGTGCGCAGTGTGATCCTGGGGGAGGGGGAGCCCGCCAGGGCGTGGGCGGCGTTGCCCAGGATGTTCATCACCACCTGCTGGATCTGCGGCCTGGAACAGGGCAGCTGGGGCAGGTCCGGCGCGTAGTCGCGCTCCATGGGGATTTTCCGGAAGTCGTACTTCTTCTTGAGGTTGTACTCGGTGGCGCACAGGGCCACCGTGTCGTCCAGCAGCCCGTTGACGTCGGTGGCGGTGCGGACGGGCTCGCTCTTGCGGCTGAATTCCAGCATGCTGCTCACGATCCGGGTGGCCCGCGTGCCCGCGTCGCGCACGTTGTCCAGGAAGGCGAGTATTCCCCGGTTGTCCATGAACTCCCGTATGCCCTGGAGGGAGCACCCGGCGTCGCGGGCGGCCTGGAGATTGGCCGGGCTGTCCTCGGTCAGGCGGCGCCGGAGCACCTGGACGCTCTGCAGGATGCCGCCCAGGGGGTTGTTGATCTCGTGGGCCATGCCCGCGGCCAGGCCGCCGACGGAGATCATCTTTTCGGTCTGGATGAGCACCTCCTGCATGTTCTGGCGCTCGGTGATGTCCCGGGCGATGCCCATGAAGACCGTCCTCCCAGCCAATTCCAGAGCAACCACACGCACTTCCACGGGGAACGTGCTCCCGTCCTTTCGCCTGTGCCGGGTCTGGAAGACCTCTCCGCCGGTTCCGTCGAGGCCCGCCAGCATTTTTTGCGTGGATTCGTGGTCGTATTCCGCGTCCACGTCCGCAATGCGCATCCGGAGCAGTTCCTCGCGGGTGAACTGCGTCTGGCTCTGGGCGGTGGAGTTCACGTCCACGAGGCGTCCTTCCCCGTCGGCCAGATAGATGGCGTCTCCGGCGCAGTCGACGAGCATGCGGTAGCGGGCCTCGCTCTGCTTCAGGGCCTCCTCGGCCTCCTTACGGGCGGAGATGTCGGTGTGGGTGCCGGTCATGCGCAACGGATTGCCGGCCTCGTCGAACTCGACGGCCTTGCCGCGCGTGAGCACCCACTTGAGTCCCCCGGATTTGGTCTTCAGGCGTTGCTCGACCTGGAAGATTTCAGCCCGCCCCTCCAGGTAGTCGGCCAGGCGCTCGGTGGTGGCGGCCAGGTCGTCCCGATAGACGAGATCCTTCCATATCTTGGCGTTCTCGCGCACCTCTTCCTGGGTATACCCCAGGATGGCGCAGCCGCGCCGGCTCATGTAGAATTCATCCGTTTTCAGGTTGGCGTCCCACAGCCCGTCGTTGGCCCCTTCCAGGGCGAACCGGAGCCGCTCCTCGCTTTCCTGCAGCGCGTTCCCCGTGTGCAGGCATTCCTGCCGCGCCGATTCCAATGCGGCAATCCGCCTGTGTGCGGTCTCGAGTTCCGTCGTGAGCCGCTCAACGGTATTTCCGGTGTCCTGCATGGATGACCCCTGGAGCGCGCGAACACTGTGCGTGCGATTTCCCCGCGCGCCGGCGCGGGGTTCGTTCAGTGTTCTCACAACCGACGGGAGAAGCGCAAGCTCGGGAGTCCGCTTCCTAGACTAGGGTTGCCTGCAGGCCTCGATCCTGGCGCTGGCCAGGGCTTCGCCGGCAACGCGCTGGGCCTGTTCGGCCTTGGCCCTCTCCACCACGCCGAAGACGTACTCCACGCCGTCGGGCGGCAGCGAGCGCACGCTCTCCGACCAGGCGAGGCACTGCCCGGCGAAGCGGAAGATGCCGATGGCCTGCTGCTCCAGGCGGCGGCTTTCCCCCTGGTAATAGGTGATGATGGCGGTGCGTTTCGCCTCGAGCTCATTGGCGTCGTGCATGGGATACCCCCCTTTTCCCATGAGTACGGAGAGCGGGGGGCGATTCATCCATGGGGGGTGAAATATTCCGTTTCCCGGCGCGGAGGATCATGGCGGGAATGCCCCGGAATCGAGGATTTGCGGGGATGGCCTTGTGTTGTGCAGGCCTGCCGCTAGGAACGGGCCGCCCTGTTCCTCTTGAATGCGTACAGGGAAATCCCTTCGTAATCGAGCACCACGCCGGCTGCGCTGTGGCGCCCGCTGATTCCGAGCCTTTTGATGTCGTAAAGCGACTCGGAGCTGTTCAATGTCCCGCCGTATGCCGAAAAATTCGCCCTGATGCCGGCGCTCTGGAAGGCGCGTGTCGAACTTTCGCTGATGTGGTGCTTGCCCCCGAAAGGAAACGATATGATGTCGACACTCGTTTTGGTGATGCTTTCCAGCGCCTTCTTGCATTCGAGGCATTCCTCGTATGCTTCTTCATAGCGTGTCTCGCCCAGGTTCACGTGGTTGACGGTATGGGCGCAGATCGAATGCCCTGCGTCCGCTGCCCGTTCGATGTCCGTAGAGGTCATGTTGGGGAACGACAGCGGATGGTTGCTGTCATGCTCGAACACCCGGCCGGTGTCGATGAAGCCGGACGACACGAAAATGCCGCCGGGAATCCCGAGGTGATTCAGGATGGGGACAGCATATTCGCAGACGCTGGCGTAGCAGTCGTCGAACGTGACGCTGAATATGTCGCGCTCGAACCTTCTTGCGCGTTCGATGTGGTCTACGACCTCTTCCAGGCTGGCCGGGGAATAATGCCTCTTGAGGGCGAGCATGTGCCTGATGAACTGGAACATGTCCGTCGAGAGGTTGTCGTCGCACGGCGAGATTCTATGGTAGAGAAACACCACCCCCCTGTGGGCGTTTGTCTTTTTCCTTATCCAGCGCAGAAGCCCCGGGAGGTTGCCCTTGATGGCGACCACGCTCCACAGGGCTTTCAGGATCTGGACGGACAAGCCGGGGAGGTCGAGCGTTTCTCCTGTCTTGTCCGCGAGGGCGCGTCTTTGCTTCAGTCCGGGAGAGGTGTTGGGCCTGATGCCCTTGCCGGATTGGGCGGCCCCGCACGGCCGGTTGTCCAGGATTGCCTGCACGGCGTCGCGCAGGGCGAGGATGCCGATCTCGTCAAGCTTGAGCCGCAGCGTGTCCAGCTTTTCGTTGCCGTGGATCGGGATGGTCTTCTCGGAGAGCACGTCGCCGGTATCCAGGCCGCTCTCCACGCGGTGCACCGTGACGGACGCCTCCTCGCGCTTGTCGTAAAGCTCCCAGAATCCGTGCGGCATCCCCCTGTATTCCGGGACTTTTCCCTTGTGTATGTTGATGCTCCCCATTCTGGGGAGAGAGAAGATATGATCTTTCAGGATGCGGGTGCCGCAGACGATGCCGAGGTCGGCCCGCAGGCCCGACAGTGTAGACGCCGTGGACGGGGCGTTCATGTCCCCCACGGTGAAGAGCGGAACCGAGTACAGGTCGCGTATGTCCTCGAGGGAAAAGGGGCGGTCCGGGAAGGCCTTTTTGGCCACGTCCATCACGTCCGCGTCGCTGACGAAGGAGCGCTCACGGGCTTCCAGGGAGCCCAGGATGGACGAAAGCACACGGAACGGAATGTATTTCAGGCCGTCCCGCCCGATGTTCCTTTTCAGGTTCCGGATGCGCCTGCCCAGGGGCTGGCGGTTGGTGTCGTGTATGATTCCGGCTATCTCGACGCCGCCGAGCTCGCGAATCGCCCGGATCATGTCCACCGTGCTCAAACTGTCGTTCCCAACGAGAAACACGACCCTCAGCGGCATGTCCGGGCCTGTAGGCATTTTTCGCTCCTCACGAGACGGCGTGCTCAACTCGCTCTGAACTATTGAAAATAGTAAAGCAACCCGCGGGAAGCAAGGTAGGGAACCCCGACACTGAGGGCGCGGCGGAAGGGTGGCGCGGCGAACACGAAAAAGGGCCTACGATTTTCATCGTAAGCCCTTGATTTCGTGGTGCCGAGGGAGAGAATTGAACTCCCGACACGGGGATTTTCAGACACTACCCCTGAGCTTCGCAACCTCCTCAAATTGCTATAGCTCGCTGGAATGATAACGGAAAATACTCCATGCCCTGGTAGATTGTTTCGAGTTTTAGCTGAATTTGGAAGGGGTTTCACACACGGATTCACACACGGGACTGGCTCTAAGGTCAGGCTCGTCGTGCTTGCCCAACATCGAGCATCGCGCTAGCCCCGCCGAACTCAAATCTCATGTGCTTGTTCGACGTGGCCGACTTTGGGCAACCCATTCATTAAAGTCGTATCGCTTTATTGTGAAATGTTTTTTAGCGCCTTTGATGTCTCCACCTGTTCGCAACCTGCCTGAGTTGCTCAATGGACATGGCCTTGCTCTGCCAACCTTTGTCAAAGTTGATGTCATGCGACTTAGGCAACTGCTCGGATGTGAGATTTCTAATCATAATCCGTGATGGCAACATTGCCGCTTGGCCAACAAAAATCGCCTCTTGACGCCGCAATCCAGAAAGCATCTTGGTCAGACTCGCCATTGAATCAGGTAGAACGCCTCGAACATGTTCACGATCTGAATCATTTGTTATACGAAGTACAACCCAGGAATTACACTGTGACAATACCGTAGACTCTACTTCGCTAGGCCGCTGTGACACTAGAAAGAGGCCAATTCCGTACTTTCTGCCTTCCTTGGCAATTCGTCTAATTGCATTTTGGGCAGCAGCATACTGCGCCTCCCCACTGTTCGGGACGTAACGATGTGCTTCCTCACAAACGAGAACGACAGGGCTGACTTCTCTCTCCTCAGCAGATTGCCAGATTTTCAGTGAAAAAAGAGTTCTTGCGATCGCTGCGCTGGCAGTGCCCGCTACTTCATTCGGTACTCCAGAAAGATCAACAACCCTTACAGCAGAATCTTCTCCTAGAAGTTGAGCAAGCACCGATGGCATAGGATCATCTGATCCGTCCCATGGCTTCATCATAAACGAAAGTCTCTCATCTTTCATCAACGACTCAAGCTTTCGAAGTACCTTGTTGTAGTCCTCGTGATCCTTCTTGTTTTTGTTATTTGGCCTCTGTTCGTTGATCGCGCCAACCAGGCCAATACCATATCTTGATCCATTTATTTCTCCAAAATCATCCAGGCCAACTGGGTCGCCCAGAATATATGGTATAGGGGCGTCGACCGTAAGATCGCCAGGTGTGAGGCCAAGAACTTCTTTTGCAGATTTATAACGAGCAATTAACAAAGCGTTCTTAACAATATTCGATTGTGACGTCGCAGCATACTCAGTTTTTCCGATTAAAAGACCGATCGTCTCTTCAAGATCAAGAAGCCAGTAAGGTAGAGACAGTGTGCCCTCATCTGTTGAAAGCCTTTTGTGACCGTCAAAAGCATTTCCATATTCGTTGTGCGGGTCAAGTATGATGATTTGCGGAAGCCAATTGTCTCTGCCTGCATTCTTACCATGTTCTATGACACTGTGTATAATTGCGGCAACTGCTCCGGACTTACCAGAACCTGTTGACCCAAGAATCGCAGTATGTTTACCAAGAAGTTCGTTTAAATCAGCATAGCACGGAGCCCCTCCCGCGCCAACATGCTCTCCTAGCTGAATAACAGCACCCTTGAAGTGCCCATAAATAAATCGCAGTTCTGACCTGGGTGTCAAATAAACAGTTTGTTGGGGCAATGGGTAGGTCGCCACGCCCCGCTCAAATTTTAGTTTCGACAGCCCGGCCTCATCATGCGTCCATTCTCCTTCTCCAAAAAGATCAGCTTCAACAATTCGTTCATCTGGAGCTGCATGAGGGATGAGGCCGCGTTCGACCTCATACTCCGCTTTCATTCGCAGCCTTCCCACAAGCGCATAAATAAGACGTCGCCCAAAATGTATGCGGACGATTGAGCCAAATTGCCCGATAGGATATGACTCACCAGCGTAGACTCGCGAAAGTTCCGTAAGGCCCGGGTCTAGCTCAGCTATGATGCGTGAGCCATCAACTTCGATAATTTTCCCGATTGCCAAGTTTTCAACTGGCTCACCTGGATTTCGCTTTTTAATGCTCATCGTTCCCCCCGGAGCAACCGAGTTAAGTTCTCGAATTTCCACCAAAGGAGGTCTGTTTTCACTTCCACAGAGAACTCACCATGAAAAAAACCACGGTTCGAATAAATCAATACCTGGTCTCGAATCCCATCTTCTTCATTCCACGCCTTCAGCTGGCCAGTTGGCACGTCTTCGCTTGTAAATGCTATAATAGTCAGATCACCTGCTGACTCGCGAAGAGCCCTGTCAATCTCAATGTTAATGTGTGTGTCCCCAAAACTGTAACCACATATGACCAGCACGCGTTGCGAACCCATTTTCGGCCTCATAATGTGCCTTGCCCTGTCCATCAATTGAGCATACGGGTCCAGTTGTGTTTCACGATGTTTTGTTGAGGCTGGCCAAATAAGAATTCTACGCTCATCGCCAGAGTCTTTTATTTGGAGACATGATCCCACTCTGCGCGGCAGGGGGTCGTCTGTAAGTTCACACCAATTGATTGATCCATGGAGTTTAAGGACACGAGCGGCCAACCCATCACGCTCAAAGGTTTGAGGATTCCACCAGCCCGTAACACCACCATCAATTCCATCCGAGTAAGAAACTCGCTCTAAAGCCAATGCATCTTCAATAGCGGTGTCGTAATTGAGCACGAGATAATCTACTACTTGTCCTGGCGATGTCTTCCCGACGCGAACAGGACGATGCACGGCCTCCACAAACGACCTATGTGTGTCAATTACAATATTTTTTTCGACAATTAAGGCTATGACATTTTTAATTTTATTGACTGCGCTTCTGAGTTGCTTGGCTGTATACTCTGCTGTTCCTAATGACATCTTGTTCAGGGTGGCACCACGTTCGTCTCGACGCTCCACAATGGCGAGCATATCAACTAGCTCGCTTAAATAGTCTTCAATGTGTGCAGACCTAGAGCCTCCGAACTGATTTTTAAATTCATTTAAAATTGTCTTGCTTGCGTCATCTAATTCACTGCTTCCAAGTACCGAATCTGTCAATTCAGTGATCAAAGGAAGTCCAGCACACCGACTACAGCCTGCTCCCACAAGAAATATACGCCCCCCCTGAATGAGAAGGTCGTCTAATTTGGCAATGGCCTCAGAAAATTGAGCTCCTCGAAACACAGACAGGTCGTCTGGAGATGCCATGCGCCCTCCTTAATAACTACAAGCATTGTATAAATGTGTACTGAGAATAGCGCCATGAGCAACTATAAGGATTGTGGCAAGTTTGCGGACTAGTACCATGTTAGCCAGCGAACTAGGCTCCCTCAGTCCCATGTCCATGTAAATTGCCTTGCTCTGGAAATTCAGGCTCCTTCTCAAACGTCGAATAAAGCTGGCTAAAACTCTTCGGACGATACTTATCCCATTCTGTTTGCAGAACGTACAAGGGCTTGATGCTCTTCCCTGATTGTGCGGACGCGTCCTTGCACCAATCGACTAAACGTTTCCACTTTAGAGGAACATCAAGGTCGGCCTTCCCCTTGGTTTCGATGACCCAAATATCCAATTCCGACTCCTTCACGATGAAGTCTGGGTAGTAGTTAGCGATGCCACCGTCCGCGTTTCTGTACTCGACCTTGAAATAGGTGCTCTGGGAGTTCTTGATGAACGAAACGATGTCATCACATCCATCCAGGAAGGCAGCAAATTCAAGTTCGAAATGGCTGTCACCCACCACCTTGTTAAAGATGGACTTTTTGGGAACGACATAGGCTTGGTCATTCACCAGGAAGGGGCGTGTCTTGCGGAACTGAATATGGTCCCTGACTTCGGTAGTCCCCTTGTCATGGACCGTGAGGGCATTCACCGCAGATTTGAAGTTCTCCACGATTGCCTTAGTTGCCGCTTGGTCTGAGAGGTTCCGCAGAACATTTAAATCCGACAGGTCGACTTCCTTTTCGAAGAGATACCCCGTGATGTAATCCTTGAGCTTTCCAAATAGGATGTCGAACCCACCAACCAAGCGGAGGTCCCTCATGATGAGTTGGCAAAAGTACCCTATGACCGCCTGGGGACTAGGTTCCAGGCTCATGTCGAGAACCGTCGAATGGCTTATCTTGTCGCTATCAATATCCTTGAAGATAATCTCCCGCTGCTCCTCCTCGGTATATTCATGAATCTTGAGCTTGGGAGTTTTGACCTCTGAAACGTCCAGTTCATGGAGGTTCTTGTATTCTCGGTAAATTCTTGGAGTGAGAACGGGCAGTTTGATGTCCATCTCATCAAGGTCTTTTTGCGGGTTCTCTTTGTCGACCTCAATGACCATCGGCGACTTGGGCTTGGTCTTCTCGCCCATCTCGGCGTATTCAAGTTCAACGCCTTCGCTCTTGATGGACTCGACAAACTGGATAAACGCTTCAGTTCCAACCACGCTCACTTTCTCTTGAACGGGTTCGCCCCTGAACATCCTCCTCAACCCTCTGCCAAGGGTCTGTTCGGGAAGGATTTTGCTCTTCGCCTTGTATGGACGCAAACCGACGATGGATACTACGTTTTGAACGTCCCAGCCTTCCCGAAGCATCATGACCGAAACAATCACCTCATAGGGGCTTGCTGGATCATCTATAACCCTGCTGGCTTCGCGCAGCTTGTCCAGTTCGTCCTGGGCCTTCTTTCCAGCAGCCTCGGAGATTTCACCGTTGGCTTTCGTATGGATGACCAGGACCTTCCCACCCAACTCGGGATAGTTCTTCTCGTAGTATTGTCCCACCTCGTCGCAAGTCTGAGTGTCGTCAGTCATGACGAACAGGATGGGCTTCTTCCCTGTCGAGGAAAGCTCCTTCTTGACGTTCCTCCATTCGAGGTAGCCAAGATGGAGATAGTCCCTGTACTGTTCTGAGTACTGATCGCTTTTTCTTTCTTGGAGCTTCGCCCTGGACGCCGAGTCAGGAAGCACCGGAGTCTTCACGACCCCCTGCCTAATGGCTTCAACCAAGGGATAGTCGCTGATCGTCTGCACGAACATCGCACCGTTCGTGTGCTTCGGCGTGGCTGAAAGATCGAACTGAGCCGAAAGCTTGCTATCCTTGAGACGTAGCTGGCTTGAAATGTCTTCGATACTTTTGAACCAAGCCAGGTTCTTATCATGGATATGATGAGCTTCGTCGTTGATCACCACGAGGTTCGGCACCTCTCTGATGATCTTCCCAAGGTCCGTCTTCGAATCGGTGGTCTTTCCCGTCGGACGTTTGCCGAGAAAGTAGTCCATGGTGTTGTCGTCATCGATCGAGGGAGTGCTTCCGTTCTCGAACACACGATGGATATTGGTCAGGAAGATGTTTCCTGTGTCCGATAGGACGCCGATGTCGTCCTGGATGTGCAAGGTTACTTGGAAGTCATCCTTCCAGTTCTGCCCTTCATATCCATTCTCGGGCAGGACGGGGTCTTGATGAAAAATCTTTAGCCCTTGGAAGTCGTCGTAGAGCCTGTCCAGGACGATGATGTTTGGCGCGATGAGCAGGAAGTTCGTGCTCAGGTCAGAACCTTCCTCATATCGTTTGTGGAAGTATGACCACGCCACAAGCAGGCTCATGATTTTGGTCTTGCCTGCGCCGGTGGCCATCTTCACCACGTACCGGGTCCAGTCCTCGTCGAACATCCCCTGAGAGATATGCCCCGAAGAGTCGTACTTCATCAGAGAGTACGGATCACGGGCCTGTTCGATCTCGTACAGCCAGATGACGGACTCAACCGCCTCACGCTGGCAGAAGTAGTACTGGAACCTGAACATGGTCCCATCAGCCTTAGGGATCATGTGCTCTTCATCGAACCAGTACTTGAGCAGGGCCTTGGTGGTTTCGCTGGCTCCGGCGTAACCTCTTTCACGCCACTTGATCACACCCTTGCGGATTTTATGGACCAGCGGAGGGAGGAGTTTTTCATACCCCATTTCGTCCAGCATGGCGTCACCTGGATACCAGCGAATATCGGGGGTAAGGATGGCGTGAGGGTCATTCGGAAACGTCGACGGCAGAGCCATTAGATTTTCACCTCCACCACCTTGGTCGTGTCGTTTCCAAAGATGTCGATCACTTTCACCGCCACCTTGTACTTGCCCTTCTCGGGGTAGTCGTACTTGCCGCTCATAAGTTCGAGTCGGCGTTCACTCTTGGTTCGGAATGACTGCCATTCGTTCTCGAAGATGTAGTTGCCCGTCCAGACTTGGCGCTCTTCCCCGTCTTCGAGGATCGTGATGATCTCCTTGCGGCTCTCGTAGTCGAAGTCCACCGCCCAATAATCGATCCAATCCGTCCACTTCTTGGTCAGGACCTCTCGGGATACGACGCCGCTCTTGTCCTTGCTGATCTTCACCACCTGCCCGCCGTCGATGGTGACTTTGCTGCCTCCATCCTTGAGGGATTCCCCCAGGCTATCAAGGTCGTCCTGGCGGTAAAACACCCCGAAGTCCTTGAGGTGAAGTTGGATGGTCTTCCCTTGGACCTTGGGCATGATGTCAACGAATGCCACATCATAGAACTTGACTTGATTACGTTCGATGGCGCGCCGATCAAACACGTCTTTCGGGATGTACTTCAGGCTGAGGGTGACACCCTTTTGTCTGGCTTCGTCCTGAATGGCTGGAACCAGCCCCATCTCGAACTCGAAGCCAAGGATGTCCGCCTTGCTGATCTTGTTCTGGCGACACGCATCTATGGCTTCATTGACCTGGGCCAGCGTCACCGGCGCATCAATAGGGCCGACCAGAACCACCGTGCTTCCCTTCTTCCCGTGGAATGGGGATAGCTGGAATATCCGTTCTGCCTTGTAGGCGGAAAGGATGAGGGTCAGGTAGTGCTCTTCACGTTGCAGGGTCTGGGCCTTCCTCTGCTCCTCGGGCAAGGTGGGGTCGATGCCCACGAAGTACTGACGTTCGTATTTGCCGAGGTTCAGGATTTCAAAGCTGCGGTAGGGTTTGCCTGATTGCTTGAGTTCGCGCTGTACGCCGATCATACGTTTTCTGGTTGTATGAATGGCAAACCTGCCAAGATCACAGCCAATCCACTTCCTGCCGAGCTTTTCCGCGACTGCTAGCGTTGTACCTGAGCCACAGAAAAAGTCTGCGACAAGGTCATCCTTGTTCGATGTTGCACGTATTATTCTATCAAGCAGAGCTTCTGGTTTTTGGGTTGCGTAGTCAACAAGCTCATTAGATTGATTATGAATCTTATTGATGTCTGTCCAAATGTCTTGAAGAACCGTCCCCTCGTATTCGCTCTCATAACATTTTAGCCTTGGCATCCCACCGTCTTTTTTGGGGTAATGAATTCTTCCTTTTTTTTCGAACTCTTCCATTTTGTCTATAGTGCAGGCCCAAGTCCTATTTTTCGATGGCCATGCACCTTTCCATTCGTAAACTAAGTTTCCTCCGTCTCCATGTCTCGGGGCATCCATGGGTATTCTATTGTATCTTTCTTTTCTGTCATCATCATATTGGTCAAAAAACTGTTCTAAATATTCAGCGCTTGGCTTTTGCAAAACTTTATTCCATGTCCTTTTGTCTGAATTTGAATAATACAGGACCACGTCATGGATCATGCCGCAGCGAGAAGGGTCATTGTGCGCGAATGCCCTTCTCCAAATGATTTGGTTTATGAAATTGGAACAACCAAACACATCATCGAGAACGCTTCGCACAACGTGAGACACCTTGGGGCCAATATGAACAAAAATACTTCCATCGCTGGCAAGCAAAGATTTTATTAGCAACAATCTTTCATATACCATCGAAAGGTAGGAGTCAGCACCCCTCCCCCAGGTGTCTCGGTATGCAAGCTCTTCAATGATGCTGGGCTCCTTTGTTAATGTTTCTGGCCCAACACCAATGTTAAACGAAAAGTCAGCACCCACGTCAAACGGTGGGTCGATGTAGACCAGCTTTAACCCGCCAGCCTTTTCAATCTCTTCGCGCATGGGACCGTTCTTAAGCGAGGAAAGGACCAGCTTGTTGTCGCCCCAGATGAGCTTGTTTGACCACCCGCTTTGCTGTCTGCCGCTGTTTGTGTCGCAAGAAAAAAGACTGAACGAGTCCTTTCCGACAACCATGTTGGCGTCCTTGCGAGGTTCGTCTATCTGCTCGATGGACTGGAATGGCAGCACTACGTTGGTCACTTCACTGGTCTTGCCAGCCCAGACAAGTTCAACTTCGGGAACGTTTTCGAACAACTGGGACTTGTATTTCGCAGGGAGCTTTTCGCCTCTATCAATCATTGCTTTCAGCTGTTCTTTCTCGTGGTCAGTGAAATTCATTACGCGTCGCTCCTTCAACAAATACTGCGAAAGTTACTAGCAAATCAGAACGCATAACAAAAGAAAATGGGCCGATTTCTCGACCCGGTAAAAATGTTTCCTCAAACTACGCAGCAAGCTTCCTATCCCGAAGGATTTCAGAAAACTGCGCCCGTTTCTTCTCCAGTGCCAGGCACTGCTTGAGCAGGGTGGTCTGCTCATCCACCTGACGCGCGTTCATTTCCTTCATAGCACAAACCCCATACCGCTCGCACACGTAGCCCCGGTATTCTTCCCAGAGGTCGTCATTGAGACCTAGCTGAGCGAATATCTCAGCGAGTCGGTCAGCATCGGAAATCTTCCCTGTTTCGGTAGAGATTTCCGAGTTATTCAACCAGTTGAGAAGACCTTCACCCATGGCAGGGCTAGGCGTCAACCGGGTTCCGTCAAAAATCCCGGTCCTGTCTTTGCTCGCGGTTGCTACATGGCCTTCAATCGAGAGGTCCATGACCACAGTGAACTCGTATTCGAGTCCTTCTCGCTGTATTGGCGCGAGTCCAACCTTGCTGACCTTGGTCTTTCCATGCTCAGAAGTGACCTCATAGCCGGTCTTGGTGCGCATGGTCACGATGACATGGCATGAGCTTGCGAGTATCGCATCTACCAACTGATTGTGTTGAGGGGTAACTTCCCGCCAAGCATCAAATGAGTTTCTAACTGCCTTGGCAGTTCGATCATGGAGCGTAAGTATTCCGCCTTCTCCAGCCCACGCATGGGACAGGCTGTCGATAATGAGCACATTGTAGCCAGCTTCCTCAGCCGCCTTGATGCCCTCGATATATTTTCGAGGTTCAAAGGGCGGATCGAGCTTGAGCACGTCATAATCGACGATGTTCGCGTAGAGCGAGCCAGAGCCTCTTTCGGTGTCGATCATAGCGATCCGTCCACCGAGACCCTTGGCGATCTGAAGCGAGCTAAAAGTTTTACCGCTTCCAGCTGGGCCAGTGAGAGCCAAACGAAGCTTGGAACTACTTCTTTGAGCCTTCTGAAACATGGTGACCTCCATGATCTGGACGCAGGCATTGCCCGCGATGTTTGTTGAAGCACGTTTTGTGGAAGATTCGGTCTTCGCTGTAGGCATTGATACCTACTGTAACCTTCGTCATCTCTTCCGATGACTCAATGATTTCTTGGCAATACCAACAAACCATCTCATCGCCTCAGAAACCTACAACGGATTTGAGAGGTATCTTAACTACGCGGCGTTCCTTGAGGTCCTGATGATACAGGAGCCAATGTCGTTCGCCGAAGGTCTGAACAGCCTTCTCATCGTGCATGAAGCACAACGACTCATATTCGCACCAGCCGCAGTGAACTCCTGGGCATGGCCAGAAATGACCAGCCTTGATATCAGCAGCAACTTTTCTGCAAAGTCGGTAGAGTTCCAGGAAATCAGGCAAACTGCGTCGACCTTCATCCCAGATGACTTTTGGTTCCTTTGTTCTGACCAGATGGATCAGGGCCACGGGGGAATTTGTCTGTGATGTTTCTGGCGTGAAAGGCTGACTGTACAGGTAAGCGTAGAACGTCAGTTCCATTGCAAGCCTGCCGAGGCCTTCATGTGGAGTCTTTGCAGCAGTCTTCAAATCTGCGATACAAAAAGACCCCTTAGTATCTGTATGTATGAGCAGATCGATGTAGCCGAGTTGGTTTATCTCTGGATGCTCAACCAGTGTTATTGGATGTATCAACGGTGACGAGAGCTTGAGTTCAACCTGTGACACAGGCAGAGGTCCAAGCTGCTCAAGAAAGGCTTTGGATTCAGCCAAGCACCTTGCTTGAGCCTTGAGGTATTCGCCTTCATCTGTGTAGTCGCACAATTCAATCGTATTCTCTTCCCAGAAACTTCTCGAAGCGTGTTCGAGCACGTCAACGGGTGGAGAGTCTCGGTAGAGAAGTCCGCATTGAACCTGGTGATGGATCGCGGACCCTTCGACCAAGCTCTTTGCTCGTTTGAGAGGTCGTAGGCCCAGCTCGTAATGCAGCCGGTATTTCTCCGAGCATCCGAGGTAGGTATTGATCCTCGTTTTCGAGAGGGTGAGCATGGGATAGCTCCTATGTTTTGGACGTTCCAGAAAATGGAATAGGGAGGCAGCTATATTTCGAGCCACCTCCCCACCATGAGAGTTCGCAAGCGTGTTCGCGTGTTTGTTCAGTAGCAAATCGCTAATCGCTAGGCTGCTTCTTGAAGATTCCCCCGATCAGCGCCAGCATCCAGGTGGATACGGCGTCGGGGCATTTCGTCGATGGCAGCGTCGATGGCTGTTTTGAGGTTCGCGAAGTCGCTGGTGACCTTTTGCCTGAGCACGTCTTGGTAAGTGACGGCATAGGGGTTCCCGTTCACGGTTTTCACCAGAGTGCGGGCTTCGTCGACCAGCGCGGCGAGTTTGTCGTCCTGGAACAGGTTCCTTTCGGAGAAACCGTCCAAGAATTCATTGATCCTGTTAGTCATATTTGACCTGAGAATCTTCGGCTTGTCGCCGCCTGTAACCTTGTCAGAGAGATGGGTAATGACCTCGCTGAATTCCTCGCGAAGAGCGGCAATAGCCAGTTCACGAGTTTCAGCCATAAGGTCCTGAAATTTCTCCTTCTCACGCTGGTAAGTTTCCGGCGAGAGAAAGGTTGCCTTGGTGGGCACGTCGAGCAGCATAAAGCGCCACTCGAACTTGAATTTGGTCCGAATATCCTGGGGATAGTCGGTGTCATTGAACAGCTCGCCGAGAGCTGTCTTGGCTTCTTCGCGGGCGTCCACGTAGAACTCCGCAAAGGAGTTCACCTTGTTCATGAAATCGGACTGGAACATTTCCAGGCGATTATCGATCTCATCGATCGATTCTTTGGGCACTAGGTGAAGCCCAGAGATGGGAAACGGCAACGCATATCGTTGCAACAATTTTCTCGCCATCTGTATCGTGGCTTTCAATGGGGATAGAACTTCCGGGTTCACCAAAAGTTTCTTACCCTTGAGCCACTCGGTATTCCCGAGATTGCCCATGAGGCTTTGATTGATGTCTTTGGCACCGGTCCAACACGAGGTAGCGAGCTGGACTAAACAAGCCTTTTTGAAGATGTCATTGCTCATGTGAAAGTCTCCTTTATGGTCTTTGCAGACCATAGTTGCGGGTGGGGTCGCAGAGCATCTTGCAACAATGCAATGGGCTCAAATGTTACAACCCTTGGGGTACACGATATTCCGTATACCCTGAAATCATAGACTTTTTGGGAGTTGGACGGGTGAACGGTTCCTGAGATTGGGGGGGTGGGTGAAATTTCATCCACCCTGGAATGATTGACTTTTCTGGAACATAGGCGGGAAATATCCCGCCCCTGTGAAAATGCACCGCTCAGCCGCATAGGTTGATGTGCTTGCGCAGTTCAACATCGTTCTTTTGATAGAACATTGGCGTAAGGCATCTGGATGTTTCGTGGCCAAGTAGGCCTTTGAGGAATTGAGATTCTTCAAGACACACTGGGCCAGCGAAACCTGTTGTTTCGATGCGGACTTCGCCAGTATTGTCGATGTCGACGATGATTTGTTTAGCCATAGGCAAAGCACCTCTGATCCCACATATGCTATGCATTGTGGATTGTTTGTTTTTGGCCGCGCGCCAGAATTGAGTGAACAGTGAGACTGCTAGAGAAGGAAGCGACTAGGCAGAGAGAACCAATCGGATGCCCGTGTCTGTTTTCTTTTCGATGACGCGGTAATTGCGTCTCCTGGCTTCCAGGATGGTTCTTTCGACCGCGTAAGCTTGCTTGAGCTTTCCGCCATTGTCGCCAATTGCGATCTTCAAGCGAGTGTCCCAGTAATCGGCGAGCAGCAAGAATTTCGTTCCTTGCTGAACTACACCGATCTCATAGGATGCGTTTGGGATGTGAATCGCGTGATGGCATTTGCCGAGGTCTTTCTCGGTGATGCCTTCTGGCAATGGTGTAGATTCTGGATTTACTAGGCGTCCATACCAGACGTAGGTTGTTTGCCCAGCGCAAAATTCAAGACCAAGTCTTTGGCAAGCTTTCTTCAAACTGGCCAGATCGTTAATCTCGACTTCTATTTTGCTTACATGTGACAAAACGCACCTCCAGTTATTGAACTGTTGGAGTTGAAGTTGGACCAGTTCGTATTCTGCGAGTCTCTTCAGGCTCATCATCAGGTGTATTGGCAGGACGCGCGCGAGTTCTTGCCCAGTTGCGTAGGGCTTCGATTTCTTCACGCATTGTCCTTGAGAGAGGTATCACTGAGTGAAATGCCGTTTCCATGTCTGTGAACATGGATTCGCGGCATATCTGCTCAATCTCAGCTCCTGAATAACCGTTGAGGTTGGCAGCGTATTCGAGAGGTATCTTTGTACCGTATCGAGCGTTCATGATCTTGAGGATATCACGTCGCTCTCTGAGGCTTGGCAGGTCCACCATGAATATGGCATCAAACCGGCCAGCTCGTATCGTTTCGGGAGGGAGCTTGGTGATGTCGTTGGCAGTCGCCATGACGAACACGGGTGAGGTGTTCTCCTGGAGCCAAGTGAGCAAATGGCTGAACATGCCAGAAGTAGTTCCAGCATCGGTCTCGCCAGAGCTTTTGACTCCTGACAGGGCTTTTTCGAGTTCATCAAGCCACACGACGCACTCGCCAAATGACGAGATGATCTGTGTTGCCTGACGAATCTTCTTCTCACTCTCTCCGACTAGGGAGCCCTTCAAGGCTCCGATATCTAATCGGATCAATGGCCAACCGAGTATTGACGCGGCGGCTTTGCAAGAGAGACTCTTTCCTGTGCCGGGTATCCCGACGAGTAAGAGGCCTTTTGGCCTGGGTAAGCTTTCGTTACCAGGCGTAAACGCCTTCGCACGGGACTTGATGTAGGCTTTGAGCTGACTCAAGCCTCCGACATTAGACAAATGCTCAGGTTCCCAGACTTCGAGAAGCCCTGATTTTCTGATCAGTTGCGCTTTCAGTTGGGCGATGATGTTTGAGGAGAAGTAGCGGCGTTTGACGAGTGATAGGGCGTATGCGCATTCGGCTTCGTATTCGGTGAGTCCACGTGCCAGCCGAGCAGCTTTGCGGTTCGGTCTGACATTCAGTGGGTTGCCGAGTTCATTCTGGAGTATGTAAAGGTCTTCAGTATCAGGAAGTGGAAGGTCAAGAACTGTAAATATAGATTTCAGTTCTGGACGCATTTGGATTTGAGGAGAGATCACGACGAGGCAGTTGCCTTTCGCTTTCCACGTATCAGATCCGTTTTGTATGCATTGAATCACCTCAACGGAATCCGTGAACAAGTGTAGATTGTGAGCTAACATAACTGCATCTTGAACAGTGTCCAACCAACGTAGCATCTCAACAGGGTCGCGTACTTCCTCCAGGATCTTTTGACTACCAGCGAGTCGTATGCCACGCTGGCAGTCCCAGGCGAAGAATCGCCAGTGACCGTCAAATGGGATGATCTTTTCGGCTCTTGCTGGCTCAGTTGTGAGCAGAAGCAATGCCGGAAAACCTGCCTTCAAGTATTCCTGTAGCATGCTGAAAACCTCCATATATGTAGTTACAATACAATTTCTATATATGCAGGCAGAATGTTAAAACTCTTCAAAGCAATGATTGCGCGCGCAAAATAGTAACTTGCACATGCGAGTGTTCAGCAAAGGATTTCCTGGTGCGCCAGGAGACAGAAAAGATGTCTGAGCTCGTGAGATCAGGAGCAGAGGCTTCTGAGATCTAAGAGAAAGGGATTTCCTTGGGAGCCAACGCGAGCTTCCGATCAGGTCTTGACGGGGCACATGATCCCGGAGACACACCCATGTTGTGGGTAAACGAGACCGTCTGGAGACGGTACGCCATGTCGAGCTGGCATGGTGTTGGAAATGACCGTAGGATGCCTTTGGGAGGACATCCTGGGATCAAAAAGACGGGAGAGATATGATCTACCAGCTACACGTGCAGCTGCTCGGGATAACCCCGCTGATTTGGCGCAGGATTCAGGTGCCGGGAGAAGTCTCCCTATTTCGACTCAATCTGCTCATCCAGCGAGCTATGGGCTGGAAGAATACTCACTTGAGTGAGTTCAACATAGATAGCCGTAAATACGGTGCGACAGAACAAGACCACTTTGCAGAAGGTGTTTACGAATTCAAGAAATTCAAGCTGTCTCAAGTTGTGACAGCTGCTGGGCAAAGCTTTCTGTACGCATACGACTTCGGAGATGATTGGCTACACAAAGTTGTTGTCGAGGATATTTTGGCGCGCGAAAATGAAGTCAAATATCCTCTGTGTATTGCCGGTGAACGAGCGTGTCCACCTGAAGACGTTGGCGGGATATACGGATACGATGACTTCCTAGAAGCCATCTCCGATCCAAAACACGAGAGCCATGCAGACTACAAGACTTGGATCAAGAAGTTTGACCCGGAAAATTTTGACGTGGACAAGGCGACTAAAGCGATGCAGCGGAGATAGCCAATACCAGTGTTATTTTATGCGATAAAAACCCTTTGGTTTAATCTCTTAAACAGCAGGTGCCTTTATGCCCCGCATATTCTTCGCTATCGGTTCAATCTTTGCTTTTATCTCTGTCGGCGCAGGTGCTTTGGGTTCCCACGCGTTGAAGGGGAAGCTTACTCCAGATTTGCTGCCTATCTTTGAGATAGGAGTACGGTACCAAATGCACCATGCATTGGCACTCATCGGGGTGGGTCTGGCATGCGCGAAATGGCCAAGCACTCTCATGACCGCTAGCGGATGGTTATTCATCGTTGGAACAGTATTTTTTTCCGGCAGCATCTACCAGCATTGTTTGACAGGAACAAGGTGGCTTGAAATGATCACGCCCATTGGCGGAAGTCTTTTGATGTTAGGTTGGATATGTGCGGCTGTCGCTGCTTTGCGCGCAAGTTAGCAGCCTAAATACTTTTCCATAAGATCAGCAGCCTCACTGGAATATATGGTTTAAATTTTAATGCCTTTGACTTCACTGTTAAGCGCCCCTCAATTAGTGGCAGTTAATTTCGCGCACTAGAACTGCTTTAAAATATATGCCACATTTTGATAGTTTGAAATACTTTCTCGCTGAAAATGAATTCTAAATTTGAAAGCTCGAATAAATCTACCTTTTGTCACAATAGAAAAAGGTAGGCTCTGCCAACCATCCAAAATTTGTGACAAGTAAAAAGACGGGCGACAATTCGCCCGTCTCTTCTTATATAGAGGCCTCAGAATCCAGAATCGATTGTATTTTCAATGGTTTAAACGTTCAGACAGTATTTTTGAATTGACTAGACTAAAAGCCTGGGAAGCCGCGCCATTCCTTTGATTCCGAGGTTCTCACCTGTTTTTGAATTCGGTCAGAATCCTGAATCGTAGAATCGTCAGTCCTCCTGGCTGAAACCGACCAGGATGATCTTGTTGGAACGCCCCTCCTTTATCTGTTGAAATCTACCAAGCTTGATGCCTTTTTGAATTAGTCCATTTAATTGTGACTCCTTAACATTCTCTTCTTCCAACCCATGTTCACGACAGTACGTAGAATATTTTTCTGTTAATATTTTCTGGCTTTCCACTTCACCTCCATTTGCGGAAAGTACTTTATCTAGAATATGGAGCCGACGTTCTTCAGGGCTTACTTCATGTATGTAGCATCTCAAATCTTTGCCGCGTTTTAGACTTATCGTGCCAAACTTTTCAAAATTTGACGCCTTAATGTGTCTCAGCTTGAATAAGTTCTTGTCTTTGCCATCAGCTTTGAACTCAAGAGTGTTTCTCGCCCAGTCACCAATGGCACTTGCCCCACGGCCACCAGAGTAGTCGGTTACATTGTCTCCCTTGCCGTCATGGTGTACAACAAGAACGTTAGTGTTTGTCAGTGATCCGAGCAAACTGAATCTGTCCATGACCTTTCTCATGGCAGTATTTGAGTTTTCATCTTGACAATGAAAACTTACGAGGGGGTCAAACATTACGACATTCACACAATTTGATTTGACAGTGCGAACCATCTTGTAGAAGAAAGCGTCGTCCAAGATATCTGCACTTATCATGATGTCGTCGTTCAGTTTTATGAACTGAATATTTTCAACGTGGCGCTCTGCAATATCATTGAGGCGCATGTTTGTTTGAATTTTATTCTTGATCGCGGCGGCTTTGTTTTCTGACTGGACGAATAAAACCTTGGATGGCCTCGCAACCTTATACCGATTCAGGAAGCCTAATTCTGTTGGTGCGGCTAGCTCACAGGCAAAATCCAGCGTGAACGTTGACTTGCCGATTCCGTTCTTACCGAATAGAATCATAGGCTCACACTTCGGCCAGAACCCTTCAACCAGAAACTCAAAGTTATCAGCGTTTAACTTAATATCACCAAGATTCATCGTATCGAAAACATCACCTATATCTGCCTTGGCACCTGTTATGTTGCAGTGAATGTAACCAATTGCCTTCTGATATTGCTTGTCGAAGCGATTAAATCTTGATTCTCCTTTCTCCCGATGCTTTTCGCCAATCGGATAGTTTTCAAATATATCAAATATTTCATCGCGAGAGAATCCGGACCGCACCAACGAATCTATCACAGTCATTTCATTTTCAGACCTTTCTCCGTCTGCAAATAAGTTCAACATTTTGCGAAGTGTTTCACCGCTAATACGTGACGTATCAATTGGAGCGATTTTCTTCGGTGCTGTTGTGGCTTTGGTTTCCCACTTCGGCTTCGCTTGATTCCTTGCCATTTCAAGAAACCATTGAGGTGCTTTTGCCGGGTGAAAGTTTTTTAAGATAGTGTATGGCTTTCCAGTGTCTGGATGAACTGAACCGGGGCACATTACGTAGCCACCTATGCCCCTGATGTCGTATGCTCCTGAGTATTCTCCCTTTGCGCTTGAATTGTGATACATGTAGCCGTCGTCAGGGTACATGAAATATATATGTAGCCCTTTGTTCGTTTTTACGACGAATGTTTCTGTGGCCATCAACTCTTGAAAGTTGTCATCCCCCACAAATTTTTTGAATTTATCAATATTATCAACGTCAAGCACAATGACTTTTGAGTAAGGACCGCAAACAATTCCGGCATTAACCCCAAGGTATTCATCAGAATAATATGGAGCATAGTCAAAGCTTCTTTTATTCCAGCCCCGTTCGATCGCTTGCTTTCCATTTTTAGCGCAGGAAACTAAGTTAAAGTGTTCTGAAAATTCACGGAATACCGATTCTCTTTTATTGTCATTGCCAGTTCCTCCGCTTGCAATCAAATCTACGATTTCTTGTTTTATAAAGTTGTTGTTTTGCATTGTTTTGCTTTTCAAGCAGCCGAGTTCCAGCCCGGCCGCTTTTTCCCCAGTCACCTAAACCAGGAAGTCGACCTCCGATTAGTTGATTTTGTACAACAGTATGCTGTTGTCTGCGGCAAATATTTATACCTCTTGGAATGTTTTCTACTACAGTTACGGTCCCTAATTTATGTCCTATCGCCAACACTATTGGAGTGATGTGATGTTAATTCCACCGTCGCTGCTCGTGCTTTCACCGCTCATCAAACTTAGCAACCAGCCTGGAGCCTGAGCAGGTCGAACGTTGTTTAGTATTGTGTATGGTTCACCTGAGACTGGGTGTATCGATCCAGGACACATGACGTATCCTCCAGCCCCGATCACTTCAAAAATATTTTTGTTGTCATGGTTTTTTACTATTGAGTTTCCGCAGATACGACCTGCACTCGGATATTTAAAGTAGAAATGAAATCCTTTGTGCGTTTTGACTATAAAAGTATTTAGCGCCACAAATTGTTTGTATTTTTCTATTCCGATATATTTTTCAAATTCTTGAATATCTTCAATGTCTACAACAATAACATTTGAAGCGGGACCGCAGGCAATTCCTGCATTATTCCCCATAAATTTTACTGGCTCGTACTTTTCTCTTTTATTACATTTTCCACTCCAGCCTTGTTCAACTGCTTGCTTGTCATTTTTTACGCACGCTATCATTGAAAATAGCGTTGACATTTCACAGAATACATATTCACGTGTCACATCGTTTTTTGTATTGCCTCTGTTAATAAGATTAAATGCGAGTTGTTTTACAAACTTATTTCTTGCCATATTGAGTTTTGAAGCATCCTTTTCAGATTTGGATGCTTATTCTCTAGTTTTTAGACTAGTGAACCTATCCCCTTATTCTTCTTAATGGATTGCTGGCCGCAGCAGTCTTTAATATTCTTTTCACAATGGATACATTTTTTCTCAACTTTGTTTTGCACTTCAGATCTCCTGTTTTTATTTTGCGGAATGTGCACCAGCCGCAGATTTTCAACGAAGTAAAATTCGTCTACACCTCCTCTTATCTCTTTATAGCCTGAGAAAAATAACTTCTGCACATTCTCTAGCGAGACTGCGTTGTGCTCAATTCAGATTTTACGTGACGTCTTGTTCTTTAAATTCTGTGGTCAGTGGGTGCTTCTCGTCAGAAGGCTTACCCTCCATGAGCCCTTAAAGGACCTCAAGACGAGTTCAACCCTGCCTATGCCAGTCAGGATGCAACACAGCCCGAATATGAGCCACAGCTTAGTTGTTGCATTTCAGTTGGTTAGCGCTACGCGAAGCAACATGGTCGATGCGGGGTGACATTGCGACCCCATATTGGTGGCAACACTCTTGAATCATTGTACGTCTGTGGGCGTTGGCGAGAGGGATACCAACAGAAAAGGGACCGGTCGCCCAGTCCCCTCCCCATGCCCGAGGGGCCCCCGGCCCCCCCCCGATGGCGGAAGGCTACTGCTCGGTCGTCGTCGCCCCTTGGGTTACGGTGTATTTGTCGGTGCGCTTGCCTGGAGCTTTGACGACAAGTCCCTGATCCACCATTGTTTTCAGCATATTCCCCACGTTTGAGGCAGATTTTCCGGTCGCGGCGACAATCTCTCTAAACGCCAAGGGTTCGGAAGACGCCATGAGCACCCTGTAGACCTCAGCCTGCCCCGGTTTACCTAGAAGATCGACTCCTGCGATCTGCGAGTCCTCGATTCTCCAGACCCCTTTGTCCAGCCGAAGGGACAATGAGTCATCCTCGACGTCACGCCCGGAGATCATGAGGTTTGCACACTGACCTTCTCCATCGCCAGTCCGGTCCAGCATGAGTAGACCGTCAGCACCGCCGGAGACGGCGTTCGTCCCATACAGTGCTTGCTTCCAGTTCTTCGATCTGGCGGTCTTCACCGTGTGGTGGATGACCAGAAGCGAGACACCCAACCTGTTCGCGACCTGGCTCATTTGTGCCATAACTTGGTACTGGAAGGCGTAACTCTGTTTGACGCCCGCGCCCAGGAAGCACCCGAGGGTGTCGATGACCACGAGCTTTACACCCTCGATCTGCGGCACTAGATTTTCGAGGTGTTCAAGCCCCCGATGCTCGAAGTCAGGCCACCGGTAGTGGAAGTGCAGGTTCGACAGGTCGCCCTCGCCGCCGCTGGTTTTCTGGAGCAAGCGAGCCCTGAGCCGTCGCTCGGTATCCTCATACGTGATGTACAGCACCTTGCCCGCGTTGGCCGCGTATCTGCCAAGGAAAGGTGTCCCGCTGGCAACAGCGCTAGCGATATCCAATGCGAGGTAACTTTTCCCCGCTTTGGGCGCTCCTCCGAGTATCGAAAGCCCTACTGGAAGAACCCCGTCTATTACGAACTCCAACGGCGATAATTGCGATTCCATGATAGCTTGCGCAGTCACCAAGCCACCCAGGATTTCGTGGGCAATATCGGGTAGCGGTTTTGGCGAGAACGGGTTTTGGGGCGCTACAGCACCCGTTTCAGTCGAACTTGAGAACATTGAGGCAAGGTCATACGATCCGGTTTTGGAACCGAACATCGCCTCGTACCTCCTTGTGGGGTTTGTCGGCGAACGTCTTCATTCATTCATGACGTTCATACCTGCCGGGCGATTTGATAAACGGGTCGGCCCGGATAACCGAAACCGACCCGTTGTTGTGGTTCTAGGCGTTGGCCTTTGCCGCGTAGGTCCCCTTGCGGAGGCTCACGACCTTGCCCTTATCCTTCAAGGACTTGAGCGCGCTATCGATCTCGCTCTTGAGCAGGTCGGTCGAGTTCATGATGTCGGACTTTTTGGCACCACCCGGGCGCGACTTGAGAACGGTCAGGACCTCGTTCTCAGACGTGGTGGGATTCACCGTGACCTCGACCCACTTGCCGTTGTCCAGATGCAAGTCGAGCGAGAAGCCTTCGGAGGAAATGCTCACGGTCGGGACATTGTTCTCGTCCCTCGTGCCCGTGACCTTGAATACCGGGGAGCAGAGACTGACCCCTTTGAGGTCCTTCAGGAACGTATTCTGGTTCGGGATGTTGGTGTCCATGATGGCCACCAAGGCGATGTGATTGCTCACACCGGCGTTGTGCAGAGCCAGAATGTCACGCTGAAGAGCCGACTTGGTCTTGCTCTTCTCCCATTCCGGGAGGTTGCCGAGCAGGTTGTCGAAGAAGATCATCTTCAAGTTGGGGTTGTTCTGGGCCTGGTTACCGATGAAGGTCGCGGGATCACCCTCCTTGAGGGTCATGGGGCTATCGACGTAGGGTCTAAAGTCGACATGCAGGCTTTCGCTCGCGTCATTTGGCAGATGGGTGAAAACTTCCACCCACCGGTCCCTATCAAACAAGAAGCGAATGCCACCCTGGATGGTATCGAACTTGTTGAACATGGACTCACCGGCGTGGACGCTCTGGCCCATGAGCGGGAAGGTTTCCACTCCCGGGTTGAGCGTGTTCGCCGAGGTCACGGCCGTGTTGAACACCATGATGGTGAGACCGGTGTTGATGAAGCCTTCGATCACCGGTTCCTCACGGGTCGATTCCTCGTCCTGCTTCGGAGCAGACGCCCCGAAAAGAGTGGCGATCTCCACGGTCGTGGTGTTGGAGGCTTCGTTCTCCTCGTTTTCGCCGAGCGTGGTGCTCGGGTTGGTGGTGGGCATGTTGTCCTGTTCGACCGGAGTCGAATCGGAGGTGGCCTTTGTCATTTCGAAGTCGGTGTCTTGCATGATATCCTCCATGCTTTGTGTGCTCGTGACAACCACGACCACTTGCAAATGAGGATACAACCGGCAGGAATAATTAGAAGTATGTCTCAACGGTAGGCGTCAACCTCTACGGCAGACGTTAGCATCTACCGTAGAGGGTACCTTTCGAGGGGGCGAAACGATCGGCTGAATCGACTTTACTCTGAAGAAATGTGGCTCATTTTTTTGATGTAGCTTCAATCTTAGCAACATCATATGAATCATATTCAATTTCTTTTTCCAATTCTTTTTCGTCGAGAGTAATTCCGCTGATGTCGAAGTATTTCCCTACAGGCAGGTACTGCACCATTGAACAATTTTTTTCATATTCTGGACACGGGCAAACATAGACCGTCCTTCCTACGCAGCCTGTCGCTCCATAAATAAAATCTTTGGGTGCAACTCGTTTCAATTCAGATGCAATTTTTTTGAGCTTTGGCTGTTTGTCAAAAATTGCAGCCCAAATAAGTATAGCCATTTGTTTGTGGAGCAACTTGCACCCATTCTTCCATGCTGGGTCAGCATACTCAAACAAGTGTTTGTCGAATTTTGTTGAGGCTTCCTTTTTTTGACTTGAAGTGCAAATTTCAGATCGCATCCTGTCGGTTAGCGGTTTGGTCACTCGATCGTCTGAAAAGTGCCCAGCGAACATAACGGCTTGATACAAAGCCCCTAATTCAAAAAAATACTTAGCGATTTTTGCAGTTGATTCTTCCTTGGCAAAATCTTCTTCTGCGAGACGAATTAATTCTTTGGCATTGAAATAATGGTGTGCGTATTCGACTTGAACAGACATGGGCGTTGGCCAGTTTTTAGTTTTAGAAGCAAGTTCAGTTAAAAAAGACTGAAGAGCAAAATACTTCGTATCTGCCTTGCAATCTTGCTCTTTAAATTCTTTGAGTAAGTCTCTAAGTTTATTTTTCCCGCCGGGAAAATCCAGTCCATGGCGATTTGCCAAGGAAACAATGCCCTCAACGTCTAGCCCAAGCAGTTCATCTAGATGTTCTGTAAATGTTTTCGGAAAGTCTTTATGGTTACACAATTCAAACCAAGACTTCACAGCATTCAAACATTCCCCTGCTGTTTCACCTTTCAGTAATTTTCTTTTAAAACTCTTTAGTCGAGTAACCTTGTTGTCTAGATTGTCAAATTCACCTATCAAATTAATTGATTTCTTCGCAAAATTAAAATTGTAAACAACTTCGTCCAAAATACGATTTATATGCGGGGACAAATCCTCTTCACCAGGTTTTCCTTCTGCCTCGTTCATTGATTTGGCGAACGAACCCAGCAATAGTTCCCTTTCATTTTCATTTAACTCGTAATTTTCGAGTCCTTTTTTAAATAAATCTAACACTACTTCTTTTGTATTTTTCCCAGACTCTGCGCTCACAGCAAAACTCCTTTTCTCGAATCCCTGGTCCTACCGTAAAGGTCAACCTCTGCTGTAGACGTCCACCTCTACCGTAACCATCATTCTTCTGTTTTTTCAAATAGATGCGATGTTCCACCCCATGAAGGACATCGAACCCGCAAGCTTCAATTCCAACCCGACCTGTGAGATACTCACTGTCGAGGAGGCCGCTCAGTTCCTGCGCAAGAGCCCTAGCTGGGTCTACAAGCGTTGGCAAGAATTGGGCGGTGTGAAGCTCGGGGGTTCTCTGTTTTTCCCAAGCAAAGAGGACCTTTATGAGCGTCTATTTCAAAAAAGGCAGGGGCTGGCGCTACGACTTCATGATCAACGGCAAGCGGCACACGGAAGCCTGGTTCGAGACAAAGCTCCAGGCAAAACAAGCCGAAGCCAAAAGACGAGAGGAGGTGGAAAAGACGGTCTTCATGGCGACGGAGGAGGTGACCCAAACCGACATAGGCTTTTTGGAGCTGGTGAACCGCCGTCTGGATCACGTTAAAGCCTACAACTCCGATTCGCACTACCATGCGTATCTCTTCATGGCCCGAAGATGGGTCAAAAGATGGGAGAGCTTCAAGTGTTCGGAACTCAGTCCGAAGATGATCCAAGATTTCTTGTTGGAACGAAAAAAAGTATCTCCTTTCGTTGCCAACAAGGACCTTCGGTATCTCAGGGCGACAATCAACTTTGGGTTGCGGAAAAAATATATTGAGTACAATCCAACGGAAGAACTCGAATTTTTTCCAGTAAACAAAAAGCTCAAGTATGTTCCACCGCTTGAAGACATCGAGAAGGTCATTTCCGTGGCAGATCAGGATACGCAAGACTACCTTCGCACCATCCAAGAAACTTTGGCGCGGATGGGTGAAGTAAACGGAATGCTCTGGGAAGATGTCGACCTCGCAAGGAGATTCGTGGTGTTGTACACCCGGAAGAAACTCGGTGGCCACCGCACACCGAGAAAGGTTCCCATGACCGACTGCCTTTACGCAATCCTTCGGAGGCGGTTCGAGTCCAGGGACGAATCAAAGCCTTGGGTTTTCTGGCATCGCTACTGGAGCAGGAAAGAGAGCAAATTCCTGGTCGGTCCCTTCGACGATAGGAAGAAGATTATGAAGACATTGTGCAAGAAGGCCGGTGTGCGGTATTTCCGGTTTCACGCCATCCGCCATTCGGGTGCGAGTGTGATGGACGACCAGAACGTTCCGCTCGGAGCCATCCAGCGAATACTGGGGCACGAGAACCGGAAAACGACCGAGATTTACTTGCACAGCATGGGCAGGACGGAACGAGAGGCAATGGCGGTGTTCGAGCAGTCTCGAAAAATTCACACACAGATTCACACACACTGAAAAAGGGGCTAGGGACTTTTTGCCCTAACCCCTTGATTTCGTGGTGCCGAGGGACGGAATTGAACCGCCGACACGGGGATTTTCAGTCCCCTGCTCTACCAACTGAGCTACCTCGGCTCGAGGAAGAGTGCGTTTACCGAGATTCCCCGGACTTGGCAACCCCTTTTTCCCAGTCCACCCTGCGAATTATTTCGGAAACCAGCGGTTCCAGGGTCTCGCGGGAGCGCGCCGAGATGGGTATGCCCTCGGGATAGCGGCTTAAAACCCAGAACTCGCGTTCCTGGTCCAGGCTGTCCCATTTGTTCAGGGCCAGGAGCCTGGGCACGGTGTCCAGCTCCATCTCCCTGAGGATGGACTCCACCGCCTCCACCTGACCGGCCAGCTCCGGATGCCCGGCGTCGGCCACCTGGATGAGCAGGTCCGCGCTTTCCAGCTCTTCCAGGGTGGCCCGGAAGGCCTCCTTGAGCTCCTTGGGCAGCTCGCGGATGAAGCCCACGGTGTCCGTGAGCACCAGCTCGCGCTCCTCGGGGAAGCGCAGGCGGCGGCTTACCGGATCCAGGGTGGCGAAGAGCTTGTCCTCGGCCAGCACCTCGGAGCGCGTAAGCGTGTTCAGGAGGGTGGACTTGCCCGCGTTGGTGTAGCCCACCAGCGAGACGATGGGCAGCCCGGCCTTGGCCCTGCGGTCGCGCACCTGGGCGCGCTGCTTGCGGAGCTCCGCAAGCTCCCGCTTGATCCGGGTGATGCGCTCGCGGATGCGCCTGCGGTCGATCTCGAGCTTGGTCTCGCCGGGGCCGCGCCCGCCGATGCCGCCCATGAGCCGGCTCATGGCCGGGTTCTTCCCCACGAGCCTGGGAAGGGTGTACTTGAGCTGGGCCATCTCCACCTGGAGCTTGCCCGAGCGCGACGTGGCCCGCTGGGCGAAGATGTCCAGGATCAGCTGGGTGCGGTCCAGGATCTTGCGCTCGGTGGTGTCGGCCAGGTTGCGCATCTGGGCCGGGGTCAGCTCGCCGTCGAACAGGAGCACCGCCGCGCCCGTGGACAGGGCCATGATCTCCAGTTCCGAGAGCTTGCCCTTGCCGATGATGGTGCGCGGGTTCACCTGGGGCACGCGCTGGATCACCCGGCCGGTGATGGTGAGCCCGGCCGTCTTGGCCAGGGCCTCCATTTCGTCCAGGGAGGCTTCCAGGTCCATGCGCGGGGCGCTGCCCACGCCGATCAGGATGGCCCGGCCGGCCACGCCCTCCTCGGTGCCGCCGGCCGTCCCTGCCACGGGCTGGGACAGGCGGGCGAATTCGTCCTCCAGGGCCTGGGTCTGGGCCTCGAAATCGGTCTCGCAGCGGTCCCAGGGGATGGGGGGCAGGATGTCCCAGGGCTTGCCCGTGCTCTCGAGGTCGACCTTGGGCACCAGGTGCGCCTGGTGCAGCCTGGCGGGCGAGGCCATGCCGTCCACGGTAAGCGCGGCCACGGAGTCCAGGCGCAAAAAGAGCATGTCCGTCAGGTCTTCCTGGTCCAGGCCGCCGTCATGCAGGTGGGTGTGCAGCAGGCGAAGGCCGCGCAGGCGCCCCGCCCCCAGGCGGGAGCGGGCCAGTTCCGGGATGTAGATGGCGTGGGGCTCGCCTACGATCACCATGTCCGGGCGGCCCTTGCGGTCGATGAGCAGGCCCACCTGGCGGCCGATGCCGTGGGAGATGGCGGCCAGCTCGCGGGCCTGGTCGGTGGTGTAGCCGCCCTGGGAAGGGTAGCGCCGTGTGTAGAGACGTTCCAGGGCCTTCACCTGGCTTGGCTTCAGGCCCTCGGTGTTTCCTTGTACCTTGCTTGCGATGGGATGCCTCCGGGGCCGGTCCGTGCCGGACCGGCGAGATCGTCAAGGCCCGTCATGTAGGACAGGGTGGAGGCGGAAGCAAGAGGGGGCGGGAGATTTGCCGCCCCGGCCCTACCACCAGGGGAAGGAGAGGGTCTCGTGGTAGCCGCGCTCCTTCATGCAGGCGCGCGTGGTCTTGTTGATGCTGCCGTGGTCTTCGGGGGTGTAGTGGGCCAGGCAGCCCTTGGAGTAGCAATCCTGGTAGTCGGCCATGGCCCGTTCGCGCTCCACGCCCTTGGCGGAATACGGGGGGCTGCAGGCGCACAGGGCGGCGAGGGCGGCGATCGAGAGGGCTAGACGCAGGGTGCTCATGGCGGTCTCCTAGAATGAGTCTTCCTGAACCCTAGGACAAGGCCCCGCGGGCGTCAACGTTGTGTCACATCGGATACATTGACCGTATCCCGCGAGAAGCCTACAAGGCTCAAGTATCCAGAACCGGAGAAAACCATGAAGATACTGCGCCCCACACGCATCGAGCGCTGCATAGGCTGCCAGTCCTGCTCGCTGGCCTGCGCGCGCCTGGTGCACCAAAGGATTTCCTGGTCCACGGCGGGCATCCGCATCGTGTCGTCCGGGGGCATTTCCACCGGGTACGAGGCCAAGCTCTGCCTGGCCTGCGACCCGGCCCCCTGCGTCAAGGCGTGCCCCACGGGCTCCTACACCCAGCGCAAGTCCGGCGGGGTGAAGGTGGACAAGTCGCTGTGCATCCGCTGCGGGGAGTGCGCCAAGGCCTGCCCGGTGGACGCCATCTACATGGAGCCGGAAACCAACCTGCCCTACGTGTGCATCCATTGCGGCCGCTGCGTGCCGTTCTGCCCGCACAGCTGCCTGGAGCTCGTCCCCTCGCCGCACGAAGCGCCCGAGCCCGGCCAGCCCCAGCCTGTGGAGCCGCAGGATCCCCAGGAGGCCGCCCATGCAGGCTGATTACTCCTTCCGCATCCTGGTGGCGGACCTGTCCTCCGGCAAGGGCGAGTACCGCCGCTTCGGCGACAAGCGCGAGGTGCTGGGCGGCTCGGGACTGGCCGCAGCCCTGTACGCCGAGTTCGGCAAGCCCGACCTCCCGGCCCTGGACCCCTCCCAGCCGCTCATTTTCGCCATCGGCCCGCTCACGGGATGCTTCCCCATGATGAGCAAGACCGTGTGCGGCTTCAAATCGCCCTACAACGAACGCTTCGCCGAATCCCACGCCGGGGGCCGTTTGGCCCTGTCCCTGCGCTTCGCCCATATCGACGCGCTGGTGGTGGTGGGGCGCGCGCCCACGCTCTCCTGCCTGGGGGCGGGCATCCGGCAGCTCGAGGTGAAGGACGTCCACTACCTCAAGGGCATGGACGTGTTCACCACGGGCAAGATGCTGCGCAAGATGTTCTCCGGCGGGGCCGGGCACCGCAGCATCATCCGCATCGGACCGGCGGGCGAGAGCCTCTCCGGCTTCGCCTGCATCAACGTGGACTCCTACCGACACTTCGGCCGCCTGGGCGCGGGCGCGGTCATGGGGTCCAAGAACCTGAAGGCCATCATGGTGGAAGGGGGCTCGGCCATGCCCGCCCCCGAGGGCAAGGACTACGCCGCGCTGTATAAGGACATCCACATGCAGCTCACCACCACCTCCATGATGAAGAAGTACCACGATCTCGGAACCGCCGAGAACATGGCCGTGATGAACCGCATGCGCGCCCTGCCCTGGCGCAACCTCCAGACAACCCATGACGACGAGCGCATCGACAGGATCTCCGGCGAGACCTTCGCCCGCGAGCTCCTGCTGCGCAAGACCGCCTGCACCGGCTGCCCCGTGGGCTGCATCCACGTGGGGTTACTGCGCGAGCAGTTCGCCAAGGACAACGACGTGCTCTACCGGCAGGTGGCCTACGACCACGAGCCGGTGTTCGCCACCGGGTCAATGCTCGGCATGGGGAGCGCCTCGGACGTGCTTTCGGTGCTGGACGAGATCGAGCGCCAGGGCCTGGACGCCATCTCCGGCGGCGTGGCCCTGGCCTGGGCCACAGAGGCCTTCGAGAAGGGGGCGGTGACCGAGGCCGAGACCCTGACGCCCCTGGCCTTCGGCGACGCCAAGGCCTACCGCGACGCGCTCATCCACCTGGGCACGCCGCCCAACGAGTTCTATTCCCTGCTGGCCAAGGGGACCATGGCCGCCGCCGAACGCTACAACGGCCAGGACTATGCCTGCGTGTTGGGCCAGGAGATGGCCGGGTACGCCACGGGCGAGGTGTTCTTCGTGTCCTCGGCCTTGGGGATGCGCCACTCCCACCTGGACAGCGCGGGCTACTCCTACGACCAAAAGTCCCAGGACAAGGACGTGGGCAAGGCCGTGGCCTTCATGCTGGAGGACGAGCGCCAGCGCTGCGTGCTGACCTCCATGGTCTCCTGCCTGTTCGCGCGTTCGGCCTACACCGAGGAGGCCCTGGGCAAGGCCCTGGAGGTGCTGGGCTATCCGGAGATGGCGGCGAACCTCAGCGCCGCGTCGGAAACGGTGCGCAGGCTGCGCTGGAAGACCAAGTTCGCAACCGGATTCGATCCGGACCAGGTGAAGATCCCCAAGCGCTACCTGGAGGTGGTCACCTGGAAGGGGCCCATCGACGCCCAGTACCTGAACGATCTCAAGCAGGCGTACGCCGTGGAGATCAGGAAGCTGGCCCAATGACGCCGGGCGCTTCCGATGGGAACGCAAGAGGCGCGCGCGTGGAGTCCCGTCATGGCCTTCCGGCTTGAGGACATAGTCCCCTGGGGGCGTTCGTTCGACGAGTACGCCGCCATGTTCGCCCTTGGCCCCGGCGACCTGGAGAAAAGGATTCTCGGTTGCGGGGACGGCCCCGCCGCCTTCAACGCCACGCTCACGGCCCGGGGGGGATCGGTGGTCTCGGCCGACCCGGTGTACGGTTTTCCGGCCGGAGACATCGCCAGGCGCCTCGACGAGGTGTTCGACGTCGTCTTGGAGCAGACCCGCCGGAACCGGGAGGAATTCGTCTGGACCCACGTTCGTTCGGTGGAGGAACTGGGACGGATCCGCATGCAGGCCATGCGCTGCTTCCTGGAGGACTTCGAGCGCGGCAAACAGGAGGGGCGGTACGTCTCCGCCGAATTGCCCGTGCTGCCGTTCGACGATGCCCGGTTCGACCTGGCCCTTGTTTCGCACCTGCTGTTTCTCTACAGCGCCCATCTGGACCTGGATTTCCATGTGAACTCGCTGCGCGAATTGTGCCGGGTCTCAAGCGAGGTCAGGGTGTTCCCCCTGCTCGAACTCGGCTCGGTGCGGTCCCGGCATCTCGAGGCGGTGCTGTCCAGGCTCGCCTCCGAAGGCTACGCCGTCGAGATCGAGCGGGTTGGCTACGAATTTCAAAGGGGCGGCAACGAGATGCTCCGGGTGTCGTCAGCCGGCTGATTGGGCCAGGCGCTGGCGGGGGGCAGGCGGGGCGACGGGTTTTTGTTGGTTTTTCAGCGATTTGACGCAAAATGATTCGGAAAAAAGTCCTGGCGTCATGTAACAGCTTGGAATATAAGGAACGGCACGGCAGTTGTATAGAAGTACCCGCGAATAAACCTCACGGACGAGGGTACGACCATGCGCACGCGGCTTCTCTCCCTGCTCTGCACCCTGCTCCTGCTGGCCCTTGTGTCGGGCTGCGCCGGGCCGTCCTACGACACCCGCGAACACAAGCAGGTCTCCAACCTCGAGACCGAGATCACCGAACTCGACGCCCTGAAAAACAGCCGGGGCCGCCCCCTGACCCAGGCCGAGCGCCAGGCTCTCGACTCCAAGGCCGGGATCACCTTCCGCCTGAGCGCCGAGGAGTCCGAAGAGGTCAAGCAGTTCCTGCAGTACTTCACCCGGGAGAAGCGCGACACCGTGCAGCGCTGGATGCTCAGAAGCGAGCCGCACCTGGAGTACGTGCGCGCCGTGCTGGCCAGCCAGCGCCTGCCCCAGGATCTCCTGGCCCTGCCCTACATCGAGTCCGGCTACAACGTGCTGGCCCAGTCCGGGTCCGGCGCCGTGGGCATGTGGCAGTTCATGCCCGCCACGGCCCGGCGTTTCGGCCTCACCGTGGATTGGTGGCTGGACGAGCGCCGCGATCCCTATCTGGCCACCGTGGCCGCCGCCCGGTACCTGAAGGCCCTGCACGACCAGTTCGGCGACTGGCAGCTGGCCCTGGCCGCCTACAACGCGGGCGAGGGGACCATCTCCCGGGCCATGACCGCAACCGGCAAGCAATCATTCAAGACCCTGGCCCACTCCTCGGCTCCCCTCAAGGAGGAGACCAAGCACTACGTGCCCAAGTTCCTGGCCATGCTCAAGATCACCCAGAACGCCAAGCACCTGGGCTTCAACGCGCCGGACATGCGGGCCTCCAAGGACCTGCAGGAAGTGCGCATCCCCGCCGGAACCGATCTGGCCGGGCTGGCCTCGCACCTGGGATTCTCCTGGGAGCAGTTCCACGCCCTGAACCCGGCCTACCGCCGCCAGGTGAGCCCGCCGGACCGCACCACCACCGCCTGGGTGCCCAAGCGCCTGGCCCAGCCCGCCCTGGCCTACGTCGAGAATCCTTCTCACGGCAAAAGCGGCGCGGTGCGCCTGGCGCGCGGCGGCGAGACCTGGTGGACGCTCTCTCGCGAGACCGGCATCCCGGCCAACGTTCTGTGCGACGCCAACAAGGGCGTAAGCGCACCCATGCCCGGCAAGGCCGTGTTGATCCCGCTGGCCGCCTGTTCCCTGGACAACGGCGGCGGTTACGATCCGGTGGCGAAGCCCGGCAAGGCCGCGCCCGCTTCGACGGGCGTCGCCATGGCCCACGCCCAGGGCGCGCAGCCGTCCCAGTCCTCCGGTGCGGCGCTTGCGGCTGTGCCGGCCGCCTCGGGCCAGCCCGCCCTGTACATCGTGCGCAAGGGCGACACCCTGGAGTCCGTGGCCGGAAAGACCGGAATCGCCGTGCAGGAACTGGCCAGCTTCAACAAGGCCAACCCCAAGGAAGCGCTCATCCCGGGCACGCCGCTCTTGATCCCGGCCAAGGCGCAGGCTCCGGCCCCGGCCCCGGCCCAGGCCGTGGCCTCGGCCAAGTCTCAGCCGGTGCAGGAGGCCCAGGCCGACAGGCCCGTGGAGAAGACCGAGCTGAACCCCAACCCCAAGTACAAGGTCATCAAGCGTTCCGGGACGTGATTTTTAAGGACGATGCTGGAGAGGAGAAAGCCCCGGGCGGAAACGTCCGGGGCTTTTTGCGCCTGCGGGCGGGCCAGGGACAAGAGCATCCGCGGATACGGGAATTCCTCCCGGCGGCGTGGGTTGACCGGTTCCCGCAAAGGAGTATCCAGATTGGTTGGATACCTTGGACCGGCCCGGTTTGGCCCAGCCCGGTCCGGTCTGAAGACGCTCTTTCCCGGGAGGAGCCATGAAAACCGCAAGAATCGTTTCGTCGCTTCTCATATCGGCGCTGGTTCTGGCCGCGTGCCCGGCCTGGGCCCAGCGCGGCAATCCCCGCATGGAGTACGGTGGCCAGTCCGTGGACGCCATGGCAGCCTCGTTCATGGCCGAGAACGGCGTGCCGGGCATGGCCCTGGCCATCGTCCAGGCCCCCTACATCCCGCGCGTCACCGGGTACGGCCTGGCCGACATCGGAAAGAAGCTGCTGGTTGGCTCCAACACGGCCTTTGATCTCGGGCGCATGGGCGAGGCCTTCACCGCCGTTGCCGTCATGCAGCTGGTGGAGACGGATAGGCTGGGCCTCGACGACCCCGTGGGCAGGCATCTGGACAACCTGCCGGAATCCTGGCGTCCCGTGACCATCCGCATGCTCCTGTCGCACGCGTCGGGCATCCCGGACTATGCGCGCGATGCCTGCGCCGATCCGGCGCGCCCCCTGGACCTCGCCGCCGTCGTTTCCGCAGTCGGGGGCAAGCCCCTGGCCTTTGCCCCGGGCTCGGCCGTGTCCGGCAGCGCCACGGATTATTTCCTCCTGGCCCTGGCGGTGGAGGCGGCCGGCAAGGAGCGCTTCGAGGATTTCGTGCGGGTCAACCAGTTCGAGCGCCTGGGGCTTCGCCAGACCTTCTTCGCTGGCGAGACGGAGAAGGGGCGCGGTGAGGCGGTGGAGCAGAACGGCAACCGGCACAAGGAGTTTCTCAGCAATCCCGGCCTTATAAACCCGGTGGAGAGGGCAGCGGGGTACCGCGCCACGTTCAGGGGGCTTGCGCAGGCCACACCGCCCCACCCCAGGGCGCGGCTCGGGTCCGGGGGCATCTGGGCCTCGGCCATGGACGTGAGCCTGTGGGACGTGGGCCTGGCCGGAGGGATACTGGTGAAGGACCCGGCCATGCGGGCGCTCCTGTACAGCCCGGCCGTGCTGGCGGGCGGACGCAGGGAGCCGGTGATGGGCGCGTGGCGTTTTCCCGGGCGCGCGGGGCTCATGTACGTCACCGGGGACGCAGACGGCCAGTCGACATACCTGAGCCGCTTCACCGACCCCTCGGAGCTGGTCTGCGTCACCCTGCTGGCCAACAAGGAGGGGGTGGACCTGTCGCAGCTGGCCCGGCGCATCGCCGGGGCCTACGACCCCAGGCTCGGGCCGCCGCTCATGCTCGGCATGCGCATGCAGCAAAGTCCCTATCCGGTGAAGCAGACGCTCGCGCGCTTCCAGGCCGCCATGCGCGAATTCGGGGCCAAGGAGGCGGGCGAGGCGTCGACATCCAAGGCGAGCGCGAAGCCGGGGGCGGAAAAGGCCGGTATGGAGAAGCCGGGCCAGGAGGCCAAGGCGTCCGGGCCAGGGCATCAAGTCGCGGAGAGGATGGTGTTCGATTTTCCGGCGGCCCCGGGCAGGACCGTGCGCATCACGGCCAGGGCCTGGGAGCAGGACGGCCAGGTCTGGCTCGGCTGCACGGACCCGGCCGGAGCGGGCGGAGCGTCCGCCACCCCCGGCGGGTACGGCGCGTCCGTTCCGGTCGACCCCGCCTCCACGTCCGCCGTGATCCGCGCCAAGCTCGACCGGGCGCTCGTCGCGGCAGTGACACCGTATTGAGCGGCGCGCGTCTCTACGTCCCCAGCGCCCGCGCCAGAAGCTCCTTGGCCTCGTCCATGGGCAGTTCGAGCCCGGTCCAGAGCTTGAACTGGGCCGCGCCCTGGGCCGCGAACATGGAGAGCCCGTCGATGACGGCGGACCCGGCCAGCCGGGCGTCCCGCAGGAACACCGTTTCGCGCGGGTTGTAGACCAGATCGTAGGCCAGGCGTCCCGGCGTCCAGTATCCGGCGGGCAGGGGCGACTGGTCCACGGCCTTGCCGGACATGCCCATGGGCGTGGTGTTCACCACCAGGTGCGCGTCCACATGGTCGCGCCGCTCCCAGGTCACGGCCGTGGCCTTGAATTGTCCGGCCAGGGCCTTGGCCCGCTCGAAGTCCCGGTTGGCCACGGTGACGTTGCCCACGCCGATCTCGCTCAGCCCCGCCATCACCGCCTTGGCCGCTCCGCCCGCGCCCAGCACCAGGGCCGAGGAAGGAATGTGCTCGCGCTCAAGAAGAGGCGAGAGAAACCCCGGCACGTCCGTGTTGTGGCCGGTGAGCTTGCCGTCCTCCCATACCAGGGTGTTCACCGCGCCCGTGCAGGAGCACAGGGGCGAGATGGCGTCCAGCAGGGGAATCACCGCTTCCTTGTGGGGAATGGTCACGGAGAGCCCGGACACCGGCAGGGTCCGCACCGCCTGGATGAACGCTTCCAGGCGTTCGGGCGGCGTGGGGAAGGCCACGTAGGCCGCCCTGACGCCGAGGCGAGAAAACCCCCAGTTGTGCAGAAGCGGCGACAGGGTGTGCCCCAGGGGGTGGCCGATGATGCCGAAGACGCGCTCGGGAACCATGGGGGCGTCCACCGGGGAAGAACTCGTGGAAGGGGAAATGGTGGGTATGGTCATGGAAAACTCCCGCGCGCCCGCTGGCTCGCGGGCCGGAAAGAAAAAGGGGGCCTCGCGGCCCCCGGTTGCTCAGACTGCGTCGTAGCCCGCCTGCAGGGCCTCGGCGTTCTTGGGTATCATGTGGGCGTAGTGGCCCGGGATGACGTGGGACAGCGCCTCCTGCAGGCACTTGAGGGGCAGCGCGCCCGAGGCCTTGGCGTAGGCCCCCAGGGCCACCATGTTCACCATGCGGGCGTTGCCCACCTTTTCGGCGATCTCGTTGCAGGCCACGGGGAAGGCTTTCACCCGCCCGCCCTGGGCCTGGGCGTCGCCGCACAGGCTCGAGTTGACCACCACCGCGCCGCCGTCCTGCACGCGGGGCAGGAACTTCTCCAGCGACGGCCGGTTCAGGGCGATGAGGCCCACGGGGCTTAAGATGATGGGCGAGCCGATCTCCTCGTCGGAGATGACCACGGTGCAGTTGGCCGTGCCGCCGCGCATCTCGGGGCCGTACACGGGCATGAAGGTGACGTTCAGGCCGTGTTCCATGGCCGCCTGGGCCAGGAGCGTCCCGGCCAGGACCACGCCCTGGCCGCCGAATCCGGCGATGATCACGTCGGCGTACATCAGCAGGCTCCGGAGGTTTTGAGGTCCTTGAACACGCCCAGGGGGAAGCAGGGGATGAGCTCGTTTTCGACGCGCTCGTTGGCCTGGACGGGAGTCATCTTCCAGTTGGTGGGGCAGGTGGCCAGAAGCTCCACGAAGCCCATGCCCCGGTCCTCGAGCTGGGCCTCGAAGGCGTGGCGCACGGCCTTCTTGGCCTGGACGATGTTTTTCAGCGAGTTGAGCGCCACCCGGGCGGAGTAGGCCACGCCGGGCAGCCCGGCCATGATCTCGGCCATATGGAAGGGCTGGCCCTCGCGGGAAGCGCAGCGCCCGTCAGGGCAGGTGGTGGTCTTCTGGCCCACCAGGGTGGTGGGGGCCATCTGGCCGCCGGTCATGCCGTAGACGGTGTTGTTGACGAACACCACGGTGATGCGCTCGCCCCGGTTGGCCGCGTGCATGATCTCGGCCATGCCGATGGAGGCCAAGTCGCCGTCGCCCTGGTAGGTGAAGACCACCTTGTCCGGGTTGGTGCGCTTGAGCCCCGTGGCCGTGGCCGGGGCGCGCCCGTGGGGGGCCTCCACGGCGTCGAAGAGCAGGTAGTTGTACAGGAGCACCGAGCAGCCGATGGAGGTAACCATCAGGGTGTTCCCGGCCAGTCCCTGCCCGTCGAGATACTCGGCCACGATGCGGTGGGCCACGCCGTGCTGGCAGCCGGGGCAGTAGTGGGTGGCCACGTCGGCCACGGAGGGGGTGCGCTCAAAGGCGACGGTCTCACTCATAAGGAAGCTCCCGCGCAGGCGCGCTCGATGGCGGCCTGGAATTCGTCGGGGGTGGGCAGGTTGCCGGGCAGGGCCCCGAAGAAGTCTGAATCGGAAAGGCCGCGCACGGCCAGGCGCACGTCCTCCACCATCTGGCCCATGTTGTGCTCAATGGTCAGGAAGCGCTTGCCCGAATAGGCCAGGTCGCGCAGCACCTGCTCCGGGAAGGGGAACAGGGTGATGGGCCGCAAAAGCCCCACCTTGAGCCCCTTGGCGCGCAGCTTGCGCACGGCGGACTTCACGATGCGCCCGGTGGAGCCGAAGGCCACCACCACAAGCTCGGCGTCGTCAACCAGGAACTCTTCGGCCCGGGCCTGGGCGCGCATGTCCCGGTATTTCTCCTGCAGGCGCAGGTTCACTTCGGCGAGCTTGCCTTCGGCCAGGTGCAGAGAGCGCAGGATGCGCCGGTTCGGTCCGCTGGTCTGTCCCAGCCTCCAGCCGGAGGCTTCGTCCGGGTCGTCGGGGCGCGGGGCGCGGCGGATGAGGGGTTCCTTCATCTGGCCGAGGATCGCGTCGCCCACCACCAGCACCGGGGTGCGGTACTTGAAGGCCCAGTCGAAGGCCTCGCGGGTCATGTCGTAGGCTTCCTGGCAGGTGGCCGGGGCCAGGCAGGGGGTGCGGTAGTCGCCGTGTCCGCCGCCGCGCGTGGACTGGAAATAGTCGCCCTGGGCGGTGTTGATGTCGCCCACGCCCGGGCCGCCGCGCATCATGTTCACGATGACGCAGGGCACTTCGCCGCCGGCCATGTTGGAGATGCACTCCTGCATGAGCGAGATGCCCGGGCCCGACGAGCTCGTCATGGCCCGCTTTCCGGCCGCGGCAGCGCCCAGCACCATGTTGATGGAGGCCACCTCGCTCTCGGCCTGGACGAACGCGCCCCCGGCCTCGGGCAGGTGTTTGCTCATATATTCGGGAATTTCGTTCTGGGGGGTGATGGGGTAGCCGAAGTAGCCCTTGAGCCCGGCGTCCAGGGCTCCCATGGCCACGGCCTCGCTCCCCTTCACGAAGATGCGTCCGCCTTCCATCACGCGGCCTCCTTCTTTCCCTTGCGGGTGCGCCAGACCACGATGGCCAGGTCCGGGCACATCTGGGCGCAGGCGGTGCAGCCGGTGCAGGCGTTCGCCAGTTCCGGGTCGCACTCCACGATCTTGTAGCCCTGGGCGTTCATGGTCCGGGACTGGCGGATGATGTTTTCGGGGCAGACGGTGGTGCAGAGCAGGCAGCCCTTGCAGCGCCCCTCGTCGATGACAATTCGCGACATAGGATGGTCTCCTTGAATGCAAACCCTGCCTGGTCAGCGGATGAGCATGGCGTCGCCATACGAGAAAAACCGGAAGCGCTCGCGGATGGCATGCGCGTAAGCGTTCAATATGACGCCCTTCCCGGCCAGGGCGGCAACCATAATCACTAGGGACGAGCCGGGCAAATGAAAATTGGTGAGCATCCCGTCCACGACGGCGAACGTATGTCCTGGGCGGATGAAGATGTCCGTCCAACCGGTGAACGGCGCGAAGGAGCCGGTGGCGGCGAAGGCTCCCTCCAGGGCGCGGGCAGAGGTGGTGCCCACGGCGAACACCGGGCGGCCCTCGGCCTTGGCCTGGGCCACGGCGTCGGCCGTCTCTTGCGGAACCTCCACGAACTCGGCGTGCATGCGGTGGTCGCGGATGTCGGCGGCGCGCACCGGGCTGAAGGTGCCGTAGCCCACGTGCAGGCTCACCTCGGCCCATGCGAAACCGCTCGCGGCCAGGCCCGCGCGGAGCTCCGGAGTGAAGTGCAGCCCGGCCGTGGGCGCGGCCACCGAGCCCTGCTTGTCGTCGCGGGCGTGCAGGGTCTGGTAGCGGGAGCGGTCCTCGGCGGAGTCCGGGCGGTGGATGTAGGGGGGCAGGGGCATGTGCCCAATGCGCTCGAAGATGGATTTGAGGTCACCGCGCCAGTTGAGGACCACCCGGCTGCGTCCGAACTCGCCGCGTTCGATCACCGTGAGCGAGAGGTCCTCGGCGAAATCGATCACCGCGCCCGGCTTGGGCTTCTTGGATGCGCGCAAGAGGCCTTCGGCCTCGGCCGTGGACCAGCCGCCCTCCAGCCCCGGCCTGGGCTCCACCAGCGGCATGGGGGTGAGCATGAGAAATTCCACGGCCCCGCCGGTGGGCTTGGTGGTCAGAAGCCTGGCGGGTAGCACCTTGGAGTTGTTGGCCACCAGAAGCGCCCCGGCGGGCAGAAGGTCCGTAAGCTCGATGAAGCGGGCCTCGCGGGCCACGCCGCGGTGCCTATCCACCACGAGAAGCCGCGAGGCGTCGCGTCGCGCCGCCGGGGCCTGGGCGATGAGGTCTTCGGGCAGCTCGAAGCTGTAGGATTCGAGGGAGGTGTCGTCGATCAAGGGGCTGCGGGGGTCAGCGGCAGACGCCGAAACGCACGATCCAGTATATGGCGGCCAGGCCGTCGCGCCAGCCGATCTTTTTGCCTTCGCCGTAAGTGCGGCCGTAGTAGGACACCGGCACCTCGTAGACGCGGGACCGGTGCCTGGCCACCTTGGCGGTGAGTTCCGGCTCGATGCCGAAGCGGTCGCAGACCAGCTCCATGCCCTGGAGCAGCTCGCGCCGGAAGGCCTTGTAGCAGACCTCCATGTCCGTGAGGTTCAATCCGGTGAACATGTTGGACAGAAGGGTCAGGAAGCGGTTGGCCAGGTAGTGCCAGAAGTAGAGCACCCGGTGCGTGCCGCCCAAAAAGCGCGACCCGAACACGGCGTCGGCCCGGCCGGCGTAGATGGGGGCCAGAAGCGCCGGAAAGTCGGCGGGGTCGTATTCCAGGTCGGCGTCCTGGATGAGGACGATGTCCTTGGAGGCCGCCGTGAACCCGGTGCGCAGGGCCGCGCCCTTGCCCCGGTTGCGGGGGTGGAAGAGCACGGTGACGCGTTCCCGGCCCTCGATCGAGCGCAGGATGTCGCGGGTGCCGTCGGTGGAGAAGTCGTCCACCAGCACCACCTCGTCCACCTCGGGGCGCGCCAGAACCACATCGAGAATTTCGAGGATGGTGGCTTTCTCGTTGTAGACCGGGATCACCACGGAGAGGGTCATGCGGGTATCGTTCATGGCGGTAGCGGTTATGGGCGAAAGCCGGGGGGGCGTCAAGCGGGGGGAGGGCGGCGAAGCGCAAGAACCCTTTGCCAACGCGCCCGGTCGTGCTATCCGGGAGCATATCCTCACATTTTCCGGAGTCGCCCATGAGCCAGAACGGCCACCCCTCCTCGGTCAAGTCGCTCATCATCGTCATCCTGCTCATCATCGTCGGCATCCAGGCCTATCTGCTCTGGCGGGAGCATCCCCATGAGGGCCAGGCCCCCGCCCCGGGCAAGTCCGTCGAAGCGCCCGTCGCGCCATCCACGCCGTCAGGTCCGGCCGCGCCCGTGGCCGTCCCGGCCAAGGCTGCGTCCGGAAAGCCCGTCGCCGTGGAGGCCGTGTCATTCCAGCAGCGCCGGGACGAAATATTCATCGCCTTCAACAGGCCCATCGGCGAGGAGGAATCCTCGGGCGACCTGGTAAGCCCGCCCTTCGACACCGACCCGCCCGTGCCCGGCCAGTGGAACTGGATGGGCCCCTATGTGCTGCGCTTCAAGACCTCGGCCAAGAACGCCTTCGATCCGGCCCTCACCTACACGTTCACCGCGCGCCCCGAGCGTTTCCTTCCGTCCGGTGAGACCTTGGCCGGCCGCACCGTGTTCGACATCAAGGGCTCGGCGCTTCGCCTGTTCGACTGGAGTTCCGAACTCGACCCCGTGCCCGGCAAGCCCGGCTGGTACACCGTGGTCTGGGAGCTGCGCCTCAACCGGACCATGCGCCCCCAGGACGCGCTGGCGGGTTTCAGGCTCGTTGATCCCAAGCTCGGCGAGGCCGCGCCCGTGGCGCTTTCCTCCGGCCAGGACCCGGAAGAGGGTTCGAGCACCCTGCGCCTCGTCAGCGCTCCGGTCCAGGCCGACACCAAGGCCCGGACGTTCACGCTCCTGGGCGACAAGGACAAGGTGGCCGCCGTGGACGGCACCAGGCTGGATCAGCCCCTGGTCCTGACCGCGTCCGTGGTCCATTCCGCCGTGCTGGACGTCCGCCTCTCCAAGAAGCGTGACCGCGACCGCGACCTGGAAACGGCCGGCTTCCTCTTCACCTTTTCCGCCAGGACAGATCCCGAGGAATTCAAGCGTGTTGCCCGTGTGGAGCCTCCCGTGGAGAACCTCCTGGTGACGGCGGAGCCGGGCTCGGGCCTTCTGGTGTCGGGAGCGTTCAAGCCCGGCGCCAGCTACTCCCTCACGCTTCCCAAGGGGCTCACGTCGCTTTCCGGCGCGACCCTGGACAAGGACGCCAAGTTCACCCTCCGGGTGCCCGACCTCGAGCCCTCGGCCAAGTTCGCCCACCAGGGCATGTTCCTGCCCAGAAGCGGCGCGCGCAACCTGGCCATCGAGTCGGTGAACGTGAATTCCGCACAGGTGCGCATCGACCGGGTCTACCGCAACAACGTCTTCTTCGCCCTCAACTACTACGACTACTCCTTCTACAACGACCAGGAGTACATGGATGAAGTCCTGCCCTACCTGGGCGACACCGTGGACAGCTTCGACATGGCCCTCAAGTCCCCGCGCAACCAGACGCGCCAGACGCCCTTCAACCTGGAGGAGCACGTGCGGGATCACGAGCCCGGGCTCTACCGGGTGATGGTCTCGGCCGAGGGCAGAAACGGCAACAGCGGGCAGAAGTGGATGCTGGTGACGGATCTCGGCATCGCGGCCAAGCGCGGGCGGGACGACATGCTGGTCTGGGTGGCCTCCTACAAGGACGCCGCCCCGGTGGCCGGGGCACGGGTGAAGATCGTCTCCACCAAGAACCAGGTGCTCTACCAGGGCGTCACCGACGCCAAGGGGTTGTGGCGGGTCACGGGGCTCTCCAAGCTGCCCGAGGACAAGGAACTCTTCATGATCACGGCGGAGAAGGACGCGGACTACTCCTTCCTGCAGCTTGCGCGCATGGGCACGGACATGACCGGCCTGGACGTGTCCGGCGTGGAGGTGGCCCAGGCGGGCTATCAGGCGTTCCTCTGGGGCGAGCGCGATATCTATCGCCCCGGCGAGACTGCCTCGGGCATGGTGGCCGTGCGCGATCCCAAGCTCGGCACACCCCAGCCCGTGCCGCTCAAGCTGCGCTGGTCCGACCCGCAGGGCAGGGAGCTTGCCGTGGACACGGTGAAGACCGACGCCCAGGGCCTGGCCGCCTTCACCCGGACCATGCCCGCCCACTCCCCCACCGGCCCCTATCTGCTGGAGGCCTTGGTGGGCGACGAGCCCATCGGGCAGTACCGCTTCCAGGTGGAGGACTTCAAACCCGACCGCATCGCGACCGAGGTCAAGCCCGAGACCGAGAGGGCCTCTCCGGGCAAGGACCTCTCCTACGCAGTGGTGGGACGCTACCTCTTCGGCGCTCCGGCGGCCGGGCTGGCAGTGGAGACCCAGGTGACGCTGACCCCCGCTCCCTTCGCCCCCAAGGGATTCGAAACCTACACCTTCGGCGATCCGGACCGGACTTTCGATCCGGTGGACCTCTTCCACGAGACCGGACAGCTTGACGACGAGGGGCGCATGGTCTTCAAGGCCGCCGTGCCCGAAGGGCTCAAGCCCCCGGCCGCCCTGGTGGCCGTGGTGTCCGGGCGGGTGAGCGAGGCGGGCGGGCGCGGCGTGGCCGCCCGCGTCAAGATGCTGGTGGACGCCTATCCGCGCTATCCGGGCATCCTGAAGCTTAACGACTCGGGCCTGAAGCCCGGCGAGCCCCACGCGTTCGAGTACGTGGTGGTGGACGGCCTGGGCCAGGAGGCCAAGGCCGAGTCCCTGGTGGCGGAACTCTACCAGGACCGCTGGCAAACCGTGCTCAAGCGCACCGGGGAGGGCACGGGCTTCAAGTACGAGACCAAGCGCGATTCCAGGCTGGTGGAGCGCCGCGAGATCGCCGACCCCGGCTCCAGGGGGCAGGTGAGCTTCACCCCGCCCAAGTACGGCAGCTACCGCCTGGTGGTGAAGGAGCCGTCCACGGGCGCGGCGGCCCAGCTCAGCTTCTGGGCCGAGGGCCAGGGCTACAACCCCTGGGCCATGGAGAACCCGGCCAAGCTCGAGTTCGCCTCGGCCAAGCAGGATTACCTGCCCGGCGAGACGGCCAGGCTCCAGGTGCGCGCTCCCTTCGCGGGCAAGCTCCTGCTGACGGTGGAGTCGCTCGGGGTCATGGACACCATGATCGTGGACATGCCCGCCAACACCGGCGAGGTGAGCGTTCCCATCAAGCCGGGCTACAGCCCCAACGTGTACGTCACCGGGGTGCTCGTGCGAAAGGGCGCGGACGTGCGCCCGGGCGAGACCGGACGTGCCTTCGGAACCATCAGCCTGGGCGTGGCCCGCGAGGCCGGACGCCAGAAGGTGTCCGTGCTGGCCCCCGAGCAGATCCGCCCCCAGACGCCCCTGACCATCACCGCCAAGGCCGACCCGGGCTCCATCGTGACCCTGGCCGCCGTGGACGAGGGCATCCTGCAGCTCATCGCCCAGAAGACCCCGGACCCGTGGGGGGCGTTCTACGCCAAGCGCGGCCTGGGGGTGGCCTCCTTCGACACCTGGGCCATGCTCCTGCCCGAGGTGAAGGCCGCCGGAGCCAAGGCCCCGGCCGGCGGCGACGACTGGAGCCGCTACCTGCGCACCGAATCGCCCCAGGGCGACAAGTCCGTGGCCTTCTGGTCCGGGCCGCTCAAGGCCGACGCGCAAGGCCGCGTGCAGTGGACCATCGACGTGCCCGGATTCCAGGGGGCGCTGCGCATCATGGCCGTGGCCGTCTCCGGAAACCGCTTCGGCTCGGCCCAGCACATCACGCGGGTGAGGAGCCCGCTGGTGCTCCTGCCCACCTTCCCGCGCTTCGCCCAGACAGGCGAAACCCTGCGCCTGCCCGTGACCCTGCGCAACGACACGGGCGCGGACGGCTCCTTCGCCCTGGCCTTCGAGGCTTCGGGGGCCGTGAGCGTGGCCAAGGCCCCGGCCGCCGTGGACATCCCGGCGGGCAAGGAGCGCACGGTGTTCCTGGGGGTGAAGACGTCCGGCTCGGAGGGCACGGCGGCGCTTGCCGTGAAGGCGTCCGGCAATAACGAATCCATGAGCGCGCGAACGGAGTTCTTCGTGCGCTCGCCATTGCCCGCCGAGAGCCGCATTCAGGACGGGACCAACCAGGGCCAGACAGTGGAGTTCCCGGCAGCCGACGCCCAGGGGCTTCTGTCCGGAACGGTGGCGCGCTCGCTGCGGGCCGGGCGTTTCCCGGCGGTGCGCTACGCGGGCAAGCTGGACGCGCTTCTGGGCTACCCCTACGGCTGCATGGAGCAGACCGTGTCCAAGGCCTTCCCGCTTCTCTACCTGGCCAATCTGGCCCGGGAGCTTGAACCCGAGGCCCTGGCCAAGTCCTCGCCCGAGGCTATGGCCCAGCAGGGCGTGACCCGGGTGCTCTCCATGCAGCTGCCCTCGGGCGGGTTCGGCATGTGGCCGGGCAGCGACCGGGAGCAGGAGTGGGCCACGGTCTACGGAACGCACTTCCTGCTGGAGGCGTCCAAGGGCGGCTACCAGGTGCAGGCCCGCGCCCTGGAGAGCTCCCTGGCCTTCATTGCCGACGCGGTGAAGAACGAGCACCACGGCGGCGGGCTCAAGACCCAGGCCTACGGGCTCTACGTGCTGGCCCGGGCGGGCAAGGCCGACCGGGGCATGATGGACCACATGCGCGACAAGCTCGCGGCCAAGCTCACGGCCGACGCCAAGGCATTGTTGGCCGCCGCCTACACGGCGGCCGGGAACGCCAAGGGCGGGGAGAAGCTGCTGGCCGGGCTTGGCGAGCCGGTTGCCGCGCCGCGCGCCGACGACATCTTCGATTCGCCGCTACGCGCCCGGGCTCTCATGCTGTCCGCCCTGGCCGACGCCGATCCCGCCGGGCAGGAAACCGCCAAGGCCGCCCGCGAGCTCACGAGGATGCTTGATTCGGCCAAGGCCTGCTCCACCCAGGAGTCGGGCATGGCCTTCATGGCCCTGGGCAAGCTCTTCGCAAGGCAGCAGGCCGCGCCGCCCTGCGGCGGGCAGCTCATGGCCGGGCAGACCCAGCTGGCCCGCTTCGACACCTCGAAGACGTTCGTCTTGAAAAACATCGGGGAGCAGGGTGCGCTGACCCTGGCGCTCGGCCCCGAATGCCAGCCCGGCGCGCTCTTCTACACCCTGGACACCCGGGGCATTCCGGAGCTGGCCTCCTACAAAGCGGCCTCGGCCGGGCTTGCGGTGTCGCGGGAGTTCCTGGGGCGCGACGGCAAGCCCCTGGACGCGTCCAGGCTGGCCCAGGGCGCAGTGGTCGTGGTCAAGACCTCGGTCAAGTCCCTGTCCGGGGCCTTGGCCCACGTGGTGGTGTCGCAGCTCCTGCCCTCGGGGCTGGAGGTGGAGAACCCCAGGCTCGCCAGCACCGACCGCCTGCCCTGGATGGCCGAGGAACCCGCGCCCACGGCCTACGCCGACTTCCGGGCCGACCGGGTCAACGTGTTCCTGGACCTCCCGGGGGACAAGCCCGTGGAGATATACACCCTGTGCCGGGCGGTGATCCCCGGCGACTACACCCTGCCGCCGGTGCGGGCCGAGGCCATGTACTATCCCGAGATCTTCGCCACGGCCGGGCTCGGGACCCTCAAAGTGGAGGGAGGCGGTGACTAGAGGCGCGATTTTGGAAAACAGGAATATGTTTTTCAAAAGTAGAGTTAATAGCTTGAGCGTGTTGCACCATGAAGACATATGACCGGATTTCGTGGACGCCTCTTTAGAAGAAGCGAAGCGGGGCGGGACACCGGGTCCCGCCCCGTGAAGCGGTTGTATCGCGCCCTCGCGTGGGCGCTTGCGGCCGCGTGCTCGCTCTCTTTCGTGTTCCTCGCCCTGGACTGGCTCTTCCCCTTTCCCGTGGAGCGCCTGGCTCCTCCGGCTTCCACCGTGGTTACGGGCTCGCGCGGCGAGCCCATCCGCTTCTTCCTGGCCCGGGACCAGTCCTGGCGCTTCCCCGTGGCTCTTGACGACATCCCTGCCGTGTACCTGGACGCGCTGCTCTGCGCCGAGGACCGCCGGTTCTTCCGCCACCCCGGCGTGGACCCGGCGGCCCTGGCCAAGGCCCTGGCCGCCAACGTCCTGGCCGGGCGCGTGGTGCGGGGCGGGTCCACCATCACCATGCAGGTGGCTCGCCTGGCCGAACCCAAGCCGCGCACCTACGCAGCGAAAATCATCGAGTGCTTCCGGGCGTTCCAACTGGAGCTGCACTTCTCCAAGCCCGAAATCCTGCGCTGCTATGCCAACCTGGCCCCCTTCGGCGGCAACATCACGGGCCTGGGCGCCGCCAGCTGGTTCTATTTCGGCAAGTCGCCCGACAAGCTTTCGCTCTCCGAGGCGGCGCTTCTGGCGGCCATCCCGCGTTCGCCCAACCGCTTCCAGCCGGTGCGGCACCCACACGAGGCCCGCAAGGCCAGGACCCTCGTGCTGGCCGCCATGGCCGCCACCGGCGCGGCCGCCCCCGAACGGGCCGCCGAGGCGGCTGCGCAGCCCCTGCCCGGGGCGCTCAAGCGTCCGCCGCTCATCGCGCCGCACCTGGCCCAGATGGCCGTGGCCCAGGCCCGCGCCGGGGCCGCGCCTCCTGCCCGGACGCACGGCGGCTCGGATACTCTGCCCGCGCTCCAGACCCCGGCAGGGGCGTCCGCCATCCGCACCACCCTGGACAGCCGCATCCAGGAGATTTCCCGCCAGGCCGCCCGCTCGCGCCTGGTCGAGTTGCGCGCCCAGGGCGTGGGCAACGCCGCCGTGGTGGTGCTGGACGTGAAAACCCGCGACGTTCTGGCCCTGGTGGGTTCGGACGACTTCCTGGACGAATCCCGCCGGGGCAAGGTCAACGCGGCCACGGCCCAGCGCTCGCCGGGCTCGGCCCTCAAGCCGTTCCTCTACGCCCTGGCCTTCCAGGATGGCGATATCTCCCCCCAGAGCCTGCTCCTGGACATCCCCATCACCGCCGGAAACTACGACCCGCGCAACTACGACGGAAACTACCGGGGTCGCGTGGAGGCCCAGGACGCCCTCATCAACTCCTACAACACCCCGGCCGTGCGCCTGCTGGCCCAGGCCGGTCCGGAGCGCTTCCACAAGCTCCTGCTGGACGGCGGCCTGGCCGGGCTCTCGAGACCCACGGCCCACTACGGCCTCGCGCTCATCCTCGGCGGAGGAGAGGTGAGCCTCCTCGACCTGACCAACCTCTACGCCACGCTGGCGCGCGGGGGCATGCACGCCCCGGCCTCGTTCCTCACGGGCGTCCGGCATCCGGAAAAGCGCCTGCTTTCGCCGGAAGCCTGCTCTCTGTCGGCATCCATCCTCTCGCGCCTGGAGCGCCCCGACCTGCCCGGCGGAGCGGAACGCGCATCCGGGCTGCCCACCGTGGCCTGGAAGACCGGCACCTCCTTCGGCCACAGGGACGCCTTCGCCGTGGGGTTCTCGTCGCGCTTCGTGGTGGGCGTCTGGACGGGCAACGTGGACGGGCGGCCCGTGAAGGGCATCTCCGGCATGCGCCAGGCCGCGCCGCTCTTCTTCGACATATTCCGCGCCCTGGAGCCGGACGGGTCCGGGCTGCCGCGACCCGAAGGCCTCAACCTGGCCGAGGTGGAGGTCTGCGCCCTGTCGCGCCAGCTGCCTGGACCGGACTGCCGCGAGCGCGTCGCCATGACCGTCATCCCCGGCGTCACCAAGCTCACGCCCTGCCTGGTGCACCAGCGCGTGCTGGTGGACGCGGCCACAGGGCTGCGTGTGGCCGGAAGCTGCCTCGACGGCCGCGACGTGCGTCAGGAGGTCGTCACCCAGTACCCGGCAGAGCTCACCACCTGGTGGCGCGCCGGAGGCATGCCCGTGCCCGCCATCCCCGAGCCCAGCCCCGACTGCCCCGAAGCCCTGGCCGGGCAAGGGCCCCGCATCACCTCGCCCAAGGCCCAGGCCGTCTACCGCCTGCGGCCCGGCAGCCCCGAGGCGTTCCAGCGGGTGGGGCTGGCCGCCCAGGCCGGGACCGACGCCGGCGAGCTGCACTGGTTCCAGGACGGAATCCTGGTCCGGGAGCAGGGACAGGGAGAGGGACTGTTTCTCGAACTCGAGAGAGGCGAACACCGGCTCATGGTGGTGGACAGCCGGGGGCGGTCGGATTCGGTCAGGTTCTCGGTAGAGTAGAAAAGCGAAGAGGCCTCCGTCCATGGCCTTCTGTCGATATCGCGCAACAATGCCAGCATATCGAGACAGTTAGGCACGCAAGGCAGCCTTCCCGTATTCTTCAACATTTCGAAATGATTGACGACTTGTCCCGTGGCACCGATGTTGCCCCGGCTAGGCCGCTCCTTCGGGAGCGACTTATTCTTGGAGGTCGTCCATGCGTATGCGTCTTATCCTGTTCGCCGTGCTTCTGCTCCAGGCTTGCGCCGCCACCGCCAACCGCCAGCCTTCCACCACCGAGCGGGCCGACTGGGGCCGCCACTTTCAGGCCGCCGGGGTCGAGGGCACCATGGTGCTCATGAAGGAAGGCTCCGGCCGGATGCAGGTCTACAACCCGGCCAGGGCCAGGACGCAGTACCTGCCCGCGTCCACGTTCAAGGTGCTGAACAGCCTGATCGCCCTGGAGACCGGCGTGTCCGCCGGGCCCGACACCATCTTCCCCTGGGACGGCAAAGAGCACCCCCTACCCGCCTGGAACCGCGACCTCACCATGCGCGAGGCCTTCGCGGTCTCAAGCGTCCCCGTGTACCAGGGCATCGCCCGCGCCATCGGCCAGGAGCGCATGGCCCGCTACGTGGACGCCGTGAAATACGGCAACGCAGACATCGGGGGCGGCCTCGACACCTTCTGGCTGGAGGGGAACCTGCGCATCAGCGCCGTGGAGCAGATCGACTTCCTGCGTCGCCTCTACGAGGAGCACCTGCCGTTCTTCAAACGCTCCATGGACACCGTAAAGGACATCATGGCCCAGGACAGGGGGGCCGGCTGGGTGATCCGCTCCAAGACCGGCTGGGCGGGGTTCTATCCCAAGCACACCAGCGGCGGACCCGACATCGGCTGGTGGGTGGGCTGGCTGGAGCGCAAGGGCGAGGTCTGGTTCTTCGCACTCAACATCGACCTGAAGGGCGCGGAGCAGGCCAAGGCGCGCAAGGACGTGGTGCTGGCGGTGCTTGGGGCCGAGGGTTTGTTGCCCTAGCATCGTGACCCGCATGGGGATACATGGTATGGAAGGTGAAAATCCGTGGCGTTGCTGGTGAAGAAGTGACCGAACCTTCGGAAGATGTGCCGTGGAAGTGGCGGCATCGGCTCGTTGAGGCGTTTCGGGATGGGCGGCCGCAAGGAGAGGCTCATGCGGATGCGCAAAGGATGGGCGGGCGTGGCGGCGCTGGCGGTGATCCTGGGAGTGCTTGCGTCCAAGTTGCTGTCCCTGGCCGCGGCGCCCAAGGTCATGACCTTCGTGAGCCTGAACTGGGAGCCGTACGCGGCCGAGACCATCCCGGGAAACGGGTTCACCACGGAGATTATCGCCGAGGCGTGTAAGCGGGCCGGGTACGAGGCGCAGTTCACCTTCATGCCGTGGAAACGCGTGCTGGCTGAAACCGAGGCGGGGGACTTCGACGCCCTTTTCAACGCCTACCACTCCGAGGACAGGGCGAGAAGGTACGCCCTGTCGGAGCCGTATGCGGCCAGCCCGCTGGTGGTGTGCGCCAAAGCCGGAAGCGGCGTCCGTTACGACGGGACGCTCGAGAGCCTCAAGCCGTACAGGATCGGGGTTGTCGCCGGATACGTCAACACGCCCGAATTCGACGGCGCTTCATTCCTGAACAAGGAAGAGACGCTGAGCGACATCACCAATCTCAAGAAGCTCATACAGGGAAGAGTCGATCTCATCGTCATCGACAAATACACGGCGATCCAGCTGCTCAAGTCGTCGCCTACCCTGGAAGCCGGGCTGAGCGATGTCGTGTTCCTCAGTCCGGAACTGGACAACAAGCCGCTCTACGCCATGTTTTCCAGGAAAAAGGATGGATACAGGGAAAAAAGGGATGCGTTCAACCGCGGCCTCAAGGCCGTCCAGCAGGATGGAACGGTGAACGCCATCCTGGAGAAATACGGCTTCTCCCGTCAGGAATGACGGACGGGATTTGCCCAGGCGCTTCCCTCGAAACGCGAAAAGCCCGGCCGGAGCGCTCCGGCCGGGCTTTAAAGCATCTCTTGATCTGCAACTAGGCGGACTTGGCCAGGTTGCGGGAGCGCTTCTTCAGGCGGTTCACCTTGCGGCGAAGGATGTCCTTCTCCTTGCGGGAGGTGCCTTCGGCGGCCTTCTTGGCGCGCATGTCCTTCATCTGGGCCTTCATGCTCAGAATCTGGGCCTTGAAGGGGCTCGCGCCGCCCTTCTCCTCGGTGATGCCCAGGACTTCCTTGATCGCTGCGACCAGTGCGTCCTTGTCCATGCCGGAAGCGCCCTGAATCATGGGCAGCTGGTTGATGATGAGGTCGCGCAGTTCCTTGGCGGTCATCTTTTCCAAGGGTTTTTTCAGCTCGATAGTGATTTCTTCGGCCATGGTCCGCCTCCAATAGGGGAATTAGTGTCACCTGCCGGGGCCAAACTGGCGGACGTAGGCCGCATACGAGCGCCCCACGGCGGTGTTCGGGTCCAGGTTCAGGCCCCCCAGGCGTGCGATCCTTGGCGACGGCAGTCGCCAATAGGTCGGAGCCTCGCCTGATATGGCGCTCAGAGGGGTTTTGCCCTGTAGCAGATCGAATTGGACCTTGTCAAAGAGTTGTTGTCCCAGGAAGGCGTTGACCTTGTCCAGCACGTCGGGACCGTCGTAGATGCTCTCCTGCATGGCCATGGCGTCTTCCACGCCCAAAAGCAGGATGGAGCGGCGGTGCCCCAGGGGGAAGGCGTAGGGGGCCACGTCGCCCAGCACCTCGCGCCACCTGGGCCAGAGCATGGCCAGGCGGAACCCTAGGCCCGCGTCGCGGCGGCTGGCGAAGCCGATGATGAGCTCCCCCAGCGCGCGCATCAGAGCCGGGCCTTCTCGGCCACGTCGTCGAGCATCTCCTCGGGGGTGGCGTCCACGGAGAGGATGAAGTGCGCGGCGTTCATGAACAGGGGCTCGAGCCTGGAGAGCTCGGCGGCGAGCGCCCCGGTGCGGGAGGGGTCATCCAGGCGCGCGGCCAGGACGTGGGGCATGCTCATGAGGTAGAACACCTTGCCGGAGGCGCGCATGGCCGAAACCAGGGCCGCGTCCTCCACCAGGGCGGAGTTGGTCACGGCCACTGCCTGGCCGGATCGTGCGAGCAGGGCCTCGATCTCTCCGGCGCTTGCGGCCTCGGCCGGGGCGAGTCCCAGGCGGGCGGCCGCGTCGCGGGCAAGACTCTCGATGCCGGATCCCTCCATGCCGAGAAAGAAGAGGTTGCCCGACGCGCCGCCGATGGGGGCGCAGTCTTCGTGGCGGAAGGTCAGGGACTTGTCCTCTTCCAGGACGTCGAAACGTTCGCGGATGATCTTCTGGGGGCGTGGCAGCGACATGGGCGGAGGGTAGCCATTTTGGGACGGATGTCAAAAAAAAGCCGGGAGGACGCACGTCCTCCCGGCTTTGATCGTCTGTGTGGCGGAAGCTAGATCTTCAGCGCGGTCTTGAGGTCGGCCACGGCGTCGGTCTTCTCCCAGGTGAACTCGGGCAGCTCGCGGCCGAAGTGGCCGTAGCAGGAGGTCAGCCCGTAGATGGGGCGCTTGAGGTCCAGGCGCTTGGTGATGAAGTAGGGGCGCATGTCGAACACGGCGCGCACGGCCTTGGTCAACTCGGCGTCGGAGAACTTGCTGGTCCCGGCGGAACTCACCAGCACGGAGACAGGCTCGGCCACGCCGATGGCGTAGGCGATCTGCACTTCGCAGCGGTGGGCGGCGCCGGAGGCCACCACGTTCTTGGCCACGTAGCGGGCGAAGTAGGCCGCGGAGCGGTCCACCTTGGAGGGGTCCTTGCCGGAGAAGGCGCCGCCGCCGTGGTGGCCCATGCCGCCGTAGGTGTCCTGGATGATCTTGCGTCCGGTGAGGCCGCAGTCGCCCAGGGGGCCGCCGATGACGAACCGGCCGGTGGGGTTGATGTAGATCTTGGTGTTCTTGTCCACCAGGTTCTCGGGCAGGGCCTTGCCGATGACCTCGTGCTTGATGGCGTCGACCAGGTCGTCGTAGGCCACGTGCTCGTCGTGCTGGGTGGAGACGACGATGTTGTCGATGCGCACGGGCTTGCCGTCTTCGTACTCCACGCAGACCTGGGTCTTGCCGTCGGGGCGCAGGAAGTCGAGGATGTTCTCCTTGCGGACGTAGGCCAAGCGGCGCGACAGCTTGTGGGCGTAGTAGATGGGGGCGGGCATGAGGGTGTCGGTCTCGTTGACCGCGAACCCGAACATCATGCCCTGGTCGCCGGCGCCCTGCTCTTCGGGCTTGGTGCGGTCCACGCCCTGGGCGATGTCGGCGGACTGCTTGTCGATGGAGGAGATGACCGCGCAGGTCTCCCAGTCGAAGCCCATCTGGGAGCTGTTGTAGCCCACGTTCTTCACGGTCTCGCGCACGATGCCCGCGAAATCGGCGAAGGCCGAGGTGGTGATCTCGCCGGCGATGAAGGCCACGCCGGTGGTCACGAGGGTCTCGCAAGCCACGCGGGCTTCGGGGTCCTGGCGGAAGATGGTGTCCAGGACGGCGTCGGAAATCTGGTCCGCGACCTTGTCGGGATGGCCCTCGGTGACGGATTCGGAGGTGAAGAGATACTTGCCTTTGGAAGCAGCGACCATGAAGGTTCCTCCCGGGGAGAAAATTCGCCGGTTTGGCGATGGAATAACGTGATGAGCGGCCGTGAAGACCGCTAGGCCATGTGTCACAAGACGGGAAGCCTTGTCAAATGCGGTCCCGGATTTTTCTTGAGCCTGTGAGCAAATGTGTACCGGCAAGCCGCGCAAGGGCTTTCCACACAACCGATACGATTGCGATTCTCCCGAAAAATACCGTCCTCGCCGGGTTAGTGCAGAAGCATGTTGTCGATGAGCCGCGCCCCCGAGAACTTCACGGCCACGGCCAGAAGCGCCGGACCGGCCACGTCGCCCACCGGCTGGATGGTCTCCGGGTGGACGCATTCTATATAATCCACGGACGCGCCGGGCAGCTTGGCCCGGTAATGATCGGCCACCGCCGCCAGGACTTTACGGGGCGAGCGCTCGCCGTCCGCGGCCATCTCCCGGGCCAGGAGCAGGCCCTTGTGGATTTCCGGGGCCTGGGCGCGTTCCTCGGGCGTGAGGTAGACGTTGCGGGAACTGAGGGCCAGCCCGTCGTCCTCGCGCAGGATGGGGCGGCCTTCGATGGCCACGGGGATGTCCAGGTCCGCCACCATGCGCCGGATCACCGCCAGCTGCTGCCAGTCCTTCTGGCCGAACACGGCGGTGGTGGGCATGGAAAGCATCAGCAGCTTGGTCACCACCACGGCCACGCCGTCGAAGTGGCCGGGCCGGGAGCGCCCGCACAGCCCCCCCGTGAGCCCGGATACGCTCACCGAAGTGGCGAATCCCGAAGGGTACATGGCGGCGGGTTCGGGCATGAAGAGCACGTCCACTCCGGCGTCGCGGGCCTTGGCGGCGTCGCCCTCGGCATCGCGGGGATAGCGGGAGAGGTCCTCGCCCGGGCCGAACTGGGTGGGGTTGACGAAGATGCTGGCTGCGAGCTTCTGTGCGTTGCTCCGGCCCCATTCCAGCAGGGACAGGTGCCCCTGGTGCAGGTAGCCCATGGTGGGAACGAATGCGCTGGTGACGCCCTGGGCGCGCCAGGACCAGCACAGGGACTGGAACTCTTTGGGAGAGGTGATGATCTGCATGGTGTTTCCGGTCATGTGTGGAGTTGCCTAACCCTACTCCCGGGACGCGGGCGTGTCTATCCCAGCAGCTTCACCAGCCGGTGCTTCTGCTCAAGCTCGAACTCACTTGTGAGTGTCGGGCGGTGTTCGTCGAAGGCCGTGGCGGGCTTGAGCCAGCTTTCCAGGCCCGCCGCGCGCACCCCGGCCACGGCCTGGCTCCAGGCCGGGACCATCCCGGCGGGAGCGTCCGCAAGCGTGGCCTGGGCCTTTCCCGCGTCCGCCGACAAGGACTTCCAGAACGTGTCCAGGTTGGTCCAGAGCATGCCGCTTCTGCCCATGCTGGACACGCCCATCCAGCGCAGGTTGGGCGCCTGGGCGGCCAGGGGGGCCTCCAGGCGCGCGCCCAGGGCGGGGTTCAACAGGTCCGAGTTGTTCTTGAGATACCTGGCCAGCCCGTTCCAGGCGTCCGTGACCCGGCTCCAGCCCTTCTCCACCTCGTCCATGGCCGAGGTCACCGACAGGGGCACGGCCTGGCCGGTGTCATTGAGCGCCGCCGCCAGCACCCGGCCCTGATCCAGGGAGTAGAGGTTGTTTTCCGAGACCGTCTCGCGCCCGTCCGCGCTGATCATGCCGTCCTGGCCTGGGCGCTGGTTGGCCGTGATGCCCATGGAGGACAGCGCCCCAGTGCGCCCGTCCAGGAGGTTCACCCGCTCCCCGATGCGCTGGTTCTGCTGGATGATGGCCAGAGAGACCCCCTGGTGCCAGAGATTCTTGCCGGGCGTCACCGTGGAGGGGATGGACGTGTTCACGGAGCCCACCGTGAAAGACTGTTGCGCCCCGTTCAAGGCCGAGGCCATGTGGTTGTAGACGTCCTTCCAGGTGTCGTTCGCTTCCACGTTGAAGCTTACTGGCGTGCCTGTGAGTTTCGTCGTGAGGCCGAGCGTGGAGAGCAGCCCTCCCGAGCCGTCCGACAGGGTGAGATCCTTTCCGGCCGCCCCGGCCACGGTGAGCGACTGCCCGTCCGTGTTCACGCCCTGCTGGGTGGAGGAGGGGATGGGCCAGGAATCCACCGAGGCCGCGACGCCCGGCTGGGAATAGCTGGAGGTGGTCCCCGCCAGGGTGGGGCTTGAGGGTTTCACATAGGTGGGCTGGCCGTTCACCTCGGCTTTCACGGCGCTGAGCACGTCGCCCCAGGTCCAGCCGGAGCCGATGGTCAGGGAATGGTTGCGGGTCTCGCCGTCGTACTGCGAGGTGAAGCTGTAGGTCCCAGCGGCCAGGGTGGCGGCCTGGGCGGGGTCGTACACCTTGGAGATGTAGCTCTGCGGCTGGTCGCCCGTGCCCACGGCGTAGGCCATGTCGTGGCGGCCTAGGGCCAGGGTGGTGGAGGCGTTCGGGTCCACGGGGGTGGAGGTGTAGGCCGTGGGCGCGGCCTTTTGCAGGACTGAAATCTGGTACTGTTTGTCCTCGGCAGGTCCGATGGGATTGTCGGCGGCCTTGAGCCCAAGCTGCGAAAGGAGAGACCCGGACACGTCGGCCACGGAGAGGTCCTGGGCCTCGCGGGCCGGGTTCACCGACAAGGCGAGGATGCTGCCCGTTCCGGCCAGGGACGGGTCCAGCTGGTAGGAGGCGTTCTGGTAGACCACGTCGGCGCGCGCGGCCAGGGGCGAGCCGTTGACCGCGTCGCGCACGCGGCCCAGCACGTCCCCCCAGGTGTCGCCCGAGGCCACGTCCACGCCCAAGGTCGCGGTGTAGCCGCCAAGAGAGAGGTTGAAGCTGTAGGAGCCCGGAGCCACGCCGGTCCTGGCGTTGGCGTTAAAGCCTCCCGAGGCGATCTTGAGGGACGGCGTGGAGTCCTTGGTGGGGCGCACCACGCCGTCGAGAGCGCCCTGGGCGTCCTGGTTGCCGGTCACCAGGCGGGAGCCAAACCAGGGAGCCTTGTCGGCGGGCCATTTGAAGGAGGCTAGGGCATCCTCGAACGCGCCCAGCTTCCGGTCCAGGCCCTGAAGCACCGGCTGGGAGAAATCCTGGCGCAGGGCGCGGTCCAGGGACTGTTCAGCGCGGCCCAAAACCTCCTGCGCCGCCCAGTACTTCTTCACCTGAAGGGCGGTCTGGATGGTCCCTGCCTGGATCGGTTTGACCGGGTCGTCGCTCACGCTGTCCGAACTCCATCAGTTCGAGGCAGAGTCCCCTGGCCGGAGCCGTGGCCGGTGCAAGGGACCTGTCCTTCGTCGCCAATAGGGATCGGACGGTTTCCGCGTTTGCTTTACCCCTGCCCACCTCCACCAGGCAGCCCATGATGTTGCGCACCATCTGCTTGAGGAACCCCTCGCCGGTCACGGCCCAGACGCTCTCGTGGGGCGGCTGCCCGGGGCGGAGCACGATGGCGTCCACGGTGCGCACGGTCTTCTTCACGGGGGTGCCCGCGTTCTGGAAGGCGGAGAAGTCGTGCTCGCCGGTGAGTTCGCGCGCGGCCAGCTCCATGGCGGCCAGGTCCAGGGGGCCCGTGTCCCAGACGAAGGGGCGGCGCTGGGGTAGCACGAAGTTGGACTGGTGCCAGAGGGTGTAGGTGTAGGTCTTGGAGGTGGCCGCGTAGCGGGCATGGAACGAGCGGTCCACGGTTTCGACGGACGTGACGGCCACGTCCCTGGGAAGCAGGGCATTGACGGCGCGCAGCCAGGGCAGGTGCAGGCGGGCGGCGGGCACGTCGGCGTGGGCCACCTGGCAGAGGGCGTGGACGCCGGAGTCGGTGCGCGAGGCCCCATGGGCGCGCACGAACCTCCCGGACAGGCGCGACAGGGCGTCTTCCAGGCATGCCTGCACGGAGCGGCCGAACCCCTCGGGCTGTATCTGCCACCCCGCGAAGTCCGTGCCCTGATAGGCCAGGGTGAATTTCAGGCGGACGGTGTCTTCCATGGCGAAGGCCCTACACCGGGGAGGCCCGGGAGGGAAGAGCAGGCGAAGCGGCGGCGATGTCGGAAACGGCCGGGGAGGGAGGCAGAAAGCGGGCGGAAGAGGGGGATGCCTCCGGCGGCCAGGGGGAGAAGCCTCCCCCTGGACCCGGCATTGAGCTTCGCGGGGCCTCTCGGCCCTCCTCAGGTGGGCTACGGCTTCTCGGGAAGGTCCGGGCCGATCTGGAGCTTGGTCAGCTCCTCGGAGAGCTTGGCGGCCTTCTTGGCCGAGACGCCGGTCAGGATCTCGCCCGCCTGGCGGCCCTTCATGCCAGACAGAATCTTGACGGCGATGTTCTCGTCCAGGGTCTCCAGCACTGAGGCGGCCTGCTTGGGCTTCATGTTGGTGTACACGTCGATCAAGTGGCGCATCTTCTCTTCCTTGATGGACTTGGCTTCGCTGAGCATCCCCTTGAGGGTGGTCTCCAGCTCCTGGAGCTTGGCCAGCCGGGCGTTCAGGTCCGCCTCCAGGGTCTTGAGGGCCTGTTCCTGGCGGTCCAGGGCCTCGGCGCGGGCCTTGAGCTGCTGTATGGAGAGCACGGATTCGGGCTGCTGGGACTGGGCTGGTTTCTTCTCCGCCGGAGCCGGGGCCTGCTGGGCGGCCAGGGCCTGGGAATCTTCGAGGATGGCGGCGCGGACCGCTTCCACGGCCTTGGCCGGAGCGGCGGGCAAAGCCTGCGCAGGGGCTGCGGTACGGGCGACGGGCTGGGCGGGCGCGAGGGCCACGGCCTTGGGCGCACCGGAAGGCTGGGAGACGAAGCCCATGGCCAAAAGCAACGCCAGCTTGGCGCCAGCCAGGACGGCAACGGCCAGGACCAGCTTAGAAAGCCGGAGCCTGGTAGCGAATGGTTGCCATTTCGTCGAAGCCTGCCTGTTCCTTGCGGAGTTCTTCTTGCTCATGGCGTTTTGCCTGTGTTTCCTTGAGTTTTTCCAGAAGCTTGCGATCCTTGGCCTTGGTCACCAGCTCTTGCCTGCGTGAAATCACGTCCTGGGCCAGCCGGGCTTCGGTCTGCCGGGAGACGACGAGATCGGCCGCCAGTCTTTTGGCGTAGTTGCGCCCGAGCCAGATCTCGGCGGAACTGGAGGTGGCCTTGGAGGCCATGTTCTCCAGGTGCGCCGTCAGGGTCTCGTCCAGGGACTTGATCAGGCGCAGTTGCTCCTGGTGGAGCTGCTGGGCCTTGGCCAAGGCCAGTTTGGCCTGGTCTTCCAGCTGGGCGCGGTAGTCGAGGACCTTCTGCAGGTTGAAGCGAAACGGTTTGGCCATGGTGCCCCGGTTTTAGCAACAACCGGGCCAGAGAGATAACGCTGGGAGGGCGGAGATGAACTGCTCCCGTTCCGGCCTTTCGACGCCCGGGCACCAAGTCCAGGATGCCTGATGCCCCGCGCCCGTGCGCTCGCGGCGGAGCTACTTGAGCTTGATCTCGCCCTCGGCCAGGTCCCAGAGGCGGTCGCGGTCGGCTATGGTGATGGTGCGGTTGTCCATGGAGATGAACCCCTGGTCCTCCAGCTTGGCCAGAGCCCGCGACAGGGCCTCGCGCGTGGCCCCGAGAAATCCCGCCAGGTGGCCCTTGCTCATGTCCAGCACGAAGGTCTCCGAGTCCTTTTCGTCCGCCTTGTGCAGCAGGTAGGCGGCCAGGCGGGCCGGGACCTCACGCAGGGTGAGCTGGCCGATCATGGTGGACATCTGGCGCAGACGCTGGGAGAGCGCGGCCAGCATGGCCATGGCCAGCCCAGCGTCGCGCTCCATGAGGCGCATGAGCACGGTCTTTTCGATGTAGAGCACGCTGCTCGGCTGGATGACCATGGCGTTGGCCGGGAACTTGGATCCCTGGAACATGGGCACTTCGGCGAAGGGTTCGCCGGGGCCGAGCACGTGGAGGATCTGCTCCTTGCCTTCGGGCGAGGACTTGTAAATCTTCACCTGCCCCGCCAGGAGCACGTAGAGCCCGTTGGCGTCTCCCCCCTCGAAGAACACAACCTGACCCTTGTCCATCTTCATCACGGCGGAGTTGTTCTCGAGCGTGGAGAGCTGCGCGGAGCTGAGGCTCGAAAACAGGGGGACCTTGGCCAAAATGGTCTGGGTGGCGCTGGGTTTGGTTGTCATGGGCAGACAGGTAGCGCGTTTTTGACGCAAATCAAACCCCTTGATGTCTTCCGTGTCTATGGAACATCTAGGAAAATGAATCAGTGGGCCGCAGGCCCCTCTGGAGACGTTGATGTTCAAAAAGACGTTGCTTATTCTGGCGGTGGTCCTGGGCGGACTGATCCCGGCGGCCCACGCCAACCGTTGGCACGGCCTGCCTGAAGCCCTGGCGTGGCTCGTGCCGCTGGCCTTTCTCTTCGCGCGCCGCGAATTCATCCGCCGCGTCTGTCAGGCGCTCATGCTGGCCGGAACCTGGGTCACGCTCGAATCCATGTTCTTTTTCATCAAGCTGCGCCTGTCCATGGGGATGCCCTGGGTGCGCCTGGCAGCGATTCTGACCCTGGCCTCCCTGGTTCCCCTCCTGGCCGTCTGGGCCCTGCAGCACCCTTTCTTCCGCCCACGCCGGAGCTCGTCGGGGCCTGACAATGCATCCTCCGACGCGAAGCGAATCGGGAGTGCAGAGGACGAATCCCTTTGCCCGCCGGAGGCTTCTTCTCCCCAGCCTCTTCGTCCCGTCCCCGTACCCCTGCCTCTCACCCCTCTTCGCCTTGTCTCCGGCGCTCCCTCCCCCTGGCCCGCCTTCACGGCGAGCCTCCTGACATTCCTCGGCCTGACCATGGTGCAGCTCAAGGTGCCCACGCCCATGCTGCTTGCGGAGCGCTTCGTGCCGGGCTCCGGATGGCTGGAGGCCGTGCTGCTCGCGCTCTACGCAGGCTTCGTGGTGGAGGCGATGCTCCTTCCCCGCCGCTCCCCGGTGGTGCGCAGGCGCATCTGGAGCCTCTTCTCCCTGGTCTTTTTCGGTCAGCTGGCCTTGGGGCTCCTGGGATTTGGGCGCTTCCTCATGACCGGGGCGCTGCACCTGCCGGTGCCGGCGCTTATCGCGGCGGGGCCGCTGTACCGGGGCGAGGGGCTCTTCATGCTGATCCTGTTCGGGGTCACGGTGCTTCTGGTGGGGCCGGGCTGGTGCAGCCACCTGTGCTACATCGGGGCCTGGGACTCGGCCATGGCCGGAGCGAAAAAACGCCCCGGCCCTGTCCCGGCGTGGCTGCGGCGCGGGCGCATGGTCCTGGCCGCGACGGTGTTCGCCTCGGCCTGGATCATGGGCCGGGTCGGTGTCCCGGTTGCGTGGGCGGCGGGGCTGGCAGCGGGGTTCGGGCTGATTGGGGTGGGCATCATGGTGGGGGCGTCGCGCCGCGCGGGGGTCATGACCCACTGCACGGGCTGGTGCCCCATGGGGCTCGTGGCCGGGGTGCTGGGCAAGATTTCGCCTTGGCGGCTGCGCATCCGCGAGGGCTGCACGTCCTGCGGGGCCTGCTCCCTGGCCTGCCGTTACGACGCCCTGCGCCCGGAGGACCTAGCGTCCGGGCGTCCGGGCGTCTCCTGCTCGCTGTGTGGCGACTGCCTGGAGCGCTGCCCGCGCGGTGAGATGGAGCTGACGGTCTTCGGACGCGGCGGCAAAGGCGTCCGGGCGGCGTATGTTGCGCTGGCGGTGGCGCTGCACGCGGTGTTTCTGGGCGTGGCGCGGCTATGACCGGGAGCGACCGGGCCAACACAGAAGAGCCGCCACGGCCAGGGCGAACACGATCCAGCCGGCGGTTGAGATGGAGAGGCCCAGGTCCCGGTATTTCTCGGGCGAGAAGGCCAGGCGCAGGGAGTCCGGCGCGTCCTGCGGCAGCGGATAGGCGTTCATGAAACCGTAGGCCTTGAGCGGCTTGATGGCCGGACCCGAATCCGGGAGTGCCTCCCACGAGGGATGGTAGGCTTCGCTGAAGAGGAGAAGGCCCCCGGCGGGGAGAGTCCCCTTCACCTGATAGCGCGCGGAACTCAGGCGTTCGGAGTCCGGGGCGTCCGGAGCGGGCGGCGCTGCCGCATCGGGCAGGGAACGCAGCTCCAGCACGTCGCAGGCCGCGCCCGACGAGGCGTCGACGTCCAGGCGGACGAGGCCCGACGCGTCCGGTTCGAATGTTCCCAGATCCTTCCAGACCGGCCCCTGCGGGGTGAGCAGGCGCGCCCGGGCCAGCTGCGGACCGGGGCCGAAGGCATGCAGCGCGAAGCGCGCCGGCAGCATTGCCGCCTGCCCCATGGATGGCGCGCCGGGGAAGGGTTCGTCCGGGGCGACGCTCACGGTCATGGGTTGGTTGGGCGGGTTGGCGAGCGACGTAAGCTGCGCCTGGCGCAGGTCGAAGCGTATCCAGACCGACGACAGGCGCCGGCGCGCGGACACTTCCTCGCGCCTGGCGTACACGTCCTCCCACTTGCCGTCCGTGGCTCCGGCCAACTCGTAAAGGGGCTGGAAGGTCTTGCCATTGGCGGACCAGGAGGCCCGCGCGTAGGCTTTTCCCCCGGGGTCGCCGAAGAGGCGCGGGTAGCTTACCAGGGTGAAGCCGGACACCGGGTAGGGAAAATCCATCTTGAAGGTGGCCTGTCCGGGGAGGTCGCCCTCGGCGGCCAGGGTGCCCGCGCCGGAGCCCTCCAGGCCGTCCTCGCGCAGGCCTGAGGTCTGCATGGCCAAGCCGGGAACCTTCGCCAGCAGGGCGATGTCTCTTACCGGTGAGTACACTCCCGGGCTCTTCTCCACGCAGAATTCCGCTTCTGCCGTCACCGAGGTATGGGGACTGGGGGAACTGGGGGCATTGGGGGGGCCGGGTTGTCCGACGGCGCGCAGGGCGCTCTCGAGGGCGGCCCGGAACGTGGCCTCGGGCACGGCCAGCACGCCGGACACTACCGCTCCCCTGCCCCTGGCGCTCAGGACGAGAGGGCTGCCGTCCAGGTTCTGGACGCCCAGGTCCAGCCAGCGCCAGCCCCGGTCGAAGGGGTCGCCCGAGGGCGTTTGCGCGAGTTCCCGTCCGGCCAGGGATATCGCGAGCCCATGCTGTGCGGGCATGGACGCCACGCGCGCCAGCAGGCGGTGCGGTCCGGCGCCGGGGAGGGGAATCTCCATGGCGGAGGCGGCTTGCGAGATCATGGCCCCGGCATTGAGGGGCGATCCCTCCAGCCAGAGCGCGTGGTGCCAGCGGTCCGCTACGCCGCTCCAGCCGGCCGGGGCGGCTCCGCGTGGCCTGGCGGGCAGCCAGTATGACGCGGGCAGAAAGGGCAGGGCGAACTCCGGCCAGGCGTCGTTGTGCACGGCCAGGCCACGCAGGGTTGCGCCCAGGCGCTGGATGCCCGTCGCGTCAAGGTCCGTGGCGAAGAAGAGTGCCTGGCTCGCGAACGGGTTGTCCGGAAGCTGGGCCATGCTCGCAAGCAGCGGGAGCCCCCCGGCGGCCAGGGTGGCGGTCCGGACCGCGCGGATGCGCGGCAGGAAGTCCTTGTTGTCGAGCACCGTGAAGGGCCCCCGGGACCAGCCCGGATCCGGGACCAGGTCGCGCTGGGCAGTGAGGAAGGGTCGCAGGACGTCCCTGGGGTCCGGCAGGGTCTCCGAGCCCCTCTTGGTGGCGGGCATCCAGCCGTAATCCAGGTACGAGAGATAGGGCTCGTCCTTGTCCCAGACCACCCGGCGCACCGCTCCGAGACCCAGAAGCCGCCCGTACTCGTCGGTGGAGGCGGCGCGGCGGTGGGCCAGGGACAGCATGTAGCGCCCGTAGGGGTTGCCGACGAAGGCCGGGCCCACCAGGGAATCCTTGCCGAGCATCCCGAAGTTGCGCGTGAGGCTCGACGCCGGAGGCGCGGGGATGTTGCCGGTGGGGCTCGAAATTGTGGGGAAGACGCTCACGCGGTACAGGCCCGGGTCTCGGTCGAGGGCCTCCACCAGCTCACGCTCCTCGGTGCGCAGGGGCTGGGGCGTAAGCGACATGGTCTGCGTGGTCTCGTTCTTGGGCACGGCCAGTTGGCCCGACCACCAGGGCTGGAGGTAGACCGCCAGCACGGCGGCGGCCAGGGCGGCGGCAACCCGGTCCGGCCAGCGGTGGGCCGTCCAGAAGGTGCGGCGGCGCACGGCCTCCAGGCCCAGCCCGACCAGCAGGGCCAGCCCTGCGTAATAGATGTACAGCCAACGCGTGGGCCGGGCCATGAGGAAGAACACCATCTTCACCCGCGCCAGAATCACTTCGTAGAGATAGGCCCCGGGCAGGGTCTTGGAGCCGGTGAGCAGCACGAAGCCCAGAACGAGGCTCAAGGCTGCGAACCACTTGAGCGCGGGGCTGGCCGTGCGGCCGAGCAGGCCCAGGAGCGCCAGGGCCAGCAGGGCGTATGCCGAAGGCTTCCACCAGGCGTCCAGGGGAGGGGCCACCGGGTAGGCGTACTCCGTGCCCATGCCCAGGTTGTCGGTGTGGCCGATCATGGCCTGGCGCGGCGGTACCGAATATTCCCGGTACTTGTGCGTGTATTCGGCCTGGATGTCCTCTGCGTTCAGGTTGTACTTGAACGAGTCGGAGCCCGTGGCGCCCAGGGCCGTGGGCAGAATCCAGTGCAGGTGCAGGACAAGCGCGGCCGAGGCGGCCAGCGCGAAAACGGAGGCGGCCCGTTTCGGCCGCCGGATCGCGGCCGCCGCGCAGTAGACGGCCAGGATCACACCGGCCGAGGTGACGCCGAACGGGGAAGAGCAGGCCAGGGCCAGGACCATGCCCAGGCCCAGGGCGGCGGCGAGCATGCGGTGCCGGCTCGCGGCCGTCACGGCCATGTCGGCCAGGCAGACGGCCCAGGGGGTCAGGGCGTAGGCGAATCCGGCCTCGGTGTGTCCGCTGAGGGCCAGGGAATAGGTCTTGGGGTTGAACTGGGACACGGCGCAAACCACGAAGGCGCAAAGCCCGGAAAGCCCCATGCGCCGCGAAAGCGTCCAGAATCCGGCCGCTCCGGCAAGGGCGTAGGCCAGACCCAGCCAACGGGCCAGGATTCCGCCGCCGAGGCCAGCCAGCCCTTGGCGCACCAGCAGGTCGAGATAAAAGGTCATCCCGGTCATGGGGCCGGGGGAGCCCATCTCGTAATTGCCGTTCCAGGTGGAGGCGGAGATGCTCCCGTAGGCGCGCACCTGGGAGGCGAAGGCCGGGAAGGTCTGGTCCCAGTTCTGGTAGATGTGGCCCGGAGCCCACAGGACGGGCCCGTACGCCAGGAGGTACAGGAGCGTCACCGCGGCCAGGACGCAGGGGAGCCCCCAGGGCGGTGGAGAAGTCCTGTTCACCATGATGCTCCAGGCGCGGCGTTTGGCGAGGCTTTCCGGATACCCGGGCTCTCAGCGGCTCGCGAGATCGAGGACGCTCTCGGTATAGTGGGCGACTTCCTTTTTCATGATCTGGCGCCAGTCGAATTCGCGTTCCACGAGTTCGCGTCCGGCCGCGCCCAGGCGTCGGGCCAGCTCGCGGTCCTCGATGAGGCGCAGGAATGCATTCGTATAGGCGTCCACGTCCTCGGAGGGGCAGACCAGCCCGTTCTCGCCGTCCTTGACGATGCGGCCGATGGCCTTGAGCTTCGTCACCACCACGGGCAGCCCGCAGCCCCAGTACTCGAAGAGCTTGAAGGACAGGTAGTTGTCGTGGTTCAGGGTGGCGCGCAGGGTCATGGCCCCGATGTCGCAGGCGTTCAGGTAGGCCGGGACCTCCTGGTGGGGAATCCAGCCGGGGGAGACGATGTTGCCCGCAAGCCCCAGTTCGTCGATGAGGGGCTTGATGACGGTCTCGAAGTAGGGGCCGCCCCCGCCCAGAACGAGCAGGCGCACGTCCGGGCGGACCTTGGCCACCTTGGCCAGCACGTGCAGCAAAACGTCCACGCCGTCGTCGTGCTTGATGTCGCCATGGAAGATGATGAGCGGGATCTCCTCCGAGAGGCCGAGCTTGCGGCGCACAGCCGCGCCGTCAAGGCCCGGCCTGAACGTCTCGGCGTCGGTGCCGTCGGGCACCACGATCACCTTGTCCGGCGGCAAGCCCTTGTTGGCCACCAGGTGCTCGCGCATTACGTCGCTGACCACGAACACGCGCCTGGCCCGGGACAAGACCAGGTTCTCGAGCCACACCAGAGGCTTCGAGAGAAGAGGCATGTCCGTGCGGGCGATGTCGGAATAGAAGTCGGTGAAATCCAGGAACACCGGGCGGCGAATGATGACGCCCGCCACCACGGCGGCCATGCCGGCCAGGGGATTCCAGGCGTGGATGGCGCAGAAGCCGCGCGCCCCGGCCCGGCGATACCACATCTCGAGCACCACGATGGAGATGATGGAGGCCAGGAAATGCCAGAGGCGCACGGGCAGGCGGAACGCCCCGTAGAGCGCCTTGCCGAAGCCCGGGAACTGGTTCATCCAGATCCATTCGATGAAATAGGAGCGGCGCGAAGGGAGGTCCCGGCTGGGGGCGATCATGTTCACCAGGGCCTTCTTCTGGGAGATGATCTCCCTGGCCAGCCAGTACATGCGCAGGTTGGCCCTGGACACCGGGGGGATGGTGGTCTCCACGATGATGGCCACCTTGGGGTGGTTGTCCAGGTCGAAGCCTTCGGGGACGTTTTGGGCGGCGGTTTTGCGGAATGAGGTCATGGTTTTACTCGGTGAGGCTCACTGTGGAGTGGCCCTTGCGGAGCATGCTGATGAATTCGCGCAGGTCTTCAAGGAGATACTTGGGGTTGGCCAGATCACGCCTGATGCGGCTGAAGATGTACCCTGGGCGCAGGTAGTATTTCATGTAGCCTTTCTTCTTGAGCTCCAGGACTTTTTCCTTCGAAATGCCATCTGGATAATATTTGGGCCATCCTGAAAAGAAGTCTTCCCCATACTCGAAGTTGATGTAGCGATCGATGAAGTCCTCGGGGATTTTGCCCTCGCGCTTGGCGATGGTCCAGAGCCTGGAGCCGGGCATGGGAACGGCCAGCTTGAAGCCCACCTGGGTGAGGCATTTGATGCCCATGCTCTTGAGCTTGGCGGGGAAGAAGCACGTCTGGGCCAGCTCTTCCTCGGTCTCGGTGGGATGGCCCAGGACGAAGGACGCCTCCACCTCGAAGGGATGTCGGTCCAGGATCTTGAAGGACTCGAAGATCTGCTTGTCGCTGATCCTCTTGCCCACGATCTCCTTGCGGACCCGTTCGCTGCCCGTTTCCACGCCGACGAAAAAGTCCCTGCACCCGGCCTTCCACATGATGTCGATCACGTCGGGGTTGATCTGGTCCAGGCGGATGCCGCCCGCCGTCCAACGCACGGGCTTACCCCACTTGATGAGCCCCTCGCAGAAGGCGATAACGTTCTTTTCGCGCAGGGTGAAGCTCTCGTCCAGGAATCCGTAACGCCCTTCGAAGACGTCGTAGCCGCGCTTCATCTCCTCCAGCAGGTTTTCCGCGGAGCGGAAGCGCACCTTGCGCGACATGGGCGCGCGCGAGCAGAAGACGCAGTTGAAGGGGCATCCCCTGGTGCCGAGCAGGGGGTAGTATTGCAGCCCTGCCTGCTTGTAGCGCTCCAGGGGGGTGAGGTCGTAGGCCGGGAAGGGGATGTCGTCCAGGCTTGGGATCATTTCGCCCGTGAATGTCCCCCGCACCTTCTCCCCGCCGAGCACTCTCTGGGCCAGCTGGGTGAAGGTGATGTCCCCGTCGCCGATGACCCCGATGTCGATCTGGGGATAGCGTTCGAGGAAAGTCGGGTCGTTGCTGATGTGGAACCCGCCCAGGGCGATGGTCAGGTTCTTGCCGAAGCGCTCGCGCAGCCCGCACACGAAGCGCATGGTGTTGTGTATCTGTGTGGAATTGGAGGAGAACCCCACCAGGGGGATATTTTCCTTGGCAATGATCTCGGCGACGTCCTCCACCGTGAACGGCTCGATGCCGAGGTCCACGATCTTGGGGGTCATGCCCTTCAGGCGCAGGGACGCGGCCAGGTAGTTGAGGCCGATGGGCGGGTAGAATTGGATGCCCCGGCCCACCTTCCCGTAGGCGAACGAAGAGTTGACAAGCAGGACGTCGGTCATTGGCTGCCTTCCTTGCGGGCGATGGCCACCAGGTTCCCTCCGCCCAGGGGGCCTTGCAGTTTGAGCCCCCCTACAACCAGGGCCAGCAGGTGAGTCCAGGCGGAGGTGTAGTGCACGCCCCGGACGAAGCGGTGCGGGTCGCCCATGCCTTCGATGCGGATGGACAGGGGCGTGAAGCCGGAGGACTCGAGAGCCCGTGTCATGGAGCGCCTGTCAAAGTAGCAGATGTGCTCCAGGAAGAAATGGACGGCGAAATCCTTGCGGCCGATGAGATTCGAAAGCGTAGTCTGGAGCGAGGATTGCCTGGGGACCTCGCAGTAGAGAACTCCACCGGGTTTCAGGAGCTCCCACACGCGGCGCAATGCTTCCATGGGGTCGAAGAAATGCTCCAGCACGTGGTTGAGATGGACAAGGTCGAAGGATCCGGCCGGGAAAGGGCATTCTCTGGGAAAAACGCCGAACGCCAGCTCGGCCAGGGGCACGATCTTTTTCAGGACCTCCACGGTACCTTCGGCGAATTCCTGGCCACTGGCTTTCCAGCCGCGTTCGATGGCGGCCTCCAGGAATTGCCCCCGCCCGCAGCCGACCTCCAGCACCCTGCCGGGGCCGCCGGTCAACTTTTCGAGCGCGGCCAGCCTGTGGGCAAACATGGCTTTGCGTTCGGCGAACTGGGCCGGAAAATACTGGCCGTCGTAGTAGTCCTGGGAAGCGTAGAGGGCGCTTAGCGCCTCCATGGTGGGGAAGGGATTCTGGTATTTGAGCCCGCAATCTCCGCAGCGCACGAGCCGCACGGTGGCGTCGGCGTGGTACTCGTTGGCCTGAGCTGAGCGGCAGACGGGGCAGGCGGCGTCAGATACGGGCGTGGAGGTCATTCGAAGGAGCCTAGCCTTTGATTTGCAGGGCGGTCAAGGGCGGCCGGGGAATACCCCATGGCCGAAAGCGTCCGGCCGTAGATGTTCTCCCACAGGTTCTCGCGAGAGGCGGCGACCACATTTTTGCGCACCGCGAAATAGGCCTCCCGGTCCGACAGCAGGTCGGTCACGGCCTGGGCCAACGCCCCGGGGGAGTACTCGATGACCCGTCCCAGGTTCTTGTCCCGGACCTCCACGTGGGAGGGGGGCACCTCCGTAGTGATGATGGGCAGGCCGCAGCCGATGGCCTCGCGGATCTTGATCACGTCGCCGAAGCGCTTCACGCTGGTCGTAAGCGGCGCGTAGGGGGCCAGGGCCAGGGCCGCGCCCAACTGGGCGTCCAGGATGCGCCGCCGGTCGGACACGAACCCGTGCCAGGCGACCGCGTCGTCCAGGCCGAGGGCGGTGGCGCGGGCCTTGAGCCCGGGCAGGTCCGGCCCGTCGCCGAGCACGTCCAGGCGGATGTGCGGCAGGCTCTCCCGGATGCGGGGCATGGCCTCGATAATGACGTCCAACCCGTTTTCCGGGCCGATGCCCCCGCAGAACACCAGGCGGTTCAGGTCCACCGCGTCGTCGGGCGGGATGGACACCCCGTCCGGGATGAAGCCGAAGGGCACCCAGTGCTGGCGGCCGAAGCGGGAGTCGTCAAATTTCAGGATGTCGCGGCGGGCGCCTTCTATGGCGTAGGTGTAGTTCCAGATGTGGCCGCTCAAGAGGCAGGCCATGCGGTCCATCTCGATGTAGATTTTATTGAGGGTCTTGTTCTTGAACTTCCAGGGGGACCAGTCGGAGATGTAGTAGACGCTCTCGCGGACAAGGCCCAGTTTCTTGAGCCAGCCCCCGCAGATGGCCAGGAGCGACTCCACCCCGATGAACAGGTCGTGGCGACGCGGGGGGCAGGTGGCGGCCCAGAGGCAGGCCATGAGGTCCCGGATCTTCAGGCGCATGTAGGTGCGCGGCCCGGCTTCGCCTTCCTCCACCGAGAATGGCCGGGTGGCCAGAGGGCCCCAGGTGCGAAACGACACCTTTTTCCCATCGACGAAACGGGTGAGCTGCGGCCGGCAGACCATGCCGGGGCGGGGCACGGAGAGTTCCAGCAGCGTAACCGTCCGGCAGCGCTTGGAGAAATAGTCCAGCATGGGCCAGGCCGGGCTGTTGTGCCGGATGCGCTCGCCGGACTCGTCCAGGATGTCCGAGCAGGTGGCGATGAAGACCGAATCGAGTCTCTTGACCATGGATCAGGCGTCCGCCTTCTCGAAGAGGATCAGGTTGTCCTGGCGGAAGGTTATTTCGTAGCCGGGCAGGTCCAGCTCCTCGGGCTTGACGAAGTTGGTGCTCACTAGGAATGCGTTGAGATCGTACTTTTCGGCGATGCCGGTCAGGGGCTTGGTGATGAGGGGGAACCAGTCCACCAGTTCCCACACGCCCACTGAGTTGTCGGACAGGAGCACCTTGCCGTTGTCCAGGAAGTAGGTCACGGCGTCGGCCAGCCCGTGGGGTAGACAGGCCAGGCGAACCTCGCGGGGGCGCGAGTTGAGATGGTCGATGAGCGCGCGCAGGGCCGGCGTGATGGACTTGTCCGGGTTCTTGACCACCAGCTTGAGCTGGAAGAAGAGGATCAGCGCAAGGCACCCCAGGCCGATGACGCAGGGCAGGTGGCGCACCACGCTCCACACTTCGGGGTTGGACTGGAACCGGAGGATCATGGCACCGGCCACAGCCGCGGCGGCCGAGGTGCCGAACTCCAGGTAGCGCTGGCCTTCGCCCAGGTAGCGCAGGAGTCGAAGGTTGAAAAGAATCCCCAGGAAGAAGAGCGTCACGCTCCAGAGCACGTAGGTCTTCATCCACGGGTCGGCGGCGTGGGGCAGCACGCTGAACACCGCGCAGAAGGAATAGAGTATCCAGGGGTTCACCGCCAGGAACGGGGCTACGGGGATGGTCCAGATCAGGTGCTCGATGCGCCTGACGAAGTCGGTGTGCTTGCGCTCCTTGGTGGGGTTGCCGCGCACCTGGTGGGCTAGGCGGTTGTGGATGTTGTACATCCAGAAGGTGATCATGAGCAGGTGCCCGCGCAGGTAGCGCAGGTAGAGCCCCCTGGTGAGGAACACAGAACCCAGGATGCCCGCGGCGAAGACCAGCAGGTGGTTCACGTCGCGGGTGGCCATGGCCATCCAGAACAGGGTGAAGAAGAGCACCTGCATGGCCATGCGGTGGGTCATGGACAGGAGCATCACGCCCGCCACGCCGATGAGGAACGTCCACCAGGACGGATGGATCACGTAGCTCTGCACCATGAGCATGGCCCAGGTGAAGATGAGGCTCCCCAGGGTGCGCAGCGACAGGTTGGAGGCTTCCAGGGGCACCACGGGGGTGAGCAAGTAGGCCATCTGGGCGAAGTGGCCCCCGGCGGCCTGCCCGGTGGCCGAGTAGCCCATGAAATAGACGGTCAGGCTGCCCAGCACGTCGAAGGCCGGGGAGACGAGGCCCTGGTTGCGGTCCAGCCAATCCTTGGGCAGAAGCGAGCACAGCCAGGGCAGAAGCGGCGGGTTGTCCACCGAGCCCGGAACGATGTACTTGTGCGGCAGGCTCTCGGGGAGCTTCTTGTTGTCGCGGATGTACTGGGCCAGCAGGGTGAAACGCCAGGTGTCGATGCCGAAATAGCGGTTCAGGAGCCTGGGCCATACCTGCAGGCCGAACCCGGCCAGGCTTAAGCCCAGGGCGATGAGGAGATCGAGCATGGAAACTCCGGAAGACGGGGATGACGAACGGCACAGGGCTTACGGCCGAAGGAGGGGGAAGTCAATGAGGACGCGGATTGAGGGGGTGGCGGGGATGACGGCCCGGGGCGCGTTGCTTTTGGCGTTGCTGCTGGCCTGGAGCTGGAACGGAGCCCTGGCCGCGGACACGGCGGAGCTGGAGAAGTCCCTCAAGCCGGGCGTGGACGCCTTCGCCCGGGTGGCGCCACAGCTGGACGCCCTGTCCGGGCCCATGAGCCGCGACGTGCTGGACGGCAAGGCCGACCTGCACGTGTTCTACGGCATGGTCATGGCGCGCCTGCTCTATGAGCAGTGCCAGGACACGCTTTCGCTCATGCGTTCGGCCCAGATCCAGGAATGCCCGGCCCTGAACGCTGCCCTGGAGAAGCGGTTGGGCGACTCGGCGGCGCGCCTGGAGGGAGCGGCCCAGCTTATCGCCGGGAGCCTGCCCATGACCGCCAGCCCCCGCGTGGGGATCGTGGGCAAGGCGGCCGTGGAGGCCCTGCGGATGTATCTGATTCCGCTCATGGAGTTCACGGGGAGCCGGGAGCGGCGGGAACTATAGCAGAGTTTGCGCGGAACGAGGACTCGGAGGCGAATCAGGAAAGAGGCAGGAGCAGCTTTTCGGCCAGGGCCTGGCCCTGCTCGCCGCCGCCAGCCATGCGGGAGAGTTCGCCGCGCAGGGCCTCGCCTTCGAGGCTTCCCACCGTGGTCTCGGTCTGGTGGTCGCTCACGTGCTTGGCCACCAGGAAGTGGCGTCCGGCCAGGGCGGCCAGCTGGGGCCAGTGGGTGATGAGGAGCATCTGGCGCTCGGCGGCCAGGGCCTTCAGGCGCTCGCCCACCCGCGTGAGCGTCAGCCCGCCGATGCCGGCGTCGACCTCGTCGAAGATGAGCGTGGCCTGGTCGTTCTCCGAGCGCAGGCTGGTGAGGGCCAGGAGGAACCGCGACAGTTCGCCGCCCGAGGCGATGCGGTCCAGGGCGCGGGGCGGCTGGCCCGGGTTGGGCGCGAACATGAGCCTGGCCGCGTGCTCCACCAGGGCCGGGGAGGACTCGTCCGCCGCGAACAGATCGGAGGCGACGAACTCGAAGATCACCTTCACATGCTCCGAGAACCCCAGCCCCCGAAGCTCGCCCTCGATGCGACCGGCCAGTTCCCCGGCGGCCTCGCGCCGGGCCTCGTCCAGGCGCGCGAGCGCCTCGGCCAGCCTTCCGCGCAGGTCCGCGCGACGGCGCTCCAGGCGCTTGAAGTCCAGGCCCGCGTTGTCCAGGAAGTTCAGGTTGTCCTCGATCTCGCGGCCCAGGGCCAGCACCTCGGGCATGGAAAGCTTGAGCTTGCGCTTGAGCTGGGCCAGCTCCCACAATCGGGACTCCACGGCCTCGGGGTCGTCCTCCAGGCCGGGCACCCCGGCGCGCAGCCGTCCGGCCAGGTCGGACAGGGCGTGGCGCGCCTCGCGCACGGTTTCCAGATCGGGGGCGTAGGCGTCGCTCACCTGCCCCAGGGCGGAGAGCTCGCGTTCCAGCCGCGCAAGCCCGGCCGGAAGCCCGTCGTCGCCGTAGAGCATGTCCAGGGCGGCGTCGGATGCCTCGCGGGCCTTGCGGGCGTGGCGCAGAGCCTGCTGGCGCGTAAGCAGCTCCTCCTCCTCGCCCTCGCGCGGGGCCACCTTGTCGATCTCGGCCCGCTTCATCTCCAGCACCTCGCGGCGCTCCTCCAGGTGGGCCAGGCGCTCGTGCAGGGCCAGCACCTCGCGCTCCAGGCCGGAAAGTTCCCCCGCGAGGGAGCGGCGGGCCTCGAGGAGCGCGGGATCGGGCAGGAAGTGGTCCAGAAGCCGGGCCTGGAAGGCCGGGGAGAGAAGCTTCTGCTGGCCGTTCTGGCTGGCGTGCAGGAGAAGCCTCGGCTTGAGCTCGCGCACGGCCTCCTGGGTGGCCAGCTGGTCGTTGATGTACAGGCGCGCGCGTCCGGTCTGGGCGGAAAGCTCGCGGCGCAGGATCAGGTCCTGGCCGTCCAGGACGAACAGGGCCTCCACTTGGGCCTTTTCCGCGCCGGGCCGGACCATGTCCGGGCTCAGACGCTCGCCAGTCAAGAACTCCAGGGCCTTGAGGACGAAGGTCTTCCCCGCGCCGGTTTCGCCGGTGAGCACGTTCAGCCCCGGTCCGAATTCGAGTTCGACGTCGGCGATGAGGGCCAGGTTCTTGATGCGTAAAAGTTCGATCACGGCAAAAGACCCTTACTGCCGAAGCCTGGGGTCCAGCAAGTCCCGCAAGGACTCCCCGAGCAGGTTGTACCCCAGCACCGTGAGCAGGATGGCCACGCCCGGAAAGATCGAGAGCCAGGGCGCGATCTCCAGCACCTCCTTGCCTTCCAAGAGCATGTTGCCCCACGAGGGCGTGGGCGGCTGCACGCCGAGGCCAAGAAAGGACAGCGAGGATTCGGTCAGGATGGCCCCGGCCACCCCGAGCGTGGCCGACACCAGCACCGGCGCGGCGGCGTTGGGCAGGATGTGGCGCGCGAGGATGCGCGCGCTGCCCGCTCCGGCAAGCCTGGCCGCGCGCACGAAATCGCGGTGCTTGAGGGTCAGGGCCTCGGCACGCACCAGGCGCGCCACCCCCATCCAGGAGGTCAGGCCTATTATGATCATGATATTGGTCAACGACGGCTCCAGAAAGGCGATCACGGCCAGGATCAGGAAGAACGACGGGAAGCAGAGCATCACGTCCACGCCGCGCATGATGACCTCGTCGGCCAGGCCGCCGAAGTAGCCCGCGATCAGCCCGAAGAAGAGGCCCACGGCAACCGACAGGCCCACGGCCAGGAAGCCCACCCACAAGGACACCCGCCCGCCGTAGAGCATGCGTGAGAAGATGTCCCGGCCCAGGGCGTCGGTGCCCAGGGGATGTGAGGCGCTGGGGGCCTGGAGCACGCGGGAGACGTCCAGGGCGTTGGGGTCGTGGGGGGCGATGAGCGGGGCCAGGATGGCCGCCAGTGAGATCGATCCCACCAGCAGGAGCCCGGCCACGAACATGGGGTGCGCCGCGGCGCGCCGGGCAAGCGAGCTAGCCACGTCCGCCTCCGGAGCGTATGCGCGGGTCCGCGAAGGCGTATCCCACGTCGGCCAGCATGTTTCCGGCCAGGGTCAGCACCGCGCCCAGCACCAGGTTGGCCATGATGAGCGGATAGTCGCGGCTCATGACCGCCTGGTAGAAAAGCTGCCCCAGGCCGGGCAGGGAGAATATCTGCTCGATGATCACCGATCCCCCGATGAGCCCGGGAATGGACAGGCCAAGCAGCGTGATCACCGGCAGGAGGGCGTTCCGCAGGGCGTGGCGGTAGATGACGGCGCTCTCGGGCAGGCCCTTGGCCCGGGCGGTGAGGATGTAGTCCTGCCGGAGCACCTCGAGCATGGCCGAGCGCATGTAGCGGCTCATGCCGGCCAGCCCGCCGAACACGTAGATGAACATGGGCATGGCCAGGTGGGCGCAGACGTCCTGGATTTGCCGCCACCAGGGCATCTGGGCGTGGTCCAGGGAAGTGAGTCCGGAGATGGGCAGCACGGGCCAGGCAATGCCGAGGCCCAGCATGAGGAGCAGGGCCAGCCAGAACCCGGGCATGGCGAAGCCGAAAAAGACGAAGACCGTGGAGGCGCGGTCGAAGAGCCCGTTCTGGCGGGCGGCTGCGCTGACGCCGATGGGGATGGACAGCGACAGGGTGAGGATGAGCGCGGCCATGTTCATGCCGAAGGTGAGGGGCAGGCGCTCCTTGATCTTGTCCCAGACGGGGCGGCGGTCGCCGGTCAGGGCGTTGCCGAAGTCGAACTTGGCGAGGCGGCCGAGCCACAGCCAATACTGCACGTGCACGGGCTGGTCCAGGCCGTAGAGCTTTTCCAGGCGGGCCACGGCCTCGGGCGTGATGAGGGGGTTCAAGTCGGTCTGGAGGTCGGTGGGCTTGCCGGGGGCCAGATGAATGACCCAGAAGCTCACCAGGGTGATGCCGAGAAACACCACTGCGAGCCAGAGCGATTTGATGAGCAGGCGCTTAGCGAGAGCGAGCACGTTTTGTGGGCCTCCGGACGAGCTTCGTGTAACAGGGGGGGCGGCCGGCAGGGAAGGGGGGAGAAGAAATTTTCACGAAACGAAAAAAAGTGATTGACGAGAGGGCCCCTCTCGGGCAAAAGCTGTCTTCCCGAGCGGGGCTGTAGCTCAGTTGGGAGAGCGCTTGAATGGCATTCAAGAGGTCGTCGGTTCGATTCCGTCCAGCTCCACCACCGCACGGAACAAGGGCCGCCTGAAAAGGCGGCCCTTTTTTCATTTGTTGTCCAGGGAACTGGGCAAGCCCTTCGAATTTTCACTGAGCCAGCATCCGCCAACAAAAGATGTTGGCCCCCCCAGGCTGAGCTGACCCAGCGAAGCACAATCACCCCTGTTTGAGCAATCGAAGAGAAGGCATCTTGAGAGAATTCAAGTTATTGTCTTTTCGTGCGTCTTGTCGCTTGGGTATTAAAAGATTCTTCGGAAGATCTCTTGATGAAAAAAACAAGGGGATGCGAATGCTTGGCCTGTTTGCTTATTCTGCTTCGTCGGTTTGGACTTTTGGACATTTTCGGTGCATACCATGGAGCAAAAGGGAGAGATGAGGAGTAACGAAGCCCTTTAAAAGGAGGGGTGAAATATGAGTTATTTTATGAATGCGATGCGTTGCGTTGCGATCATTCTCGGCATGGCCAGTGCTTTAGCGTTCTCGGGGTGCGCGACGAGCGAGAACAAGAGCACCAGGATCGGCGAAATGTCCAAGTTTGACATAGCCACGGCGTCGCCGGACGAGATCGCGGAGGCCCTTGAGAAGGATGGCAAGGTCGTGATCAGCGGAGGAGTCCTGTTCGAAACAGACAGCGCCAAGCTGGCGCCGAGCACCGGGGATCTGGTCAGGCGGATTGCAAACGTGATGAAGAAGAATCCAAACCTCAAGATCTCCGTGGTCGGACACACTGACAGCACGGGCGACTACAACTACAATGTCAAGCTGTCGGAGCGGCGGGCCAAGGCTTTTGTCGCCGCCCTGATTCAGGATGGTGTGGCGGCCAACCGGCTCACCGGGGTGGGTGTCGGCCCGCAGAGCCCGGTTGCGACAAACGATACCGCCGAGGGGCGGGCACAGAATCGGCGTGTGGAACTCGTCGTGATCCGCTGACAATGGAGCCCGCTGGTTCGATTCCGTCCAGCCCGCCACCGCAAGGAAAAGGGGTCGCCTGAAAAGGCGACCCCTTGTTCATTTGGAATGTCCATGGGCTGGGCAGACATTTTAGGCTTTAGGGGTACGGGTGACCTGCCGGGATTCTTCGGATCAGTTAAACTTTGGGATGTCACTAAGTTACTGTGCTTTTTGCCGCATTGCTCCTGGGTTTTGTTGACATAGATCAAAGCAGTCGCAATTACTTGGAGGGTAAACGGCTGGTGCAAACTGATGGCAAGAAAGAGGCTGGGGGCTACACCCCGTACCCGACCATTCGCGAGAGCTTGTCCTGGAACCTGAGTAACCCACTTGAATTTCTACTGAACGTAAACTCCGCCGACCTTAAGGACGTTCCGTGCCAGAATCGACTTTTCTCCCTGCCGAGAGTGAATCCGCGCCCTTCCCGTCACGCCTGTTCGTGGAAGTCACTTCCAGATGCAACCTGCTCTGTCCGATGTGCGTCAAGCATTCCGGCGCCGGGAGCGTCAGCGAAGGCGACATGTCTTCCGAGATCTTCGGGGCGTTGGCGCCGGCGTTCCCGCATCTGCGGGCCCTAATCCTCAACGGCATCGGGGAGCCGCTCATGCACCCCCGGCTGGCTGAATTCATACGCTGCGCCAAGAAGTCCATGCCGTCGGAAGGTTGGATCGGATTCCAGACCAACGGCCATCTGCTGGACGAAGTTCGCGGGATCACGCTCATCGAGGCCGGCTTGGACAGGATATTCCTGTCCGTGGATTCGGCTACTCCGGACCTTTTCAAAAGTGTCCGGGGTGGCGGCAATCTGAGCCATGTGGAGAGGGCTCTGAGGGCGCTGTCAGGGGCTCAGGCGCAACGTCCGGAGTCGCGGCTTGAGATCGGGGCGGAGTTTGTGCTCATGCGCGACAACTTCCGCGAACTGCCGGACACGGCGGCTTGGCTTGCCGAAAGAGGGGTCACTCGTCTCGTCGTCTCCCATATCCTGCCCTATGGCGACATCATGGCCGACCAGCCGTTGTTTGGCGTCAACACCGAAACCTCGGTCCGTTTCTTTGAGAAGTGGGCCGCCCGGGCGCGGCAGGAAGGCATCGATCTCAGCCGGTATTTGAAAATACTGTGGAAATACAAAAAGAGCCCCGAGGAACGCCGGATAGTGGAGTTTGTCAACACAATGGCCACCTTGGCTGTCCGGGAGGACATTCCTTTCCATGTCGGCAACCTCATGTCCGGCGACGACCTGGACCAGGCCGAGGAGGTCTTCCGCAAGGCGGAAACCGTCGCCCGGGAAAGAGGCCTCTCCCTGGTCCTGCCGCCTCTCAGGCCGCTGAACGGCCGGGCCTGTCACGCCGTGGAGCAGGGAGGGGCTTTCGTTACCTGGGACGGGCGCGTCTCTCCCTGTCATTTCCTGTGGAGAGGATTCAATTGCTACTTCTATGGGCGGAAAAAGCAGGTTTTCCCGAGGTTCTTCGGCGAACTGCACCAGATGCCCTTGCTGGAAATATGGAACAGCCCGGCCTACAAGGAATTCAGGGCCAGCGTCCTGCGGCGCGGCTATCCTCATTGTCCCGGCTGCAACGTCTACCCGTGCAGCGAGGTCGAAACCACCGACTTCGAGTTTGACTGTTACGGCGAGACGATACCCTGCGGGGATTGCCCCTGGAGCATGGGCCTTCTTCAGTGCATGGGGCAGGAAAATGAGGATTATTCAAGATAGATGCCTAGCCAGGGCTCCGCTGGCTAGGCATACACCGCCTTTTGGCGGATCGTTGGCTCTGACCTGCTCGGCTCTTTTCGGACCAGCTGAGGCTTGAGGGTGCTTGGAGGGAGCCCGGCGGTCCACGTCCCGTTGAAATGTTGGTCAAAGTACATATTGATCAACACTTCAGGGCGAAGCCGTTGCCGAAAGCAGCTTCCAGGGAATTTCAGCTTCGGCAAGCTCTTCAGACACTTGATCGCTTCTGGCGTGACCAGCAGATGAGCTTGGGAATGCTTCTTTGCTCATTGTGGCTTTCTTTCAAAGCTGGAAGTATTCAATACACGATGGAGCTGAGGAAGCCGTTTATGAAGATGAAAATCCGTTGTTTGTCTATGAAATAGCCCCAGTGCTCCTCGACAATACGATTGTTGTCTCCGGTAGAGATGATCTTGCGAAATTGCGGCTCGCCGCACTTGGCCAATACAACCGCCTGGTGATCGCCTGTGGAAGCAATCCCATTCGTGCAGATCATGGAATCCGCCCGGGCATCACCCGGAGCACACGCCAGAGTGAGGACAAGGGCTAGCCAGAGGATCGGGGCCAATCTTCGCGCCCCGTGTCCCTTCTTCTCCAGTTCGAGTTTCAGTTTCATCAACTCACCCTCGAAGTTATATAAGGTTTCATAGCGTACAAAACATTTACGCGTGAGTATTTCTGTTTGTCAACGCGGTGGTCGATGGCCGGGCGAGGGCGGGTTGAAAACCGACGAGATTCTAAACCCTTCTGGTTGGCCTGGGCGTTATTTCCCCACGAGCAACGCCAGACCGTTGTAACCGGGCCCGTGCCGGGATATCTGAAAAAGGTTGGCGGTGGACAGGCGGCGACAGAAAACCTTAATCTCCTCTAACCCAGGAATGATTCAAAGAGTGAGACAATGCCTGAAGAGCGTGCGGACACCACCAGGTCAAAGGCCCTCGAGACTTGCAATGGGGCCGAATCCCTTGTCGCCACCCTGGTCGAGAGCGGGGTGGAAGTGTGTTTTGCCAATCCGGGCACCTCTGAAATGCATTTCGTCAGCGCGCTCGATCGCATCCCCGGCTTGCGTCCGGTGCTCTGTCTGTTCGAGGGCGTGGCGACAGGCGCGGCCGACGGCTACGCCCGCATGACGGGCAAGCCGGCCTGCACCCTGCTCCACCTCGGCCCGGGTTTCGCCAACGGTATGGCCAACATACACAACGCCCGCCGCGCGCAGTCGCCCATGGTGAACATCGTCGGCGACCACGCCACCTACCATGAACGCTACAACGCGCCGCTGAACTCGAACATCAATGGTTTTGTCGAAGCCATTTCCCATTGGGCGCACCGGTCGCGAAGCCCCCGCACCGTGGCGGCCGATGCCGCGCGCGCGGTGCAGGCCGCCCGTCAGGCGCCTGGGCAGGTGGCAACCCTGATCCTGCCCGCTGATACAGCCTGGCTGCCGGCGGAACGCCCCTCACCCCGGCTCGAGGTCGACCCTCCCTCGAAGGTCTCCGAGGGGGCCCTCGACGCTGCGGCACAGGCCCTGACCAGCGGCAAAAAAACTGCGATCCTCATGCGCGGCGCCGTGCTCCACGGAGACGGGCTTCAGGCTGCCGGGCGTATTGTCGCCAGAACGGGGAGCACGCTCTTCTGCGACACCTTCCCCCCTCGTTTGCGGAGCGGAGCCGGTTCGCCGGTCGTCGAAATGCTTCCGTACCGCGGCAAGGACATTCTCCGGCGTCTGGGCGGCTTTGAGCAGCTACTGCTGGTCGGCGCCGAGCCCCCGGTGTCCTTCTTCGCCTATCCCAACCAGGAGAGCTGGCTGACACCGTCTGAATGCGAAATTCTGACGCTGTCCCACCCCCATGAGGATGGCAGCGCCGCGCTGGCCGCCCTGGCCGAGGCGATAGGCGCACCCGCGGCGGGTTCCGGAGCTTCTTTTGAGCCGCCCGCCCTTCCGCCGCCCGGCCCGCTCACGGCAGAAGGCGTCATGCGCATCGTCGCCGCGCTGTTGCCGGAAAACGCCGTTGTCACCGATGAAGGGATCACGTCCACGCTCCCATATGCTTCCCTGCTCACCAGGGCGGCGCCCCACGACTACCTTCCGATCACGGGCGGCTCCATCGGCGACATCCTGCCCCTGAGCACGGGCGCGGCCGTTGCCGCGCCGCATCGCAAGGTCGTCTGCCTGGAGGGCGACGGCAGCGCCATGTATACCCTGCAGGCCCTTTGGACCCAGGCCAGAGAACGGCTCGACGTTGTCACGGTGATTTATGCCAACAGGTCGTATGCCGTTCTGGATCAGGAGTTGCGCCTGGTCCAGGCGGCGTCCCAAGGGGAGCGGGCCCGGTCCTTGCTCGACCTGCATAATCCTTCCCTCGATTGGATCAAGCTGGCCGGGGGGATGGGCGTTCAGGCCGTGCGGGCGGATACGACGCAGGCTTTCGCCGGGGCGTTCGCCGCAGCATTGCGCGAGTCCGGCCCGTGTCTCATTGAGGCCGTCATGTAGCGCCGCGTTCGCTCGATGCGCGGATAAACGCGGCACAGCGCAGGAGCGGAGCGCCCTGAGGGTTCCGCTGGCGCTCCTTCTGGCTGGAGCACTGCGTGTTCACTTTGGGGCCATCTGGCCATGGACCTGCGGGGAACACGGCCATTTCCGTTGGCGTCACATTGGCTCCGCCGTCGCACGGAACAGGGTCATCCAGAAATGGATGACCCATTTTCGTTTGGGCATTTACTTCGATCGGTTGTGCGAGAGGGCCCTACGCCTTGACATCGGGGTCCTCTCGCACAACGTCAACCTTCCCTTCCTGTGTCCGCCCCGGCCGTCCCGTCCCCATTTTCTCCGCAGAAGAGACTCCCCTGGAGCTTCCCCTTTATTTTCCCCAGTTAATGTTGGTTGATATTCCTGCATTCCTTGCTGTCAGGGCTGCAAAAGGTGGAGGAATTGAGCCGGAACTCATGCCACATAGCCTAGGTTCAGGCTGCCGAGAAATGCAATGGTGTTATGTTTTGAATGGTTATTGTAGGTTGGCATGGAAATGGCAAAATATGAGGTGTTTAGTAGTCTTGGTAGGTCGGCGAGTGCATGAAATACAATTATGTCACGGTTGGAATAATATGCTAATTGGCGAAGTTTTCGTAGAAATACTGGAGATAATATAGGCTGACTAGAAAGTGACTAGCAGTATAAGTGTAAATATTTTTATTATGCAGTTTATTAAGTCTAGCTTGCGGGGTGACGTAAGCTGATTTTGAGACTACTTAGAGAAAGAGACACTCGATGTGTGATCAGGTTGAATGGCGGTGATGATCGTGAGCGAATCCAAGTTGCCCTTTATTGGACCCTGCGCCGGGTTCACCATGCTGGAAGTCATCATGGCTCTGGTGCTCATTGCCGTGGCGGCTGCGCTCTTCGTTCCGCGCCATTCCAAGAATACCATCAGTCTCCAGGCCGAACGGGACACCCTGGAAAAACACCTCCGGGACGCCCAGATGAAGGCCATGCAGGGCGGTGGCATCCAGATCACCCAGCTAGGCGCGATAGGCCAAGTCTACGGCATCAAGTGCGACGGCACGAACTACTGGATGTTTGCCGGGACCAACCCCGATGCTGCCGGGGCAGTAGCCGGGCTTGTGGACGACCCTTCGGTGACCTTGGATTCCGGCAAGCTGTCCCTAGCTGCAAAAAATGTTGGGCTGGGGGCGTTCACGGTCTATTTCAACGGCTACGGTGTGCCCTGTTCGTCCTACACAAGCGAAACCGCCTACACGCCCCTGGCCCAGCCTCTGGTCGCCACCATGACCGGAGGCGGTGTGAACATGACTGTGACCGTCACACCGTACACGGGGTTCATCCAATGAACGCGAACGCGCGCCAGGCCGGGTTCACCTTGCTTGAAACCCTTCTCGTCTTCGTGATCGGGGCCATGCTGGCGGCCATGGTCGTCGCGACCATGGGCACATCCCTCACGCGCAGTTCCACCGCCATCAACGTCCAACGAGGCGACTTCCTGGTCGAGCAGGCCTTGGCCCAAGTCACCAGGGACTATGTCTCCCTGACCAATAATGAAGCTTCCAGAGCCACCGCCCTGGCCTCCCTCAAGGCCGATATCGACGCGGGCAACTACAACCAGGCGGGTGTCCTTACGGTCACGTCCTCCTATGTGGTGTACAGCTCCTCCGGGGTGGAAAGCGCGGATGCATCCGGGACCAACGCCACCCTGAAGGTGACAGCCACCCGGACAGGCGGGCGAACCATGTCGGCGTTGTTCAGCGAAACCAGACCTGACCCCACAACGCAATTGGTATGGTATTGATCATGAATACCACAAATCGCCAGTCAGGCTTCAGCCTCCTTGAGACCATCGTCAGTTTCCTGATCCTCGGGTTCGTCTCCGTGACCCTGATGTCGTTAATTCTCTACGCCAGCAAGGGATACATCATGGTGCGCAGCAATATCGACACCGCCGGCAAGGTGCAGGTGGCCATGGACCGTATCCGCCTGGAACTGGAGAACATGCAGTCCCTGACTTCCCTCGCCACGGGTGTGGGCGCGAACAGTCTTACCTTCGTCGATCACAACGGCGTGAGCCGGACCCTGGATCTGGATCCGGGCGCGGCCACCAACCTCAGGCTCGGCGGCAACCTGCTCCTGGACGGGGTCACCTCCCTGGTCCTGGCGCGGTCCTGCGGCAATCAGGACGGTTATTCGGGGGGAGCCAACGACCTGGCCTCGGTCACCGTTGCCATCACGGTCACGGGCGGCATCCCCACCTATACCTTGAGCGCCTACCCGAGAAGCATCATGAATTGCCCGTAAGGGAGTAAAGACATGTACTGCCAATCACCTCACAAAAAACAATCGGGAGCCGTGGCCCTGATCGTCGTTCTGGCCATATTGGCCGTCGCAGCATTGGGTGCGGCCATGACCGCCATGTTCGGCGAGACCACCGTGCGCCAAGCCGCCTCCGGCTATGGCCCCCAGGCGCAGTACCTGGCCGAGTCCGGCATTCGCTACGCTCAGGGCCAGATCGCGTTGGATTCGATCAATCGCGATGCGCTCAATGGGAAAACATTCTCCTTGGCGGGGGGCAACCGGTCTTTCGCTTTGACGAGCCAGCCACTGGACTTGCGGGTGAGCGGCGCTTACGCGGCGGGGGCCACCACCATAACCTTGCGGCCACAGTCGGGCGCCATGCCCGGAAGCCTGGCGCTGGCCAACACCGGCATCCTCTTCTACGACTCTTCCGGCCACAACCTCCTGACCCAGGGCCGGGTTACCTCCACTTCGTCCAGGGGGACCGTCGTCACGCTGGAATCCCCGGGGCTCACGGCGGCCGTGCCGGACGGGAGCAAAGTGATCAGCAAGGTGGTCCCTTACGCAGTCTGGTCCGTGGGTACCTCCGGGAGCGGGGGGGAGTCCGCCAGTCGGGTGATCGGCGTGGCCATGAACACCCAGACCGAGGACTGGCCGCCCTACATCATCATCCAGGGTCCGGGGGGGACTCTGCCGGACGAGACCTTGAATATCTTCGGCGTCGGCAACCCCGACTATGGCGGGATTGTCTACAAGGGAGTCAAGCTCGACTCCACGAACGAGGTGCTCGACCCGCGCAACAACGACGGGCAGGTCCGCCTGAACATCGTCGCCCGCCATGGCGGCGACGGCTGGAAGGCAGCCATTCAGATCGAGGGCGGCACGTCCAACATGACCTCGGACAACGTGACCGGCCAGACCTGGTACCAGAATGATCCCAACTATTGGGTCCCCTTCGTGTTCACCTACAATACCACTGACGGGAACACCGCGGACGGCTCTTACCGGGTCCGTTGGCAGCTGTTTCCGTCCTACAACCAGCTCAACAGCCAGCCGGACTATTCGAATCCGGTGGTCGACATGTCCCACACGATCGGTCCTCCTTCCACAGGAATGGACCGGGTCCTGGGAAACTGGTACATCGCGGCCCAGGCTCCGGTAAACCCGAATCAACAATTTACAGGCATGTGTACAGTTCGGAATATCAAAAAGGACAACTTTCTGTTGCCGACGAGCTACATCCAGATCAGCAGCAATTCCGACCAGTACACATCTCTGGTGTCGCAAGACCGCGTTGCCGAGACGTTTATAAAGATCACTGGTGAGATCAACCTCAACTGGGTAGGCACTCCTGCTCAACAATACGGTGTGAATCTCTTCTTCTACATCCACGATGTGGCGCACTGAAGAGAGCGGATTCTGCGGCCCACTGCCGGGTTGGCGTGCTGGGGTGAGTGGGAATCATGCGGGATATAAGCCCACCGTATCCAGGCTGGATGGGGGGCGGCCGGCAGCGTAAGAGAGCGGCGCGCAAACGCCTGCGGAAGCCGCGTCCCGACGCTAGGGCCGTGCCCTGCTGAAGAAGGCCCGGTCCTCCGTCGCTATGTGGGCCACCAGCCAGGTGAGCAGGTATTCGAGCAGTTCGCGCGAGGCCTGGGCGTAGTCATCCTTGAGCTGGGCCTCAAGGTCGCCTGCCTTCCACAGGAATTCGGCGTGAAGCCCCTCGTGCCTGTCCAGGCCTTCCCATTCGGCCTCCTCCATCATCTCTTCTTCATCCTCGAAGTGCGTGGCGGCGTAGGCCAGCAGGCCCTGCAAGGCGTCCAGGACTCCTTGGCGGTGCTCCCCGGCGTCCATCCGCGCGCTGAGTTCGCGGATCATGTGGATGAGCATCCGATGCTGTTCGTCGATCTCAGGGTGGCCCATGGCCAGATTGGGAGACCAGCCGGGAGTGTCTGTGTTCATATGTCTTTTCCAGCGTCCTTTGGTGGGTTCGTGCGCCATGGCTATGCGTGGTTTCCCAGGCGGAGGACCACAATATTCCATTGCGAGGGGCAGGCCATGCGATCATGTCCGCGATGAATTTGTCCCGAAGGAGGGTAATCTGATCGGAGGGGGCCAGCAAGAGTTGCTGGCGTAGGGGAGGCTTGGGCTTGCGTGGGTCTGGTCAGGATGCAATGGCTACTTGTTTTTCTTGATATTCTTTTCAAGAACTTCTGCCAGGGCATGCAGGTCGAGCGGCTTGGCAATATAATCGTTCATGCCGTCAGCGAGGAATCGTTCTCTGTCTCCGGCCATGGCAAATGCTGTTTGTGCGATAATGACGATGCTCTTGTCAGCGATCCCGCCATGGCGGATCAGGCGGGTTAATTCTTGCCCGGAAATGTCCGGCAACTTGACGTCCATCAAGATTGCGTCAAACGATGCAAGTTTAAGTGCTTCACATGCCTCGCTGCCGTTGTTTGCAATGAATGAAGAGTAGCCGAGCATGTTCAACATGCCGGTGATCACAACCTGACTGGTTGTATTGTCTTCGACGACGAGAATCCGTGGGGGGAGTGAGTTTGAATCCTGGTCGAGAGTGGTGCTTGGCATTGCTTCGCCCTCAGTCTCTAGGGTAAGATGCTATCGAAATATACAATTGAGAACCGCATTGATTTTGTTGAATGATGCTGGCTTGGGGATTTTTGGAAAAAATACCATATTTGTAAGGCGTGTCAATTGTTATATTGAAAATGTGAAGCACAAGAGGGTGTGGATTATTTTTATGGTGGTTTGTTGCGTGATAAATCGTAATGCTAATTGGGTGTTGCGTGTGTTCTGTTGGAGAGTTCGACATTTTTTGTAGTTAAAAATAATCACGCAAGTGCAAGCAACATATTTTGTTGCTTGACTGGAGAGGGCGAGGTGGCTTTCATTAAGGGGACCGTTTGGCGGCAGGGTGAAGCGACGCGTCGGGTAGAGGACTTTCGGAAGGAGCAGGCGGTCATGGCCTGGCCTCCCTGTATTCTTACCCGTGGAGGGCAGGCGGGAAACAGCCGGACCGGGTGCCGAGGCGAATGGAGCCAGATTCGCAGCACCCTGCGCGCCGGGAAAACCTATTTGCAGGCATGAGGCCGATAGCTCGCAGACGTTAGCAGGAGTGGCGAGGCGTCTGGCTCGCAGCCCGACGCCTCGCCCGGCGTCGAATCTACAGCGTGACCTTGACCAGCGAAGCCGTGCGGATGGCCTTGCTCTTGGCGTCATCAACGTCTTTGCCCAGGGCCAGGGCCACGCCCATGCGCCGCAGGCCGCGCACCTCCGGCTTGCCGAAGAGGCGGACAGCCGTGTCCGGCTCGGCCAGGGCCTCCGGGGTGATCTCGAAACTCGGGGCAGCCGAGTCGCCTTCGGCCAGGATGACCCGAGAGGCGGCTGGACCGTACTGGCGGATGTCCGGGACGGGCAGGCCGAGAATGGCCCGGACATGCAGGGCGAATTCGGACAGATCCTGGGAAATGAGGGTGACCATGCCGGTGTCGTGGGGCCGGGGCGACACCTCGGAGAACAGCACCTGGTCGCCGGCGACGAACAGCTCCACGCCGAAGATGCCCCGCCCGCCCAGGGCGGCGGTGACGGCTTCCGCCATGCGCTGGGCCTCGGCCAGGGCCTTGTCGCTCATGGGGTGGGGCTGCCAGGATTCGCGGTAGTCCCCTTTCTCCTGCCGATGGCCGATGGGCTGGCAGAAGCTCGTGCCCCCGGCGTGCCGGACGGTCAGGAGGGTGATCTCGTAGTCGAACTCCACGAACCCCTCCACGATGACCCGTCCGGCCCCGGCCCGCCCTGCGGTCTGGGCGTAGTCCCAGGATGCTTCCGCCTCGGAAGCGTTACGGGCCACGCTTTGCCCCTTGCCCGAAGAGGACATGACCGGCTTGACCACGCAGGGGAAGCCCACGGCCTGGCAGGCGGCCAAAAATTCATCCTTCGTGTCGGCGAAACGGTAGGGCGAGGTCTTAAGGCCCAGTTCTTCGGCGGCCAGGCGGCGGATGCCCTCGCGGTCCATGGTCAGCCGGGCGGCCCTGGCCGTGGGGACGACCGTGACTCCCTCGGCCTCGAGGGCCATCAGTTCCTCGGTGGCGATGGCTTCGATCTCCGGCACGACGAAGTCGGGCTTTTCCGTTTCGATGATGCGGCGCAGGGCGGCGGCGTCGAGCATGCTCACCACATGCGAGCGATGGGCGACTTGCATGGCCGGCGCGTTGGGGTAACGGTCAACGGCGATGACCTCGACGCCCAGGCGCTGGGCCTCGATGGCCACCTCCTTGCCGAGTTCGCCCGAGCCGAGCAACAGGAGCTTGGTGGCCGACGAAGTGAGGGGCGTGCCGATGATCGCCATGAAGACCTCCTTGGCGGGTGAATAAAGGGAATTCGGGTGACTACCGGGAAGTGGCTGCAAGGACAAGCCTGAGAAGGGGGGTGCGTGCCGGATTCGTCCTTCAAGGTGCCGTCGGATCAGGGCCCGGTCCCGGCCGGGCTTACGGATGCGGGGGCGCCAAGGCCCCCTCAGTGTGCGGGAGTTTCGACCTTGAGCGTCGCCACGGCGCTCTCCCACTCTTCGGGGGGGCACTTGGTCTGCTCGATGATTTCGAAGAATTCTCCGGGACGAAGCCGCAAGAGCTCGCTTTCAGGGTGGTGCCGCCGGAGCCAGGTCGGCGCTTCCCGGGCTTCTTCCTCGGAGTCGGCGGTAAAAAACATCACTGGGATTCTGATGCCTTCATTGCCGCAGCGATAAAGGAGGTAGGACTTGGCCATAATGAACTCCCTCGAGGAATTGAGAACGGCATGCGTCCAAGGCGCGTTGGGACGAAATAAGGAACGCCCTTCCATTCCTACCCGTAAGCGGGCTGTCCAAGAAGGGCGGCAAGGCGAAAAAACGTCGCAGCTTCTCCGGGGTCACTGCTTCGGGGGCTGGGGCTGTTCCTGGTCGTCTTCGGGAGCGGCGGCCTTCTTGTCCAGCTTGCGCTGTTTCTTTTCTTCTTTTTTCTTGTTCTTGGCAGCCTCTTTGGCCCGTTTTTCAAATGAATAGTTCGGTTTTTTAGCCACGGATCATCCTCGTATGGGGTGTTGGAAGTGGCCGGCTTGATCTCAGGAGAGCAGGCCGGGGCAGCGAAAAATCAGCGAGCATCCCGATGCTCATTGTCCCAGGGATCGAGTCGAATACGTTCACGAGCCTGCCCGGCTCGTCGCCTTCGAGGGGCGCTGGGGGATCTCACGACTCAGGGGACCCTCCCTGTATACTACACTCCAGTACGCGAATCCGCACCATCCCACAAGTCGAGATTCTTCGTGGTCCCGCACCGAGGGGCCGGGCGGTTTGCCGTTCCCGGCGAACCGGAGCTTCAGGCCCGCGTCCGGGGCGTCACCCGGCCCAAGGCCTGCAGGAGCGCATCGAGCTCCACGGGCTTGGAGAGGTAGTCGTCCATCCCGGCGCTCAGGAGCCTTTCCCGGTCGCCGGACATGGCATTGGCGGTCAGGGCGATGATATGGACACCCGGGTCGAGGGATGAGCCCTCCCCGGAGCGAATCAGCCGCGTGGCCTGGGTCCCGTCCATGCCGGGCATCTGCACGTCCATCAGGACGCAGTCGAAGCGCTGCCGCGCCAGGATCTTGAGCGCCTCCTCGCCGCTGCCAGCGCAGACCACCGCGTGTCCCCGCTTTCCCAGCAGCCGCTCCATGGCCTTCTGGTTGATGGCCTCGTCTTCGACCAGGAGGATGTTCAGGGGCGATGACGGCTCCGCGGCGGTGGGGCCAGCCGTTTCCGCCTGGGGAGGCGCCTCGTCGGGCAGGCTCCCCTGCGCGGGCGCGCCTGCCAGGATGGAGAAGTGCATGGAAGTTCCGACGCCCACGGCGCTTTCGACCCGCACCTCGCCGCCCATGAGTTCCACCAGGCGCTTGACGATGGAGAGCCCGAGTCCCGTGCCCTGGTACTTGCGCGCCAGCGACCCGTCGATCTGGGTGAAGGGCTTGAACAGGTCGGCGAGCCGGTCCTGGGGGATGCCGATCCCTGTGTCGGAAACGCGAAAAAAGAGCCGGACTTGGCCTTGGAGGGCCTCCCCTCCGGCCTGCACCCGGACGTCCACGCGCCCTTTTTCCGTGAATTTGATGGCGTTTCCGATGAGGTTGAAAAGCACCTGCCTGATGCGGGCGGCGTCGGCCAGAACGGTGCGCGGCACGTCCGGGGCGATCTCGAAGCCCAGGGCGATGCCTTTTTCGTCGAGCTGCTCCTTGAAGATGCCGGACATCAGGCGGAGCAGGTCCGGCAGGGAGAACGGCCTGGCCACGATGTCCAGTTTTCCCGCCTCGACCTTGGACAGGTCGAGGATGTCGTTGATCAGGTTCAGGAGATTCTTCAGGGCGGCCAGCCCCGTGCCGACGTATTCCTGCTGTTCCCGGTCGAGGGGGGTGGTGCGCAGGAGCTGCAGCATCCCGAAGATCCCGTTCATGGGCGTTCTGATCTCGTGACTCATGTTGGCCAGGAATTCCGATTTGGCGTGGTTGGCGGCGTCGGCCTGGTCCTTGGCCTGGCGCAGCTCTTCCTGGGCGGCGCGCAGGGCGCTCACGTCCATGAGGCATTCGATGTAGCCCCATATCTCGCCGTGTTCATCGAGGATGGGTGCGGAATAGGCCATGAAGGCACGCCCCAGAAGCGCCTCCTCCGAGGGCAGGGACGGCCTGGCGGTGATGGCCTGCCTGCTCTCCTCTTGGGTCAGGGGACAATGGGGACAGGCGGCGGGGAGGTTGTGGAACACCTGGTGGCATTTGCGGCCCACCACCTCTTCACGGGTCAGGCCCACGGCCGTGAGCATCTTGTCGCAGACGTCCACCACTGTGAAGTCCTTGTCGATGACGTGGATGTAGCCGGGGATGGCCTCGAACATGGCCCGCAGCCTGTCGTGGAGGTGGTTGAGCTCGGCGGTGCGGCTTTCGACACGCAGCTCCAGGGTGCGGTTGTGCTCGGCGATGATGTCGTTCTTGGCCTGGAGCTCTCCGAAAGAAGCCTTGAGCTGGGAGGCCATGCTCCCGAAAGCCTGGGCCAGGCGCTTGATCTCCCGGCTGTTGGGGGTCGGCATCTCCAGATCCCAGCGGCCCTTGGACAGCCCCTGGGCCGCCTTCGCCAGCCGCTCCACCGGCCGGGTCAGCCTGGCCGCCATGATCACGCCCGCCGATGCGGCCAGGAGCGCAGCGACGATGACCATCAGGATCGTCTGCCGGGTGTTGGCGTCGATGCGCCCCATGAAGTCGCTTTCCGGCGCCACGGCCACGATAAGCCAGTCGATGCCCTTGCCGTCGGTGAAGGGAGTGGCCTGGAGAAACTGCCGCCGTCCGTCCAGGTCGAATTCCAGGGTCAGTTCCTTGTCGATGGCGGCGAGCCCGCCGGGTTGGGCTTCCAGGCTGCGCGCGGCGGCCTCGATGCGCGGCAGACCGGACTGCGTGGCCTTGAGCCGGGTGGTCACGCCGTCTTTCTCGGAAAACAATCCGGAGGACGGCGTGGCGGCGGCCGCCAGGAGTTCGCCGGAACGTTCCACCAGGAACACTTCCCCGGACCGGCCCACGGTGATGGTGCGCAGGAGGAGGTGGATGTTGGTCAGGGCGTAATCCACGCCGAACACCCCGAGCAGCGCGCCCCGGGCGCCGAAGACGGGAAGCGAGGCGGTCAGGGTGAGGTCCTTGAGGACGAAATGGCGGTAGACCCCGCTCCACACCGGGCCGTTCGCCTGTGCGCCTGACTTGTACCAGGGGCGGGTCCTGGGATCGAAGTTCTTGAAGGCGGCCCGGAATTCCAGGGGATCGCCCACCGGCGATGCGCCGTGGTAGACGGACGCGCCTCCGGTGTCGGCCCCGGCGTGGATGACCTCCACGTCTCCGCCCGGGGAGCGCCGGGCGCCGTAGAATTCGCCGTCGGGCGCGCCGAAGAAGGAGTAGGCGATGAGCGGGTGCGTGGCCACCACGCCGTAGAAGTAGCGGCTTCGGTTCACGGGGTCGCCGAGGTCCAGGATGCCCGAGGCCAGGGCCTGGGCGTTGATGGCGTTGATCTGGTGGGGGACGGCCAGAAAACGGGTCAGGTGCTCCTCGACGCGTCTCAGCACCTCGGTGCGCAGCTGTCCGGCCACGTCGCGCACGGCCATTCGGCCGTTGTCCAGGGTAAACCAGCCGATCAGCCCGGAGCAGACCAGGATCAGGAGCACGAAAGGCAGTGTCAGCGCCAGTCGCAGCGGCACGGTACGATCATGCCCCCGCGCGGGTGGCTCGGCGTGGTCCATGCGAACCCCTTGGAGAGACATTTCGGCGGCTCGAGGGAGCCCCCACCCACGGAGGGAGGATGCCACATCCTTTTGCATCCGAATGTATGATTTTGCAAGGCAACTGGACAAGTAAGCAGGAAAAATCAGCAGGATACCTCCCGGCCGCGATTTGGCCCTGGCGCAAAAGGACGGTGGCGGGCGAGAAATAGGGAATTCCCCATGGGCTTCGGTGCGGTCTTATGCAATCTTCCGGGGGCTCGCCCCGCCCGGGCGCGGGAAAACGCTTTTCTCTCGAGGCATCGCGTGAAAAACGGCGGAACCAAGGGTCCGTTCAACTACAACATCGAATTGCTCCGGCTGCTTGCCGCCTTCGGCATAGTGTTGTTCCACGGCGGGGAGAACGTCGCTGGCCGCCTGGTCGGCTACGGCGGACTCGTGGTCTTTACTGTTCTGCTGGTGCTGTTTCTGCCCAAGCCGGATGCCCGGGGAAGCTGGCAAGCGGTTCAGGCCCGATTCGTCAGGCTTCTCGTCCCGTGGGCGGCCTGGAGCCTCATATACGGGCTGGTGAACATGCTCCGGGGCTGGGCGCCCATTGCCCGCACCGGGCTCTTCCCCTTCGGCATCCTGGCGGGGCCGGAGGCGCACTTGTGGTTTCTGCCGTTCGCCTTCCTGGTCACCTGCGCCGTGCTGCTGGCCGAGGCTTGGTTGCCCCTCGGGGAGAGGGGCGCGGGAATTTCGGGACGGTTCCGGATCCATTGGGCAGCCGTCCTGTGGGCGGTCGCGGCTTTGGCGGGCTTGGCCGTCCTGGTCCGGTGGAGGATGTCGGGGGCGACGGATGGGTTCCCGGCCCCCGTGGGGCAGTGGGCCCACGATGCGCCGGCGGTGTTTGCCGGCCTGTTCTTCCGGTACGAGGAGTCCCCCCTGTCGCGGTGGATATTTGTGCTCCTGTTCGCTGCCGTCTCGGCGTACGCTGTCTCGATCGGCGATTCAGGGGTTGGGATACCCTATCTGTCCGGGACGCTCTTCCTCATGGCTTTCATCACTGCGCCGGACTTCGCCGATGCCCGCATTCGCGCCTATTCGGCCTGCGCCCTCGGGGTGTATCTCGTGCATCCCCTCTTCTACATGGGGGCGCGGAAGGTGTTCGGCCAGATCGATTTCCTCTCCGCGAGCGCGACGTTCTGCGTTTCGCTCGCGGCGGTGTACTGGGCCAGGAAGGTCGAAGTCCTGCCTGTGAAGAAAATCATCTAGCCTTGCCCGGACGGCCGTCCGCTCCCGAAGGGGCCCGCCTCCCGGACCGGAGCGCGGTTCCACTGCAAGCGCCTGCGCCCTGACGCAAACAAAAAGCGAGGATGTCCGGAAGGACATCCCCGCTTCGTTTTTCCGGGCATGGCCGCTCGTGCGCTACAGCACCCGCATGTGCATGGGCTCGGCCTTGACGAAGGGGAAGGCCCTGATCGTCGCCAGGGCCGCCTCCACGTCACGCTGACGGGCGGTGTGGGTCATGACCACGATGGGCACGATGGATTCGTCCTGGGTGTCCGGGTCCACCTTCTGCACCACCTGGTAGATGGATATCCCGGCGTCGCCCAGGGCCTTGGCGATGGCTGCCAGCACGCCCGGCTTGTCCTCCACGGTGAAGCGGAAGTAGCGGCGGCTGGCTTCCTCGTCGTGGGGCAGGATGTCCGCCGGGGGCAGGATTTTCTCGGGGAAGCCGGTGTTGTTGGGGGCCGAGCCGTCGCGGGCCAGGGCCATGATGTCGGCCAGCACCGCGCTGCCGGTGGCGCGTCCGCCCGCGCCCTGGCCGTAGAGCATCACCGCGCCCACGGCGTCGCCCACCACGCGCACGGCGTTGAAGGCTCCGTTGACCTGGGCCAGCAGGTAGCTCTTGGACAGGAGCATGGGATGCACGGCGGCCATGACCTTCCCGTTCACCGCCTTGGTCTGCCCGATGAGCTTCACCTCGCAGCCGAACTCCCGGGCGTAGGCGATGTCCAGGGGGGTGATGCGGGTGATGCCGGTGACGGGCAGGGCGCTCAAGGGGAAGTCCTGCCCGTAGGCCAGGCGGATGAGCAGGATGAGCTTGTGGGCCGCGTCGATGCCCTCCACGTCGAAGGTGGGGTCGGCCTCGGCGAATCCCTTCTTCTGCGCCTTCTTGAGGGCCTCGGCGTAGGACAGGCCCTTCTTGGTCATGCGCGAGAGGATGAAGTTGGAGGTGCCGTTCAAGATGCCGGTCACCGCCAGGATGCGGTTGCCCGCCAGGGACTCCTTCAAGGTCTGCACGATGGGGATGCCGCCGCAGACGCTGGCCTCGTAGTAGAGGCCCACGCCCTTCTGCGCGGCCAGAGCGAAGAGCTCCTCGCCTTTTTCGGCCAGCAGGTGCTTGTTGGCTGTGACCACGTGCTTGCCCGCCGCCAGGGCCAGGCGGATGAGGTCGTAGGCCTTGGAGAGCCCGCCCATGAGCTCGACGACGATGTCCACGTCCTCGGCGGCGGCCAGCTCGAGAGGATCGGCCACGACGCGCGCCCTTTCGGGCACGGGGACGGGCCGGGCCTTGGAGGCGTCGCGCACGGCCACGGCCACCACCTGCACGGGGCGTCCCAGCCGGCGCTCTATCCAGTCGGCGCTGTCCGCCAGGATGGAGGCCAGGCCCTGGCCCACGGTGCCGAATCCGGCCAGGCCCAGGCGCACGGGCCGGGCGATCACGCTCCCCCCGACAGGGCTTTCTTGATGCCGCGCATGGCCTGGTTGATGCGGTGGCGGTTCTCCACCAGGGCGAAGCGCACGTGGTCGTCGCCGAAGTGGCCGAAGCCAAGGCCGGGCGACACGGCCACGTGGCCTTCCTTGAGCAGGTGCTTGGCGAACTCCACCGAGCCCATCTTGCGGAACTCCTCGGGGATCTGGGCCCAGACGAACATGGTGGCCTTGGGCGGGGGCACGTCCCATCCGGCGCGGTGCAGGCCTTCGATGAGGGCGTCGCGGCGGTCGCGGTAGACGTCGCAGATCTCCTGCACGCACTCCTGCGGGCCGTTCAGGGCCACCGCGGCGGCGATCTGGATGGGCTGGAAGATGCCGTAGTCCAGGTAGCTCTTGATTCGCGTCAAGGCGTAGACCATCTCCTTGTTGCCGCAGCAGAAGCCCACGCGCCAGCCGGCCATGGAGTAGCTCTTGGAGAGCGAGAAGAACTCCACGCCCACGTCCTTGGCGCCCCTGGCCTGCAGGAAGCTCGGGGCCTTGTAGCCGTCGAAGCACAGGTCGGCGTAGGCGAAGTCGTGGATGACCAGCATGTCGTGCTCTTTGCAGAAGTCCACGATCTTCTCGAAGAAATCGAGCTCCACCACTTCGGCGGTGGGGTTCTGCGGGTAGCTGATGATCAGCAGCTTCGGCTGGGGCCAGGTCTGCTTGGTGGCCGAGAGCAGGTCGTCGAAGAAGTCGCGTCCCTTGCCCAGGGGGATGCGGCGCACGTCCGCGCCGGAGATCACCGAGGCGTAGGGGTGGATGGGGTAGGCCGGGTCCGTGGCGAAGACCACGTCGCCGGGCTGGAGCATGACCAGGGCCAGGTGGGCCAGGCCTTCCTTGGCGCCCATGGTGACGCAGACCTCGGAGTCGGCGTCGAGCTCCACGCCGAAGCGGCGCAGGTACCAGTTGGCCATGGCCAGGCGCAGGCCCGGGATGCCCTTGGATGCCGAGTACCTGTGGTTGGTTGCCTTCTGGGATGCCTCGAGGAGCTTGTCCACGATGTGCTGCGGGGTTGCGAGGTCGGGGTTGCCCATGCCCAGGTCGACGATGTCCACCCCCTGGCGGCGCATCTGCATTTTGAGTTCGTTGACCACGGCGAAGACATACGGAGGCAGGCGCTCCATGCGCGCGAACTTGTGCATCGCAAACGGCTCCTTCAGATATTTGTGAATGCCGGGAATGTAGCGGGGGCCGGGCCCGGTGTCAAAGGTGCAGATGGGCCGGGGAGCAAGGTGGCGCAAGGGAAAATGTGATTCCGGTGAGGTTTGAAGCGTCTCCTGTAAAGGCGGAAAGCGGTCCGGAAAGCGGAACGCCGGCGGCGGCGGGCTTGGCCGCCGGTCCATCCTCCCGTCCATTGTGACGGTGCGGGCATTTTGGTCCTTGACCACGGCGTGTCTTGCAACTATGAACGATGGTTCGCGGAGAGGTGGCCGAGCTGGCCGAAGGCGCTCCCCTGCTAAGGGAGTATACTGGCAAAACCGGTATCGAGGGTTCAAATCCCTCCCTCTCCGCCAGTTTTGACTGTTAAAACCCCGGCTGGGTGACTGGCCGGGGTTTTCTCGTGTTTATCGGTTCAGGCTTCAGGAAACAGCCTCGGGAAGAGCACTTCCGCCGAATCCACCGTGACCCGCAGGTACACCGGCCCCTTGGGCGGGATTCAAAAGGGCGGGCCTCAATCCGACATGACGCGGTTTCGGCCGCCCTGTTTGGCGCGGTACAGAGCCGAATCCACCCGTTGCGTCAGGCTCTCGAGCTCTTCATACGTGGCGCTGGAGGCCACGCCGAAACTGGCGGTGATGGTGGTCGACGTCGGGAAGGCGGTTTTCTCGATTCCCCTGCGCAGCCGCTCCGCCAGGCGTTCGGCGACATCCAGCCCCGTCTCCGGGCAGACCACGAGGAACTCCTCTCCTCCCCAGCGGCCCACGGTGTCGGTCTCGCGCGCATTGGCGGTGAGCGCGTCGCCGATCCACCTGAGCACCTGGTCTCCGGCGTGGTGGCCGAAGGTGTCGTTGATCGACTTGAAATGGTCCACGTCCACCATGATCACGGAAAACGTCTTTTGGTAGCGCTTCACCCGCCTGAGCTCCGACAGCAGCACCTCGGTGAGCCTGTGCCTGTTGCACAGGCCTGTCAGCGGGTCGGTCTGGGAGAGGATTTCCAGGTCCTTGTTCTTCTCGTCGAGCTGCCGGTTGATATGGGCCAGTTCCTGGGTGCGCTGGCGGACCTTCTCCTCGAGGTTTTCCACAAGGTCCTTGACCCGGTGGGTCATGGAGTTGAACGTGTCGGCCAGGACCCCGAGTTCGTCCCCGCTGTCGGCATCCACCGTGATATCCAGGTTCCCGGACCGGAGCTGGTCGGCGCTGCGGGTCATGGCCACGATTTTTTTGGTGATGCTGGAATTGATGACGAAGGCGATGACGAAGGCGCAGAACATGCCCAGGATGGTCGTGCCCAGGACGGTCATCAGGGCCGCGCGGCTGACCCAGTTGATGCGCGCCTGGTAGCGGGCCACCTCCGCAGCGGAAAGGACCTTCAGTTCCTGGGCGATGGGATCGGCCATCCTGGCCTGCAAGGTGAAATCGTTGATGTTCCCCCGGATGGCCACGTCGACGTCCAGGATCTTGTCCGCAATCTTGGTGTACTCGTCCAGGGAGTCGTCGAGGGCTTTCTTCCGGCTCGCGTCGAGGCCGCCCGAGCCGGCGGCGCGCGCCAGCCTGCCCAGGGTGTTGAAGGCGGACTGCATGAACGGCCTTTGCCGGGTGATCCGGTACTGCTTCTCGGAAAGGTCGGCCTCCTGCAGGAGGTACGACAGGCTTTTCGAGTCGGCGACCGCGACCCGCATGGCCTCCATCCGGCCGGTCAGCTGGGTTTCCAGCCCGTTCTCGGGGTCGCCCAGGACCGACAAGAGGGTCATGTTGTCCAGCAGAACGTCGGCGAACCGTTTCGCCAGGGAGAGGTACAGGGTGACGTCCACGTTGCGCCGCCGCAGGGCCTGGCTCGGGTGCGCCCCTCCCAGAAGGCCCTTGAGCTCCTCGTTCACCGAGATGACCCTGGCGGTGCTGACGAGGGCCTGGTGCCCGTAGAGCTCCTGCGCCCGGGCGAAACCCACCTCGGGATAGTAGAGCAGGAAGTCGCGGTAGAGGCGCCGGGCCTTCTCGAGCCCCGCGTCCATCTCGGAGATCTTCTGGCGGATCTCCATGCTGGTGAGAATGTCCGTTTCCGCCTCATGCACCACCATCAGGGCGTACAGGTTCACCGTGGCCGCCAGCACGACCATGACGAGCAGGACAGTGAAGGCCAGGCCGAACTTGTACGTGATTCCGAGCCTTCCCCAGAACCGCGCGAGCCCGGGAAATGCAAAGCGGTCAGGGCGCATAGGTGTAGACGGCGTTGGCTTTCAGTCCCGCGATGCCCTTGGAGGGATCGTCCAGGCGCAGGACATTGAAGCTGGGAACGCCGCAATCGCCGAATTCGTTGCAGGTGAGCGACCCGGTCACGCCCTTGAAGCCCCTGGTGCCGTACAGAGCGTCGCGCAGGGCCTGGCGGCCGATGAGCATGGAGCCGTCCCTCTGTTTCACGGCGGCTTTCTCAAGGGCGGCAATGAGGATGTTGGCCGCGTCGAAGGCGCTCACGTAATAGTCCGTGCGCGGAGTCTCGCCGTATTTGGCCTGGTATTCGTCCGCCAGCTTCTGGAGCTCGGGGGTGTGCGGCGCCGGGGTCGGGCCGACGAAATACATGCCCACCGCAGCGGTCGAAACCGCGTCGATGAAGGTCTGGTCGATCAGGGAACCGTCGCTCATGAACACCAGGTTTTCGAGGCCGGGTGTCTTCCTGGCCCGCAGCAGCACGTTGTTGCCCTCGGGCTGGAACAGCGGGAAGAAGACCAGCTGCGCCTTGGCCTGCAGGACGGCCTCCAGGACCGGCGCCATGTCGGCGTCACCCTTGTTGATGGTGGCGTACAGCACGACTTTTCCGCCCAGGCGCTCGAACTCCTGTTTGAAGCCGTCGGTCAGCCCCTTGGTGTAGATGTCGCCGTCGTTGATGGTGGCGGCGGAGCGCATGCCCAATTTTTCGTAGGCGTAGCGGGCCGCGGCGGGGCCGGAGTACTCCTCGTTGGGCGCCGTGCGGAAATAGCCGGCCTGCCACTTCGGAGCCTTCTTCCCCGCGACCGATGTCAGGAAGGGAGCGGAATTGTTGCCGGAGATCATGGAGAGCCCGGCTTCGGTCATGACCTGGGCGGCGGTGGCGGCGTCCCCGGAGCAGGTCGTGCCGAAGATGGCCGCCACGGACGGGTCGGATACGATCCTGAGGGCGGAGTTGGCCCCTCCCTCGGGCTTGCAGCCCGTGTCCTCGATGATGAGGCTCGCGTCGTGGCCCAGGACCTTGCCGCCGCGCATGGCCAGCGCCAGTTCCATGCCGCGGATCTGGTCCACCCCGATGGAGGCCATCTTGCCGGTGATGGTCTGGATGACGCCGAGCTTCACGGGCAGCGCGGCCTCCAGGGTCACGCAGCCCAGTTTGTCCTGGCAGACCTCCCTCGGCTTGTCGGAGGAGCATGCCGCCAACAAGGCGTACACGAGCAGGACGACGGGCAAAGGCAGCGTTGCGCGGCTGAAGGGGGGCATGCCGGTCTCCAAGGAGGAAAGAGTGTGCAGGGAGAGCCTGTCGACAATTTAGAAGGGAATCTATTCCAGAAAGGGCATTTAAATCAAGCTGCGGGGCGTCTGCTTGTCGAAAGGCTGTGGTCTGTATCGAGGGAACAAATCCCTTCCTCTCGGCCGGTTTCAATGATTTCATGCCTCCAGGCGATTTCAGCCGCCGGGGCTTTTGCCTCGCGGGAGGGGCCTCGAGCCCGCGCCGGAGGAGGAACATGAAGGGAACCGAACGCAAGAACATCCGGCCGGGACTGCGCGTCCTGGTCGTGCTCAAGAAAGACCAGCGCACCGGCAAGACCACGGAGGGCGTGGTGCGGGACATACTGACCAAGGCCCCGGTGCACACGCGGGGCATCAAGGTCCGCCTGGAGGGCGGCGAAGTGGGGCGGGTCTGCGAGATCCTCGGAGGGCAGGGCTGATGCACATCTACGCCGACGCGGACGCCCTTCCCGGAGCCATACGCGACATTCTCTTTCGGGCGGCCGAGCGCCTGCGCCTGAAGCTCACCCTGGTGGCCAACAAGACCCTCCAGGTGCCGTCTTCCGGGCTTATCGCCGCCATCAGGGTGGGGCAGGGGTTCGACGTGGTGGACGAGGCCATCGCGGGGATGGTCGAGCCGGGCGATCTGGTGGTCACGGCGGACATCCCCCTGGCGGCCAAGGTCATCGAAAAGGACGCCCACGCCCTGAACCCCCGGGGGGAGCTCTACACCAGGGACAACATCCAGGGCCGCCTGACCATGCGCAACCTGCTCTACGAGCTGCGCGAAAGCGGCGTCACCACCGGCGGCCCCCCGCCCCTCTCCAGGCGCGACCGCGAGAAGTTCGCCAACAGCCTGGACAGGTTTTTCCGGGAGAACCTCGGTGCCTGAGCAGCGTGGAGGGCGCAGGGCCGTCCATGCGGCCGCATTTGTGTCGCGACTGTTGCCATGGCCGCGACAACTGAGGTAACAACATGCCATGCTGAGGCGTAAAGCCGGTCATTCCTGACAACCCTCATGATTCGGCGGATTCTATGGGAAAAATGACCAGGGACGGGCTGATCTTCGCGTTGCACGCGGCCAGATCCCGTGTTGCCGAGCTTGAGAACCTCCTGGGGCAGGACCCCCCGGGGGAGGGCGGGTGTGAAAATTCCGACGCGGCCGCCCGGGAGTCGAGCCGGATGCTCGCGCAGATCCTGGACGCCATCCCGGCTCGGGTTTTCTGGAAGGATCTCGATCTCAACTACCTGGGCTGCAACAGGCCCTTCGCCGCCGACGCGGGGCTCGACTCCCCCGAGGAGATCGTCGGCAAGAGCGACCTGGAGATGGTCTGGATCGAACAGGCTAACGCCTACCGGGCCGACGACCGGGAGGTCATCTCCAGCGGTTTGCCGAAACTGGGGTACGAGGAGGGGCAGACCCACAAGGACGGCCGCACTATCTGGGTGCGCACCAACAAGGTCCCCCTGCGCGGGCCGGGCGGCGCCATCCGAGGCGTGCTCGGCACCTATGAAGACATCACCGACCGCAAGCTCATCGAGCTGGCCCTCCGGGAGAGCGAGGAGAAGCACCGGGCCATCGTCACCGCCTTCGACGGCATGATCTACATCTGCTCGGCCGACCACCGCATCACCTTCATGAACCAGGCCTTCAAGGACATGCTCGGGCGCGACGCCACCGGGGAGAGATGCTTCAACGCCCTGCACGCTCTGGGCGACGTGTGCCCCTGGTGCGTCAGCGAGCGCGTCCTGGGCGGGGAGACGGTGCGTAAGGAGATGTTCAACGCCACCCTCGGCCGGTGGTTCTATATCGTGAACACTCCCATCCACCATGCGGACGGGACTGTTTCAAAGCAGGCGCTCATGCTCGACATCACGGAGCGCAAACAGGCCGAGGAGGCCCTGCGCCAGAGCGAGGCCCGCTACAAGCTGCTGCTCGGCAGCGTGACCAACTACATCTACACCGTCACCGTGGAGCACGGCCGGGCCGTGTCCACATCCCACGGGCCGGGCTGCGAGGCCGTGACCGGCTACACCCCCGAGGAATACGCCGGCGATCCCCTGCTCTGGCACACCATGATCCCCACCGAGGACCGGCAGGCAGTCCTGGACCGGTCGGCCCTGGCCCTGGCCGGAGAGGAGTGCCCGGCGCTCGAGCATCGGATCGTCCACAAGGACGGCTCGGTCCGTTGGGTGTGCAACACCATGGTTCCCCGCCGGGACGTGTCGGGCTCCGTGATCGCCTACGACGGGCTCATCGCCGACATCACCGAACCCAGGCAGATCAAGGAGGAACTCAAGCGCGCCAAGGAGCAGGCCGAGGCGGCCAATACGGCCAAGTCGGAGTTCCTGGCCAACATGAGCCACGAGATACGCACTCCCATGAACGCCATCCTGGGGCTTACCAAGCTGGCGCTCAGGCGGGACCTGTCGTCGGCCCAGCGGGAATTCCTCGAGGGAGTCATGGACGCGGGGGCGTCGCTCATGCAGATCATCAACGATATCCTGGATTTCTCCAAGATCGAGGCCGGGCGGCTCGACCTGGAGTCCGAGCCCTTCGCCCTCCGCCCCATGCTCGACCGGACCATGAAGAGCTTCGCTCCCCAAGCCCGAAAGAAGGACATCGACCTCAAGCTGCACGTGGACGCCGCCGTGCCGGACCTCCTCCAGGGCGACCAGGGGCGGCTCAGGCAGGTGGTGGTGAACCTCGTGGGCAACGCCCTGAAGTTCACCCAGACCGGGTCGGTGGAGCTGTCAGTGGCCCTCCTGGGCGCTCCCGGAAAAGAGCCCGGGGGGCTGGACGAGCGCGAGAAGCTCGAGTTCACGGTGCGCGACACGGGCATCGGCATCCCCGCGGACAAGCTGGAGAGCATCTTCGAGAGTTTCACCCAGGCCGATTCCTCCACCACCAAGCTTTTCGGAGGCACGGGGCTTGGCCTGGCCATCTCCAGGAAACTCACGGCCATGATGGGTGGAGGCATCCAGGTGGAGAGCGAACCGGGCAAGGGGGCCACGTTCCGGTTCACGGCCGTTTTCGGCGTCCCCCCGGCCGGACGGCGCGGCCACGGGCTCTCCGTGCAGGAGGAGCCCGCCGGAAACGGGGCGCGGCGGGCCCTGCGCATCCTCGTGGCCGAGGACGACAGGATGAACCAGATCTTCGCCGAGACCTTCCTGAAGGACGCCGGGCACAGCGTAGCCATAGCCGCCAACGGGAAAGAGGCCGTGGAGCTGTTGCGCATCGAGAATTTCGACCTGATCCTCATGGACATATCCATGCCCGAGATGGACGGCATCCAGGCCACCCGGGCCATCCGCTCTTCCACGGGGGGGAGCTTCAACCCGGACATCCCCATCATCGCCATGACCGCCCACGCACTCAAGGGCGACAGGGAGCGCTTTCTGGCCGCGGGCATGAACGGCTACATAGCCAAGCCCGTGGAATTCGAGGAGCTCGTGCGGGTGGTGGCGCAGGCCGCTGACACGGGCTCCGGGGTGTTCGCGGTTTCCGGCTCCCGGATTCTCCAGTCGGAATCGAGCCTGCCCGACCTGGACAAGGACTGGTTCGACGCCCACTTCGCGGACAAGCCCGAAGTCAGGAAGCACCTTGTGGAGGTCTTCATGCGCGAATTGCCTAGGCGCATCGAGGAGATCAAGGCCGCCCTGGCCGCAGGTGACCGCAAGAGGCTCGCGGAATCCGCCCATACCCTCAAGGGGGCTTCCGGGGTCATCGGGGCGGCCCGGGTGCGCCAGAGCGCCCTGGATCTGGAACAGGCCGGCCGCAACGGGGATATGCCCCTGGCCGGAGAGTTCTTCCGTGACCTGGACGCCGCCGCCGCCCGGCTGCTGGAGCTCCTCGCCCATGACTTCCGGTGAGCCGTCCGGATACGTCCGCGCCTGATCTCCGGCCCGCGGGCCCGGAGGTGTTCCCATCCCCCTGAAACGAGGAAGGCCCCGGGCGGCAAGAGCCGCCCGGGGTCGCGCGTGGAGCCCCCGGGAAGACGGTGTGGGTGGGGGGGTGTCGGTCTTCCCGGGGGAATGACAGGTGCGTCGAACGTTTGGCGGAGGCCTGGGGGCGGCCTCCCCGGTCCTGGGAGGCCGCCCTTCGGACGCCGGCTGGCAGCTACGCGGCGGTTCTCTTCTCCCAGTCGCGCAGGGCTATCTTGAGGGCTCCCACGGTGAAGGTGTCGCAGTCGAGCTTGGGGTACACCCTGGGGAGCATGGGACGGATGTCCTCATTGCTCAGGGTGTAGCACTCGTAGACGCTCTTGCCCTTGATCAGGGCGGTGAGCGCGGCCAGGCACTGCTTGCTGTAATCGCAGCCCGCGGCCATGCCGCCCGCGTCCGCGATCATGTCGTCGGCGATGCGCAGCTCGACGCGGATGGAGTTCTTACAGGTGGTGCAGCCGTGGCTGCCCACGGCGTTGGCTCCGGCCACCGGCAGCTCCAGCGGGCCGCCGCCGATTTCGCAGGGAGGCGCGGCCTGGTCGGGCGCGGCCTTGGCCACGGCAGGAGCGGGGGCCTCCTCCCGCTTGGCGCTCTTCTTGCGGGGCGCGGCCGCCGCGGCCTCGATGCCCAGTTCGCGGCGCACCTCGTCCAGGTCGATGATCCTGGGGTCCACCAGGGTGAAGCCGCAGCTGCCGCCCCAGTCCTGGTCGTCGGCGAAGGACCCGCCGTAGCGGACGTCGTCCAGGATGAGGAAGTCCTGTTCGCCCAGGATGCGGTCCCAGCGGTGGACGAAGAAGTCGAACTTGTCGGGATCGAAGCTTTCGACGCCGCGCCAGGTCCAGGTCATGTGGCAGTATTCGTCGTCGTAACCCAGCAGGGCCAGGTACTTGGCCCGGCTCTCCAGGTAGTGCCGGCGGCGCAGCAGCACGGCGGACTCCGGAATGGCGGCGGTGTCGAACGGAATGCGGTTGCCGTCCACGGAGACGGTCACGGCGCATTCGTCGTCGAACTTCATGCCGCAGGTGCTGGTGTTGCCGTTGCGCCACCAGTGGATGTACTTCTTGGTGTAGAACTTGCGCCCGAGCGCCTGGATGCGCTCCACGGTCTTGGCGGAAACCGGATGCAGGGAGAGGTCGCAGCGACGGCCCTTGATGGCGAGTGTGAGTTCCATGTCCCTTCCTCCTCATATATGTCGGGTGCTGCCCGGCAACCCTTGGGATTTTCCGGATCGTGCCCACGCTCCGGCTTGTGTGAAAATAAGCACAAAGCGGGCCATCCGTGATTGTCGTTAAATTTTAGCATATTGCTGATTTTGCCGGAGCGCCGTCAGGCTGGGATGGCGAAAAAATCGTCCCTTTCGCGTTGACCGGGCGGGGCGGCGGGGGCAAGATGGAACCGGGTAGCGTGGGGAGGAACCAAGCCGAGAAAGGGGCGTTATGAAAAGTCTGGGGAAGCCTTTCCCCTGCACCTCCATGTGTTCCGCCATCATGGACAGCGTGGGCGACGGTGTTTTCACCATCGACCGCGACTGGTCCGTGACGTTCTTCAACCGGGCAGCCGAGGACATGACCGGCGTGCCCCGGGCGGACGCCGTGGGCTGCAAGTGCTGGGACGTGTTCCGGACCAAGGACTGCAAGGACGTCTGCATCCTGCGGGCCTGCATGGATCAGGACCGCAGGATCTCGCACCGCATCATGACCATCGGCCGCGCCGACGGCTCCACCGTGCCGGTCAGCGTCAGCGCCGCGCCCCTCAAGGACCATCGGGGGGTCATCATCGGCGGGGTGGAGACCCTGCGCGGCCTTTCGGGCGGCGAGGAGGTCGGCCGCCTCATCGGCTGGAACGCGCCGCGCGACTTCTGCACCCGCGACCCGCATCTCACGGAGTTGGTCAGGATACTGCCCCAGATCGCCGGGAGCGACGCCACGGTGCTGCTCCTGGGCGAGTCGGGAACGGGCAAGGAACTCTTTTCCCGGGCCATCCACAGGCTGTCGCACCGCTCCAAGGGGCCGTTCGTGGCCGTGAACTGCGGGGCGCTGCCCGAGCAACTCATGGAGTCCGAGCTGTTCGGGTACAAGGCCGGGGCCTTCACCGACGCCCGCCGGGACAAGCCCGGCCGCTTCCAGCTGGCCGAGGGCGGGACGCTTCTGCTGGACGAGATCGGCGAGATGCCCCTGGCCTTGCAGTCGAAGATCCTGCGGGTGCTCCAGGAGAAGGTTTTGGAACCCCTGGGGGGGGTGGAGAGCGTGGCCACGGACGTGCGCATCGTGGCCTCCACCAACCGCGACCTGGCCAAGATGGTGGAGGAGGGGACGTTTCGGCGCGACCTCTACTACCGGCTCAACGTGGCACAGCTGACCCTGCCCCCCCTGCGCGAGCGCGGCCAGGACATCCCCCTGCTGGTGGAACACTGCCTGCGCCACCGCAGCGGCGTGCTCGTCAAGGACATCCGAGGCGTCACCCCCGAGGTGATGCGCATCCTGATGCGCCACGACTACCCCGGCAACATCCGCGAGCTGGAAAACATCATCGAATACGCCTGTATCCTCTGCCCCGGCGGGCTCATTGAGCCCGACCACCTGCCCCGCCATCTGCGTCCGGCCATTCGCCCCGACTCGGGCGACATCCCCCTGACCATGGAGGAGGTGCGCTACCACGCCGCCAAGCGGGCCGTGGCGCGCAACCTGGGCAACCGCAACGCCGCTTGCCGGGAGCTGGGCATCACCAAGGACACCCTGCGCCGCATCCTGCGAGTCACGGAAGAGGACGAAAAATAAGTCCGTTTCAGGGCCTTGCCGGAAAATTCGTCCGCCTGCCCGACGCCCGGGTCCGGTTGCCGCACGCCGCGTCTCTTTGCGGACCACGCAATGCCGCTGTAAAGGCATGGCCGGGCCGGCTCCGGCCATGCGGCGCCGATGCTGCCGGCGAGCAGGCCGGTTCCGGACGTGTCCCTTGCGACGCAACACGGATGCGGATCGCGCGTCCGCCGGGATGGCGCGCGTGCGGAGCCGGTCGGCGGCCAAGGGAAATGCGTACCGCCGGACATAACACGCCGGCTGGTCCGCCTGTCATGTTTTCGGTTGCATTTGCATTGGTTTTCTTTACAAGCTCTTTCGAGCGCCTCCGGTGAAGCGGCATCCCGCCAGGCGCGCCCCCTTCCGATATTCTTCCGTACCTGTTTACTTGAGAGGCAAATCCTTTTAAGCATCGGCAACGAGGATGAACGCCCATGAGCATGGTCGACAGAGTCAAGCAAGGCATCGCCCGCCTCGCGCGTGAACACGGCGGGCCGTCGGCCCTGGCTGAGAAGGCCGGTGTCGGACAACCCAACGTGTCCAAGTTCCTTTCCGGAAAGGCCATTCCGCGCTTCGACACGGTGGCCCGCATCCTGGAGACGCTGGGGGCGCGAATCCTCTTTCCCGACGAGGAACGCGACACCACCCGCACGGTGGTGTTCGTCTCGGCCAGGCGTTCCGGCGGCGCGGCGGAAGCCGCGTCACCCATCCCGCCCGAGAACTACATGGCCATCCCCCTGGCCCAGGGCGCCGTGGCCGCCGGGCCCGGACTCATTCCCGAGGACGCCGTGCGGGGATGGGTGCTGGCCATGAAGGACCAGTCCTCCATCCGCTACCGGACCAACCTCGTGGCCCTGGAAGTGGGCAAGGGACAGGAATCCATGGTGCCCACGCTGCACCCCATGGACATCGTCCTGGTGGACCGCGACGATTTCCGCCCCGAACCGGACGGCTCCATTTTCCTGGTGCGCGAGCCCGGACCCGACGCCGAGGTGGCCGTCAAACGCGTCTACACCAGCCGCAAGGAAGGGCAGACCCTGCTCACGTTCGTTTCCGACAACCCCGACAGGCGCTCCTATCCTCCCTCGGTGCACAGCCTGGAAAACGATTACCAGGGCGATCTGCGCCGGGCCATCGTGGGCCGGGTGGTTTGGGCCTGGTCGGACATGACCCGGAAGTAGCCCCGCCGAAGCCTCACGTTGTTCCGATCCCGGACCGCCGCCCCTTCGCGGGGCGGGATCGCGTTCGGTTCCGGACGTATCCGTACGAAGGGGCGCCGCCCCGCCCGCATGGGCTCGAGGATGCGTTCCGGGCCTTCATGCTCCTCTCCCCCTTCGCCCCGACGCATCGGAGACGCGCTTGCCTGTGTGCGGGGCGCGCAATGGCGGATCCCGTCGTCCGGGTTCTTTCCTTCGCGTGGCTGGCCCCATGTTTCCCCCCTTGGGCTTGCTGGACCGGCTGCGCCGTTGGTGGCGGCCTTTTCATTCTTTTCTTCTCCCTCTCCGTAGGAATTCGCTCAACTGGAATGATAACCTATAAAGAATTCCTTTAGGAATTTTTTAGTAAGGTTCTATTCCGAAATAATGAGTAATTGCTCAATTTGTATGCATATTCTATTAAATAGATATGCGCTTGACAAAAATTCGTTTGAGAATATATTCCCGCCATCCGGACGACGGAAAGCGCGGCAGACGCGGCGAGGCCGGTACCAGCAGGCTCAAGGCGCAAAGCGCTCCGATGCTCAATAAAGCGGGCTAGGCGGGTGTGAGGGAAGGCCGCAAACCAGGCGGCCGCGCGGATGTGTCCGGAAGAAAATGTCCTGGATTTCAGGACCCCGAAGCCGGTGAGGGGTTACCAACCCGGCCCTCCGTCACTCCCGGGGGCGGCAAGTCACCACGAAGCGCAAACCAGGGTCGGGGCGGAAATTGCCAGGGTCCGCCCCGGCCCGATCCGACAGGAGTCTTCCATGATGGCGTTCCTGAGTGCTCGAGTCCCGCGGGAAGAAGACCCGAAGGGGCTGGTTGTGTGCCCGCCGGCCCGTCCGGCCGGAAAAACCCGCCGGACGGATACCCGGGCCACAGGGGGGCGGTCATGACGGAACTCGAACCGCGCTGCGCGGACTGCGTCCACTGGGACAGCAGGGACTCCCTGGCCGGATTCTGCCAGGAAATCACCGACCATCTGCGTCAGGATCCGCTGCTCCTGGTGCACGGCCTGGCCGCCTGCCGGACCGCCGCGTCAGGGCGCTGCGCCAGATTCGAACCTTCCCGCCAGGCCCTGGATGAAACCCGGGCCGAGGCCGCGCACAGCAGGCACATGCGCCGCGCCGCCGGACGGGACTACCCTTCAAGCCTGCGCTGAAAAAGAGAGAACATATGGCCATCATCGTCGTGAACCTTGAGGCCGTGCAGCCCGGGGCCGGGCAGCCCCTTCCCGCCGGGGACTATCCCTGCCGCGTGGCGGACAGGCTGCTCATAAGGTCCAAGTCCGGCAGGCCGCTGCTCAAATTCATATACGACGCGGTCGGAGGGGCGCACGCGGGCAAGCGCCTCATGGACGCCATGCTCCTGGACCACATCAAGGCGTACAGGCCCCTCCTGACGCCCGGCGCGGCGGAGAGATGAGGCAAGGCGGCGGGTTGTCCGGCCTGCCGCCTGCCGGCGACGAAATGAACGCCACGGCGACGCGCGCCGCACACGCGGCAAGCCCCTGGCGATCCCCATGAACACTGGCCGGGCACGGCGGGCCAGCCTGAATCGACGCGGATCAAGCCCCGGAGGGGAAGGGCCGGCCCTTCCCCTCCCGCCGGAAATCCGCAAGGAGTCATGCCATGTGGTGCCCACAATGCGGGACCGACACGCGTGTGCTGGAGACGGACAAACTGGGTGAGACCGTCACCCGGGTCCGCTGGTGCCGCAACGGCGGCTGCCGCTTCCTGTTTGAGACCCATGAGGTGCTTTTGACGCCCCCCCCAGGGGGAGACCGGTCCGGGCAGGCGTGCGCCTCCGGAAAACCGGCAACCGCCCGGGGAGAGAAAAAGCAGGATCCGGGCGCGCCGGGCCGCGCGACCCAGGCCTCGGCCCGCTCCGGAATGGCCAGGGCAGGGCAAGCCGGAAAATAGGCCGCACCAAGTCCGGGACAGGCGCCGCATTCCTCCCGGCACCTGTCCCGTGAGGACGTGCGCGCGCAAAACAACACCGCCCCCAAGCTCGAGGCTTCGGGGGCGGTGCTGCGGGTGATGGATGCAAGCGTGGTGGTGCGACGCTTACTTGGCCTTCTTGCGTTTTTCCCAGAGCTTCATGTCCTTCATCTTGGTGCGGCGTTCGCGCTGCAGCGACTTGCTCACCAGGGGAGTGCCCTTCTTGTAGCCGTGCTTAGCCCTGTACTCGTCGGCGGTGAGGCCGTGGGTGGCCAAGTGCTTCTTGGTGAGGATCTTGAAGGTCTTTCCGCACTCCAGGCAGGTGACGGACTTTTCCTTGAGGGCCTTTTTGGGGTCCAAGGCGGGGGCCGCACCTTCCTCAACAACGGCCACGCCTTCGCTGATGCCGCGAATGCCTTCGGCCACCTTCTTGACCATGGAGGTGATTTCCTCCTCGGTCATGTTGCGGACGCTCGCCTGGGCTTTTACGATTTCCAGCGCTTCCTTAAGATAATCATCCATGTGTTTCTCCTGATCGTAGCGGGTGGTGTTTCGACGCAATACACGAAACAGCGGCGCAATGTAAATATCGGACATGTACTTTTTCTTCTTTAGGCGAAGATGCTCCGAACTGTTTTCAGGGTAATGCAATCGGCTGCGGAAAGCTGCACCGGAAGCGGCATGAAGCACCTTTCTGGATGTTTCTAGAACTAGGTGAGAGCACGGACGGTCTGCCTTGTCCGGCGGCTCACGGACAACAGTGCCGGGAGCACATGCGTGGGTTCTGCGTCGCGTTGCGTAGAGGCCCTCTGCTTTGACAAAGGAGCGTCTCCAGGGCACATGACGCGGGAACGGAAACGGGAGGTCCTCATGTTCACGGGACTGGTGCAAGGCATGGGAAGGGTGGATGCGCTCGAGAGGCGCGGAGGGCAGATGCGTCTGTCCATCAGGGCGCTTTTCGAACTGCCGGACATCGTGCTGGGGGAATCCATCGCGGTCAACGGCGTCTGCCTCACAGTGGAGAGCTCGGGGAAGAATTTCTTCAGCGCCTACGCCTCGGCGGAGACCATGGACAAGACCAACCTGGGCGCGCTCGGATCAGGCTCCAAGGTCAACCTGGAGCGCGCCCTGGCCCTGGGCGACCGCCTGGGCGGGCATCTGGTCAGCGGCCATGTGGACTGCCTGGCCCATGTGGACCGTTCGTCCCCGGCCGGGGAGTCCGTGCGCTACACCCTGGCCTTCCCGCAGGAGTTCGGGGTCTACGTGGTGGAGAAGGGATCGGTGTGCCTGGACGGCATAAGCCTCACGGTGAACGAGTGCGGGCAGGATTGGCTCAGCGTCAACATCATCCCGGCCACCCAGGCCGAGACCACCATATCCGGCTGGACCGCCGGCCGGGGCGTGAACATGGAGTGCGACGTCATCGGCAAGTACGTGGCCCGCATGCTCGGCCCCTACGCATCCAAGGCCAGGCCCTCGGGCATTACCGGCGATTTCCTCAGGCAGCACGGGTTCTAATGTCGCCCGGTGGTCAGGGAGCGGCGAACCCGATGACGATGGTGGTCTCGCCCGGGACCGAGTCGTCCAGGCGGATGGTCCAGCCATGGGCTTCGGCGATGAGCCGGGCCGAATAGGTGCCCAGCCCCGTGCCCCATTTCTTGCCCTCGGTGGTGTATTTCTCGAAGAAGCGCGCCCGGATGCCCTGGGGCACCTCTCCCAGGTTGCGGATGGACAGGGTGCGTCGCGCGGAGTCGAATTCCAGCCGGACCTCCGCCCCCTTGGGGGACGCCTCCAGGGCGTTCTTGACCAAATTTTCCAGCATGGTGACGCAGAGGTGCTCCTCGCCGTCCACCGTGAACCGGGCGTCCGGGAGGGGTGCCGCACCGTCCAGCATGAGGGCCCCGGACACCCCCCGGGACCCTGCGAAGGCGCTGGTTTCCTCCACCACCCGGGTCATGGTCCCGAGCATGTCGAACGGGGTCTGCTCGCACTGGTAGGTCTTGGACTCGATCTTGTAGAGCGCCAGGGACATGTTGATGTTGCGAAGCATCCGGTAGCCGGAAGCCTGCATCATCCGCAAAAGTTCGCGCTGCTTCTCGGTCAGGTTTTCGTGCTTGAGAAGCATGGCCGGGATGTGCACGATGCCGAGAAGCGGCGTCTTCAGGTCATGGCGGGTGATGCGTTCCACGTCCTCGCGCAGTTGCTCCAGCTTCTTGCGCTCGGTGGCGTCCTTGAATACGGCCTGATAGGTGTCCGGGGTCACGATGCGCCCGCTGACGTCCACCGGAACGCCCCGTCCGTCCTTGGTCAGGTATACCCGTTCGGCGCGCACCACGTTTCCGGAGAGGATCTTCTCCGTGTCGATGGGCTGGGAATCGAGATTTTCCGGGAGGATCAGGTTCCGGTACGGCTTACCCTTGATTTCCTCGATGGTGTAGCCCAGAAGCTCCAGGGCCGTGGGATTGGCGTCCAGGACTGTGCCCTGGAGGTCCATGACGAAGATGCCCACGGCCGACTGCTCGTACAGCGCCCGGTGCATCTCCTCGCTCTGGCGCAGAGCCTTCTGGGCCCGCGTGCGCTTGCGGATCTCCTTTTTCAGCATGGTGTTGGCGTCGCGCAATTCGCGGGTGCGGTTCAGGACCCGCTGCTCCAGTTCGTCGTTGGCCTCGCGGAGCTCCCTCTCGTAGCGCTTGCGCTCTTCGGCGTCCTTGGCCAGGGCGTCGGCCATGCGGTCCACCGAACGCTCCAGGCGTCCCAGTTCGCCCAGGGGCGACGTGCTGCCGATGCGCGCGGACAGCCCGCCCGCCCCGACGGTTTCCGTCACCGCCACCAGCCGGTCGATACGCCGCACCAGCATGAGTTTGCCCAGAAGCCAGGAGATGGCCAGGGCCAGCACCGAGGCCGCGGCCAGAAGCCACAGGTTGCGCAACAAGAGCGCGTTGGCCACGGCCAGGCCGTGGCTCTCCGGGATGCCCACGCTGATGTAGAGGTAGGGGGCGTCCTCCGGGCTCAGCCGAAGCCGCGCGAAGGCGTAGATGCGCCGCACGCCGTCCGCGCCTTCCAGGTGGGCGAAATCCGGGCTGTCGGGGCGGGTCATGGCCTCCCAGATGGCGGCGGGGATGGGCTGGCCCAGGAGGATTTTTTCGCTGGCAGGGGACCGGTGCAGCCGGGAGCCGTTGCGGTCGGCCACGGACACCACGGAATCGGGCGGGAGATATGCGTTCTGGAAGAGCTTGGAAATGGGGCCGAGGGGGATCGACGCCAACAGGACGCCGACGGTGCGGCCGCCCGGGCCGCGCAGGGGGCTGGCGAACGGAAAGACCGGCTGGCCCGTGGTCATGCTGACCTGATATTCTCCCACAGTGAAGGAGCCGGAACGGAGTACTTCCTGGAAGTGCTTTCTTCCGGAGACGTTGACTTTCTCGTACGCCACGGCAGAGGCGAGCAGGTTGCCGTCCAGGTCGGCCACAGCGATGTTGGCCAGTTCGGGGTTGTCGCGGACGAGTTCCCTGAAGAGTTCCGTAGACTCCGATCCCTGGTTCTGAAGGATGAGAGGAGTTTTGGTCAGCACCTGGAACAACAGCTGGATGTCCCGGGTGGTCCTCTCCTGAAGTTCCGCTATGCCCTGGGCCATGAGCAAGGCGGAATTTTCGGCGTCGCGCAGGGCCTGCTTGCGGGCTTCGATCCCGGAATAGAGAATGATGCCAAGTGCCGGCAGGACCGCTGTCAGCACAAGGGTCACCAGGGCCCGGCGAATGGTGCCTGAAAAGACGAACCGCATCTTCCCCTCCTGGAGGAGCGGCGTTGCCCGGGACGGGTTCCGGGGCGCTACGGTCGCCGAAGCTGAAGCAAGGTTGCTTTCGGAATAAATCGCCGGTTGCGTCTCAAGATTCCGAACAAAAACATAAAAAATATCGTCCTAATTTACAGCGGTGTCAAGTTCTTACGATTCAGGCATTTAGGGCTCCGAACGGCATCCGGCGAAACGTCGCGGCGCAGCCCGGAGCGACAGGGATGGCGCTGCGCCCGCTGGCCACGGCCCGGCTTGCCCTTTTTCGCATTCCGCACTACTGCAAAACGTTCCGGCCGACGCCATCCGCGTCCGCCTTCAGGAGGACTTTCCCATGCCCCTTTGCACCACCGAGGAAGCAATCGAGGAGATCCGCCAGGGTAAAATGATCATCCTGGTGGACGACGAGGATCGTGAGAACGAGGGCGACCTGACCATCGCCGCCGAAAAGGTCACGCCCGAAATCATCAATTTCATGGCCGTGCACGGCCGTGGCCTCATCTGCCTGCCCATGTCGTCCGATTGGATCGACAAGCTGAAGCTCCCCATGATGACCAACCAGAACCAGTCCCAGTTCGGAACCGGGTTCACAGTAAGCATCGAGGCCCGCGTGGGCGTCACCACGGGCATCTCGGCCTACGACCGCGCCACCACGATCCTCACCGCCGTGGCCGACGACGTCAAGGCCGAGGACATCGTCTCCCCCGGCCATATCTTCCCCCTGCGGGCCAAGGACGGCGGCGTGCTGGTGCGCGCCGGACAGACCGAGGGCAGCGTGGACCTGTCCAGGCTTGCGGGCCTCAAGCCCTGTGCGGTCATCTGCGAGATCATGCGCGAGGACGGCAACATGGCCCGCATGCCGGACCTCATCGAATTCGCCAAGACCCACGGCCTCAAGATCGCCTCCATCGCGGACCTCATCCGCTACCGCATGCGCTTCGGACACCTCAGCGTGAACAAGGTGGCCGAGGCCGAGCTGCCCACCTGCTACGGCGAGGGGTTCAAGGTCATCGCCTTCGAGACCGACGAGGACAACGCCAAGACCCACGTGGCCATCGTCAAGGGCAAGATCACCCCTGGCGAGCCCACCCTGGTGCGCGTGCACTCCGAGTGCCTCACCGGCGACGTGTTGGGCTCGCTTCGCTGCGACTGCGGCGGCCAGCTCCAGCAGGCCCTGCGCATGATCGACCGCGAAGGTTCGGGCGTGGTGCTCTACATGCGCCAGGAAGGCCGGGGAATCGGCCTGGCCAACAAGATCAAGGCCTACGCCCTGCAGGACCAGGGGCTGGACACCGTGGAGGCCAACCGCAAGCTCGGCTTCAAGGCCGACCTGCGCGACTACGGCATCGGCGCCCAGATGCTGGTGGCCCTGGGCGTGACCAAGATGCGCCTCATGACCAACAACCCCAAGAAGATCGTGGGGCTCGAGGGCTACGGCCTCGAGGTGGTGGAGCGCGTGCCCATCGAGATGAACGCCTGCGAGACCAACATCGACTACCTGCTCACCAAGAAGGAAAAGATGGGCCACATGCTCAATCTTGAGAACAAATAAGGAACCCGCCATGCAGCACATCCGCACCATCGAAGGCCAGATGACGGCCAAGGGCCTCAAGTTCGCCATCCTTGCGGCGCGCTTCAACGACACCATCGTGGACCGCCTGGTGGGCGGCGCGGTGGACTACCTCGTCCGCCATGGGGCCGAGCGCGAGGACCTGACCATCGTGCGCGTCCCCGGCGCCTTTGAGATGCCGCTGGCCGCCAAGAAGCTGGCCGCCTCCGGCAGGTACGCCGCCGTCGTCTGCCTGGGCGCGGTGGTCCGGGGCCACACCCCCCACTTCGACTTCGTGGCCGGGGAGTGCACCAAGGGCCTGGCCCAGGTGGGCCTGGAGTTCGGCGTGCCCATCGGCTTCGGCCTGCTGACCACCGACAACCTGGAGCAGGCCATCGAGCGCGCCGGAACCAAGGCAGGCAACAAGGGCGTGGAAGCCGCCTCCGCCGCCCTGGAACTGGTGCGGGTCCTGGAGCAGATCTAGTGTCAGGACCCCAGACCCCCAGGCGCAAGGCCCGCCGGCGCGCCTTCCAGGTGCTCTACGGCTTCGAGTTCGAGCCCCCGGTCAACGACCGGGCGCTGAAGAAGGCCGTGGAGGACGCTCCCATGGACCCGGACATGCCCGAGTCGGGTGACGCCTACGTTCAGGAGCTGGTTTCCGGCGTCTGGAACGGCCGCGACGAGCTGGACAAGCTCGTGCAGCAGCACTCCCAGAACTGGAAGATCGGGCGCATCGCCAAGGTGGAGCTGACCATCCTGCGCCTGGCCCTGTACGAGATCCTGCACGTTGCCGACATCCCCCTGCGCGTGGCCCTGAACGAGGCCGTGGAGCTGGCCAAGGAGTTCGGCGACGAGAACTCGCCGGGCTTCGTCAACGGCATCCTGGACGCCGTGGCCAAGGCCGTGGACCAGGGCAAGTTCGAAGTGAAGAAAGACCTCTCCAAGAACAAAGAAGAAGCCTGAGATGAAACGCTACGAACCGCTGTCCGTCGAGGCCAAGTGGCAGGGCAAATGGACCGCCGGCCGCTCCTTCCACGTGGAGGCCGACCCGTCCAAGCCCAAGTACTACGTGCTGGAGATGTTCCCCTACCCCTCGGGGCGCATCCACATGGGGCACGTGCGCGTCTACACCATCGGCGACGTGGTGGCGCGATTCAAGCGCATGCACGGCTTCAACGTGCTGCACCCCATGGGCTGGGACGCCTTCGGCCTGCCCGCCGAGAACGCGGCCATCAAGAACAAGCTCCACCCCGCCAAGTGGACCTATTCCAACATCGACAACATGCGTTCGCAGCTGCAGAAGATGGGCTACTCCCTCGACTGGGAGCGTGAGCTGGCCACCTGTGACGCCTCCTACTACCGCTGGGAGCAGCTCTTCTTCGTGAAGTTCTTCGAGAAGGGCCTGGTCTACCGCAAGAACTCCCCCCAGAACTGGTGCCCGGACTGCCACACGGTGCTGGCCAACGAGCAGGTGGAGGACGGCAAGTGCTGGCGCTGCGACTCCGAGGTGGAGCAGAAGGACCTGGAGCAGTGGTTCCTGCGCATCACGGCCTACACCGAGGAGCTCCTCAAGGACCTGGACACCTTGGCCGGGGGCTGGCCCGAGCGCGTGCTCACCATGCAGCGCAACTGGATCGGCAAGTCCGTGGGCTGCGAGATCGATTTTCCGCTTGAGGACGGCTCGGGCAACGTGCGCGTGTTCACCACGAGGCAGGACACCCTCTGGGGCGCGACCTTCATGTCCATCGCGGCCGAGCACCCCCTGGCCGCCAAGCTGATCGCGGGCAAGCCCCAGGAGGCCGACGCCAAGGCCTTCATCGAGAAGATCCGCAACATGGACCGCATCAAGCGCCAAGCGGACGACCTGGAAAAAGAGGGCGTGTTCACGGGCAGTTACTGCGTGAACCCCGTGACCGGCGCGAAGATGCCCATCTATCTCGCCAACTTCGTGCTCATGGGCTACGGCACCGGCGCGGTCATGGCCGTGCCCGCCCACGACCAGCGCGACTTCGAGTTCGCCAAAAAGTACGGCCTGCCCCTCAAGGTGGTCATCAATCCCAAGGGCCAGAATTTCGATGCCGCCGCCCTGACCGAGGCCTACACCGACCCCGGCGTGCTTTTCGACTCCGGGCCGTTCACCGGGCAGGACTCCTCCGACGCCAAGGTGGCCATCGCCGACTGGCTGGAGGCCGAGAACAAGGGCACCCGCGCCGTCAACTACCGCCTGCGGGACTGGAACATCTCCCGCCAGCGCTACTGGGGCGCGCCCATCCCCATGGTCTACTGCGCCGAGTGCGGCGTGGTGCCGGTGCCGGAAAAGGACCTGCCGGTGAAGCTTCCCCTGGACATCCAGGTGCGCGAAGACGGCCGCTCGCCCCTGCCCGATACCCCGGAATTCGTGAACACCACCTGCCCCAAGTGCGGCGGCCCCGCTAGGCGGGAGACCGACACCATGGACACCTTCATGGAGTCCAGCTGGTACTTCCTGCGCTACGCCTGCCCCCAGGAGGACACGGCGCCCTTCGACGCTGAGGCCGTGAAGTACTGGTCCCCCGTTGACCAGTACGTGGGCGGCATCGAGCACGCCATCCTGCACCTTCTGTATTCGCGCTTCTACGTCAAGGCCCTGCGCGACCTGGGCTACGTGACCCACGCCGAGCCCTTCGCGAACCTGCTCACCCAGGGCATGGTCATCAAGGACGGGGCCAAGATGTCCAAGTCCAAGGGCAACGTGGTGGACCCCGACGACATGGTGGCCAAGTACGGCGCGGACACGGTGCGCGTGTTCATGCTCTTCGCAGCCCCGCCTGAAAAGGACCTGGAGTGGTCCGACACCGGCATCGAGGGCGCGGCCCGCTTCCTGAACCGCCTGTGGCGCTTGGTCACCGAGGAGCTGGAGGGGATCGTGATGCCTTCCGGACCCTGTCTGCCCGTGGACCAGTCCCGGCTTTCGCCCCTGGCCCGCGAGCTTCGCCGCCGCGAGCACGCCATGGTGGCCAAGGTGGCCAAGGACATCGAGGGACAGTTCCAGTTCAACACGGCCATCGCCGCCACCATGGAGATGATCAACTTCCTCTACGCAAACGTGGAGGAGCTGAAGAAAGAGGACCCCGAGGCCGTGTCCTCGGCGGTGAACTCGCTTCTGGTGGTGCTCTCGCCCATGGCCCCGCACGTGTGCGAGGAGTTGTGGGAGGCCATCGGGCACGCCAGGCTCCTGGCCGACGAGCCCTGGCCCGCCTACGATCCCGAGGCGCTGGCCACGGACACCGTCACCGTGGTGGTGCAGGTGTGCGGTAAGCTGCGCGGCAAGATCGAGGTGGCGGCCGACGCCGACGAGGAGTCCGTGAAGGCGCAGGCTCTGGCCGAGGAGAACGTGGCCCGGCACATCGAGGGCAAGACCGTGCGCAAGGTGATCTGTGTGCCCGGCAAGCTCGTGAACATCGTGGCCAACTAGCCGGCTCGTTCAGACAAATGATGAAGCCCTCGGACGAGTGATCGTCCGGGGGCTTTTTTTCATTCTTTTGCCCACATAGCGCTATATGGGGTGAAAGAAATGATCGCCTGCATACAATCCTCCGGAAAAATCCAAGGAGGAGAGGGTATGTTTTTCAATCTTTTCGGTTCAAACCCCGACGGCCAGGAGCAGGACGAGGGCGGAACAGTCCCCGGCGGCCAGCCGTATGGAGCAAACGACCTTCTTGCCCGGCAACCGGATGACGGAGTGCAGAGCGTGTTCCGGACACTTCCCGGCCAGCCTGAACCGCATCCGGACGATCCGCCGTCCCTGGACGAGTATCCTTACGGCAGGCCGCCGCTCACTCCGGAACAGTCCCGCCGGGGCTACGCGAAGTTGTTTGGAGTCGATCCCTCCGCACTGAATGCGGACAGATTGGGGTTAGAACGTCCGGATGCCTGGCAACCGCTTCGCAGCACCGAGGACACCGGTCATGATGGCAATTACTCCATGGACACCCGTTTCGGGTATGGCGGATCGGAAGCCGGTGGAGATGGCTCAAGCTTTCAAGCAAGGCAGACCGCGTACAGTGGGCAAGCCTCGCGGCAGGATGACGGTGGCAATGCCTCAACCGCCAGTGGACAGGATGCCCCTGCCGCCCGGCAACTTGCGGACAATGCCCAGTATGGCGCGGTGGATGGGGGCGGCGGTTCGGAAAGCAACAGCCAAACTCAGGGAGATGGTTCCAAGCAACCAAGCTCCTATTCGAGAAAGCTGACCGACAAGGAGAAGTACTATCTTCGGGGTGCAGGTTATGATGACGACTTGCTCGACAACATAACGATACATAGTGGCAAGTCTCATCCTGTTCTCGCATTCAGCCGTCAAAGCGCGGTCACGCCGAATGCCAACGAAATTTACATGCGTGCTGGAGTGGATAAGCCTGACAGCACAGATCTAGACGATCTTGAATTCTTGGCCCACGAGCTTCATCATGCCGTGCAATATCAGAATGGCATGACGAAGTGGGGCTATGTGTTTAAAGGTGATAGCGTCACTCATGATGACAATAAATACGAAAAAGAGGCCATGGCCCGCGCGGCCCAAGCCAGGGAAGCGATAAAGCAGCTGAGGCTACAAGAAATCCGAAAGGAGTATGGGGCAAATCCAGACGGAACATTTGACAACTGACAAAAAATTGATCATTCTATTTATGGGCACTCCGCACGGAATTCATCCGTGCGGAGTGCTCATACGATGTTGAAGGATGATGGGTTCCATCGTGAGGATAGAATAGTATGCACCAAGAACGTATGACGCTACACAAAATCGTGGCTTTGCACGTGCTGTTGTTTTGTGTTTTGTCTGCAGTCTGTCCGTCAATTTCCACGGCGTTTATATTGGACAGGAAAGATGGCCTGTCTTATTGCCCGGGTGAAAATGCTGACAATAATAAGCAAAAAGTTGACATTTCATGTTTGAATGACGAACATTATGATGTTTTAAAATTGTCAAAACAAGAGGTAGCTGGCAAAGTTAAAGCAATGAACATTGATCATGTTATTGATCTGTATTTGTGTGCATGGCAGGCACGTTTGGAAGATCAGTGGCAGGCAGTGGCAGAATATGTGTTTGATAATGTTCCTGTTAACTTGGATTATCTCATGCATCGTCTGGAATTGGAGAGCGATGATGATCGCGTTGCTGTTTTATTGGTGATATTCGCTTTTTATGGTTTTGATTATTATTTTAATAAAATGAAGACTGGTCAAGATTCTCCAGCATACGATGACCTCATTTTCAGCGGGGACAAGGCGAGATTTCTCGTAGCAAAGGCGGAAGCAATCAAGGATTGCGGGCAGAGAAATTTTCTCCTGGACTACCTGATCCCATTGCTGCCCTATGATGAAGCCATGGCAAAGCAAGAGAAACGAGAAGAAGAGGCTCGGAAACAGTCCGGGAAATAGACCGGCAAGAAAACGGCGCTCCTCCCTTTCCGCTTGTGCTAGGCATCGCGATCTCACGAACGGGCGGACACTTCGGGGCGCCGCCGCGCTGAGGGCTGTCGACAAGAACAAAGCCCCCGGACGAGCGCTCGTCCGGGGGCTTTCTCATGAGGCAGGCCGGGTGTGGGGTCCGGCTGCCGGGTGCGCACTAGAAATCCTTGACCTCCAGGTACACCAGGGTCTGGTTGAGCAGCTGGTAGGCGATCTCGCCGAAGGTGACCGGGCCGATGAACGGGTCGGTCTTTTTGCCCTCCAGCTCGGAATAGAGATAGTTGAGGATGCAGTTGCAGGAGAAGACCACCTTGTCGGTGTCGCCGCCGCACTCCTTGCCCAGGCACTCCTGGAAGGTCTTCACGTAATCGGCCACCGGCTTGGCGTGCTTGTAGCGGATGCCGCTGAACACGGGCGCGTAGAACTTCACCGTGCCTTCGGCCTCGTCGATGCCCTGGAAGCTGATGTTAACCATGACACCGTAGTAGTCGGCCACCAGGGGCAGCTTGGTGTCCAGCTTGTTTTTCAGCAAGTAGGCGGCGAAGTCGCGCTTCTCGCCGTTGACCAGGACGTCCTTGGAGGCGAAGCCGTCGTGGTTGAAGGTCAGGATGTCGCCGTCGCCCTGCTCGAAGAGGTTGATGATGCCGATCTCGGCCAGCTTGTTCGGAGGCAGTTCGGCCTGCAGCACCAGGGCTCCGTCCTCCACCACGTCGCCGGTCATGCCGTTGAAGACCTTTGGGGTCCTCTTGCCGAGGTCGTCCAGGTGGACGCCCGCGATCCATCCGATCAGGGGCCTCACGCCGAACGACTTGTAGTTGGGGGCGTTCAGGGCGAAGGCCAGGTGGGTGGGGCTGGAGGCCGGGATCACGATGAAGCTGAACCCGTGCTTGGGACCCTCGGCGTACACCCGGGCCAGGGTGTTCTGGTCGTATTGGGCGATGGCCACGTCGGCCACGATATCGGTGATGTCGGTTGCGAAGACCAGCTCGCGGGAGACAAGTCCGCCCCGTTCGTGGGATATGAAATAGGGGATGGTCCCGGCCAGCCAGTTCCCCTTGGGAAGCTGGCGCAGCGCGTCCTCGTCTCCGGCGAGAAGCAGGATCCGTCCTTCCGCAATCTTCCGCCTGGCGTCCTCGATGCTCAAGATTTCCTGGCGCATGGCTTCCTCCCTACCCGAAGATGGTTTTGAGATCTTCCTGGACACTCGGAACGTGTGCGTTCTGCGCAAGAAGATTGTGCAGTTGCTCTACGCCCGACGACACATTGTCCGGGGAGGGGTTGTCCTTGATGGAGCGCGTCAGGCGCCCCAGAAGGATCTTCGCGGCGAGAAATTTGAGCGTGTACGTCTTCTTGCCGGTCACGATGTCTTGCCAACCCTTGTTGCTCTTGCTCGGCACATCCATTGTATACCTCCTTGCGTATTCGATCCGACCATGCGGCGGGCGGTGGCGGTCAGCTCGTCCGCTCGGCATTGGCCGCCGCGCCTCGCACTCAGAAGAAGAGCAAGGAGCGGGCCTGGGAGAATAGTGCGCAATGACGGGGTGTTGCGAGGGAGCTTTTTGCGAAGTGTTCCTACGGAAAGTAAAAATGACCCGTCAGGTAGGGATACCCGCAGGTGACAAACGGAGGCGGGATCATGATGGTCAATGGTTGCGGGCGATTGCCGCTCGGGTGAGCACCGGCGTCCCCTCACGGGCAGAGGGGACAAAATGACACGCGAAAGATATGGGATCGTGACAAAAATGACCCAGAAAGAAACAAACCGGTGATCGAAACGCGCCCAAACGCGCCATGACCGGCGAAAGTGAGCATATCGCCGGATAGACGGGCAGCGGGTAGTTCCCCCGCCGCCTTGGATGGCGAAGGCGCGGCCCGCCGGGACGATACTCCTTGCTTTCCCCTGAAAACGGGCGTTCTATCCCGCCCCGTGTCGGCGGCCCGACAGCATTTCGTGCCGACCGGGCATATGCCGGGCCGAAGTTTCACAGGGGGAGGCGACCGCCTACACGGGGAGTTGTCCGCATGGTTTCGATTCCTTCGGCCAGGGCCGCGCGCCGGGCCGTGCAGTATCTCTTCGCCGCCGGGTGCGTGTACACCGGCTGGCGCTTCCTGGGGTTCCTCGCTTGGACCGCGGACCCGGGAGCGCCGTTCGTGCCCAGGCCCGCCGGGGTGGAAGCCTTCCTGCCCATCGCCGCCCTAGCCGGGCTCAAGAGCTTGGTTCTCACCGGCGCCTACGATTTCGTGCACCCTGCCGGGCTGACCATCCTGCTCGCAGCCATGGCCTGCGCCCTGGTCTTCCGAAAGAGCTTCTGCGGCTTCGTCTGCCCGGTGGGCCTGGCCTCGGACCTGGTCGGCGCCGCCGGCCGCCGGGCCGGGATTTCGCGGGCCGCGCCCAGGCTCCTGGACCGGCTGGCCGGAGCGGTCAAGTACCTGTTCCTGGCGTTCTTTCTGGCGTCCATATTCGTGCTCATGGACGCGGCGTCGGCCCGGCAGTTCCTGGCCAGCCCCTACAACCTCACGGCCGACGCCCACCTGCTCAAGCTCTTCATGCATCCCTCCGGGACGTTCCTGGCCGTTCTCGGGTTTCTGGTCCTTGCGGGGGCGGTGTTCCGCAACGCCTGGTGCCGCTGGCTGTGCCCGTACGGGGCGCTGCTCGGACTCCTGGGCCTGGCCGGACCGTGCGCAGTGTCGCACGACGCGCAAGGCTGCGACGGTTGCGGGCGCTGCCGCCGGGCCTGCCCCATGGACATCTCGCCTGGCGCTGCCGCGCGCTCGCCCCAGTGCGTGGGATGCGGGCAGTGCGTGGAGGCCTGTCCCAAACCGGGCACGCTACGCCTGCGCCTGTTCACGCGGCCGGTGCCACGCTTCACGGCCCTGATCGGTGGAACGGGACTCTTTGCGGGCATCTGCCTTCTGGCCATGGCCCTTGGAGGCTGGGAGGCCAGCCTGCCCGTGGCCATGCTGCGCTCGCTGTACGCCTCGGTCATGCGCTGAGGGCGCGGCTCGGACCGGCGCGGCCGCGAATCCCGCGCAGCTGTGCAGGATTCCAAGGCAAGCATTGTTTCTTTGACCGCCGGAGGCGTCTTGAGGCATCAGTCCTCGCCCCCTCTCCGGCCCTGGAGGATCCAGCACCGTTCTCTTAAGCATCTCGAATCAAAGCCCCGCCCGGGCGCATCCGGCGGGGCTTTTCTTTGGCCTGCGCCGGAAAGCTTACAAAAATGAAGGCTTGATTGACACAGGATCGTAACAATTGTAACTTGATCGTAACAAAAGAACACGTTTTAGGTCTGTATGTGAGCTTTTGTCAGCGGCTGGGCGCACGAGTTCAGGTTTTCTGTCTTGCGGGGGCGTCGCGGCCGGGAGTTTTCAAGGTGCATCGCGCGAGAAACCGGTAATCGTTTTGTCCCATCGGAGGGAACCATGATCGGCGTATTCAAACCGGCCCGGCACATCGCCCGGATGCCCGAGGATTGCCAAAGCCCCACCTACACGCGCCTGCGCTGGCAGATATTCGCCAGCATTTTCTTCGGCTACGCCGGTTACTACCTCGTGCGCAAGAATATCGCCCTGGCCGTGCCGGATCTCTTGAAGCTCGGCTTCACCAAGGCCGACATGGGCTTCGTCATGAGCGCCGGAGCCGTGGCCTACGGCATCTCGAAATTCATAATGGGCATCGTCTCGGACCGTTCGAACCCTCGCTTCTTCCTGCCGGCGGGCCTCATCCTGTCGGGCGGGATCATGATGTTCATGGGGTTTAGCCCGTGGGCCATATCCTCGGTGTTCATCATGTACGCGCTGCAGTTCCTGAACGGCTGGGCGCAGGGCATGGGCTGGCCCCCGTGCGGGCGCACCATGGTCCACTGGTGGTCCACCCACGAACGCGGCAAGATCGTCTCGGTGTGGAACGTGGCCCACAACGTGGGCGGCGGCGTGGTGGCCAACCTGGCGGTGTGGGGCGTGGGCTACTTCAACGAATGGCAGGCCAAGCTCTACGTGCCCGCGGGCGTGGCCATCGGCGTGGCCCTGGTGCTCCTGGCCACCATGCGCGACACCCCGCAGTCCTGCGGCCTGCCGCCTATCGAGGAGCACAACAACGACTACCCCGAGTTCTACAACGAAGACCATGAAGTGGAGATGACCACCAAGGAAATCTTCACCAAGTACATCCTGCCCAACAAGTACCTCTGGTACATCGCCCTGGCCAACATCTTCGTCTACTTCATCCGCTACGGCGTCCTGGACTGGGCCCCCACCTACCTGAAAGAGGTCAAGGGCTTCGACTTCAAGCAGGCGGGCCTGGCCTATTCGCTCTACGAGTACGCGGCCATTCCCGGCACCATCCTGTGCGGCTGGATTTCCGACAAGTTTTTCCGTTCGCGCCGCGCCCCGGCGGGCATCCTGTTCATGATCCCCACCGTGCTCACCGTGGCCTGGTATTGGTACAACAAATCCGGACCGGCCATCGTCGACAGCTGGGCCCTGGTGTCCATCGGCTTCTTCGTCTACGGGCCGGTGATGCTCATCGGCCTGCACGCCCTGGACCTGGTGCCCAAGAAGGCCGCCGGAACCGCCGCCGGGCTGACCGGCCTGTTCGGCTACGTGCTGGGCACCGTGGTGGCCAACTGGGTGACGGGCTGGGTGATCCAGACCTATGGCTGGGACTGGTATTTCGGGCTTATGGTGCTTGCCGGCGTGTTGGCAATTCTGGCCATCGCCCTCACCTGGGGGCATGGCGCCGCAAGCTCCAAGCAGAACGGAGATGCGCAGGCCAAGGCGTAGGCCCCGCCAAGATACGCGAAGCAGAAAGCCCCGCCCGGACGCGTTCCGGGCGGGGCTTCTCCTTTGGCAGCGCCTGGAGCGCCTCTAGAAGAGCTGGAAGAGCTGGGTGAAGAAGCTGGAGTTCCACAGGGCGGTGTTGGCGCTCATGGCCTGAATGGCCGCCAGGAGCGAGTCGAAGCTCGATTCGGGCATGCTGACGTTCACGTTGGTGGTTCCGGAGTTGACGGCGACGGTGATGACCCAAAGCGTGCTCAGCAGAAAACTCCTCATGGCCTGCTCCTGAATTTGCGGGCCGTGGCCCGGCCCTGGTTTGCGCGTCCCGGCGCGAGCCGTGCGGCCCGCTTCCGTATGCGTGGCTCGAGCGCCTTGCGTCCTAGCGGCGCTTCACCGCGTAGCCGTACTGCACGGGCCACGGGGCTTCCTGGCCGAGTCCGTGGTATGCCTTGAGGGCCCAGTAGGGTTCGCGCAGCATCTCGCGCCCCAACAGCACCATGTCGGCCTTCTCCTCGGCCACGACGGCCTCGGCCTGTTCGGGCTGGGTGATGAGGCCCACCGTGCAGGTCATGATCCGGGCCTCCCGGCGGATGGTGTCGGCGAAGGGCACCTGGAAACCGGGGCCCACGGGAATCTTGGCGCTGGGGACGAGCCCGCCCGTGCTCACGTCCACCATGTCCACTCCCACGGCGGCCAGCTTGCGGGCGAAGATGACGGACTGTTCCAGGTCCCAGCCGCCCTCCACCCAGTCGGTGGCGGACAGGCGGGTGAAGAAGGGCATGTCCACCGGCAGCACCTCGCGGATGGCGTCGGCCGTTTCCAGGGGCAGGCGCATGCGCTTTTCCAGGGTCCCGCCGTAGGCGTCCTCCCGGACGTTGCTTATGGGCGAGAGGAACTGGTGCATGAGGTAGCCGTGGGCGGCGTGCATCTCCACCACCTCGAATCCGGCGGCCACGGCGCGTTTGGCGGCGGCCACGAAGGCGTCCCGCACGGCCTTGATGCCCGCCTCGTCCAGGGGCACGGGGGCGGGCTCGTGGTCGGAGAAGGGCAGGGGGCAGGGCGCGGTGGTGATCCAGCCGCCGTCGGCGGGCGTGAGGATCTTGGCCCCGCCCTCCCAGGGCGGCAGGCAACTGGCCTTGCGTCCGGCGTGGGCCAGCTGGATGCCGGGCACGGCCCCCATGCGGCGCAGGAAGGCGGCTATGCGCGCAAGCGGCGCGATGTGCTTGTCGTCCCACAGGCCCATGTCCCCGAGGGAAATGCGTCCGTCCGGCGTGACGGCCGTGGCCTCCACGAAGACCAGCCCGGCCCCGCCCACGGCGCGGCTTCCCAGGTGCACCAGATGCCAGTCGTCGGCCAGGCCGTCCGTGCAGCTGTATTGGCACATGGGCGAGACGCCGATGCGGTTGCGGAAGGTGACTCCCCGGATGCTCAATGGGGCCAAGAGCGCGGGTCCCGGGCCGGGCTCGTTGCGGGCTGTGGTCATGAGGCGACCTCGTCTGTTTGAAAAGGTTCATTCGCTCCCCGTCGACGGGTGGAGACGGCAGAAACATACCACGCCTGCGGGAGCAGCGCATCAGGAAAAAGACCATTGTTGCCCGTGGCCGCGGATTCGGGCTATGAGGGTGGATCGAACCTCCCTCCGCGTTTTTCGCGGCGGGCAGGACGGCAACCGGAAAACCGCGCCAAGCGCGCAAGGAGCGGCGGAAAATGGCAAATCCTTTCGTCCACGTTGAGCTGGCGACCAACGACCTGCCCCAGGCCAAACAGTTCTACCAGGGACTCTTCGATTGGCAATACAAGGACATGCCTGAATTCGACTACACCCTGATCGAGGTGGGGGACGGCACGGGCGGGGGCATGATGAAGAACCCGGTGCCCGGCGTGGGCTCCCACTGGCTGGCCTATGTCCTGGTGGACGACGTGAAGGCGTCGACCGCGAAGGCGAAGTCGCTCGGGGCGAACATCGTGAAGGATGTCACCGAGATTCCGGGAATCGGTTGGTTCAGCGTGTTCATCGACCCCACCGGGGCGGCCCTGGCCATGTGGCAGATGAAGCAGGAAAAATGACGCGACGGCAGCACCTTCAGGAACGCGGCGCGAGCAGCTCCTTGAGCTCCGCCGCGTTCCTGGCCGCGTACCCGGCCTGGTCGTTGTCGAAATAGCAGAAGGCGTCCAGGCCCCTGGCGCTCCAGTCCGCCATATACCCGGCCCAGCGTGCGAGCGCTTCCCGGGAGTAGCACCCGGCGTAACGCTCCCCGGGGCCGTGCAGCCGGACGTAGGCGAAGCGGGCCGTGGCCTCCACAGGCGAGCGCAGGTCCCCCAGTTCGAAAACGCAGAACCCGGCTCCCCGGCGCTCCAGGAGGGTGTAGACATCCTCATGGAACCAGGTGGGGTCGCGGAATTCGAACACATGGCGGATCCCGGCGGGCAGGGCGTCCAGGAAGGCCCCGAGAAGCCCGATGTCACGGGGGAAGCGCGGAGGGAGCTGGAAAAGCACCGGCCCCAGCCTGTCCCCGAGGCGGGCGATGCGCCCGAAGAAGGACGCCAGCCCGTCCTGGGGGTTTTTGAGCCTGCGGAAATGGGTGATGAAGCGGCTGGCCTTGACCGCGTAGAGGAAGCCCGGAGGGGCGGCGTCGCGCCACTTGCCTGCCGCGGCTTCCCCGGGAAGGCGGTAGAAGGTGGAGTTGATCTCCACGGTGTCGAAGCGGCGGGCGTAGAAGGCCAGCCACCCGGACTTGGCGAGCTCCGGGGGATAGAACGGCCCGCGCCAGTGGTCATACTGCCAGCCGGACGTTCCGACGCGCACGCGGCCTTTCGCCTCCATGCTCCCGTGTACGGCCCCGGGCCCGGCAGGACAAGCCCCGGAATGCGAGAGGCCGCCCGAAGGCGGCCTCTCTGTGGGTAGGGGGGTTGAGGTTGAGGAAATTTAGCCCTTCTTCTTGGACTTCTTCATGGACATGCCCACGCCTTCGAACATGAAGAAGATGGAGAAGCCGTACCACATGGTGTAGACCACGTAGAAGGAGAGCAGCCCGATCAGCATGAGGACGTTCTGGGAGACGGGCTCGCCGGGCAGGCCGTAGAAGTTGTACGCCGGTTCCAGGCCCTTGCGCATCACGGTGTCCAGGGCCTTGGCCTCGGCCACCTTGCGGTCCTTCTGCAGGGCCTTCATCATGGCCCCGAAGCCCTTCCAGAGATCCTTGCAGAGCTTGCGGTTGGCCTGGTTCTCGGGCTTGTCCACGGCCTCGGTGCCGGTGACGGCGAACACGGATATGGCCTTGTTGCAGGCGAACTCGGTGATGACGCCCAGGTCCGCCTTGACCATGAGCACGTTGTCCTTCACCTCGACCTGGGCGCCGGCGGTCTGCAGGACCTTGGCGATGTTCTGGGCGTCCTGGTTGGCCTTGGCCTGGGCCTTGGCGTGGTCGGGCTCGTCCTTGGGGTCGGGCTTGGAGATGGTGGCATTGACGGCGATCTGCACGCCCTTCTGCTTGGCCACGACGGCCTTCACGGTGTCGAAGTAGTCCGAGGAGTTCTTGGACAGCTTGTTGAAGAAGTCGTCGGAGAACTCCAGGCCGGTCTGGACGTTTCCGTTATGGTCCTTGAAGACCGGCGACATGATGACCCCGAACACGATCAGGAACGTGATCATCAGGAACAAACCTTTGGCGAAAGGAGCTTTGTTGACGATAAGCATGGATTATTCCTCCCCGCGCAGCATGGAGATGTTGGCGAAGAACTTCCCGAACACCCACACTCCGAAAAGCCCGACGCTGACCCAGAAGACCACGTTGCCCACGTATTCGATCATGTTGTTGAGTTCCGGCGACCAGCCCAGGTAGCCGAGCTCGGTGAGCTTCTTGGGCAGGGTGGCCACGCGGTTGATGAAGCCGGAGATGATGGACAGGGCGTAGAAGCCGCGGATGTGCACGCCCTTGACCACCTTGGTGACCAGCGCGCCCACCTGGATGCCCAGAAGCGAGCCGATGAGCATGCCCATGGCCAAGGTGTAGAACACGAAGCCGTAGACCGCGTATTCCTTGATGGCCGCGAATCCCGAGGTGAAGATGATCTGGAGGATGTCGGTACCCACCGTGGTCATGGAGGAGACGCCGAACACGTACACGAACATGGGGAAGGTGACGAAGCCGCCGCCCACGCCCATGATGGCGGCCAGGGCGCCCACGATGAAGCCGCCCGCGGCCAGCACCCACAGGGAGAGCTGACGTCCGCCGGGGACGAAGTCCTCGTCGAAGGTGATCATGGGCGGAACCTTCAGGTTCTGCACGGCCTGGGCCAGGGGCGGCACGTCGGCGCCGGCGGGGCCGCCGTGGGCGTCGCCGCTCTCGACCTTGCGCGACTTCAGGAAGTCGTACATGCCGTAGAAGCCCAGAAAGCCCAGCAGCACGGCGTAGATCGAGGAGATGAAGAAGTCCGACAGGATGGGGTCGGAGTCGTAGAGGGTCTTGTTGATGTAGCCGCCCGTCACCGCGCCGAAGCCCGAGCCCAGCAGGAAGCCCATGGCCAGCTTCACGGAGACGTTGCCGAGCTTCTTGTGCACGGCGGTGCCCATGATGGCCTTGGCGAAGATGTGGAACAGGTCCGTACCCACGGCCAGGATGCCCTTGACGCCGGCGGCCATGAGGGCCGGGGTGATGATGAAGCCGCCGCCCGCGCCGATGCAGCCGGTGATGAGGCCCGCGGCCAGGCCCACGCCGATGGAGGCCAGGAAGATGGTGGTGTTGTAGTACGACGGCATGTACGCGGTCTTGCCGCCGATCACGTCGGCCGCCTCGACCAGGCTGAAGCCCAGGATCGGCAGGGCCAGCACGGCCAGGATCAAGAGCTTCTTGCGGTTTTGGATGATGTTCATGGAGACTTCGTAGTCCCACTTGGCGTGGGCCCGCGCTCCTTCCATCATGAATTGGTAGACATCCCTGAAGAATCGCATCCTCTTACACCTCCGTTTCCCGAAACATGTTCTCCCCTCGCGACATCGCCTCGAAGCGCCACACGCGCTCACCCTTGCCGATCTTCCGGGCCGCGGATCGTCGCGGCTCCGGGTATTTCACTTTCGAGCACCCTTCGCACGGCCCGCACCAGCACGGTGGGGTCGTCGGCCCTGGCCACGAAGAACACCAGCGGCTCGTCCAGGCTCGCCCCGGCCTCCTGGGCGTCGTGGGCATGCACCAGGGCTGGCAGGCCGGGAATCACCCGCCGGACCAGGCGCAGCACGCTCAGGGCGTCCATGTCCGGCAGGTCCGCGTCGGCCACCAGCACGTCCGCTCCGGACGCGGCCAGGCAGGCCGCTTCCCGCCCCGTCCCGCAGTCCTTCACGGTGAATCCGGCGCGGGCGAACTCCCTGGCCAGGAGCTCCCGGATGTGCCGGTTGCGATCGGCCAGAATCACCGTGAAGATTGCTGACGCGGGTGCCATGTACAGGGAAAGGCAAAGTGCGTGCCGGAGCGGCGTTCAGGCAACAGCCCGGAATGGCGGACAAAAAAAGCGGCGCGCCGGAAGGCGCGCCGCATCAGGTGTCCATTTCTTTTACAGCTGGTAAAGGATCAGGCTTTCAGCTGAGCCGGTCCGCCGGAACCGGCCTGGCGTTCGAGCCCGGAGATAACCCGGGAGAGTTCGTCCACATGCCCGGCCATGCCGGAGACGGTACGGGTGAAGTCGTCCATGCCCCGGCCCAGGTCCTGGGAGAAGCTGCTGATCCCCGAGACGGACCGGGCGATCTCCTCGCTGACCGAGGATTGCTGCCCGGCGGCCTGGGCGATGCCGCTCACCTGTCCCGACGTCTTGTCCACCAGGTCCACGATGCCGAGCAGGGCCTCGCCGGACTGGGCCGCCAGGCCGGAGGCCACCTCCACGGCCTGGGCCGCCTTGTTGACCATGTCCACGTTCTGGGCGGTGCCCGCCTGGATGCTGGAGATGGCCTGGCCCACTTCCTTGGTGGAGTTCATGGTCTTCTCGGCCAGCTTGCGCACCTCGTCGGCCACCACGGCGAAGCCGCGTCCGGCCTCGCCGGCGCGGGCGGCCTCGATGGCCGCATTGAGCGCCAGCAGGTTGGTCTGGTCGGCTATGTCGGAGATCACATCCATCACCTGGCCGATGGCCTTGGCCTGGTCGCCCAGGCGGGTCATGCCCTGTTCCAGGGCCTTGGCCAGTTCGTCCACCTGGGTGATGGCGCGGCGGGCGTCGTCCACCACGGACTGCCCGCGCTGGGCCTCGGCGCGGGTCCGGCCGGCCAGTTCGGAGGCTTCGTTGGCGTTGCGGGCCACCTCCAGGGCGCTGGAGTTCATCTCGTCCATGGCGGCGGCGGTCTCGGACGTGACGGATTCCTGGCCCTGCACGCCCTCGCGCAGGCTGTCGATCTCGTCCATCAACCCCCTGGAGCCTGCCTGCAGGCCCTCCACCACGTCGCGCAGCACGGCCACGGCCTGCATCATGCCCTCCGACTTGGCGCTTTCGGCCTGTCGCCGGGCCTGTTCCGCCTCGGCCAGGGCCGTTCTGCCTTCGGCGGCGGCCTTTTCGGCCATGGCGTGCTCCTGCCGGGCCTGTTCCAGGCTCTCTCTGAGCGCGTCCACCATGGAGCGCATGTCGTCGGCCATGCGCCCGATCTCGTCAGCGTCGCGCACCGCAAGCGCGCTGTCCAGCTTTCCGGCGGCGATGTCCCGGGCGAAGCCGCCGCAGGCGAACAGGGGGCGCAGCACCAGCACGCGCAGCACCACCACGATCACCCCCACCAGCGCCAGGGCCACTCCGGCGGCAATGGCCATGTTCTGCCCGTTGACCCGGCTCACCTGAGCGGCCAGCTCCTGGGCAGGGGCCATGACCACGAAGCGCCAGCCCGTGAGCGGATCGGGCATCACCGTGGCCATGCCGGGCTTGCCGTCCTCCTCGAAGGCGATCTGCTCCAGGGACTTGGCCTGCATGGCCCGGCGCAGCCACTCGGGAGGGTTTTCCACGTTCTTCATGCGCTTGGCCGGATCGGGATGGGCCACGTACATGCCGTCGCGGTCCAGGATGAACACGTAGCCGGTGTCGCCGATCTTGGTCTTGGAGACCTCGCTGACCAGGTAGTCCAGGTCCAGGCCGGCGTTGAGCACGCCCACGAGCTTCTTGGACTTGTCCCGGATGGGCACGGCCAGCACGGCCACGGCCTTGCCCACGGTGCGGCTGATGAGGGGCTTGGACACTGCGTGGGCCACTCCGCCATCCACCACGGCCTTGAAGTAGTCGCGATCCGTCACGTTGATGGGGGCCTTGAGTATCTCGGAGGAGACCTGGGCCTCGCCGGTCAGGTCGAAGACGTTGAAGTAGAGCAGGCCCTTGACGCTCTTGGCCAGCGAGGACAGCTCGGGCTGCATGGTGGAGGTGACGGCGATGGACGCGGACATGATCACGTTCTCCTTGGCCGCCACGCCGTCCAGGAGAATGAACTTGTCCTCCATGCTGCCGGTGACGTCCCGGGTCAGGGACTGGGCCAGAAGGCTCATGTCCTGGGCCAGCTGCGCTTCCATGGAGGAACGGACCGTGCGCGCGTTGAGGAGCACCAGGCAGGCCATGCCCAGGACTACGGCCCCCAGGGCCGGGATGAGGAACTTCAGTTGCAGGGAGCGCGTCATGAAATCTCCTTGGGTTCGTCCGGACAGTCGCGGTGCCTGATCCGAAACGGCGTGGCGCGTTTGGCCGGGGGCCGCTCGGCCTGTCGGCAAAACGGACGTTCCCTGGCGAGACTCGTGGGAAAATATTTTATTTAATGAATATAATTATTTTTTTCGATGCGGATGTCAAATCCGGAGGGCTCGAGTCGATGCTGGCACCGGCCTTGGAGCCGCGCCGGCGGACGCTGTGTCGAGACGGTTCCGAATTTGTCGCAACTGCTTGACAAGGATAGAGAATGGGAACAAATGACCCACAGGGCGACGTATATATTGGAGGACGCGGTATGTTTCGGGGTGTGTTTTTGTTTTTGTGCGTTGTGTTGTTGCCTTCGTCCGGCCTTTGTTCCCAGCAAGAGGAATCCCATTACATCGGTTCCAAAGCGTGCTCTCAGTGCCATGAGCAGCAATACGGGAACTTCTCGAAATATTCGAAGAAGGCCCACGCCTGGGATTCCATCGCCATCATGAAACCCAAGCTCAAGGAAAACGAACTCAAGCAGTGCTATGAATGCCACACCACGGGGTACGGCAAGAAGGGCGGGTTCGTGAGCCACGAGACGACGCCGGGGCTGGCCGACGTGGGTTGCGAGAGCTGCCACGGGCCCGGCAGCGCCCATGCCGAGTCCGGCGACCCCAAGCTTACGACGCGCCGGCCCTCCATGCAGACCTGCACCGCATGCCACAACTCCCAGAGGGTGGAGGACTTCCACTTCAAACCGCTGCTCTTCTCGGGCGCGCACTAGGTGGCGGTCATGAATTTCACTCATTCCATCAACGCCAAGATCACCGTCCTTATCGCCGCGATCTCCCTGGCCGTCATTTCGGCCATCAGCGTCTACGAGGGGATCGGCATCCGGAACATGATGTCCGACCAGATCCGTCACTCCGCCGAGGCCGAGGCGGACCTGGCCTACATGGGCATCGAGAAGCCCATGGTGGTGGGCGACAACCGCTCCACCATCGAGGAGTTCGGGGCCATCCGGACCAAGTTCAAGGACCTGACCGCCTACATGACCTCCTACACCGGCAGCGTGACCTACAGCACCGAGCCGGGCGCCGTGCGCAAGGACTTCGCCCAGGCCGCGGGCAGCCCGGAACTGACGGAACTGCACCGCCGGGGGCTCAAGGAGAACCTGCGCGAATCGGTCTTCGTGGAGCAGGACGGCAAAAAGATGCTGGCCCGGGTCATCTCGGTGCCCAACCAGGCCAAGTGCCACCACTGCCACGGCTCCTCGGAGCCCATCATCGGCCAGATGGTGCTCCTCTCGGACGTGTCCTCGCAGTGGGGGGCCATGCGCTCCCAGATCACGACCTCGGCCGTCGTGGGGCTTTGCGGGCTGGCGCTCCTGATCGGCATTTCGGTCTGGGCCGTGCGCACCATGATGATCAAGAAGATCACCGTGCTGACCACCTCCGCCGAGAAGGTGGCGGGCGGAGACTTCGACGTGAGTTTCGCCGTGGGTGGCCAGGACGAGCTGGGCAGGCTGGCCGGTGACATCGACACTATGGTGGGCCAGCTCAAGGTGAAGCTCGGGTTCTCGGAGGGCGTGCTCAAGGGCATCCCCACCCCCTGCGGCATCGTGGGGCCGGACTTCAAGATGCTCTGGGTCAACAGCCAGCTCTGCGCCCTGCTGGGCAAGGACAAGGCGCCCGAAACCTACGTGGGGCTCAAGTCCGGGGACTTCTTCTGGGCCGAGCCCAACCGGGAGACCCTCTCCGACAAGGCCATCAAGGAAGGCAGGGCCCTCTCCGCCCAGCGGGTGTGGACCTCCCCCTCCGGGGACAAGACCCTGCACGTCAACATCAGCACCACGCCCTTCTTCGATATGGACGGCCAACTGCTCGGCTCCATCACCTTCTGGAACGACCTCACCGAGATAGTGGCCAAGCAGCACCAGATAGAGGAGCAGAACGCGGTCATCGCCCAGGCGGCGCAGCGTGCCGAGGGCATCGCCCACCATCTGGCCTCCACCTCCGAGCACCTGCTTGCCCGTATCGACGAAACCACGCGCGGCACGGGCAACCAGCGACACCGCATCCAGGAAACGGCCACGGCCGTGGAGCAGATGAACGCCTCCGTGCTGGAGGTGGCTAGGAACGCCTCCGACGCAGCCCGCAACGCCGAGAACGCCCGGGAGCGCGCCGTGCTCGGACAGAGGGTGGCCGACGAATCCATCACGGCCATCATGAGCGTTCGCGAACAGGCCCGGAAAATGAACGAAAGCCTGCACAAGCTCGGCGACCAGGCCCAGGGGGTCGGGCGCATCATCAACATCATCACCGATATCGCCGACCAGACCAACCTGCTCGCCCTGAACGCGGCCATCGAGGCCGCCCGGGCCGGTGAGGCCGGGCGCGGCTTCGCCGTGGTGGCCGACGAGGTGAGGAAGCTCGCCGAAAAGACCATGGACGCCACCCGGGAGGTCCATACGGCCGTAAGCGGCATCCAGGACGGCACGCGCCTGAACATCTCGCTCATCGATGCGGCCGGCAAGGACGTGGAGCAGGGCGCGGAGCTGGTCAAGAACGCGGGCGACGCCCTGCGCGAGATCGTGGAGGTTTCGGTGAGCACGGCGGACATGGTGCGCTCAATCGCCACCGCCGCCGAGCAGCAGTCGGCCGCGTCCGAAGAGATCACCAGCACCGTGGACGACGTGAACGCCATCGCTTCCGAGACCTCGCAGACCATGGACGAACTCTCCGAAACCTCGCGCGAGGTGGCCCAGGTAGCCATGGAGCTGCGCGAGGTGATCGGCACCATGAGCCTCGCGCAGGCAGAGGCACCCAAAAGCTTGGCCTGAACACCGGCCGAGACAGCGACGTGACGGGGGAGGGGCGGATCGCCCCTCCCTTTTTTCATTCCCGCCCCCAAGGTGCGCTTTCCAGGTCCCCCCATTGACACCGGCGGACATGTGGGCCACCCATGATCCATAACCCCGCATTGCGCCAAGGAGGCTTAAGCCATGAGACCTGTCACCGTCGCCGCGCGCCTTGTCCCGTTCTTCGTCCTGTCCGCCCTGCTCCTCGCGGCCCCATGCCTTGCCGAGTCCAAGATCGCCGTGGTCAACTCCAGGGAAGTGGTTTCGAAGTGCGACATGGGCGTGAAGGCCCTGGCCGAGTTAAAGGAACTCCTCGGCCCCAGGCAGCAGCAGCTTGCCGCCAAGCAGAAGGAAATCCGTGAACTGCAGGCTCAGTCCCAGGGAAAGGCTCTGGAGAAGAACCCGAAGAAGGCCGAGATCGATACAAAGATCAGGAACTATGCCCAGGAAGAGGCCATCCTGCGCCGGGACATCGCCATGGAGGAGGAAAAGCGCCTCAAGCCCATTGCGGAAAAGCTGTCGGCGGTGGTCAAGGCGTACGCGGTGGAGAAAAAGTATGCCGCCATCCAGGAGAAGGGGCAGTTCCTTTACGTGGATCCGGCGCTCGACGTCACCGACGAAATCCTGAAGCGGATGAACCAGGCCCAGTAGTCCGGGGCCGTGCGCCGGGATTCCCGGCGCTGCCCCGGTGCGATCAGTTCGTCCGGCGGGCGCATTGATCCTTTTACTGCCCGGCGGCGTCCCGGCCGCCGGGCGGACCCGTCTCGCGGCACGGGCTTACTCGCCGGAGGCTGCCGCGCTTTCCCCCCAGGCCTCGCTGCTGCGGGCCACTTTCTTACGCACCCCGGCCCAAGTGTCCGTGGTCAGGTACGACTCCTCCCAGCGGGCCAGAAAACGCGTGAACATCTCGTAGGGCACCGTGAAGGTCATCTCGTCGGTCTTGAGGAACTTGCGCTCCGAGGGGTCGAACCCGCCCAGCACGGCCTTAAGCCGTCCTTGCTTCAGGTAGTGGAACGGCCAGGTGGTCATGCAGGCGCAGCCCGCGCCGAAGGGGGACATCACGGCCTCGAAGTCGCCGGTGACGAAGCTGGCCAGGAAGCCCAGCCCCGCGAGCACCTCGGGGCGGCCGAAGAAGGTGACTGTCTCCGGGGTCTCGTCCGGCTCGAACCGGCTCACGGGCTTGAACACGCAGAAGCGCGCGGGCGCTGGCCTGGGGGGGATCTCGGTGAAGAGGCGGCGCACCGTCTCGGGGCTGTCCAGGTAGCGCTCGCCGTGCACCTGGGTGCCGGGGATGCCCGAGGAGACGTAGCGGGTGAGGAAGTCCAGCTGCGGCTGGTGGAAGCCCAGGTAGAAGGAGCCGCCCATGCAGCCGTAGCGGGCGGACTCGAAATAGGCCGCCGACTTCTTCTTTCTGGCCAGCCAGATATTGCCCATCACGCAGGAGAACGATCCCCACACGGCCTGCCAGTCCATCTTTCCGGCCTGCTCAAGCTCCGCGGACACGGGCGGGCCGGGCTTGGGCGAGAACCCATCCTGCGGCTCCCGGTCGGTGTAGAACATGCCGAAGGGCTCGCCGTCGTGGCCCAGGGCGTCCAGAAAGGCTTTCAGCGGTGCATCCATGACAGTCACCTCCAGGGGCGGTTGTCGCCGGTTGGGCGGGAGCGCTCAGGACAGGGCGTCGCCGATCTTGATCTGGGCCGCGACCGTGAGGCCCAGGCGCTCCATCTTGGCCAACAGAGTGGGGCGCGACAGCCCCAGGAGCTTGGCCGCGTGCGACCGGTTGCCCCCCGTGACCCGCAGGGCCTCGGCCAGCACCACGGCGGCGAAGCGGTCCGTCACCTGGTTGAAGAGGTCCGGGCCGCCGGCGGCCACGGCCAGGCGCGCGTATTCGCCCAACGCCTCGCCCGCGTCAGGCAGGGGCTCGGCGGCGCGTCCGGCGATGGCCGCGCGCACGTCGGGGGCGCCAATCGCCAGGCCGCGTGAAAATATCAGGGTCTTCTGCAGCACGTTGGAGAGCTCGCGCACGTTGCCGGGCCAGTCGTGGTCGGCCAGGGCGGCCAGACCCTCGGCGGTGATGCCGGGGTCGGACACGGACATGGCCTTGGAGTGCAGGGCCAGGAAGTGCGCGGCCAATTGGGGCAGGTCCTCCTTGCGCTCGCGCAGCGGCGGCAGCACGATGCGCACCACCTGCAGGCGGTAGTAGAGGTCCTCGCGGAAGCGGCCCTCGGCCATGGCTGCTTCCAGGTCGCGGTTGGTGGCGGCGATGATTCGCACGTCCACGGCCGTGGGACCCTTGCCGCCCAGGCGCTCGATCTGCTTCTCCTGCAAGAGCCTCAAAAGTTTGGCCTGCACGGGCAGGGGCATGTCCCCGATCTCGTCCAGGAACACCGTGCCGCCCTGGGCCTGCTCGATCTTGCCCGCCCGGCGGTGGTTGGCCCCGGTGAAGGCTCCCTTCTCGTGGCCGAAGAGCTCGCTCTCCAGAAGCGATTCCGGGATGGCCACGCAGTTGACTACCACGAGGGGCCTGTCCTTGCGCCCGGAGTAGCTCCACAGGGCGCGCGCGGCCAGCTCCTTTCCGGTTCCGGATTCCCCCTGCACCAGCACCGTGGCGTCGGTGGCGGCTACGCGGCCCAGCTGCTTGTAGACCTCGCGCATGGCCCGGCTCTGGCCCACCAGCGACACCTGGGCCCCGGCCGCCGGGGTGGCGTGCTTGCGCGCGCCCTTGGCCAGGCGCGAGGCGTCCAGGGCCTGGGCGATGAGGCCCAGCATCTCGGGGATGTCGAAGGGCTTGAGGATGTAGTCGAACGCGCCCTTGTTCACGGCCTCGATGGCCGTGGCCGTGGTGCCGAAGGCGGTCATGATGATCACTGGGGTGGCCGGGTCCTGGGCCTTCATGCGCGCAAGCGCCTCGATGCCGGTCATGCCCTGCATGCGTACGTCCATGACCACCAGGTCCGGGTGGTCCTTGGCCTGGCGTTCCACGCCCTCCTCTCCCGAGGCGGCGGTGATGGCCTGGTGGCCCTCCATGTCCAGGAGCTTGGCGAAGCTGGTCCGAAGCCCGGCGTCGTCGTCCACGATGAGGATCACTGCCACCTGGCCCCTCCTTGCGACTGGGCGTCGAAGGGCAGGGTGATGGTGAACTTGGCCCCGCCGCCCTTGGCCTGGGTCAGGGTGAGGGTGCCGCCGTGCTCGGCCACGATGCGCCGGGCGATGGGCAGGCCCAGGCCCGTGCCTTCCTGCTTGGTGGTGTGGAAGGGCTCGAACACGTGCTCCCGCTCGGCTTCGGGTACTCCCGGCCCCGTGTCGGACACGGAGATCACCGCCACGCGCCCCGTGGGTTCGATGAACCCGTCGTGCTCGGCGATGGTGATGCGCCCCGGCCCGTCCATGGCCTCCAGCGAGTTGGAAAGGAGGTTCACCAGCACCTCCTTGAGCTGTTCGGGGTCGATGAGGATTTGCTGCAGCTGGTTCTCGCGCTCCACGTCGACGCTGACGCGCTGCGCGTCCAGGCGCAGCTTGAGCAGCGTCAGGGCGTCGTCGGTGACCTCCGAGGGGCTGGCGCGCTTGAGGGTGAGCTTGGGCGGGCGGGCGTACTCCAGGAAGTTCTGGATGATGTGGTCCAGGTGCTTGATCTCCTCGGAGATGACCTGGAAGTCCTCGCTCTGGTTGTCGGTGAGCTCCAGGGAGCGCTGCAGGGAGAAAAGGCGCATCTTCACCGACGTGAGCGGGTTGCGGATGGAGTGGGCCACGCCCGCGGCCATCTTGCCCACGCCCGCCAGGCGTTCCGTGGCCAGGAGCGTGGCCTGGCTCTTCTCGAGCTTGGCCCTGGCCTGCACGGCGCGCTCCAGCAGGCCGTGCATGCGGGTCTCCAGGGCGGCCACCTCGTCGGGGGCGACCAGGTGGTCCTCGCCCATGGCCAGGCGGCGGATGGGCCCCAGGAGCTGGCGCGAGAGCACCAGCGTCAGGACCATCCCCAGGATAAGGGTGAAGGGCAGGAAGGCCAGGGCCATGGAGTTGACCAGGCTCATGCGTCCGATGCCGTCTTCGCGGTCGGTCTCGAGCTTCTGGCGCAGGTCCTCCAGGAAGGTTTCGCACTTGGTGATGAGGGTGTCGAAACGCCTTCTGGCCCCGGCGTGGATGACCACGGCGTCGTTTCGCCTCCCCGCGTCCAGGAGGGCCACCACCTGCTCGCGCTCGACGGTCAGGCGCACGAACCCGGCCTCGATCTCGTTGAGCAGCTGGCGGGCGGTTTCGTCGGAGGCGAAGGCCCGCACGCGGGTCATCTCGCGCTCGAAGGTGTTCTGCTGCTCGGTGAGCCGCGTGAGCCAGTGCCGGTCGAAATCCAGGGAGTAATAGGTGAGGAAGCCGCGCTGGGCGGCAAGCGAGCTCTCCATGCGCATGCCCGCGTCCAGGGCCTGCATCTGGCGTTCGAAGATGTTGGTGAAGAACGCCTGGAGCCGGGTGCCGTACCAGAGCATGAACGACCCGCCGCCGACGGTCACGGCCATGAGCAGGCCCAGGACCAGGTAGATGCGCAGGCGCAGGGAAACGTGGAGACGCATGGAGGGATATTGCGGGCGCGCGCCAGGAAGTCAAGCGCGGGGGAGCCTTCGCGTTGTCGGAACGTCCGGGAGGGGGCTTACCTGGCCTTGTCCAGCAGCGCGTCCAGCTGGGCCGCCACCTCGTCCGGGGTGCGGTGCAGGGGGGCGAGCGCGGCCTCGGCCCGGCGCGGGTTCACCTCCACCCCGAGCTTTTGCGCCACCGCCTCCAGGGCCGCGTGCAGCGCGCCGGGTCCTTGCGTTCCCTGGTCCTTCCCGTTCCCGCACGGTGCCTCGAGGGCCGCGAACCTGTCTCCACCGAGCCTTCCCAGCACCGTGCCCGGATATATCTCCCGCAGGACGTCGGCCACGCTTAAAAGCAGGGCGTCGGCCTTGTCGTGGCCGTGGGCGGCGTTGATCTGCCTGAGCGTGGCCACGTTGACCACGAACAGGACGGCCGTCCGCTTGTCGCGGGCGCACTGGCGCAGCGCTTCCTCGGCCCGTGCCAGGAAGCCGTAGCGGTTGCGCAGCCCGGTGAGCGGGTCGCGTCCGGCCAGGTCGCGTTCCTGGTCGTAGAGCATGAGCAGTTGGGTGATGAGCAGGAGAAACGACAGGTAGGACAGGCTGTGCGAGACCACGCTGTAGAGGTGGTAGATGTTCTCGTCGAACCGCCTGCCGGCCAGGTAGTCGGCCCCCTCGGTGGTCAGGGCGCAGGCGATGGCCGTGGCCAGCCCGATGCGCCAGCCCCCGGCCACGGTGAGCATGATGAGCGGCGTCACGTAGACCACGGTGAGGTTGATCTCGAAGCCCGTCACGTAGTCCAGCCAGCCGATGCCCAGCAGGTAGAGGACGCCCAGGAGCGCGGTGCGGCGTTTGTCGCGCCGCATGGCGATGATCCTGTCGGACCACCAGGTGCGAAGCCTGGGCAGGGCGATGTCGGGCATGGGCGTCGTCCTCCTAGAAGCGCAGCTGCACGCCCAGCTCCAGGACGTGCTCGGGCGGGATGTTGTAGTAGGTGGCCGGGTTGGTGGCGTTGCGGTGCAGGAACACGAACAGCGCCCGGCGCAGCGGCCCCATGGACGAATGCCTGGCGGGCACCAGGGCGATGCGTCCCAGGTAGAACTTGGCCGCCTTCACGTCCACGGGCAGCCCCTGGCGCGCGGCCAGGCGCAGGAGCGCCGGGGCGTCAGGGGTCTCCATGAAGCCGGTCCTGGCGATGACCCGGTGGATGCCCTGTCCCAGGTCGCTCACCTGCAGGCGCTGGGAGTCGGGCACCACGGGCACGTCCTCGGTGACGATGGAGAGCAGCACCACCTTCTCGTGCAGCATCCTGTTGGTGTTCAGATGCTGCAGGAGCATGGGCGGGATTTCCTTGCGGAAGGTGGAAAGGAACACCGCCGTGCCCGGCACGCGCGCGGGGTTGTCCGCCTCCACGCGCCTGACGAAGCGCTCGATGGGCAGCCGGTGCGAGAGCATGCGCCTGGCCAGGGTGCGCCAGCCGTCGCGCCAGGTGATCATGACCCCCATGAAGGCCACGGCCACGGCCACCGGGAACCAGCCGCCCGAGAGGAACTTGGTCAGGCACGATCCCAGGAAGGCCAGGTCCATGACCAGGAAGAGCGTCGTGAGGAGCCCCGCGCGCCACTCGGGCCAGCCCCACACGCCCACGGCCACGCGGTAGAAGAGCACCGCCGCTATGGTCAGCGTGGCCGTGACCGCGATGCCGTACGCCTCGGCCAGGTTCTCCGAGGCGCGGAACTCCAGGGCCAGGAACAGGCATGCGGCCAGCATCATCCAGGTGACGAAGGGCAGGTGGATCTGCCCCTGGGTCCTGGCCGAGGTGTGCACCACCTGGAGCCTCGGCATGAAGCCCAGCTGGATGGCCTGGCGGGTCTGGGAGTACACTCCGGAGATGATGGCCTGGGAGGCGATGATGGTGGCCGCCGTGGCCAGGATCACCAGGGGAACGGTCAGGGCGGCCGGGGCCAGGTTGTGGAAGGGCTCCTCGGCGGCCTCGGGCCGGGCCAGCAAAAGCGCCCCCTGCCCGAAATAGTTGAGCACGAGCGCGGGCAGGGCCACCGCGAACCAGGCCAGCCGGATGGGGTTTTTGCCGAAGTGCCCCATGTCGGCGTGCAGGGCCTCGGCCCCGGTGACGCAGAGCACCACCGCGCCGAGCATGAGAAATCCGTGCAGGCCATGGGCCATGAAGAACCGCGCGCCCCAGACCGGGTTGGCGGCCGCCAGGATGTCCGGCCGGGCCAGAATGGGCGGGACGCCCAAGGCGGCGATGGCCGCGAACCACACCAGCATCACCGGGCCGAAGAGCCTGCCGATGGAGCCCGATCCGCGCGACTGCACGGCGAAAAGCCCCACGAGAACGGCGCAGGCCAGGGGGAGCACCAGCGCCTTGGACTGCGGCGCGGCCACCTCCAAGCCCTCCAGTGCGGCCAGCACGGAGATCACCGGGGTGATGGCCCCGTCGCCGTAGAGAAGCGCCGCCCCGAACAGGGCCAGGAGCACCATGCGCCCGCCGGGCCGGGCGTCCGGGGTTCGGTGGAGCAGGGCCAGCATGGGAAATATCCCCCCCTCGCCCTGGTCGTCCACGCGCAGCATGAACACCGCGTACTTGAGCCCCACCATGAGCAGGAGCGACCACAGGATGAGCGAGCATATCCCCAGCACGTTCTCCGGGGTGGGGTCAACGAGATGGAGTCCCGTGAAGCATGCCTTCATGGCGTACAGGGGCGAGGTGCCTATGTCGCCGAACACCACGCCCAGCGCCCCCAGGGCCAGCATCCTGGTGGAATGGGCACGGTGCTCCGGGTGGGGGTGGACTTCCTGAGGGGTGGACATGCCCGCAGCATAATCTTGTTTTTTAACGGAAATCCAGCGGATTTTGCCTGCCCCGCCTGCCCGCCGGTTGCCTTGCTGGCCGATTCCGGGCATCACATGGCAAACGAGGATCAAAGGCCGCTCCATGCAGCTTGGACCGAAACTGCCGGACAAGATCTACAAGAGGTCGCTCTTCTCCTGGGTGCTCACCAGCAACCTGAAGCTCCAGCTGATCCTGTTGCTGGTGATCGTGGTGACGGTGGCCATCCGGGTGCTGCCCCTGGAGATGCAGAAGAAGATCATCAACGAGGCCATCGGCGAGCAGAAGGTCCACCTGCTGCTCATCTACTGCGGCTACTACCTGGCGGCGGTGGTGTCGTCCTCGGCGCTCAAGTTCGTCATCAACGCCCTGCAGACCTACATCGGCCAGGAAGCCCTGGCCGACATGCGCAAGAAGCTCTACGCCCACATCCTGACCCTGCCCATCAACTTCTTCCGCACCGCGAGCCCGGGCATGATCGTGTCCTCGCTGGTCACGGAAGTGGCCAACGCGGGCGACTTCATCGGCCAGGCCATCGCCGTGCCCGTGACCAACGTGCTGACGCTCCTGGCTTTCGCCGCGTATCTCTTCTACCTCAATCCGCTGCTGGCCGGGCTGTCCATGGTGCTCTATCCGCTGGCGCTCATCTTCGTGCCCATGATGCAGAAGCGCTCCAACGAGGCCAACCGCGAGCGAGTGGACACCGGGCGCACCATGTCCACCATGATCGGCGAGACGGTGTCGGGCATCCACGAGATCCACGGCAACGCCTCCTTCCGCCACGAGAACAATCGCTTCTCGGCCATCACCGATCGGCAGTTCAAGGTGCGCTTGCGCTGGACCCTGTGGAAGTTCGGCATCAAGAACTCCAACAACTTCTTCCAGTCCCTGGGGCCGTTCGTGCTCTTCCTGGTGGGCGGCTGGCTGGCCATCAACGGCCGCTTCGACCTGGGCGCGCTGGTGGCCTTCCTCTCGGCCAACGAGAAGCTCTACGACCCCTGGAAGGAGCTCATGGACTTCTACCAGTCCTGGCAGGACGCCACGGTGAGCTACAACCGGGTCATGGAGTACTTCGCCGAGGACTGCGAGTTCACCCTGGAACCGGCCGAGGCCCGCGCGCCGCTCACCCTGCCCGGGAAAATCGACGTGAAGGACCTGGTCATGGAGGCCCAGGGCGGGGTCAAGCTCCTGAAGGGCGTGTCCGTAGCCGTGGAGCCGGGCCAGCACCTGGCCCTGGTGGGCTTTTCGGGCTCGGGCAAGTCCACCCTGGCCCTGTGCATCGCCCAGATCTATAAATATTCCTCGGGCCAGTGCCAGCTGGCCGGACACGAGATCGCGGACATGGCCAAGTCCGACCTGGCCGAGAACATGGGCTTCGTGCCGCAGCACCCCTTCATCTTCGAAGGCAGCATCAAGGAGAACCTGCTCTACTCGGTCAACTCGCGCAGCGTGGACAAGGGGCTCGATCCCAAGGAGCACGAGCCGAGCCTGGACCGGCTCATCGAGGTCATCCAGCAGGTGGGGCTTTTCCTGGACGTGCTGCGCTTCGGGCTGAACACGGTGTTCCGCAAGGGCAAGAAGGAACACTTGGTGCAAAAGCTCATCGCCGTGCGCGAGGCGTACTCCCGCGAGCAGGGCGAGGAGCTCAGGAACCTGGTGGAGTTCTTCGACGAGGGGCGCTACCTGGAATACTCGTCGGTGGCGGCCAACATCCTCTTCGGCAACCCCAACGACGACGCCTACCTGCCCGAAAACCTGGCCCGCAACGAGGAGTTCCTGACATTCTTGCGCGAGGCCGGACTGGAAGCCATGCTGGAGGACCTGGGCCGCAGCCTCACCATCCAGACCGTGGACATCCTGAAGAACGTGCCCGGCGCGGACGCATCCTTCTTCGAGCAGAGCCCCATGCAACTCGAGGAGTTCGAGGCGTATTCGCAGCTGGCCGAGCGCCTGGAGCGCGGCGAGGGGATCTCCCCGGGGGACTCCCGCATGCTTTTGACCCTGGCCCTTCGCTACACCCCCGGCCGCCACGCCCTGGCCTCCCCGCCCACGGGGTTCCGGCGCAGGCTCCTTTCCGGGCGCGCCCTGTTCATGGAGCGCATCTCGGCCCTGCCCGGGGAGAAGGTCACCTTCTACCGGCGCGACAACTACATCCACTCCCAGACCATTCTGGACAACATCCTCTTCGGCAAGCTCAAGACCGAGAGCCCCAAGGTGATGGACAAGGTCAACAAGACCATCATCATGCTGCTCATCCAGGAGGACATGCTGGAACGCATCGTGGAACTGGGCCTGGACTTCCAGGTGGGCACCCAGGGCGACAGGCTCTCGGGCGGGCAGCGCCAGAAGGTGGCCCTGGCCCGGGCCTTCCTCAAGGAGCCGCCGCTTCTCCTGCTGGACGAGGCCACGGCCGCCCTGGACAATGCCTCCCAGACGCGTATCCAGAATCTTCTGGATTCGAAGTGGAAGGGCCGCTCCACGGTGATCGCCGTGGTGCACAGGTTGGACACCATCAAGGGATACGACAAGATCGCGGTCATGAAGGCCGGCCAGATCGTGGAAACGGGCTCCTACAAGGAGCTCATGGATAGAAGGGGGATGCTCTATGAGCTCGTCCACGGAACAAAAGCCGGCGGGTAGCGCCTGCGGGTACAGCGATTTTCTGGACATCATGCGCGCCCTGCCCCTGTTCTCCAGGGTGCCCCTGGACGTGTGCAAGGTGCTGGCCTACCTGAGCACGGCGGAGACCTTCCAGGCCGGGGACGTCCTGGTGCGCCAGGGCGAGCACGCCGAGGCGTTCTACTACCTGACCTGCGGCCGGGCGTCCGTGAGCTGGAAGGACGGGGAGACCGAAGTGGAGCTCAAGACGCTGCGCGAGGGCGATTCCCTGGGCGGGCTGGCGCTGATCCTTGGGGCCGGGAGCCTTTTCACCGTGCGCGCCGACGAGGAGACCGTGGCCATGACCCTTACGCGCGAGAAGTTCCAGAAGACGGTGCAGCGCTTCCCCCAGGTGGAGCCCGCCCTGCTGCAGGCCCTGGCCGAGCACGTCCTGGGCTGGGAGGAGCGCTTCCTCTCCCGTCATCCCCAGGAGTTCGCTTCCCTGGGGCAGGACTTCGGGCTCACCCTCTTCTGATGCTCCGACGAAAGAAAAGAGCCGGGCCTGGGACATCCCAGGCCCGGCGATTTTGCCGCCGGTCAATCCTGGCTGGAATCGGCCCTAACGCCCGTACCTGGCCGTGATGGCGGCCTTGCCCAGGGCGTGGGCATTCAGGTTGAACCCCACCATGGCCGCCGGTGAGTCCGGCCCCAGGTCCAAGCGATCCACGTCCAGGGCGAACACGGTGTACACATAGCGATGGGGCTTGTCCCCGGCTGGCGGACAGGCTCCCCCGAACCCCGGCTTACCGAAGTCGGTCCTTGACTGGACGCTGCCCGTGGGCAGGCCGGAGCCCTTTTCGTCCCCGGCTCCGGCAGGCAACCCCGCGGCCGAGGCCGGGATATTGAACACCACCCAGTGCCACCAGCCGCTGCCCGTGGGCGCATCGGGGTCGTAGACCGTCACGGCGAAGCTCTTCGTGCCCTTCGGGACGTTTTCCCAGCGGAGTCCGGGCGACACGTTCGCGCCCTGGCATCCAAAGCCGTTCAGGATCTGACTGGCGGGGAGGTTTTTCCCCTCTGCGACATCCGGGCTCTCCAGCTTGAAATCCGAAGCAAAGGCGGCCGCCGCCCAGAAGAACGCAGCCAGAATGAAAACGGTCAATCTCATGGCATCCCTCCTGAAAGTGATGCCCCGAACTAACAAGCCAGCCCCCGTCCGGTCTGTTCCGATCCGGCCAAATCCTGTGCGGTTCCGGCCGTGAAGCGCGCGATGTCGCTTGGCCTCACCCCGAAGCGCTCCCTGAACAGCACGGCGAATCTGGAGGGCGAATCGTAGCCGCAGCGGCTTGCTGCCTCGGCCACGTTGGAGTGCCCGGCCTGAAGGAGGGAGAGGGCCGCGTTGAGGCGGACGTCCTTGAGCACCTGCCTCAGACCAGCGCCCTCCTTGGCCAGATTGCGGCGAAGCGTCCTTTCGCTGACGCCCAGGCGCCCGGCCACTTCCAGGGCCGTCCATCCCCGGGCCGGATCCACGCTCACCAGGCGGGCGCACCGCGCCCGCCAGGCGTCTTCCGCCCGCCACAGCGCCGGGAAACAGGGGGTGCGCTCTGACACCAGCAGCACAAAGGCCTCCATGCACAACGAGAGAAGCCGTTCGTTGCCGGGGCAGGCAACGGCCATGTCCAGAAGATGGGCCAGCGAGCCCAGAAGCGGGGCGTCGGTCCTCACCCGCATTGAGTGAAGCGAAAAAACTTCCGGCACGTCCGGAACGCCGTAGGCGGCCGCCACCCTGGCGACCGTGTCGGGACAGAGGGAGAGGCACAGGGCGAGATAGCCCGCCCCGCGAGGGCTGGGCTTGTTTTCGATGGTCACCTCGCATTGGGCGGGCAGCAGGAACATGTCCCCTTCACGGACACTCAGGCTGTCCTCTCCCAGATACAGGGTCTTTTGTCCCTTCAGGACCAGCACGCAGGCGGAATGCGGCAGGCTCACGGAACGCAGCCGGTGCCCCGTAATGCAGGACACCGCTCCGACGTAGGGCAGGCGGGTGCTCCCCTGGGGGGGCGTGCCCGAGATGAGCGGCCTCAAATGGGCCTCGATGTCATGGTGGCGCATGCCAAGCTCCTCACGCAGCAGGGTAGCCCGGCGAAGCGGCAAGCGCAAAACGCCTTCCTCGTGGCCCTGCCAAGGCGCATCGACAATATCTTCCGCACCTTTTGAAGGCAATGCGCGGTTTGACACCCGGGCGCATCCCGGATACGAGCCAAAAAATTGCGCGGGAGCCATCGATGCAAGACGCCTACGTCCTGTTCGCCGATTACGCTCAAAGGGAGCACCTCAAGATGACGCCGCAACGGCGCCACATCCTGGACGTGTTCCTGGAACAGCAGGGGCACGTCACTTCCGAGGAACTCTACGAGAAGGTCAAGTCCACCTACAAGACCATCGGCCAAGCCACGGTCTACCGCACGCTGAAGTTGCTCTCGGGCTCGGGCGTGGCCAAGGAGGTGGACTTCGGCGACGGCGTCACCCGCTACGAGCGCCAGGAAGGCGACGACCACCACGACCACCTCATCTGCGAGTCCTGCGGCAAGAACGTGGAAGTGCTGGACGAGACCATCGAGAAGCTCCAGGAAGAGGTGGCCGCGCGCCACGGCTTCAGGCTCACCCGCCACAAGATGTACCTCTACGGCATCTGCCCGGACTGCCAGGGCAAGGGCCGCTGACGCTCCCTCCGCCGGGCCTTTTCCCCCCTTGACCGGGGGGGGGCGGTTGAACCCGCACCGCCGATGAGGCGCGCCGCAGCCGGGCCCGGCGAGCACTCCGGCCTAAGCCGGAGAACGCCATGAATCCCTCCCGTTTCGACGAAGTCGCATCCTCCTGGGACGAAGACCCCCGCAAGGTCCGCGTGGCCGGGGCGGTGGCCGAGGCCATGCTGCGCCACCTTCCCCTCGCCCCCGGCCAGACGCTCCTGGACTACGGGGCCGGCACGGGGCTCGTGTCCCTTGCGCTCCTGCCTCGGGTTGGACGGGTCGTGGCGGCGGACACCTCCTTGGAAATGCTCTCCGTGCTGGCCGCCAAGGCGGCCAGGCTCGGAACGGACGCGGTCGAGACCATCCGGTGGGAGCTTGGGGAGCCCTATCCCGGGAGCGCCCGTCCGGACGCGGCCGTCCTGTCCATGGTGCTGCACCATGTGGCGGACACGGCCCTGGCCGCACGCCTGCTTTTCGAGCTGCTGCCCTCCGGCGGCGTGCTGGGCGCGGCCGACCTGGACCTGGAGGACGGGAGCTTCCATGGCCAGGACATGCCCGTGGAGCACAACGGGTTCTCGCGCGAGGAGCTGGGTGCGGCATTCCGGGCAGCGGGGTTCCAGGACGTGCGCTTTCACGAAGTGACCAGCATGGAGAAGCCCGGCGCCGACGGCGTGGCGAGGTCCTACACGATCTTCCTGATGACCGCTTCCCGCCCCTGAGAGATCCTCCCGGACCCGAACAAAAACAAAGCCCCCGCACGGACACGGGGGCTTCGGGGAACCGGACCTCGACGGACGAGGTCCGCAGGGGAGAGTTGCGGCTATTGAGGAGGCGGCGGAGGCGGCGAGCCGAACATGCCCGGCGGCGGAGGCGGCGGGCCTCCGAACAGCCCCGGGCCTCCCGGCGGCGGACCATGCGGGCCGCGTGCGCGCAACCGCTTGAGAAATTCGTCGTGCTTCTTCGCCTGGTCGGGCGTCAATTGCGTGCGGATCATGCCCTGGTATTTCTCGAGAACGGCCTCACCCGCGTCGAAGCAGGGCTTGCGGGCCTCGTCCATCTTGGTCACCATTTCCTCGACGAGGGGGCGTATCTTGGCCTGCTGTTCGCTCGAGAGCCCAAGCTCCCTGTTCATGTGGTCCATGATGAACCCGGCCGGTCCCATGCGCTCCATCTTGCCGAAGGCGCCGCCCCGGTAGGCGTGCCACGCCTCCAGGCCCAGGGCGCCGACGGCCGCTCCGGTGAGAAATATCGCCGCCACGATGAGCAGTCCTTTGCTCCTGGTCATGGGCCCTCCTAAAGCGCCAGCCAGCGGGTGACGGTGTCGCCGTTGACCAGGGCCGCCATCACCACGTCATTGCTCGCGGAAAGGCCCTTGAAGGCCAGAAACCCGAGAACGGCGGCCGTGGCCCAGCCCGAGACGAGAATGGGCTTGGCCAGCTCGCGCAGGATGTCCCACAGCGACAGTTCCCGCCTGGTTTCCATGATCCGGGCCATGACCCGGGCCTCGAAGCCCGGAGTCGCGCAGCCTTCCCCTCCGGGTTGGAACACCCCGGAGAAGAGCGCGTCCAGCCGCTCCAAATCCTTGTCCTTGTCGCAGTTCATATCCCTCCCCCTTGGCTAGACTCGTCTCGCATGACCTTGGCCATGAGCTTGCGGGCTCTGTGCAGGCGAACCTTGACCTTCTCCACGCTCCAGTCGAGCATGGCCGCGATCTCGGTGATCTCGTGCTCTCCCGCGTAGAAGAGCCCGAGCGCCACGCGGTCCTCGGGCTTGACGTGCCCCAGGAGCCAGCCCACCACGGAGCTGGCCTCGCGCCTGCGCACCAGGTCGTCGTGGCGCTGCATGCAGTCCTGGGCCATGTAAGCGTCGAGCCATTCGCGCTCGCCGTCGCCGCCCATGTCCAGGGGCACCTCCCGCCGGCCCGACACGTCGCGCCAGTAGCGGATGGCCCGCCTGAGCGCCAGCGAGGAGAGCCAGGCCCTGAAGGACTCGGGCTCGCGCAACTGGTGCAGCTTTTCGAACGCCTTCACGAAGGAGTCCTGGGCCACCTCTGCCACCTCCGACACCGGCAGGTGGCGGCGCAGCAGCGTGAACAGGTAATCCTGGTGGCGCTTGACCAGCACGGAAAACGCTTCCGTCTTGCCGTCAAGCACCATCCGGATGGCCTGGGCGTCGCCCACCGCGGTTTTGTCCTCTACTCGCGTGCTTTCTCTCATGCCTTTTCCGCCGCCTCGGGGAACTCCCCTCCCCCGGACGGCCGCCATCGCGCCGCGTTCACCCGCCGCCTCCGGCGGGGCCGGAACCGAAACCCGGCTGATGCGTCGCAACACACCGTACTCCGGGCTCCTACCCCACATCGGCCGCCCCGCCAACGCCCGGTCCCGGTCCGGGGTGTGGAGCGCCTGGGATGGCGCGCCTGCGCGTATCGTCCGATCACCGGGTTTCCCCGGTCTTCACAGGTCTAGAGAGGGGGGCCGGACACGAGGTTACGACGGTGGACGAAAATGAAGGAGGGCTTTCCAAACGGAAACAGCCCGGCAGATGCCGGGCTGTCTCGTGGGGTGGGGATGGGCGTATGGTTCCTAGTGGAACAGTATCGAACCGGCCTGGAAGACGCCGACGGCCAGCACGAAGGCCAGGACGGTGTTGAAGGTCATGGAGAACACGGACCACTTCCAGGAGCCGGTTTCCTTGCCGATGGCGACCACCGTGGGGAAGCAGGGCGAGTAGAGCAGGATGAACACCATGAGCGCCACGCCAGCCCACACGGTCATGCCCTCGGAGGAGAGCATCTGGGCCAGGGGCTCGGAGTTCTCCTTGTCCACCTTGCCCAGGGAGTAGGCCGTGCCCAAGGTGGAGATGATCACCTCCTTGGCTGCGAACCCGCCCACCAGGGCGATGTTGGTGCGCCAGTCGAATCCGGCCCACTTGGACAGGGGCTCGAGCGACGTGCCGAGCCTGCCCGCCAGGGAGGATGCCAAGGTCTCAGCCGCCTGGGTTTTCTCCAGCGCCTCCAGCTTGGCCTTGAGGGTATCCAGGGCGCCGTCCTCGGCCGCGGCCACGGCCTTGTCGGCGGCGGGCTCCAGGGCCTCGATCCTGGCGGTGAGCTCGGCCTTCTGGGCGTCGAAGGCGGCCTCCTTCTCCTCGGGCAGGCCCGGGAAGGTCATGGCCGCCCAGACCACGATGGACACGGCCAGGATCATGGAGCCGGCCTTCTTCATGTACTGCCAGGTACGCTCCCAGGTGTGGATGGCCAGGCCCCGCCAGGTGGGCAGGCGGTAGGGCGGCAGCTCCATGACGAAGGGGGTGGACTCGCCGCGCACCACGGTGGAGCGCATGAGCCAGGAGACGCCCAGGGCCATGACCCAGCCCAGCAGGGTCATGGCGAACAGGGCCTGGGCCTGCTTCTCGGGGAAGAACACCGAGGTCAGCAGGATGAGCACAGGCAGCTTGGCCCCGCAGGTCATGAAGGGCGCGGTCAGGATGGTGGCGATGCGCTCCTTGGGGCTGCGCAGGGTGCGGCTGGCCATGACGCCGGGCACGGCGCACCCGCCCGCGATGCCGCCGGAGATGATGAAGGGCATCACCGAGCAGCCGTGCAGGCCGAAGATGCGGAACACCCGGTCCAGCATGTAGGCGATGCGGGCCATGTAGCCCGAGTCCTCCAGGAAGGCGATGAGCAGAAAGATCAGCATGACCAGGGGCACGAAGCCCATGACCCCACCCACGCCGGCGATGATGCCGTCCACCAGGAGCGAACGCAGGAGGCCGTCGGGCAGGGTGGCCTCCACGGCCTTGCCCGACCAGGTGAAGAGGTCCTGCAGCCACTCCATGGGGAATTTTCCCAGGGTGAAGGTGACCTGGTACACCAGGTAGAGCACGCCCAGCATGATGACCGGGCCCAGGAGCTTGTGAGTGAGCACCTGGTCCACCTTGTCGGACACGGCGATGCGGTCGCCCAGGTGGTCGCGGGTGACCACGCCGTTTTTCAACAGGGAGGCGATGAACCCGTAGCGGTAGTCGGCCACCACGGCCTCGGGGTAGGTGCCAAGCGTGGCGCGCAGGTGGTCGGCCACGGACTGGGCCTTGGTCTCGAGCCAGGCGGACAGCTCGGGACCTGCGGCGCGGCCCTGTTCCTTGATCTGGTCGTCGCCCTCGAGGTATTTGAGCGCCACCCAGCGGGCCGGATAGCGGGTGGTGAGCAGCGACTTGGCCATGATGCGCGTGGTCATCTCGGCCAGGGCCGGGTCCAGGTCGGGGCCGTAGGAGATCTCCACGGGCTTCCAGCCGCCCTGGCGCTCGGCGGCAAGCTTGGCGGCGGCCCGGGCCAGGTCGTTCACGCCCATGCCCACGCGGGCCACCAGCTCCACCACCGGGCAACCCAGCAGCTTGCCCAGGCGCTTGGTGTCCACCGCGAGGCCCATCTTGCGGGCCTCGTCCATCATGTTGAGCCCCAGCACCACCGGACAGCCGAGCTCTAAGAGCTGCACCGCCAGGTAGAGGTTGCGTTCCAGGGCTCCGGCGTTGACCACGTCCACCACGGCCTGGGGGCGCTCGTCCACCAGGAAGTCGCGGGCCACCAGCTCCTCGGCGGAGTAGGCGGTGAGCGAATAGGTGCCGGGCAGGTCCACCATTTCAAGGATGGCGTCCTCGGTGCGCACCTGGCCGGTCTTCTTCTCCACGGTGATGCCGGGATAGTTACCCACGTGGGTCCGCGCGCCGGTGAGGGCGTTGAACAGGGTGGACTTGCCGGAGTTGGGGTTCCCGGCCAGGGCCACCGTGAAGGAAGGCAGAACGTCCTTGGCGGCCTTGCCGCCTCTTACGTCGGCGGTCTTGCGCGTATCGAGCTGTGTCACGACAGGGCCTCCGGGGGGGATACCATGATGAAGTCGGCCTCGTTGTTGCGAAGCGACAGGGTGAATCCTTTCAGGCGCAGGGCCACGGGGTCCTTGAGAGGAGCCCTGCCCACCACTTCCACTTCCGCGCCGGGCACCAGGCCCATGTCCCGGATGCGCCTGCCAAGCTCTCCCTCGGCCATGATGCGCACGATTTGCGCCTTCTCGCCGACCTTGAGCAGGCGTAACGACAGAGCCTGATCCATGTTGTCTCCGATGTTGATATTCATTATCATTTAAATGGGTTTAAAAAAAGGTCAGGATTTCCGGGAGCAGCCGCAGTCGCTCAGGGGCTTGATATCCTGCTGGGAACCGCCGCAGCACCCGCCCCCACCGCCGGACGAGCACCCGCCGGAGCAGCCGCACGCCGAGCCTCCCTTGCGCAGGAAGCGGCGCACCGTGTAGGCGCCGGCCAGGACCACCAGGGAAATGACGAAGATTTTTTCGACCATGAGGAACTCCTTCTCCCGGCCCGCCGGGAGGGCGGCCGCCGCGCCGCGCGCGTCCGGCCCGGGACGAGAGGTCCGTCCCGTGAAATGTGTGCGATGCCTCAGACCGGGGTGACCATGACCCGTCCGGCCAGCCCCTCGCCCAGGCAGATCTCGCCTCCCCGGACGTTGATGCGGCAGCAGTCTCCCCCCTGGCTCACCTCGGCCTCGACTCCGGGGGTGAGCCCCAGGGCGCACAACCGGCACCGGCACCGGGGATCTTCGCACAGGGTGACTACCCGCACCTTGCTGCCGCGACGGCATGTATTCAGGGGAACCATGGTTCCGCTCCTTGATCTTCAGGCTGACGTGCCCTTGATAGTGCAATTGAGAATCAATGTCAACATGGTGGCGAAAAAAAGTGGCCGGGCACATGTCCGTGCCCGGCCAGCGCCCGAGGGGAATGTCTTAATGAGGGAGGACGCCCAGTTCCTCGATGAGCCCCAGCAGGGAGGATTCCTTGGCCGGCTTGACCAGGTATCCCGCCGCGTTGCCCTTGAAGAAGGCATCGCAGACCTTCTTCTGGTCGTTGTGGGCGGTGATGACCAGGACCTTGGTTTCCCGGCCCGGCGGCACGCCCGCGGAAGCCTCGATGTCCCGCATGGCCAGCAGCGCCTCCTGGCCGTTCATTTCCGGCATCTCGAGGTCGAGCAGTATCAGGGAATAGGGATCGCCTTCATCCATGGCCAGGCGGAAGGCGTCCACGGCCTCGCGTCCGTTGACCGCCACGTCGGCGGCGCAGACATCGCGCAGGTAGCGTTGCAGCAGCATCCGGTGGGAGATTTCGTCCTCGACTATCAATACGCGCATGGCGTCCCCTGTGATGGTTGCCGTGGATGGAAACGGGTTCTGTCTCAAGATGCGACCCCGGTGCTTGGAAGCGGGTGATGGAATAGTGTCGATTGTATACGGATTTCGCGCCAGGCTGTCAAACGCCTGTGCCGAGCCGGACTGGCCGGGTCAGTCCGCGAGGAGGGCCTCGCCGTTTGCCAGGAGCAGTTCCAGGTCGGCGTCGGAAAGACCCAGGCGTTGCCGCAGGCGGGCGATCTCCCGGGCGGGGTCGAAAAGAGGGTAGTCGCTGCCGAAGAGCACGCGCTCGGCGGGATGGCGATCCAGGATGGAGGCGAGCAGGCCTCCGTCGATGAAGGGCAGGCTGGAGGATGTGTCCAGGTAGATGTCCGACCCGGCCAGGTGCGTGAGGGCCTCGGCCCAGTGCAGGTAGCCGCCCAGGTGCGCGGCCACGATGGTCAGGCCCGGGAAGTCGCGGTGGATGGCGGCCAGCTTGGCCGGGCAGGAGGGGTTCTTCTCCGGGGGCAGGCGGTCGCCCACGTGGAACAGGGCCACGAAGCGCCCCCGGATGGCCTCCAGCACGGGGAAGAGGGCCGGGTCGTCCAGGCGGAATCCTTGGAAGTCCGCGTGGATTTTGATGCCCTTGATGCCCGCGCTCTCCAGGCGGTCCAGTTCGGCCTCGCAGTCCGGGTAGCCTGGGTGGATGGTGCCGAAGGGCACGATCCTGGGCTGGGTCCTGGCCAGCTCGATGGCCCAGTTGTTGGCCGGGATCACCTGGGCCGGGGCGGTGGCGGCGGCGAGCACGGCGGCCCGCTCGATTCCGGCTGCGTCCAGCCGGGCCAGGAGGTCGTCCATCTCGCCGGTGCCCACGGGCGAGATGCCGTAATGGCCCTCGAGCTGCTCGAGGACCTTGCCGGCGATCTTGGGGTGGAAGGCGTGGGTGTGGAAATCGATGCTCACGCGGCGCAGATGTCCTTGAGCCATTGCGGTACGGCCATGGGCTTGCCGCCCGCGTCGACGCAGGCGTGCTGGGTGGAGCCCAGGCAGAGGGGCTTCGACGCCTCGGGCGGGCCGTACACCTGGTAGACGAAGGTAACGGAGGCCCGGGTCCACTGGCTGATGCCCGCGCGCACAATGATTTCCTCGTCGTAGCGGGCCGGGGCCAGGTAGCGCACGGTCATCTCGCGCACCGGCAGCATGACTCCCCGGCGCTCCACCTCGGCGTAGGAGAGCCCGCGCTCGCGCAGGAACTGCCCGCGCGCCCGCTCGAACCAGTGGGCGTAGTTGCCGTAGTACACCACGCCCATGGCGTCCGTTTCCCCGTAGGAAACAAACAGCCGGAAGCGCGTCTCGGCCTTGGGGAACTCCTCGCCCGGGCGGATCACGGCATGCCCGCCTGTTTGAGGGCCCAGGCCAGCAGGGTGTGCCCCTCGTCGACAAGAAGTCCGGTGGACGCCGCCTGGGCCTCGCTGAAGGCCGTCGCGCCGTTTTGCGCCACGCCCCGGCCGAAGAGCACGAAGGGCACGGGGTCGTTCACGTGGGTGCGCTTGGCGATGGGGGTCAGGTGGTCGCAGGTGACCAGGAAAACGGCGTCCGGAAAGGCTTCCAGAAGCGGCGCGGCCACTCGGGAGTCGAACCGGGCCACGGCCTCGGCCTTGCCCTTGGCGTCGCCGCCGTGGCCGCATTCGTCGGGGCCTTCCAGGTGCACGAAGGCGAAGTCGCCGTGCTTGAGGAAATCCATGGCCGCGCGGACCTTGCCCTCGTAGTTGGTCTCCAGGAGTCCGGTGGCGCCTTCCACGTCGATGACCTCCATGCCTGCGGCGCGCCCCAGGCCCTTGATGAGGTCCACCGCCGAGATGACCGCGCCCTTCATGCCGAAAGCCTGCTCGAAGCCGGGCAGGGTGAGCGCCCGGCCCTGTCCCCAGGGCCAGATGGCGTTGGCCTTGGTGGCGTTGCCGGAACCTTCCAAGAAGCGGGCGGCGCAGCGGGTCAGGCTCCAGAGGAGCGGCGAGGAGCGGTAGGCGTCCAGGTCCTGGGCGATGGGCTGGTCGGTGATGTCGTGGGGGGGGCGGATGGGCAGTTTCGCCTCGGGCAGGGAGGCCGCTCCGCGCTGCACGAGCAGGTGGCGGTACTGCACGCCGGGGTAGAACCGGAAAGGGGCGAATTCGTCGGAGCACTTGGCGCAGTATTCGTCCAGGGCCTGGATGAGCGGCCGGGACTGCTCGGTGGTGATGTGGCCAGAGGAGTAGTCGAGCATCAGGCCGCCCGCGGAGTAGTCGGTCACGCTGACCAGGTTGCAGCGCCAGACCAGATCGTCCTCGGCCAGTTCCAGGCCCTGGGCGGCGGCCTCTATGGGGCCGCGCCCTGTGTGGTGCGAGGCGGGGTCGAAGCCCAGGAGGGCCATGTTGGCCACGTCGGAGCCGGGAGGCATTCCGGGCGGGATGGTGCGGGCCAGGCCCACCAGGCCCTTGCGGGCCATGGCGTCCATGACCGGGGTGGCGGCGGCCTCCATGGCCGTGGCCGCGTCCAGCTCGCCGGGCCATCCGCCCATGCCGTCGGCCACCAGAAAAAGGAATTTACGTCGCATGCGGTGCCTCCCAGGCCCTGGGTGGTGGCTCTTTTTGAAGGAATTGTCAAAAGCCGGTTGCGGCGGCGTGGCCTGGGCGGCGTTCTACTTGGATATCCACAGGGCCGCGCCCTCGAGCTTCCGCAGAAGCGTCAGGCTGGTGGTGCCGAAGATGTTGTCCATGGCGGTGGGCCTGTCGCCGGAGCGTCCCACGGCCACGGCGGCGTATTCCCCGGCCCGGGCCTGCTTGAGGATCAGGTCGGCGGGGTCCTTGGACGACTTCACCAGGTAGTCGATACGCTCTTCCTCGATGCCGTTCTGGCGCAGGATTTCCCCGGTCTGGCGCATGATGTCCTCGATGCGCTCGCCTTCGGGCAGGCTCTGGGCCCGGTTGTGGAACACGGTCACGGAGTGTTCGGGCTCGTTTCGCAGGATGAAGCCCACGTGGTCGGCCACACGTTGGGACTGTTCGGAACCGTCCACGCACAGGAGCACGTTCTTGCGGTGGCGCAAGGGGTTGCGGCACACCCAGAGGGGGAAGGTGATGGTCTCCCACAGCAGGCGGTGGGTGATGGAGTCGTCGAAGATCTCGTCGAACCAGGAGAGCCCCCTGCGCCCGAGCACCACGGCGTCGTAGAGGCCCTGTTCGGCCTCGGCCGCGATGTCCTTGACCGTGCCCAGCTTGGCCGGGGAAGACTTGAGGGTGATCCTGTCGGGGGGGAATCCCATGTCCAGGAGCCAGTCGCGGGCCGTGGCCAGGGCAGAGGGGGGCTTGCGGCACGAGGTGCCCATCCCCGGCTTCTGCCCCGGCTCGCAATAGGGGACGACCGATTCGGACATGACCGAGCCCGTCACGCGCGGGGTGACGTAAAACAGGGTCAGCCGGACCAGATCGCGGTTGCTGAAGAAGCCGTAGACATACCGGAGACCGAAGAGGGCGTTGATGTCCTCCGATATGGTCACCAGCAGGTGTTTCTCCAGGGGGGGCACTGCCTCCCTCCTAGTCCTGCCAGTGGATGCACTCGGCCGGGCAGGAGTCCATGGCCTCCTGGATGCAGGATTCGTCGCCGGAGGCGCCGTCGATGACTTCCGCCTTGCCGTCATCGTTCATGTGAAAAACCCCGGGGCAGATCTCCACGCACGATTCGCAGCCGATGCATTCATCCTGGTCCACATAGGGCATGGCCATGTCGGTTCCTCCAAGGGACGTGTGGTTGGGCCGGGCGAAACCCGTCCGCTAGCTTCGATGTAAACCGAATGGCGCTGGGAAAGTCAAGAAGCGGAGGTCAAGGGGCGGTCTTTATCATGTTGTAGAGGATCTCACGGCTGTCCACGTTGTAAGACCCCTGCGCCACGCGGCGCTTGATGTCGGCCACGCGCTTGGCCCTCTCCTCGGGGGATTCCGAGGACGGGTCCGTTCGCTTGCCGTCGGGGTGTTTTATTTCGCGGTCCATGGTGCCACCGTGTTCCTTGTACACAAGGATTATCGGCAGTCCTTCCCGGGGCTTTAGCGCAGGCACGGAGAAATAAAGTGTCGCTATTCTAATTGGATGTTCACAACATTGTGTGGGACCTGTATCTTTTCGCCAATTTCGGGCCTCGCGCGCCGCAGAACCCGGGGCGGCCAGGCTTCGGCCCGGCCGTCGGGGCATTGTTGCGCTGCGCGGCTTGACTTCCGCGCCAATTCGGTGTCAGGCCGGACCCATTATGGAGAGACGCGCCTCGAAGGCGTCCGCGATGCGGCCGGCCGGATCGGCACGGTGTCCATATTTACGTACACCATATCGAATCATTCCGGGCCGTTCACGGCCCGGTGACAGGGCGACCGAAAGCGATGTCCGAACAGAAGTACCTTCCCATCTCCCCGTTGTTGATCACTCATGGGGATGCATTTTCCTTTAACGTCTACCTCAAGAACAAGACGTCCCAGGCATACGTGCTGTTCGCCGCCAGCGAAAAAATGACGGACAGGCACAAAATATCGCTTGTAGAAAATGATGTTTCGGAACTGTACATCGATCTCGGCGATTCGAAGCGGTTCGAGAAGTACATCTATGAAAATTACGGGAAGGTGCTTTCCAACGAGGGCATTCCCCTGTCCGTGCGCGCGGAAATTTTCCACGACCACAGCACGTCGCTTTCGCGCGAGGTGTTCGCCACGGGGCTGCCGGGAAACGTGGTGCCGCCCGAGATGCTGGAGAAGATCGAAAGGACGCTTACGTCCAACTACGAGTTCCTGGTCTCCAACTCTGGAGCCTTCAAGAGCGTGGCCCGCCTGATAGACCACAACTACAAGACCTACAGCCACTGTGTGAACGTGTCCGTCTACACGCTGGTCATGCTGGTGCAGCTGAACAGGTTCGACGCCATCGAGACCGACGCGGGCGTCGGCGCCTTCCTGCACGACATCGGCAAGCAACTCATTCCCAACGAGATTCTCGATAAGCCGGCCCGGCTCACGGACGCGGAGTTCGACACCGTCAAGAAGCACAGCCAGTTCGGTTTTTCCATCGCCAAGCAGTCCGGCCTGCCGGACGTGGCCTGCGAGTGCGCGCTCAAGCACCACGAGAAGCTCGACGGCTCGGGGTATCCCCTGGGACTTGCAGAGGACGACCTCCCCTATTACGCCCAGGCCGTGACCATCGCGGACATCTACGACGCCCTGACCGCCGAACGGCCGTACTGCCGGGCCTACACGCCCTTCGAGGCCCTCAAGATCATGGCCAAGGACGTGGACCGGGGCAAGCTGGACAAGCACATCTTCAAACTGCTGGTGGATGTGCTGGGCGGAAACCTCTGGACCACGTGAGGAGCGCGGAGTGCGTCACTTCAGGGGCAGACGGATGATGAAGGCAGTGCCCTTGCCCGGATCGGAGTCCACTTCTATGGTCCCTCCGTGGGTCTGGGTGATGATGAAGTAGCTCACCGAGAGTCCGAGCCCCGTGCCTTCGCCCAGGGCCTTGGTGGTGAAGAAAGGCTCGAAGATTCTTTTTCTCACCTGCTCGTCCATGCCCGGGCCGTTGTCGCGCAACACGATGACGGCCCGTTCCTCTTCGGCGTGCAGGCTCACCTCCAGGGTGGGCTCCTGCGCCCGGTCCTTGGCGGCGCCCAGGGCCTGGGCAGAATTCTTGAGGATGTTCAGCACCACCTGTTCCAGCTCCTGCGAGGAGCAGGGGACCATGGGCAGGTCCGGGTCGTAGTGCTTCACGATGCGGATGCGGCGGAAATCGTACTGCTTGATGAGGTCGTAGTCGCTCTGGGCCAGTTCCACGGCGGCGTCCACGATCTCGGCCAGGTTGTGCGCCTCATGGCAGGGGTGGCTGCGCCTGGCGAACTTGAGCATGTTCAGCACGATGCGCGCGGCGCGCTCGCCGGATGCGCGGACCCCACCCAGCAGCTCCGGTATCTCGCGCGCCGACAGGTAGCGCTCAAGGCCGTCCATGCTGATTCCAGCGTCCCGGGCCGCGCCCTCGTTGGCGGGAAGCCCCCTGGACAGGCGGCGTTGCAGGCTCTGCGCGTTCTGGAGCACTCCGGCCAGGGGATTGTTGATCTCATGGGCCATGCCTGCCGCCAGGCCGCCCAGGGAGGCCATCTTTTCCGACTGGATCAGCACCTCCTCCATCCTGGCCCGCTGCGTTTCGTCGTCCACGCGCACCACCACGCCCCGGGACATGGCCGCTCGCAAGGGGTAGACCACCAGCCGGGCCTCCATGCGGGTCTCGCCCATGGCGAGGCTCAGGCGGTCGCGGATGACCGGGGCCTGCCCGCGCATGGCCTGGAAGACGAGGGGTTCGTATTCGGCCAGGGCGGGCAGGACCTCGCCCAGGGGGCGGCCAAGGGCCTGCTCCGGGGTGAGGCCGCTCAGCTTGGTGGCCGTGGCGTTGAGATGGGTGACGAGGCGTTCGGCCGAGAGGCCGATGACCGCCGAGGGCATGGAGTCGAGAATGTCCTGGAGCTGGGCGCGGGTGGCCTTGAGCTCCTTCTCGGCCATCTGGCGGCGCGAGACCTCCTGGCGCAGGTTCTCGTTGGCCGAGCGCAGGCCGCAGATGGACGTGGACAGGTTGACGCGCATGGTCTCCAGGGCGTCCGCCAGCAGGTCCATCTCGTCCCTGCCGCGGTCGCGCGGCGGCGTCCTATCCAGGACGAGGGGCTGCTCGAGGCCGGTGACGGTCAGGTTCCTGGCGTGCCCGGCCATCTTGCGCAGGTGCCTGGCCACCATGAAATAGAAGAGCAAAAGCAGCGCCGCCGCCAGGACCAGGTTCTTGGCCGATTCCAGCACCACGGTGATGGCCGCGTCGTGCCGGAGCCTGTCGCGTCCGGCGTCCAGGCCCACAACGACCCGCAGCTCCCCCACGGGAACGGATTTGCCCCGGAACTCGTAGGTCAGCGCGCTCGACCGCTCCAGGCGCCCCTGGCTGGCCACCGATCCCGCCTCGGCCGCAAGGCGCCCCTGGCTGGCCACCGATCCCGCCTCGGCCGCAAGGCGCCCCTGGCTGGCCACCGATCCCGCCTCGGCCGCAAGGCGCCCCTCGGAGTAGACCTCGATGCGCTCCACGTCGGGCAGTTGGCGGATGCCGTCCAGCTGGATGGCCAGCGCCCTCTCGTCCATGTTCCAGAGGGAGTGGGCCAGGGGATGCAGGTTTGACTCCTCGATCTCGCGGAGCTCATCCTCTTTGTCGGCAAGGAATTCGAGATATTTGGCCCGGAGGGATATGCCCGATTCAGCGGCTGTGGCCGCCAGGGAAAACGCGAGCATCCACAGGGCCAGGCGCCAGGACAGGCTTTTGAACCCGGAAGCGGGGCCGCCGGAGGGCGCGCCGCCGGCCGGGTCGGCTCCACTCAAGGGGGGGCGCGCCTGGGACGACGACGTCATGCCGAAAGCCTTGCCGGTGCGAAAGGATGTCGCACAGGCTTCCTCCTTGCGCTTGATACGTATGGAAAGAGCCGCACTGCGGGATTATCCCGGTGGCGCCTTCAGGCATTCTATCCGCAGCCACGTCAGATGTGAAGCGCGGATTCGCCCGGGCCAATCGATTATCAGTTCAGACGCTCGAGAGGGTCGCCGGGTTTCACCCGGCCTGCCGCCAGCACCTTGGCGAAGAGCCCCTGCTTGGGCATGATGCAGTCCCCCACGATGCGGCGGATCTCGCATCCATGATGGCAGGTCTTTCCGATCTGGGTGATTTCGAGCACGGCCGAGCCGCCCACGGAGATGCGCTGGCCCACGGCCAGCCCCAGGGCGTTCAAGCCCTCCACGGCGATGTTCTCCGCGAAGGCTCCGGGCCCGATGGTGGGGAGCTTCTCGCGCATGAGCTCCATGCTGCCGAAGTCCAGCAGGCTCACCTGCCTGCCCGTGCCCGCGTGGGCGTCTCCGGCCACGCCGCTGTCCACGACCAGTTCTATGGAATCCACCGGAGCTTTCTTTTCTCCGGTTCTGACGCTCACGCACACGGCTCGTACAACGGGCATGGAACCCTCCGTAACAACTCGGGTTTCTTTTTGCATACCTTTTTGGTGGGAAATAGGCAAGCCGCCATTCCCGCGTTGACGGCTCAGGGCGTCGGCGTTTCCCCGGCCAGCGTCCCCACGTTGAGAAGGTGGTCGCGCATGGCCTCACGGCAGGCTTCCGGGTCAGCGTTCTCCAGGGCCTCGAGGATGCGCCGGTGCCCGCGCAGGGATGCCAGGGAGCGCTCCTGGCTGAGCAGGTGGGCGGCTCGGCTCTCGGAGAGCAGGTCCTGGAGCATGGCGGCCATCTCCCAGATGACCTCGTTCTTGGTGGCCCGGGCCAGGGCCATGTGGAAGCGCGCGTCCAGGCCGGAAAAGCCCTCCTCCCCGGAGGCCTCCTGCAGGACCATGAGTTTCCTGATGCGGGCCAGGTCGTCCTCGGTGCGCCGGGCGGCGGCCAGGGCAGCCACCTCCGGCTCCACCACGAGCCTGAATTCGATGGCCTCGCGAACGCGTTCGGGGTTGGCCGCGATCAATTTGCCGAAGGCGTCGGACAGGGTCGGGTTTCCCATGGGGGGCCTCCGCTGCGGGGGTGACGTTGGCGGACTTTATCCGGGGCCCGGGGAGCAGGCAAGCGCGAGCCTGTCGCGTCGGCTGGATAAGGCCGTGGCTGCGCGGCGCCCGGCGCGCTTCGGGCCACGGAAAAGGCCGGGCGGACCCGGCCTTTTGGACGCGACCGGGACGGCCCCGGACTAGTCGACCTTCTGCATTTTGTATTCGTCGCTCCGCCCGGGGTAGAACATGATGACCTCGCCCCCCTTCACCTTGAACATCACCCCGTCCACGCCCGAGGTCATGGTGTCGCCGTCCAGGGTGAAGTCGGCCCAACCCGCGAAGCTGTTCTTCTTCCTGGAGTCGTAGAAGTAGTACACGGCGTATTTGTCGCCCTTCTTCACCAGGGAATAGTCGAATATCCACGGTTTGTTGATCTCGGCCGGGGGGATGCGCCGCCAGTGGCCCATGAACAGCGGGTTGGGGGCGTTCACGACCTTGGCGTACACGGTGGGCGTGCCGGCCACGTCCGCGTCGGAGATGGAGTTCAGGCTGCGGCAGCCAGCGAGCGCGACAAAGGCCGCCAGGACGATGAATGCGGGAAGCATGCGGCGCATGGAGGTCTCCTTGGGGTAGCGGGTGTCTGCCTTCGGCAGGTTGACACCACCATACACCAGCGTGGGAAATTGCGCCAGGGAGGGGTGGAAGATTTCCGGCCGGAATGCCTACAAGGCGAGAAAACCGGCCGCCGCCGCGCCGAGGGCCACCAGGGCGGGATGGATACGGAAGAGCAGCGCCACGGCCGCCGCGCCGGCCAGCCCGGCCCTGGGCAGGTCCCAGGCGGCGTCCAGGGCGAACCGGGCCCCGAGCCCCAGGGCCATGCCGCCGAGCACTGCCGCCACTCCGTCCACGGCCTTGCGCGCCCAGATGCAGGAAGCGATCAGCCCGCGCGCGGGCGCGGCCGCCAGCAGCACGCCGCAGGAGGCCGCCAGGAACCCGGCGAAGGCGGCCAGGGCTCCGGCGAGTCCCATGGTCAGGCTTCCGGCGAAGGCCGCGGCCGTGGTGACCGGGCCGGGGACCAGCGCTCCCAGGGCCATCAGGTCCGAGAAGGCGGGCTGGTCCATCCAGTGGCGCAGGCGCACCGCGTCCGCAAAGAGGAGCGGGTAGCCTCCGAATCCGCCCAGGGACCAGATTTCTGCCTTGCCCGCCAGCAGGTAGAGCCTGCCCAGGGCCGGGTCCTTGAGGAAGAAGGCCCCGGCCAGCGCGGCGTAGGCCAGGAAGAGGATGATCGGGAGCTTCCACGCGTAGGGCGAGGATTCGGGCGGCGCGGGAAGGCCCTTGGGCTCGGGAAGCATGAGCACCCCGATCACCGCCCCGCCGAGCAGCATGGAGAAGGGCTTGAGCCCCAGGAAGAAGAGCATGCCCGCGCCCAGGGCCAGGGCCAGGAGGATGGGCTTGTCGCGCCGGGGCGAGAGGACGTTGATCCCCGCCGCCAGGCACAGGGCCGGGACCATGGCCCGAAGGCCGGACAGGAGCGGCTGCGCGGCGGAAAGCCCGGTCAGGGCGGGATAGGCCGCTCCGAGACCGGCCATGAGGACGAACCACGGCAGGCAATATCCCGTGTAGGCCGCGAGAAGCCCCGCCCTGCCCCGCTGGTCGAGGCCAGCCAGGGCGGCGGCCTGGGCGGCGCTGCCGCAGGGCAGGGAGTCCAGGAAGGAAGGCGCTGCGCCCGTCCTTCCCGGGCGCACGAACGCGACCGCGCTGCCCTTCAGGGAACGCAGGAAGATGGCCGCCAGGGAGGTTTGCGTGGTCATGTCCTCCGGACCCCTATCATCAATAGATGGCCATGGACAGTCCAGCCGCCGCCAGCACGATCCAGTAGACCGGAACCTTCTTGACCAGCGCCCCCAGGGCCAGCACCAGAAGCGCCGAGGACTGCCACCCCCAGGGCACGTCCTTGGCCAGGGTCCAGCTCACGGCCACGATCATGCCCCCCAGGGTGGCCAGCACCCCGGACAGGGCCATCCGCGCCTGGCGGGAGCGCAGGATCGCATTGCGGTAGTGGGCTGCGGCCAGCACCACCACGAAGGAGCCGGAGAAGATGCTCACCGAGGCCGTGACCGCCCCGGCCACGCCGCGCAGCACGTAGCCCACGAATGCCGAGGCCAGCATGGTCGGGCCGGGGGTCACCTGGGCCAGGGCCATGCCCTCGATGAAGGTTGAGCCGTCGATCCAGTGGCGGTGTTCCACCACCTCGGCGAACATCACCGGAAAGATGCCGAATCCTCCGAAGGACAGCATGTCCACCTTGATCATGGACACGGCCAGTTGGAAGAGCATCCTGTCCGCCAGGTACAAGGCGCCCAGGCCCGCCAGTATCGCCAGCCCGGTGCACACGGCCAGGCGCAGGGCGCCGTTCCCGGCCGGGCCGTCCCCGATCTCGGGCGCCGGTCCCGGGTCCAGGAAGAATATCCCGAGCAGGGCGGCCCCGCCCACGATGGGCACGATGCCCGCCCCGGCCAGGAACAGGGCGGCGGCTCCGGCGGTGAACGCCTGATGGCGACGCGTAGGGGCGAAGCGCTTGACGAAATCCAGGCAGGACATGAGGCAGATGGCCAGCACCACCACCTTGAGCCCGGAATAGACGCTGTGGGCCAGGGGCGTGCTGCGGGTGCCGGAGTAGAACGTGGAGAGCAGCGTCATGAGCAGGAAGGCCGGGGCGGAAAATCCCACATAGGCGGCCAGTGCGCCCCAAAGCCCGCGCAGCTTGAGCCCGATGTAGGCCGAAAGCTGCATGAGGGTGCCGCCGGGGATGATCTGGCACAGCCCCAGGCCCAGGCGGAACTCCTCGCGGCTGACGAAGCTCCGCTTGTCCACCACCTCGCGGCGCAGGACCGGCATCATGGCCGGACCGCCGTAGGCCGTTGCCCCGGCCGTGAAAAAGCACTTGAAGATCGACCACAGAGACGTCTTTGCGGACATGGCTGCTCCCGTGCGTGCTGCCCGTGGGCTGTTGAACGCGCAGGATACGGCCATGGGGCCGAAAAGAAAACAGGTCCGGACCGGTTCAGAATCCGAACAGGAACACCGGGTCGATCAGGGGCAGGCCAACGCCCCCCTGGCCGGGGATGGTGATGGTCTGGAAGCCGGGCCCGGTCAGGGTTCCGGTCCTGGGATTATACAGGAACGGTCCTCCGGCCTGGGGCGGGGCCACCAGGGTCAGGTTCCCGAACTGGTCGATGCTGGCTGCCATTCGGGAACGGTTGCCGGATATGAACACGGTGGCGTCGCCGGTTGCGATGATGGTCTGGGCCTGGGCGGCAGGGCTTTGGGCCAGACCCGACAGGACGGTCACGGCGGCAAGGGTGGCAAGGGCGTGGCGCATGGGAACCTCCTGGGACACGGCACGGTCCGAGTTTCGGTGAAGGGGGAGCATAGCCTAGATAAGTCGTTGACGAAGAGGGGTCGAGTGGGAAAACTCCCCAAATGCGCACCGTCCTTCTCGACGCCACCCCGCCCAGAAACGACGCCTGCCGCCAGGGGGCCGACGCCCTGCGCCGGGCCTTGTCCGACTGCGGGTGCCAGGTGGAGTCCTTCCCCCTGGCCGAGCTGCCCATGGCCCCCTGCCGCGGCTGCTTCGCCTGCTGGACGGATACGCCGGGGCGCTGCCCGGTCCAGGACGCGTCCGAACTGGCGGCCAGGGCGGTGATCGCCTCGGGGCTCACGGCGGTGTTTTCGCCGGTGCGCTTCGGGGTGTGGTCCTGGCAGGCCAAGAAGGCGCTGGACCGCATGATCTGCCTCATCTCGCCGCATTTCGAGGCGGCTTCCTCCGCCGGGCCCACCCGCCACACGGCCCGCTACCGGTCCTATCCGGTGTTTCTGGGCGTGGGCTGGCTGCCTGGCCCGGACCCCGAGGCGGTGGAACTGTTCACCCGGCTGGTGGAGCGGAACGCCTGGAATTTCCGCTCCCCGGCCTGGGACGCCTTGGTGCTCGACGGCGACAGGCCCTGGGCGGCGCAGCGCGAGGCGTGCCTCAAGGTTCTGGCGGGTCTGGGCGTTTCCGGCGGGAAAGCGTGGTGAAGACGGCGCTCCTTCTCTCGGGAAGCCCCAGGGCCGAAAGCGTGTCCCGGATGCTCGGCGAGGCCCTCCTGGACCGGCTTGCGCGGCTGGGCTGGCAGCGGCGGACGCTTGCAGTCACGGGGCTCATGGAATCCCAGGAAGGCCGGGCCAGGCTCTCAGGTGAGTTTTTGGGCGCGGATTTGACTGTGCTGGCCGCGCCGGTCTACGTGGACGCGCCCCCCGCCCCGGTGGTGCGCGCCATGGAATTCCTGGCCGAGGAGCCCGGGCAGGGCTCCAGGGGACGCCGCTTCGCCGCCGTGTTCGCCTGCGGCTTTCCGGAGTCCTTCCACACCGGCGTGTGCCTGGACGCCTGCCGCCTGTTCGCCCGCGAGGCCGGGTTGGAGTGGGCCGGGGGCCTTGGCGTTGGCGGCGGCGGGGCTCTTGGCCACGGCCCCTTGGAGAGCCGGGGGCGCATGGCGCGCAAGGTCATCCGGGCGCTGGACCTGGCAGCCGAAGCCCTCGACCGGGGCGGATCAGTCCCTGAAGAGGCCGTCCGCCTGGCGGGCGAGCCCCTTATCCCCCACCGGCTCTATCTGTTCTTGGCCGAGGCCGGGTGGCTGGCCCGGGCCTGGAAGCGGAGGACACTGTTCAAACTTGGCGCGACGCCCTTCAGGAGACCATGAGCGACCGTCCCGGATTCACCTTTCTCGTCTGTCCCGATCCCGAAATGGTCAAGCGCCGCTTCGAACGCCTCATGGCCGCCAGCGGCGGCGGCTTCGTCCGCCAGGTGTTCTGGGGCGACGCCGACGACTTCGATGCGGCCTACTGGCAGGCGCTGTCCTCGGTGAGCCTTTTCGCCGAGCCCAAGGCCGTGGTGCTCCGCCGCGCCGAGGGCCTCGGGGCCGACTTCTGGGAGAAGCTCGCCCGGCCCCTGGCCGGGTTCAACCAGCACGTGTGGCCGGTCATCTGCCTGGAAGGGCCGCAGGACCCCAAGAAGGGGCCGTCGCTCCCCAAGGGCCTGACGGACAGGCCCTACTGGAAGGTGGGCCAGAAGAAGGACTGGGTGTGGATTTCCCCGGGCCTCACCGAGGAGACCATGATCCCCACGCTACGCGACTGGGCCGGGGCGCACCGCCTGAACTTCGGCAAGGGCGTGCTGCAGGAGTTGGCCCGGGTGCTCCCCCGGGACATGACCGCCTGCGCGCGGGAGCTGGAAAAGATGGAGCTGGCCGCCGTGGACGGCGTGATCGGCCTGGAGCAGCTTTCGCTTGTGAGCGTGGAGGCGGAGCTGGACATCTTCGGCTTCATGAAGGCCCTGGAGGAGGGGCGCGACCCGGCCGGGGTATGGCGCACCGTGTTCGGCCACCAGCTGGCCAGCGACGACGGGTTTCTGTTCCAGTTCCTGGCCATCCTCTCGCGCGAGGCCAGGACCATGTGGCAGCTCCTGCACGAAGACCCGGACTGCAAGGTCCACCCCTACGTGAAGAAGCTCAAGACCCCCATGGCCGGACGCCTGGGCCGGGCCGGGCTGGCCAAGCTCTGGGACCTGATCATGGAGGCCGAATCCTCGGTGAAGTTCGGACGCAAGTCGGCGGACCAGGCCCTGGAGATGCTTGTGGCCGACCTGCACGCCCTGTTCGCCCGGGTACGATCGCGGGTTTGACCCGTTTTTGCTTTGAAACCCCCGCCTGTTTCCGCTACTGCTGTCCAGTAGGCGGCTTTTTTCCGCACTTTATCGTCCGGAACGCTCTCGGGACTTGCGCAAAGGCAGGATCATGCTTACAAAAAAGGACCGTCCGCACTACCTGGGCCACAGAAGCCGCCTGAAGGACCGCCTTCGGCAGGATTCCCGGGCCCTGGCGGACTACGAGATCCTTGAACTGCTCCTGGGCTACGCCAACCCCAGGCGGGACAACAAACCCCTGGCCAAGGCGCTTTTGGCGCATTTCGGCAGCCTGCGCGGCGTTTACCAGGCCCGCGAGACCGAATTGGCCGCCGTGGACGGGGTGGGCGAGGGGCTGACGGCCTTTTGGGCCCTGTGGCGGGAGTTTCTTGCCCGCCTGGGCGAGCAGGACGTGCGCGAGCGCGTGCTGGTGGACGACCCCGGAGTGGTGGCCGATCTCGCCCGCGAGCGCCTGGGCAACCTGGCCACCGAGGAATTCTGGGTGCTCCTGCTGGACGGGGCCAACCGGGTGCTCGGCTGGGAGCGGGTCAGCCGGGGGACGGTGGACCAGACCCCGGTGTATCCGCGCGAGATACTGGCCCTGGCCCTCTCCCGCCAGGCGGCCGGGGTGATCATGGTGCACAACCATCCCGGGGGCGATCCCAAGCCCTCGGACAAGGACCGGGAGATCACCCGGCAGGTGTCGCTGGCGGCCCACGGGCTGGGGGTGAGGGTGCTGGACCACGTGATTGTGGCGGGCAAGCAATATTTCAGTTTCAAGAAGGCCCGTTTGATGTAGAGTGGCTGCCATAATCCCATGGCGGAACATTGCAGGGAGGAGCCGAAAATGCCCCGCACCATGCACTGCCTCGTCGAAGGGCGCGTCCAGGGAGTGGCCTACAGGGCCTTCGTCCTGGACGAGGCGCGCGATCTGGGGCTTACGGGCTTCGCGCGCAACCTGCCCGACGGGCGGGTGGAGGTTTTGGCCCAGGGGCAGGACCAGGCCCTGGCCGAGTTGGAGAAACGTCTGCGCAAGGGGCCTTTTCTTGCCCGCGTGGACGCCGTGGACGTGGCCTATCCCGATCATGAGGCGCGGTTCGAGGACTTCCGGATCAGACGCTGACACGAAATCAAGGAGCGATCCATGAGCATAGACATCGACAACGACACCGCCGTGAGCCCGCTGCCCGAGGAACCGCACGAGCATCCCGTTTCCGAGGACCCCACCGCTCCCGGCCCGGACCAGGCCAAGCTGGACATCCCGGCCATCCTGCCGGTGCTGCCGGTGCGAGACATCGTGGTCTTCAACTACATGATCCTGCCCCTGTTCGTGGGCCGGGAGAAATCCGTGGCCGCCGTGGACGCCGCGCTCAACTCCAACCGCTACATCCTCATCCTCACCCAGAAGGACGAGAAGGTGGACGAGCCCGGTCCCGACGACCTCTACGCCACCGGCACCGTGGGCATGATCATGCGTATGCTCAAGATGCCCGACGGACGCCTCAAGGTGCTGGTGCAGGGCCTGACCCGCGCTCGCGTGCGCCGCTTCACCAAGACCGATCCCCACCTGGAGGCCCTGGCCGAGGTGCTGGAGGAGGCCGAGACCAAGGACGTGGGCGTGGGCGAGGAAGCCATGATGCGCGCCGCCCGCGAGCAGAGCGAAAAGATTCTCTCCCTGCGCGGCATCTCCGCCACGGACATCATGAGCGTGCTCAACTCCGTCAACGAGCCGGGCCGCCTGGCCGACCTCATCGCCTCCAACCTGCGCATGAAGGTGGAGGAGGCCCAGAAGATACTGGAGACCCTGGAGCCCGTGGAACGGCTGGAGCTGGTGAACTCCCAGCTCAACAAGGAGGTCGAGGTGGCCTCCATGCAGCACAAGATCCAGTCCATGGCCAAGGAAGGAATGGACAAGGCCCAGAAGGACTTCTTCCTGCGCGAGCAGATGAAGGCCATCCGCAAGGAGCTGGGCGAGGGCCAGGAGGAAACCGACGAGCTCGACGAGCTGCGCAAGGCCATCGAAAAGGCCGGGCTTCCCAAGGAGGTCAAGACCGAGGCCGACAAGCAGCTCAAACGGTTAAGCTCCATGCACCCGGATTCCTCCGAGGCGTCGGTCATCCGCACCTACCTCGACTGGATCACCGAGCTGCCCTGGAAGAAGATGTCCAAGGACCGCCTGGACATCAAGCAGGCCAACGCCATCCTCCAGGAGGACCACTACGGCCTGGAGAAGGTCAAGGAGCGCATCGTGGAGTATCTCTCCGTGCGCAAGCTGAACCCCAAGATGAAGGGCCCCATTTTGTGCTTCGTGGGGCCTCCGGGCGTGGGCAAGACCAGCCTCGGGCGCTCCATCGCGCGCTCGCTCGGGCGCAAGTTCGTGCGCATGTCCCTTGGCGGCATGCGCGACGAGGCCGAGATCAGGGGCCACCGGCGCACCTACATCGGCGCCATGCCCGGGCGCATCATCCAGTCCATCAAGACCGCCGGCACCAAGAATCCGGTCATCATGCTGGACGAGATCGACAAGGTGGGCGCGGACTACCGGGGCGACCCCACCTCGGCCCTGCTCGAGGTGCTGGATCCTGAACAGAACTTCTCCTTCCAGGACCACTACCTGGGGGTGCCCTTCGACCTGTCCAAGGTGATGTTCGTGTGCACGGCCAACATGCTCGACACCATCCCCGGCCCGCTCCTGGACCGCATGGAGGTGATCCAGATACCCGGCTACACCGAGCAGGAGAAGGTCAAGATCGCGCGCAAATACCTCCTGCCGCGCCAGGTGAAGGAAAACGGGCTCAAGAAGAACGACATGGAGATGAGCGATCAGGTTCTGGGCAAGACCATCCGCGAGTACACGCGCGAGGCCGGGCTTCGGAACCTGGAGCGCGAGGTGGGCACCATCTGCCGCAAGCTGGCCCGCAGGAAGGCCGAAGGGGAAACGGGTCCGTTCAAGGTCACGGGCAAGCTGCTCCCCAAGCTGCTGGGCATTCCGCGCTACCTGGAGGAAGAGAAGGAGCGCGAACTGCCCCCCGGCGTGGCCGTGGGCCTGGCCTGGACCCCTGTGGGCGGCGTGATCCTGCACATCGAGGTGACCACCATGCCCGGCAAGGGCGCGCTCATCATGACCGGCAAGCTGGGCGAGGTGATGAAGGAATCCGCCCAGGCGGCGCTCTCCTACGCGAGGGCCAAGTCCGAAAAGCTGGGCATCGACCCGGCGTTTTTGGAGAAGCGCGACATCCATATCCACATCCCGGCTGGCGCGACCCCCAAGGACGGCCCGTCGGCGGGCGTGACGCTGGTGACGGCGCTCATTTCCGCGCTCACCAACACGCCCGTCTGCAACGACGTGGCCATGACCGGCGAGATATCCTTGCGCGGACGCGTGCTGCCGGTGGGCGGCATCAAGGAGAAGATCCTGGCGGCGGTGTCCGCCGGCATGAAGCGCGTGCTCATCCCGGCGCGCAACGAGAAGGATCTGGCGGACATCCCGGCCGAACTGCGCGGGCGCATCAAGGTGAAGCTCATCGAGCGGATCGACGAGGTGTGGCCGCTGGCCTGCGGCATCGAGCCGGAAGAGAAGCCTGCCGAGAAGCCGGTGGCGAAGCCTGAAGTGAAGAAGGCCGCGCCCGCAAAGGCCGCCGCCAAGAAGAAATAGTCCGGATCAGCGATTGAAGAAACGACGGCCCGGAGGCGCAAGCCTCCGGGCCGTTTTCGTTTGATTGATGCAGCCTTCCCTCTTGCCCCGCGCCCCCCATCCGGGCTAGCGTGCCCGCCCATGAGCGCAAATACCTTCGGAAGCCTCTTCAGGCTCACCACCTACGGCGAATCCCACGGCCCCGCCATCGGCGGCGTCCTCGACGGCTGCCCGGCCGGACTGCCCCTCACCGAAGCCATGATCCAGCAGGGCCTGGACAAGCGCCGCCCCGGCCAAGGGGGCACAGCCTCCACGCCCCGCAAGGAGGCCGACAAGGTCCGCATCCTCTCGGGCGTGTTCGATGGCGTCACCACCGGCATGCCCATCGGGTTCATCATCGAGAACACCGACCAGCGCTCCCACGACTATTCCGACATCAAGGACGTGTTCCGGCCCGGCCACGCCGACTTCACCTACCAGGCCAAGTACGGCATCCGCGACTACCGGGGCGGCGGCCGCGCCTCGGGCCGCGAGACGGCCGCGCGCGTGGCCGGGGGCGAGATCGCCCGCCAGCTGCTCGCGCGCCACGGCGTCACGGTGTACTCCTACACCAAGGAGCTCGGCGACATCCCGGCTCAGTGCATGGACCCGGTGAACGCCCGCAACCGTCCCTTCTACGCTCCGGACGACTACGTGGTGGACATCTGGGAGGACCGGGTGCGCCAGGTGAAGGCCGAGGGCGACTCCCTGGGCGGCGTGGTGTGCGTGACGGCCAAGGGTGCCCCGGCGGGCCTGGGCGAGCCGGTTTTCGACAAGATCGACGCGCGCCTGGCCTACGCTCTCATGGGAGTGGGCGCGGTGAAGGCAGTGGAGATCGGCGAGGGCCTTCAGGCCGCGCGCAACTACGGCTCCAAGAACAACGACCCCCTCACCAAGGACGGCTTCGCCTCCAACCGGGCGGGCGGCACGCTCGGCGGCATCAGCACGGGCCAGGACATCGTGGTGCGGTGCGCGGTGAAGCCCATCGCCTCGGTGGGCATCGAGCAGCGCACCATCACCGTGACCGGCGAAGAGACCACCATCACGGTGGGCGGCCGCCACGACATCAGCGCCATCCCGCGCATAAACCCGGTGCTGGAGGCCATGGTCTGCCTGACCCTGGCCGATTTCTGGCTGCTCTCAGGACGGGGAATCTGATTCGTCGCCCTGCTTGGGCGCGTATCTGGACATGATCCCATAGAGGATGATGGTGGGCACGGCCGTGAACAGGAGTTCCGGCCACATGGCCACGTTGTCGCGCGCCGTGAGCTCGGCGTAGCACTGCAGGAAGTAGGTGACTCCGGCGTAGGCGATGGCCACGCGCATGGGGTCCACCCCCTTGGCCATGAGCGTGAAGGCCGCGGCGAACACCGCCGGGAAGATCGTCCATGCCCCGAGGATCATCCATGCCCCGTCGCTGGTCATGGTCAGCTTCAGCTTTTCCAGCTCGCTTACGTCCAGGGGGAAAAGCCTCGAGAGAACCCATGTGGCGGTCGCCGTGGCCGCAAGCGCCCCGAACAGGACGATCGCCCCGGTCTTGGGGGCCATGGGGCGTTTGAATTCCGGTTTGCTGTCCTTGCTCACGATCCCTCCGCATGAATGATTCCGGCCCCCGGGCGGGCCGGTGTCGACGGTTATTTCCCCTCGCCGAAAGCTTCCTTGAGGGCCTCGCCCAACTGGCCCGACGTGAACAGATCCCGCAGGACCACGGGCTTTTTCGCCTCCTCGCCCTTGGGGAAGGCCGCCGCCACGGGGATGGAGGCCGAACCCAAGGCGCGCAAGAGCGCCATGGCCTCGGGATCTTCGCGGGTGAGGTCCACGCGCATGGCGATGAAGCCGTGACGTTTCTGGAGCTTGGCCACGGCGTCGCCAGCGAGCACCGTCTTCTCCAACGCCTTGCAGGTGGGGCACCAGTCCGCTGTGAAGTCCAGGAGCAGGTTCTCCTTGCCCAAGGCCTGGTTGAAGGCGGCCTTGTCGAAGGGGCGCCAGACTGCGGTTTCGGGCGCCGGGGGCGTAAGGGCCCAGAAGCACGCGCCCACGGCCAGGGCCATGGCAGCCGTCCGGATAGCCCAGCGGGTGAAGGGGCCTTGGGACAGGTTGGTCCAGGCCCCCCAGGCGTGGCAGGCGAATGCGGTGGCCAGCAGCGCCGCCAGGGCCGGAAGCAGCAGGGCCTGGGGCAGGATGGTCAGGAAGTAGAGGCAGGTGGCCATGATGAGAAATCCGGCCAGCTTCTCCAGGTGGTTCATCCAGGCTCCGGGGCGGGGCACGAAGCGGGTCAGCTCGGGCCGCGCGGCCAGCACCAGGTAGGGCGAGGCCATGCCCACGCCGATGCCCACGAACACGGTCATCACCACGGCCACGGGCTGCAGGAGGGTCCAGGCCAGCACGCCGCCCAGAAATGGCCCGGAGCACGGCGTGGCCAGGAGCGTGGCCAGAAAACCCGTGGCCAGGGCCTGGGTCTTGGGGCTGTGGCCGGGGCGCGCGCCGATTTTCAGGTCCACCACGGGCAGATGGAACACCCCGAAGAGCGAAAGCCCCATGGAGAAGAGCACGGCAGCCGCGCCCAGGATGAGCCCCGGCTGCTGGAAGAGCTGCCCCCAGGCCATCTCCGCCGCGCCCAGAACCACGGCCATCACGCAGAAATAGGCCAGGATGCCCAGGGCGAAGAAGACGTTGTGGCTGCGGATCTTGGCGTGGCGGTCGCATCCCTGGTCCAGTGAGCACGCGGCCAGCAGGCTCGAGAGCTTCAGACAGGCCACGGGCAGCACGCAGGGCATGAGGTTCAGGATGAAGCCGGCCAGAAACGCCAGGGGCAGGGCCTTGAGCAGGCCGTTCACCTCCAGCCGGGGGCTGGCGGAGCGGGGCGAGAAGGTCCAGTCCGTCGCCGCCGGGGCGGCCTTGGCCACACTCTCCAGCACCGGCGTGGACGGGGACTGCCGGGCCAGATCGGCGAACCGGCCCCACCAGGGCTGCTTGTCCGCGGGAGCGGGTGAGGGCGCCTCCTTTGATGAGAAGGTGGTCTCGATGGACATGGGCCAGCAGCTGGTGTCCGTACAGGCCAGCAGGCTCACCTTGGCCTCCAGGCCGAACTCCGGCGGGGCGTCGGCGGGCAGGGGCACGAAGATGGGGGTGGGGCCGTCGTACACGGCCACGGTCTTGTCCTTTTCGAAGAGGTCGAGGGTGGCCTTGCCGGGCGGGTAGAGCACCGGCAGGGGAGTGCCCCTGGGGGTGAGCGTGGCCTGGACCCGGGTGGGCATGCCCGCCTCGGAGGGTTCGTTGCCGTAGGTCTTGTAGCCCTGCCCAGGGGTGAGCCAGAGTACGGCCACGAGCCCGCCTCCCGGCAGGGAGGCCAGCTCCCAGCTGGTGGAGACCGGCGTGGGCTGCGCCCGCAGGGGGGAAGCCAGGGCCAGCAGAAGGGCCAGAACCGTCAAAAATCCATGCATGCAGGGCTCCGGAAGGTCGATTGCGGTATACGCCAGCGCTTCGAGACAGGTAAAGCAGAAACTATGCCGGGAAGGCGAGGAAGACCGCGGCGGCCACGGCGGTGGGGACCAGGGCCGCGGCCAGGAGCCACAGCGGGTTTATGACCTGGTCCTTGAAGCCGTGCTTGAGGATGGAGTAGCCCGCCGGATTAGGGGCGTTGGCGATGACGGTGAGTCCGCCGCCGGTGACGGCCCCGGCCAGCAGGGCATACTTGTTCTGGTCGGAGAGGCCCTCCACCAGCGTACCCAGGTAGGTGAGGGCGGCGTTGTCCGTAACGGCGGTGAGGCTCACGGCTCCGAAGTACAGGGCCAGGGAATCCATGCGCGCAATCAGCGCCTGCACCCACCAGCGCTGGGCCGGTCCGAGCACCACCAGGCCGGCCAGGAACACTCCCACCAGCAGGCCCTGGCGCAGCATGAGCCCGGACTGGTGCCCCCTGTAGGCGTCGGCGAAGCCCAGGAAGGCCACGAACACCGCCAGAAAGGCCACGGGGTGGTGCAGCAGCATCACCAGGAGGACCAGCGCGAACAGGTGCACGGCGGTGATCCAGGCCGGAATGTCCTCCCGCGCGGCCTGATGGGTGTGCGCGTCGATTTTCTTCAGCGTGCCGGAGAACGCGGCGGTGAAGAGGGCGGCGTTCACCACCACGGCGATGGCCGCCTTCCAGCCGAAGGTGGCGAACATGAAGGCGAGGCCCCAACCCCAGGCGGGCGCGCACATGATCACCGGGGGGGCCGCGAAATGGGTGAGCACGCCGCCGATGGAGATATTGACGAAGAGCGTTCCCGCCAGGGCGTATTTGAAGATTTCAGGCAGGGGGTGGTGGAAAAACACCAGGTAGAGGATGAGCGCCGTGACCGTCATGGCCGCCGGTTCGGTGATGAGCGACCCCAGAAGCGGCCCGGCCGTGAGCGCCGTGAAGCAGGCGGCCACGCCCATGGGCAGCGGGAGCCTGGCGGCCAGGCCCATGATGGCCCTGGTGGCCGCCGAGACGATTGGTTTGGTGGAGGCCACGACCATCACCGCGAACACGAAAGCCGGTTCGGTGAAGGAGATGGACTCGATGTAGCCGATGGCGGCCGACGGCCCCGTGACCAGGGCCAGCAGGGCCAGGAAAACGGCGGCCCAGAAGCCGAAGACCGCCTCCACCTCGCCCAGGAGGTGCCACAGCCCCTGGTGGGGGCTTTCGAGCCTGGACCTCTTCAGGAATCGTCCGGCCAGGAAGGTGTGGACCACCGCCGCGGCAAAGGCGGCCGTGCCCAGGATCGTGGCGGGCAAGGCGGGCTGCATGGCCGGCAGAGCGCTACTGGAAACAGAATTCCACGGTGAAGTCGCCGTGCTCGGAGGTGAACGGGATGGCCACCACCGGACCGGACGAGACGTGGGAGATGGTGTGGTTGTCGCCGAAAATCACCGTGGGGGTGGACGCCTGCATGGTGAGGCCCATCTGGGCGAGCCCGGCGCGGGCCTGACCGGAGATCATGTTGGTGATTTCGCCCACGGCGTCCTTGGCGTCCTGCACGATGTCCTGGATGTCGTCGCCGAGCATGTTCTTGACGATGGCCACGGCGCACTTCTTGGAGAATGAGAGGGAGATGCTGCCCCGCTTGTCGCCGGTGAGGCCCACCACGGCGGACACGTCCCCGGCGGCGGCGTCGTTTTTCTTCACGTAGGGCTTTCCGGGAGTGGGATCGATCATGGCCATGGTGGAAAGCACGTGTTTGGTGGCTTGAACGAACGGCTTGGCAATCTCGGCATCGGTGGCGTTCATGACCGGTCCTTGCATCGTATCATATCCCGAATTCGGGGGGATGACGGGATGGTTTTGCGTGTGCGAAAGCGGGGAAATTTCCCCTTGAGCTACAACTAGTAGCGTTTAGGAGAGGGTAAATTCAAGGTATTTTTCCGGGCGGGCTGGAAGTAAAAATGATGTATTATTCTGAAGAGAAAGCTCTTTTTTGTGGTTTCCTTGCCATTTCCCCGTGGGTGATGTAGGCCATTGCGAAGACGCCGTGGGCCTCGCGCCGGAACCTGGTTTTTCCCGGGCCGCGCAGCCCCGGGCCGCAACGGGCGGCCCGGGCCGCTTCCCTCCCGGACCGGCCGGATCGCCTCACGGCGGACATCACAATGCAGAGCCGCCAAGAATCAGCGACCCAATACAGAAACCGGGCCACCGGCTACTCCGACGCCGACTGGGGAGCCCTGGAAAAACGGCTCTCCGACACCCGCGATCTCCTGCGCGACATCCTCTCGCACCTGCGCCGCGTCCTGGACAACCTCAAGACCGCCGGCAGCCACTACCAGAGCACCGGGCGAGCCTGGCGCAAAGCCGACTCCGCCGCTGACGGCTACCGCCGCCAGTGGGGGCATCGGCAGGAAGGTCCTGCCGCCGGTGCCCGAAACGCCCAGGGGACCACCGGCTCCTCCCGCTTCCAGTCCACCGCGTCCCAGTCCAAGACTTCCGCCAGCGCCGCCGGCTCCTCCGCCGGATCTTCCGCCAGGCAGACCACGTTCACGGGCGGCTCCAAAACCGCCGGACAATCCGCCACCGGCGGGGCGTACAAGTCCACCTTCGACCGGCAGGCAGGGGCGGGCTTCTCCTGGAGTTCCCGGCCCAAGACCGGCGCGTCGGCGTCGGCGTCGGCGTCGTCCGCCGGGAGCGCCGGGGCCGGAACGAGCGCCAGGGCTGGCGCCGGGACGGGCACTGGAACGGGCGCCGGAACCGGCTCCTCGCAGCAGCGCACGACCTGGACGGGCGCGCAGGGCGCGTCCGGCGCGCGGAGTGCGAAACCTGGTTCCTCCGGCACGGGCAGCGCCGGCGGATCGGCCTGGAACGCCGGGTCATCAGGGGCCGCAGGGGCGGGAAGGACGGGCGACGCGGGCTCGAAGGAGCGCGCGCGGCAGGCCGGCGCCCAGCATGAGCGCCAGGAGCACCGCCACCGCACCACCGGTCCGGGGGGGGGCTCCAGCTATCAGGACTACAAGCAGCGTTCGCACAAGTCTCCCCTGGGGCACGGCCGCATGACCCTGACCCAGGCATGCGCTCTGCTCAGCATCACCTATCCCTGCTCCGCCGACGACATCAGGGCCGCCTACCGCAAGCAGGCCCGCCGCCACCACCCTGACCTGGGCGGTGATGAAGAGATGATGAAATCCATCAACCAGGCGTACGAACTGGCGCTCTCCTGGTGTTCGCCCCTGCGCGGCAAGACCACGGCCACCTGGGCCGCCTAGCTTCCGACCGCCCACAGTCCCCTGAACGGGAATCCAAGGGCTTCGCCCTTTGGCCGCCGGAGGCTTCCCCCTCTCCTAGCCCCGCCTTAAAACACCACCGCCTCGAACCAGTATATCTCCGTGGCGGGAAGCTTCCAGGCTCCCTGGGGCAGTCCGGCCTTGCAGCAGGTCTGGGCGAGGAAGGTCTCGCGGTCCCATTTCCATTCCACGGGCACCTGCGGCAGCAGAAGCCCCTGCCTGTGCCCCTGGCGCATGATGAGGCCGTGGCGGCCCACCTCCACCAGTTCCGGGTCAGGGCAGCGGGAGATGGGGCCCAGGATGGAGATGCCGATGCACACCTGGGGGAACTCCTGCGTGGTCAGGGGCGGGAAGCGGGGGTCCTCGAAGGCGGCGGCGCGGGCCATTTCCGCGATGGTCAGGTACAGGGGCTTGTCGCCCACGATGTGGCCGATGCAGCCGCGCAGGCAGTTGTTCACGTTCAGGGTGACGAAGGCCCCGAGGGGCTCAAGCAACGTGTCCGTGGGCGGTTCCGGGGGGCACCAGCCACGCTCGCCCTCCAGGGCCGAAGCGATGCTGCGGGCGGCCACGTCCTTCAAGTAGGTCTTTTCCGTATCGGTGAGTTCGAACCTGAATTCGTCCATGGAGGCTCCTGTTCGGGCCAGACTAACATGCTTGCCCGGACCTTGCCAGATGCCCTACAGAAAAACCATGCGCATCCTGTGTGTGGACGGTCCCTACTTTTTGCGCGCCCTTGCGGCGCTGGGGCACGAGACGCTTTCCATCGGCTCGTCGCCGGGGGTGGACGTGCGCCTGACGGAGCCCATGACCCTCAAGCTCCTGCTGGAGACGCTTTCGTCCCGGAGCTTCGCCCCTGACGCCCTGCTCTGGGCGGACACCAGCCAGCCGCCCACCGTGGCCGGGCTCGAGCTTCTGCCCTGGCCCAGCATTGCCTACTCCATCGACCAGTACATGAATCCCTGGCACCAGTCCTACAGCGCCGGGTTCGACGTGGCCCTGGTGGCCCAGAAGGACTACGTGCCCGCCTTCGCCGCGGAGCACCCGCGCCCGGCGCGTTGGATGCCGCTGTTCTGCGATCCGTCGCGCGACCGCGACGAGGGGCTCGAGCGGGACATCCCGGTGGGGTTCGTGGGCACGCTGGACAGCCCGGCCAACCCCGGGCGCAGGCCGTTCCTGGAGGCGTTCAAGCGCCTGGCTCCCCTGGTGGCGGTGAGCGGGGACTACCGGCCGGTGTTCGGGCGCAGCCGCATCGTGCTCAACCAGTCGGCGGCGGGGGAGGTCAACTTCCGGGTGTTCCAGGCGGCCGCCTGCGGGGCGGCGGTGCTGACGGAGGACACGGGCAACGGACTTCGGGACCTGTTCACGCCGGGCGAGAACCTGCTGGTGTACGAGCGCGGCGACGCACGCGGCGCGGCGCGCGCGGCCCTGGCGGCCCTGGCCGATCCGCGCCTGCCCGATATCGCGCGAGCCGGGCGGGACGAGGTGCTGGCCCGGCACGGGGTGCAGGCGCGCTCGGCCGAGCTGGCCGCGATTTTCCGGGAGCTCGCGGCCTCCGGGGCGCACCGGGAGAGGCTCGCGCAGCGCGATGCCGTGCGGGCGCGCATGGGCAACGCCTACCGGATACTGGCCCTGGACGAGGGGCTGCCCCTGCCCAAGAGCCATCGCCGCTTCTACCTGGAGCTGGCCTTCAAGAACGACCCCGGGTACGAGGGGCTCACCATCTATCCCGCGTCGGACTGAGAATGCTGACCATCGCAACCTACTCCCTGGACCTCCCCACCTACGCCTGCGCGCGCCTGCGCCTTCTGGGCCCGGCCTCGGCCCTGCGCGGCCGGGTGGAAATGCGCTGGGCGGCGGTGAGCGACGGGCGCGACTACGCCATCGACGCCTCGGCCATGGACGGCGCGGACCTCGTCGTCTTCCAGCGCTACTTCCCCATGCGGGAGACCTGGCCTCTGGTGGAGAGCGCCTTGGCCTCGGGCGTGCCCGTGGTCTACGAGGTGGACGACAACTTCCTGGCCGTGCCCGAGGGCCATCCCATGCGCGTGCGCCTGGCCGCGGTCGAGCCGTACGCCAGGCGGCTGCTCGAAAGGGCCGACCTGGTGACGGTGAGCACCACGGAGCTGAAGAGGGCCTTCGCGGGCCTGGCCGCCAAGGTGGAGGTGCTACCCAATTTCCTGGACGAGCGCCTGTGGGGGCATGCGTCGGGGTTCGGCGTCCGGGCGGGCCTGGCTGACGGCCCGGCCCGGGACTGCCCGGAGGACGCGCCAGGGGAGGGGCCGGTGCGGATCGTGTTCGCGGGCACGCCCTCCCACTTGAGCGACCTGGCGGCGGTCCTCCCGGCCCTGGCCGCGGTGAAGGCCCGGTACGGCTCCGGGGTGGAGCTCACGTTCATGGGCTGCGCTCCGGAGGGCCTGGCCGCGCTCTGCCTGCCGTTCAACGAGGATTACGCCGGATACGCGGCCGCGCTTGCGGCCCTGGACGCCCACATCGGCATCGCGCCGCTTGCGGACAACGCCTTCAACCGCTGCAAGAGCGCGGTGAAGTGGCTGGAGTATTCGGCCCTGGGCATGGCCGGGGTCTACGCGGACCTGCCCCCGTACGCCCGGGTGCGCCACGGGGAGACGGGCTTCAAGGCCGGAGGCGATCCGGCCGCGTGGGAAAAGGCCCTGACCGCCCTGATCGGGGACCCTGCCCTGCGCCGGGACATGGGAGCCAGGGCGCGCGCCGAGGCGTTGGGCCGCTGCGGCCTCGAAGCCGGTGCCAAGGGATTTTTCGCCGTGTGGCAGAGGACGGCCCATGCGCGCTCCTGATTTCGACTGGGAGGGGCTTCCCGCCGCCCTGCGCCACGGTCTCGTGCTGGGCGGGGTGGGCAAGCCGCACCTGGCGGAACTGGCCCGCCTGGCTCTGGAATCCCCGGCCACGGCGCGCCTGGGGCTGGATATTCTGCTGGCGGCCTGGGAGGCCGGCCCGCTGGACGGCGGCCTGGCCGGGCTCCTGGCCGGCCTGGACGCCAGGGCGCGTTTTCTGGACCCCCGGGTGCGCGCGGCGGTGGACGCCTGTGCCGGGAACTGGCGCGCGCCGGATCAGCCTGGAGACTCCGGCGTCGTGGCGGCCATGGCCCAGATGGCCGCGCGCCGGGCGCACGGCGAGCTGCTCGCCCTGCTCATGGACCGCTTCAGGGAAGACCCCGGCAATCTCTTCTGGCGGCAGCACCTGCTGGACCTGGCCTACCTGCTGGGCCACCGGGAGGCGGCCGGCCGCTGCCTGGACGCCCCCTGGCCGTCCGGCCTGAAGGCCGTGCGGGACAAGTGCCGGGGGGACGTGCTCTTCCAGGGCGGAGACTTCGAGCAGGCGGCGCGTTCCTACGGAGCGGCGCGGCTCCTGCGCCCGGCCAGGGCGCGGCTGGGGCAGTGCTTTTTCAGGCTGGGCAGGCTCGCCGAGGCGGCCGGGCAGTGGCGCGCGGCAGCTTCGCAGGCCCCCTGGAACGCCAACCTGATCCTGCGCCTGTACGACCGGCTGGCCGGGCACGACCTGCCGGATGATCCCCTGCCAGGGCGCGTGGTGGTCTGCCTGTACACCAGCGGCAAGGCCCGGGAGGTGGACGAGACGCTGGCGGCCCTGTTCGCCTCGGAACTGGGCGGGGCCAGGGTCGTGGTCCTGGACAACGGCAGCTCGGACGGCACCGCCCAGGCGCTGGCCGCCTGGAAGGACCGCGCCGGGGAGCGACTGGAGGTGGTTTGCCTGCCAGTGAACGTGGGCGCGCCCGCCGCGCGCAACTGGCTCATGCGCCACCCGGCGGTGGCGGGCAGCGACTTCACGGCCTACCTGGACGACGACGCCCTGGTGCCGCCGGACTGGGCGCGCCTCCTGGGGCGCGCCGTATCGAGCTATCCTGACGCCGGGGTGTGGGGCTGCAAGGTGGTGGACCTGGCCCAGACCGGGCGCATCCAGAGCGCGGACATCAACCTGCTGGAGGACGCGGACGGGCTCCCGGCCTTCTCCTCGCTGTGCTCCCAGGACCTGGACTTCGGCCAGTTCGACGCCGTGCGCCCCTGCCTGTCTGTCACGGGGTGCTTCCACCTGTTCAGGACCCCGGTCCTCATGGAGTGCGGCGACTTCGACATCCGTTTCTCCCCCACCCAGTACGACGACCTGGACCACGACCTGCGCCTGTGGGGCATGGGCCGCGCGGCGGTCTGCCAGGGGCACCTGGCGGTGCGTCACGCCAGGCTCTCCGGGTCGCTCCTGCGTCAGGACCCCCAGGCCACGGCCAACAGCGAGGCCAACCTGAAAAAGCTCGCGGCCAAGCATCCCCCCGAGGAGCGCAGGCGCCTGCGCGAGGCCGTGCAAACCGCGCTTCTGGGCGACCTGCGGGCCAAGACCGCAGCCCTGGCGGACGGTTAGCGCCCGATGGCGTCCCGAGGCCCGGGACCCTTCACGGAATGTATTCGCGAGGTGGGCAAACTGTAACCTTTCCTCCATTGCGACAGAGGGTAAAATCGGCCATCATCGGCTTGCCGGTGTACCGGCTGGAGTCACGCCCATGCCCATCTGGAACGTCCTCGAGCTGAGCTTCGATCCCGCCTGCCTCGCCAATTCCAACGGCCGCTTGCTCCATGTCAACGGCGCGTTCCAGGACATGCTGGGCATCGGCCAGGAGGAACTGTCCAGCGTCTCGCTGCCGGAACTTGTGGGACAGGCGGGGTTTGCGGACATCTCCAGGAACGCCGAGGCCGGGACGTCGCTCTTCAGGCGCCTGAAGGTCCGGGCCAAGGACGGAACCTTCCTGCCCGCGGAGGCCCACTGCCTGCGGCTGCCGGAAACGGGCGAGCTGGCCATGGTGCTCAGGCCCACGGCGTCCTACTCGCCTGTCGAGGGCGCGGAGCACATGGCCCTGCACGACGCCCTCACGGGGCTGCCCAACCGGGTGCTTCTGCTGGACCGCATGCACCAGACCCTGGCCCGCACCAAGCGCCATGGTGATTTCGCGGCGGTGGTGTTCATCGACCTGGACGGGTTCAAGCCCATCAACGACACCTACGGGCACGAGTGCGGCGACGAGGTGCTCAAGGTCACGGCGATGCGGCTTTCGCAGACGCTGCGCGGCGACGACACGGCGGCGCGCATCGGCGGGGACGAATTCGTCATGGTGCTGGGAGAGCTTCGCAACGGGCTCCACGCCGGGCTCACGGGCAATCGGGTGATAAAATCCATCACCCAGCCCATCGCCTGGAACGGCGTGTCCGTGAGGGTGAGCGCGAGCCTGGGCATCGCCGTGGCCCCCACAGACGGCATGGAACCGGAAATCCTTCTCAAGAAGGCCGACGAGGCCATGTACGTGGCCAAGAAGTCAGGCAAGAACGGTTACTCTTTCTTCAACGAATCTAGTTATTTCGAGTAGGCGAGGACAGCATGGACGCAGCCAACCTGGACGCCCTCGCGGCGCAGCTGACCGAGCGTTTCAAGCCCTTCATCCGCGAGGCCGTGCGCGAGGCCGTGCGCGAGGAGCTGGCCCAGGTGGCGGGCAAGCACCTGGGCGGCGAGGACTTCTTCAGGCATCTGAACGAAGAGATCATGGGGAGGCTCGGCGACATCTACCGCGAGATATCCTCTTTCCAAGGTCCCGGGGCGGCCCAGGCCAACCCGGAGAACGTGGCCCAAGCCGGGGAGCTCATGGTGGAGGCGTCCCAGCGCCTGGACCAGGTCATCCAGGCTACGGAAAAGGCCACCTTCGAGATCATCGCCCTGGTGGAGCGCAACATGTCCTCCCCGGACGAGCTCATCGCCATGTTCCAGAAGGGGGTCTGCGACCAGGAATCCAAGGAGACCGCCACCAGGCTGTGCCAGAAGCTCTCCGAGGACCTGATCGAGATCATGACCTGCCTCTCCTTCCAGGATCTTACCGGCCAGCGCATCAAGCGGGTCATCGACATGCTGGGCAAGGTGCAGGGCATGGTGGCCGAACTCTACGTGTCCACCGGCATCCTGATGAAGGCCCAGGAGCGGGAGCCCGGCCAGCCCCTGGAGGAGCTCAAGAAGGACGCCAAGGCCAAGGTGTCCCAGTCCGAGGTGGACGACCTGCTGGCCCAGCTCAACTTCTAGTGTGGCGTCCTCAAAACAGGCATTCGCCTGAGCCCCGGGGGGGCGGGGCGCGAAGCGCTAGTCCTTGCTGGAAGCCCCTCCGTTATTTCCCGCACAGGATACCCAGTCCAGGATGCGCCTGAGATCCTGCATGGCCACGGGTTTGGCTAGGTAGTCGTCCATGCCGGCCTCCAGGAATTTCTCGCGGTCGCCGGCCATGGCGTGGGCGGTCAGGGCGATGATGGGGATGCGGGACATCCCCGCGTATTCCGGCGAGGTCCGGATGACTCTGGTGGCCTCCACGCCGTCGAGCACGGGCATTTCCACGTCCATCAGCACGCAGTCGAAGCCTCCCCCGGCGACCTTGGCCAGGGCCTCCCGCCCGTCGCCCGCCGTGTCCACCCCGTGCCCGGCCTTTTCCAGCATACGCCGGATGGTGAGCTGGTTGGTCCGGTCGTCCTCCACCAGGAGCACCCGCAAGGTTTTGCGGTCGGCGCAGACGCGTCCGGGCCGAGGAGCGGGCCGCGCGCCCTTGCCGGGCAGCCCGAAGGGGAAGGTGGCGCTCATGCGCGTCCCGGCTCCGGGGTGGCTCGTAATGGAGATGTCCGCGCCCATCATGGCGGTCAGGCGCTTGACTATGGCCAGGCCAAGCCCGGCCCCGCCCGTCCTGCGGACATAGGAACCGTCCGCCTGGACGAAGGGCTCGAAGATGCGCCCGAGCTGTGAGTCGGGGATGCCGCACCCGGTGTCGGAAACGGTGATGCGCACCGGCACGGGTGATGGAGCCTCCTCGGAGGCCAGCTCGGCCTGGACCGTGACTTCCCCTGCATCCGTGAACTTGATGGCGTTGCCCACCAGGTTGAGGAGAATCTGCCTCAGTCGTACCTCGTCGCCCATAAGCCGGTCAGGCAGGCGGGGATCGACGCGGAAATCGAGGGTGAGTCCTTTTTCCCGGGCGGCGGGGGCGAAAAGGGCCAGGACGCTGTCGCGCACCTCGGCCAGGCTGAATTCCACGTCGCGCAGGGTGAGCGTGCCGGATTCCACCTTGGACAGGTCCAGGATGTCCGAGAGCAGCTGGGCCAGTCGCAACGACGCCTGCTCGGCCGTGCGCACGTACTCGGCCTGCTCCTGGTCGAGTTCGGTGGTGGCCAGCAGCTGGAGCATGCCCAGCACCCCGTTGAGGGGGGTCCGGACCTCGTGGCTCATGTTGGCCAGGAACTCGGATTTGGCCCTGGTGGCCGCTTCGGCCTGCTCCTTGGCCTGGAGCAGCCTGGCCGCGGCCTCCTTGTGGGCGGTGATGTCCCGGGCGATGCCGAACAAGCCGATGATGTTGCCGCGCCTGTCCTTGAGGGGGCCCTTTGTGGAATGAAAGGTGAGGATGCGGCCGTCCGTGCTGCAGATGCAGATTTCCTCGAAGGTGGCGGTCGCGCCGGATTCCATGACCGTGCGGTCCCGTTCCATGAGCGTGCGTGCCGTCTCGGGACCGAAGCACGCCGTATCGTCGCGGCCGATGATTTCGTTTGCGGGTTTGCCGCAGAATGCGGCCCCGGCCTCGTTGATGAGCAGGTAGCGTCCGGCGGTGTCCTTGGCGAACACGGCGTCGGTGGTCCCCTTGAGGATGGCGGCGAGCAGGGCCTGGCTGCTCACCGGGGCGTTCGCCAACCCTGGCTCGCCCTGCACGCAGGCTTCAAGCTCCGCGAGACGAAGCCGCGCGGCTTCGAGCTCGGCCAGGATCTGCTCCCTGGGCTTCTCATCATCCTGCATGACTGCTCCGGAGGGCGGCGCGCTGAAACTGCTTGGCGCCCGTTTTCAGGTGCCGGTAACGCCATAAGAAGTTTAAGTATTGATGAATTATGTTAAAAGTAGCAATGAGTGATCAGGAGAGTCAATCTGAATTCGTCGGACAACGGCGGCGAAGGAGAGTGAACAAAAGAGGAAGCAGTTCTAGAACACTCTTCTGAGCTGGTTGAGCACATTACCCGGGATGCCTATGACGCCCTTGAACAGGTTCATGAGGGTGTCGCCGAGAACCTTGGATTTGTCGATGTCGAGCCTCGGGTCGTAGAGGGAACCGCTTATGCGCACGGGAACCTCCCCCACCTCCGGCACCGAGGCCATCAGGTTCAGGTCGATGCGCTCGTCGTCCAGGCTGACCCAGCCGTCGCCCTTGGCCGTAAGGGTGGGGCCGGTCAGCACCAGGTCCCTGGTGACGGCCAGGCCCTCGCGAACCGAAAAGTTCGCACCCATTTTGGAGAAGGGCACGCCATCGGAGGGAGGCGGGGGGGGCGGCGGCGCGTCCCGGTCGCCCACGACCGGAGCCGCCGTGGAGTCCCGCTTGGCCGGTGCTCCTCGGATGGCCAGGGCGCCGCTTCGCACCTCGAAGCCGGCCGATCCGGAGGCCTTGCGGCGGAGCGCCCGGTCCGTGGCGCCATGCATCTCCACGTTCACCGAGAAATCGCACTGGCCCTTGGTGAGCGTCTCGGCCCCGGCCAGATCCTTGAGCAGGGCAGGGGCGGAGAATCCGGACAGCTTGAGCTCAAGCTGGGCCTTGAGTTCGCCCCCGCGCGCGTCGCCGCGCAGGTCGAACAGATAGGGGCCTCCGTAGAACGAGGGAGCGGTCTGGCGCAGCTGGAAACGCCCTCCCTGGGCGGAGAACTCGGTGAGGGCGTTCTCCCACACCAGCCGGTCCTTCATGAGCCAGCCGAAGCGTACCTTGGCTTCCAGGTTCAACTCTCTCAGCTCGGCCAGGGGCAGGGGCTCTTCGGGCCGCTTGGACTGGTCGGCCGCCTGGGGGACCGGGGCCAGCCTGTCCAGATCCAGCGAGCTCACGGCCAGATCCAGGCGGTTCTTCGGGCCGCTGACCAGGGCCTGCCCGGAAATGATGGCGTCGTCCAGGGACGCCTGGATGCGCGTCAGGCGCACCTCCTTGAGCGTGCCCCCGATGTCGCAGGAGAACCGGGCCCGCCGCCAGACGTTGGGGTCGGCCCCTGCGGGCAGGGACAGGCCCAGGCGCGGGGCCGCGTCGCGGGGGTTGAATTCGGGGATGTCCACGCTGCCGGAAAGGACCGGCCCGCCCTGGCCGCTTGGGCCGGGCTGGCCGGCGACAGAGACTTTGCCGGGCACCCCGGCCAGGTTGAGGTCCACGCCCGAGAGGCTGAAGCCGCCTGTGTCGAAGTCCGCCTCGATCCTGCCCGCCCAGGTTGCGCGGGCGGTCTTGCCCGGCCCCAGGAAGCCCAGGGACAAAAGGTGCGACCCCTCGGCCCGAGGCTGGCGAAACCACAGGGGCCTGCCCGAAGCGTCCAGGCCCACCTGCCCCTTCACCTCCACCTGGGAGGAGCGCACCACCCCCGGCGAATCCACCTTCACCAGGCCCGAAACGTCCGCCAGGGCCGCCTCGCGCACGCGTTCGCCGCCCTGGGGGGCGGGCTTGGCCGAGAACTTGAGCGACGCGGTGGCCCGGCTCACCGGCCAGGGCAGCGCGCCCGCCTCGCCGGGAGAGAACGTGACCGACCCCTGCCCCATCTGGAGGTCGGCCTGGCCGTGAAGCCCCTGCCAAACGGACGCGAGCGTTCCCGACTGGGATTCGGCGCTCACCTGGCAGGCCACGGGCCCGGCGATCTTCGGCAGGTGCGGGACCTGGGCCGACAAAGCGGCGCCCTGCATGCCCGAGGCCGCCAGGGTCATGGATAGGGCGGCGCTACCGCGCGCGGATTCCATCTCGATCCCGCCGGTGAACTTGCCGCCCAGGGCCGAGCCCGACACCGTGGAGAGCTTGAGCGCTTCGGGGGCCGCCTGTCCGGCCAGGAGCAGGTCGTCCACGTCCAGGCCGGGCAGGCTCAGGCGCTTGGCCGCGATGCGGCCTTCCAGCGGGACGGGGGCGAACCCCCTGCCGTCGGCCCCGAACAGAGCGGCCAGCTGGCGAAGCTTTTCCAGCTCGAGCCGGTCGGCCTGGAGGTCCAGCACGGTGGCGGCCCGGCCTCCCGCGATCCTGCCCGTGAAGCGCGACCCGCCGGTGCGCACGTCCAGGCCGTCGAGGCCCCATTCCCCGGACCGGGGGAGGGTGAAGGACGCCTGGGCCGCTCCGCCACCGAGCAGCTCCCATGCCTTTGAGGCGTCCCGGGGCATCCAGGAGGGTTTCCAGTTCCTGGCGAAATCTCCCAGCGCGAGGCGCAGTTTCCCCGTAACGCCGGAAGGGCCCGCCTCGCCGTTCATGTTCACCTCTCCCAGGGCTTGCGGCTGGCCCGCGCCCGGGCCATCTTGCGTCAGGGGGGTGAGCGCGGCGGAAACGGAAAAAACGTTGACGGCGGGGTCGGGCTTGACCCGGATATCGGCCGAGAACATGCCCTGGTCCACCCTGGCGGTGAAGGGATAGATCCTGAATTCGCTCTGTCCCGAGCGTGCCGCGAACTCCAGGTCCTCGATGTCGAGCGTCCCTGCGCGCAGGTTCCGGCCCGAGAACCGTCCGCTCAGGCTTTTGACGCCATTGCCCGCCCATCCGCCCGCCCGCCCGCCCGGAAGCGCGGCCGGAGTGAGCCAGGAGCCCAGGTCCCAGCCGTCGGCGGACAGGTCGAAGGAGACGTCTCCGCCGATGTTCTTGGCCGTGCCGCCGACACGGGCCGGACCGTCGCGGAGCACGGCCTTGTTGGCCAGCCAGCCGCTGGGGGTGGAGCTCAGCTCCAGTTCGGCCTCGATGTCCCCTTCCGGGGCGGCCTGGCGCAAGGCCGGCGTGCCCGCCCTGTCCGTCGGGGCGCGCCCGGCCAGGTCCAGGCCCAGAAGCTTCGTCCAGGCTCCGCGCCTGCCGCCGCTGGCCGCCAGGTTGGCGTATACGTAAGGCACGGGGTCATAGAGGCCTGCCGCGTTGACTTTGCCGGTCACACGCGCGCCGAGCCCCTCCAGCACCATGCTGGAGACCTCGAAGGCCCCCTGCTGGCCGTGGACCATGACCTTGCCGGTGAAGGCCACCCGCTCGCCGGGGGCCGCCGTTCCGGCGGGAAGGGTCAGCCATCCTGTCGCCGTGGACGAGTGCACCAGCACATGCCCGCCGGTCTCGCCGTAGCTGGCCTCGCCCTTGGCGCTGAGTTCGCCGGTGAGCCCGTACGGGTTCACCGTCACTTCGCATGAGAGGGAGAAATCGAAGGGCCTGGACTGGCTGGTGTTCAGGGTCAGGCGGCGCAGGTCCAGGGACGTGCCGCTCGCGGCGTCGGTGAAGCTGAGGCTGGCGTTCCAGAGCCTGAGCCCCGAGGGCAGGCTCTCCACCTTCCAGCCGCCGGGAACGTGTCCGGCCAGGGCATCGCCTCCGGACAGTCCTCGCCAGTTCTCGCGTCCGCCCGCATCGCGTTCCAGGCGCAGGGAGGCCGAGGACAGGGCCACGGAGTCCACCACCACGGTGTGGGAGGCCAGGGCCGTCAGGCGAAGCCCGATGGTGGCGGATTCCACGGAAAGCAGGGGCTCGGGGCCGAAGCCGGGCTCGTTGGGAACCGTGACCGGACCCGTGCGCAGGCCGAACCAGGGGATCATGGTCAGGCGCACGTCCCCCTGGATGTCCACCGGACGCTCCAGGGCGGCGGACAGGGCCGCCTGGGCGTGGGCGCGCAGGGTCTCCTGGCCGATCAACCTGGTGGCCGCCAGGGGCAGGGCATAGGCCAGCACGGCGGCCAGGGCGGCCAGGCCCAGGATGATCCTGACGGAGGGCAGCGGGAAGGGGAAACGTCTGGGCGTGGATGTGTTCATGCGCGGTCCGGGCCGGCTGGTTTCGGCTCGTGCGTCCTATACTCCCAATCCTCCGGCGGGTTCAAGCGCCGAAACGTCCACGTGGACAGGATTTCACGTGCAAGCCCGCCCTCTTAGAGCCCGAGCAGGGCGTACACGGCGTCCATGTCCAGGCTGGCGCGGACCGTGGCGGCCAGACGGTCAAGGGCCGCCTCCACGCCGTCCTGCGAGGACTGCGGGGACGGGGCCAGCGGGGCGAGACCCTTGCGCGCGCGCAGGGAGTCGAGCCACCAGCGCCTGAACCCCGGCTGGTCGAACACCCCGTGCAGGTAGGTGCCCCAGGCCGCGCCGTGGCGGCCCCAGGCCAAGGGGCGACCGTCCTCGCTCCGGGCCAGGACCTCGGGGTCTTGCGAACCGCTCGCCCGGGTGACGCCGTGGTGGATCTCGTACCCCGCCAGGGTGAGCCCGGACGGAAGATGCACTGCCCGCGACTGGGCCAGGGTCTTCTCCGGCAGAAGCTCCGTGGCCAGGTCCAGAAGGCCAAGGCCCGCATCCTCGCCCCGGTCGGACTCCAGGCCCGTGGGATCGGTGAGGCGCTCCCCGAGCATCTGCAGGCCCGCGCACACCCCGGCGATCTCGCTCGACCCCTCGCGGGCCAGGGCGGCGATGGCCTCCGCCAGTCCGGTTTCGCGCAGTCGGGCCAGGTCCGCCAGGGTGTTCTTGCTGCCCGGCAGGATCACCGCGTCCGGGCGGCCCAGCTCGGCCGCCGTGCGCACCACCCGCAGCCCCGCGTCGGGCTCGCCGGCCAGGGCGTCGAAATCGGTGAAGTTGGAGATGTGGGGCAAATCCAGCACGGCGATGTCCAGGTCGCGTCCGGTGGCGTTCCAGCAGGCGCCCGCCTTGAAGCTCACCGAGTCCTCCTCGGGAAGATTCAGGGGGGCGATGTCGGGCACCACGCCGATGACCGGCTTGCCGGTGAGTTCGCGCATGAAGCGGTGGGCCGGTTCCAGAAGGGAGGGGTCGCCACGGAAGCGGTTCAGCACGTATCCGCCGACCAGGGCTCGCTCGGATTCGCTCAGAAGCTCCATGGTCCCGGCCAGGGCCGCGAACACGCCGCCCCGGTCGATGTCGCCCACCAGCAGCACCCGCGAGCGGGCATAGGCGGCCATGGCCATGTTCACCATGTCGTGGGACTTGAGGTTCACCTCGGCCGGGCTGCCCGCGCCCTCCAGGATCACCGCGTCGAACTCCGAGGCCAGGCTGTCGTAGGCCCGCTTGGCCGCCTCGAAGGCCGTGGGCTTGTAGGCCACGTATTCGCGCACGCGCATGGTCCCCACGGGCCTGCCCATGACGATCACCTGGGAGCCCGTGTCCGAGCAGGGCTTGAGGAGCACCGGGTTCATGCGCGCCTCCGGGGCCAGCCCGCAGGCCTTGGCCTGGAGCACCTGGGCGCGGCCCATCTCCTCGCCCCGGGCGGTGACGAAGGAGTTGAGGGACATGTTCTGGGCCTTGAACGGGGCAACGCGCACCCCGTCCTGGCGCAGGATGCGGCACAGGGCCGCCGCGATCACCGACTTGCCTGCGTTGGAGGTGGTGCCGGCAACCATGAGCGCGGGGGTGGGGCGGGAGCGGAGCTCGGGCCTGGCCTTGGCGGGCGGAGCGAGCGATTCGGCCAGGGCGTCGACCAGACGCTCGTTGTCGTCCTCGCGGCGCACGGCCACCCGGAAGAAGCGCTGGTCCAGCCCGGCGTAGTTGGAGCAGTCCCGGATGGCGATACGCTTTTCCAGCAGCGCCGCGCGCAGTGCCGGAACCTCGGGCGCGTCCAGGCGGCAGAGCAGGTAGTTGGCCGCTCCGGGATAGACCGTGAGCCCGGGCAGGGCTTCGAGCGCGCGAGACAGCGCCTCTCGCAGGCGTCCCGCCTCGGCCCGGGAGCGGGCCTCGAAATCGCAGTCCTGCACGGCGCGCACCCCCACGGCCTGGGCCAGGGTGTTCACGGACCAGGGCGCGATACGCTCCTTCACGGCCTCGGCCAGGGCTTCGCCTGCGCAGGCAAGGCCCAGCCTGAGCCCCGGGATGGCGAACATCTTGGTGAGCGAGAGGAGCACGGCCACGTTGTCCGGCCTCTCCCGCATAAGCGATTCGAAGCCCTCCACGAAGGAGCCGAAGGCTTCGTCCGCCACGAAAAGGCACTCAGGATGGGCTGCGGCCAGCTCGCGCACCACGGCGGCGTCCACGTCCAGGCCCGTGGGATTGTTGGGCCGGGCCAGGAACACGGCGGCCGGTCCGGGCAGGGCCTTGAGGGCGCGCGAGAGGGCTTCCGGGTCCAGGACGAAACCACCAGATTCGGCCAGGGGCAGGCGCACCACGTCCATGTCCGCCCGGCGGCAGGCGGTCTGGTAGTCATAGTAGGAGGGAACCGGGACCACGGCCCTGGCGTGGCCGCAGGAGCGGGCCATGGCGAAGAGCAGCTCGCTCGTCCCGTTGCCCGCCAGCAGCGTGGCCGGGTCCACGCCGTGGCGCCCGGCCGCCGCGTCGATGAGCGCCCGGCAGTGAGGGTCGGGGTAGTGCACCAGCTCGGACACCGACGCGCTGATCACCGGGCGCAGCCACTCGGGCGGCCCCAGCGGGTTGATGTTGGCCGAGAAGTCGAGGATCTCGGACGGGTCGCAGCCGAGGGTTTCGGCCATGCCGCGCACGTCGCCGCCGTGGGGGAAGAACCTCATGCCCGGGCCGCTCCCTCGACCGCTCCCACAGCCTCTGGTCCGGCCAGTCCCCAGGCCAGGGACGCGGCCTGCATGGCCGCCTTGACCTCGGGTTCGCCCAGGCGGCGGGTCAGGGCCACCAGGCTGATGGGAATGCCGAGCGCCCCTCCCGGCCACACGGCCAGCTCGTCGCCCAGCAGCTCCGAGCGGGCGAAATCCTCGCGCAGAAGCGACAGCCCGCGCCCCGAGGCCACCAAGGCGCGGATGGTGTGCTCGTCGTTGATGACGGCCGCGGTTTTGGGCCTGCCGCCCTCTTCGGCCAGGAGCTTTTCGGCCAGGGCCACGAAGGGACAGCTCTCGTTGAACCAAACCCAGGGCATGGCGGCCAGGTCGCGCACGGTGGCCGTTTCGAGTTTCTCCCGCCATGCGGCCGGGCCCACCACCCGAACCGAGGCCATACCCAGGGGCAGGGCCGTCAGCTGGGGGTCGCTGGAGAAGTCGCCATAGGCGAAGCCCGCGTGCATGGCCCCGTCCTTGAGACCCCGGGCCACCTCGTAGGAGTCGCGGCAGTCCACGTGCACCAGTGCCTCGGGATGTTCGTCGGAGAGCGCCGCCAGGATGCGCGGGAGGCGCAGGTACTGCGGGTCGGTGTTGCGGGTGAGCACGATGTCTCCCCGAACGCCTTCGCGCATGGCCCGGGCCTGCTCCATGATCCCTTGGGCGCAGCTGAGCGCCTCGCGCGCGGTGCAGGTCAGCCGCGTGCCGCTGTCGGTCAGGTCCATGCCCCGGGCGGTGCGGGTGAAGAGGCTCACGCCAAGCTCCTCTTCGAGGGACTTCACGTGGGCGCTCACGGCCGGTTGCGACAGGTGCAGGCGCTCGGCCGCGCGCGAGAGGTTGCCCTCCTCGGCCACGGCCACGAACGTGCGCAGGTGGTAGAGTTCCATGGTCTTCACGAATCCTTGGGGCAGCATTCAGGCATTGCGATTGGATCGCCCGCCCAGGGGTCTGGTATCCGGTCGTCATGTCCCTTGACCAGCAAATCCTCGGCGATGGCGCCCAGAGTCTTCACGGCCCCGGTCAGCTCCGGCCCCGGGAGGACGCAGCAACTCAGGCGCACGAAGCTTTTGAAACACCCCTGGGAGGAGAAGATCGCCCCCGGGGCCACGCTTACGCCGTGCTCGAGCGCCCGGTGCATGAACTGAGCGCCGTCGGCTCCGCCCGGCAGCTGCACCCACATCACGGAGCCGCCTTCCGGGCGCGAGGCCCTGGTGCCGGGTGGAAAATAGCGTCCCACCAGGGCGTGCATGTTCTCCATCAAGGACTTCACGGCCGGGCGCAGGCGCTTCAGGTGGCGGTGGTAGGCCCCGGACCCCAGGTACTGGGCCACGGCCATCTGGGTGGGCGTTGCCGTGGCCACGCTCATGGTGGCCTTGAGCTCCAGGGCGGTGTTCATGAAACGCCCCGGCAACAGCCAGCCCACCCGGTAGCCGGGGGCCAGGGTCTTGGAGAAGGAGGAACAGGTCAGCACCAGCCCGTTCTCGTCGAAGGCCTTGCAGCAGCGGGGGCGCACCGGGCCGTAGTGGATGTCGCCGTAGACGTCGTCCTCGATGAGCGGAATGCCGCGCCGGGCCAGGATGGAAACGATCTCGGCCTTGGCCTCGTCCGGAGTGAGCGCGCCGTCGGGATTGTTGAAATTGGGGGTGAGCACGCAGGCCTCCACCCGGAAACGCTCGACCACCTGGGCGAGTTCCGAGGGGCGCACGCCCTCGCCCGGGCGCGAGGGGATCTCGATGACCCGAAGGCCCAGGTTCTCGAGCAGCTGCAGGAAGCAATAGTAGGTGGGCGAGGCGATGACCACGGTGTCTCCAGCGCGGGTCACGCAGCGCAGGGCGATGTGCAGGGCCTCCATGGCCCCGCTGGTCACCAGGGTGTCCGAGGCCGTGCAGTCGGTCCCGGCCTCCATGACCCTGAGCGCGATCTGCCGGCGCAGGGGCTCGAAGCCCTCCACCGGCCCGTAGAAGCCCACCCGGTCGCCCTCGTCGCGCAGCACCTGGCCCATGATGCGCGACAGCTGCGCAAGCGGCAGCAGGTTCTCGTCGGTGCGGGCGACTCCCAGCGGCAGCATGTCCCGGCGGGCCATGCTGGCCAGCACCGTGCGGATGATGGCCGAACGGTTGAGCGTTTCCGGGATCTCGCCGGGGCAGTCCTTGATGCCGGGAGGCGGCAGGGGATTGCGTCTGGCGCACACGAAAAAGCCCGACTTGGGCCTGGCCTCCATGACCCCCTCGCTCTCCAGCTGACCGTAGGCCAGGGCCACCGTGGACAGGCTCACCCGCATGCGCGCCGCCAGGCGGCGCAGCGACGGGGCCTTGTCGCCGGGCTTGAGCGTCCCGGATTCGATCATCTCGAGCACGTTTTTACGCACGGATTCGTAACGGAAGGCCTCTGCGGACATGGTTTTCACACTCTGTACCGGTCGAATTTTGTTTTGGCTGTATCTGTATCGATAACAGATTTCGTGGCGTAAGCAAAGCACGAAGAGCGCAGGAGGACCTCATGGCACCTGAAATGACGCCCAGAACCTGGCCCGCCGAGAGCCGGGGCATGGCGGACGACATGTTGGAGGGGACGCGCCTGGCCAGGCGCGCGGCGGGTTTCATCAGAAGGCTGTTGGCCGGGATGGCCCCCAGGGGCCGCGTGCGGGTGAACCTGCTCCCGGGGCAGGCCGTGTCCCTGGACGGGCCCGACAGGGCATTGGTCGAATGCCTGGAAGGAGCGGTGTGGGCCACTTGCCCGACGGACGGGCGGGACCTGCGGATCAGGGCGGGAGAATCGGTCTCGTTCGCGTGGCCGGGACAGGTGGTGCTGGCGGCGGCAAACCGGCCCGCGCGGGTGGTGCTGCGCTGGCGCTAGGAATTCGCGCAAAAAACTTGGCAAGCGTACGGGTTCTCGGTAGTGGTCGTAAAATGATACGCAATCAGAGCGGACACGACGACCACCACCAGCACCGTTGTTTCGATGGAATCTGCGAAACCATGGACAGGCTGGGGGTCCCGCGCAATTCCAAATGGCGGGCCCTTATTCTGTTCATGCGCTCGATCCGCGATTACGACATTTATTCCCCGGAGCAGAAGCGCCTGATCCAGGAACTCGTGGTGACCGTTCTGAAAGCGGGCGAGCTGACCGAGGAACGCTTCTCGGAGATGGCTCGCAAGACGGAAGAGATCCTCTCCGCCCCTTGGCGGGAGCGGCTCCAGGCGGCTCTGGGCGACCTGTCCCGGGCCATCGGCGAGTCGCGCGGCATGATGCTCAAGCGCAAGGGCGAGATCCAGGTGCTTGGAACCAGCACCATGGAAACCGTCCAGAGCGGCAAGGACATCGACCAGGTCCTGGAGGACATCCGCCGGGGATTCCAGGACGTGGTGCGCTACATGGAAGAGGACGTGGAGAACCTGTCGCGGCTAAGCCTCACGGACGCTCTCACGGGCCTGCACAACCGGCGCGCCTTCGAGGACGCCCTGACCAAGGGTGTGCACTGGGCCAAGGCCGAGGACAGGCCTCTGTGCGTGCTCATGGCCGACGTGGACCATTTCAAGGGCTTCAACGACCGCCACGGCCATCTGGTGGGCGACCAGGCGCTCGGCGCCGTGGCCTCGGTCATCCGGGAATGCCAGCGCCAGGTGGAGGAACGCGGCGACAATGTCTTCTCGGCCCGCTACGGGGGCGAGGAGTTTACGCTCATCGCCCAGGACATGACCTCCAAGCAGGCCCAGGCCCTGGCCGAGCACATCCGCGCCCGCATCGAGAACTACAATTTCATCATCCGCGACGTGGACGGGGAGATCCTGGACTCCGGCATCAAGCTGACCATCAGCCTGGGCGTGGCCTGCCTGGACTCGGCCTGGAAGGACTCCCTGGAGCAACGTCTGGTCAACGCGGCCGACGAGGCCCTGTACGCGGCCAAGCAGACCGGCCGCAACCGCGTGATCGTCTACGAAAGCTGACCCCGGCGCCCTGCATTCGCCCCCCCCGAAGGAGTGCAAACAATGGAATATCGGGAAATTCTTGAACGGCTCGCGCCGTGCGGCCTGGACTGCGGCCGTTGCGCCGACCTTAAGGGTGGTGAAATTGGGGTTTTGAGCGCGCGGCTTACGGAACACCTGGGCGAGTACGGTCGGCTTGCGGCCATGCGGGCCGGAGTCCGGCCTGAGTTCGCGGGATACGAGCAGTTCCAGGCCGTGCTCGGGGTGCTGGCCGGGCCCTCCTGCGGCGGCTGCCGCAGCGACAATGTGAGCTGCCCCCTCAACTGCCTGGCGCGGACGTGCTCGAAGGAAAATGGGGTCCATTTCTGCTTCCAGTGTTCCAAATACCCCTGCGAGGAGCAGTTCGCCGGAATGCCCCTACGCAAACGCTGGCAGGCGCTCAACGACCGCATGAAGGATATCGGCGTGGAGGCCTTCTACGAGGAGCAGTTGGGCACGCCCCGCTATCCCGGTAAGATCGAGTAGCGGTCCCGAGCGGGGCCGTATCCTGCTTCTCCCTGCGCGAGGCCATCTTCCCGGTGTATTCCCGCGGCAGGGATTTTTGTTGCATCGCGTGACAACGGCAGTGAAACAACGTAGCGAGCAACATGCCGAAGTGTGTCATCCAGCCGCAGGAGAGTCCGCATGTCCGATAAGAATACCGGAGGCGAGCCGGAATCTCGAACTCCAGGCGTGAAAGGCGAGCGCAGACGGTCCAGGCACTCTTTCCGGGGTGCCGAAAGTCAGCCCCAGACCGCCACGCTGGGTTTCCCCGTGGTGGCCATAGGAGCCTCGGCCGGAGGGCTGGAGGCCATCGAGAGCTTCTTGCGCAACACCCCCGCCGACACCGGCATGGCCTTCGTCATCATCCAGCATTTCGCTCCGGACCACAAAAGCATCATGCCGGAGATACTCGGGCGCTTCACCCCCATGGAGGTCCACGAGGTCGCGGACGGCATGCGGGTGGAGCAAAACCACGTCTACGTCATCCCCCCGGGAACGAGCATGTTCATCGAAAAGGGGGTGCTCGGGCTTAAATCCCTGGACAAGTCCGCGGGCGCGCGGATGCCCATCGACCGCTTCTTCGAGTCCCTGGCCGTGGACCAGAAAGAGAACGCCGTGTGCATCCTGATGTCCGGCGCCGGGACCGACGGCACGCTGAGCCTCAAGACGGTCAAGGCCATGGGCGGCATCACCCTGGCCCAGGACGCGGGCGCGAAATTCAAGGACATGCCCCGCAGCGCCATATCGTCGGGCCTGGTGGATTTCGTCCTGTTGGCCGGGGACATGCCCGCCAAGCTGCTGGCGCTGGCCCATGCGCGGCCCGCGCATCCGCCCGAGGGCGAGGCCGGCACGGGAAGCGCACGGGACCATACCGGCGAGGGCGGGCGGAAGGCTCTTTTGGGCAGGATCTTCCAACTCGTCAGGCTCAAGACCGGACACGATTTCTCCCAGTACAAGTTCAGCACCATCCTGCGGCGCATCGAGAGGCGGATGGTGCTCCACCACATCGGCAGCCTGGAGGAATACGTCGGTTTTCTGGTGCAGCAGGCCGGCGAGGTCCAGACCCTGTTCGAGGAGTTCCTCATCGGAGTGACGGGATTCTTCAGGGACCCCGAGGCCTTCGAAGTCCTGGCCAGGCAGGTCGTTCCCAGAATACTCGCGGGCAAGACGGAGGCGAACCCGGTGCGCATCTGGGTGCCGGGATGCTCTACGGGAGAGGAGGCGTATTCCCTGGCCATCATCATGGCCGAGGCACTGCAGCGTGCGGCCAAGCCTGTGAGGGTCCAGATATTCTGCACGGACATAGACTCCAAGGCCCTGGAGGGGGCCAGGAAGGGCATTTTTCCGGGCAGCATCACCGAGAGCGTCTCACCGGAACGCCTGAAACGGTTCTTCGAGCCCGAGGGAACCAAAAGCTACCGCGTCACCAAGGAAATCAGGGACATGCTGGTGATCGCGCCGCACAGCGTCATCAAGGACCCGCCCTTTTCCAAGCTCGACCTCATCAGCTGCCGCAACCTGCTCATCTACCTGGGGCAGGACGTCCAGAAGCTGCTGATCCCCTGCTTCAACTATTCGTTGAAACCGGGCGGATTTCTCTTCGTCGGGCCCTCCGAATCCCTGGGGGAATTCGGCCGGTTCTTCACCTCCGTGGATTCCAAATGGAAGATATTCCAGCGCAACGACGTCATTCCGGAAGGCGCCATGGAGTTCTCGCTGTTCCCCCTGGACCGGGCCTCCTTCGCCCGGACGCCCGGCCCGGTGGATGGCGCGCTCGACCGGGGGAAGCTCCTGAGCCACACGGAGCGGCTGCTCCTGGAGGAGTACGCCCCCCCCTCCGTGGTGGTGGACACGCAGTACGAGGCGCTTCATTTTTACGGGAAGCTGGGTAAATTCCTGGAGCTCTCCGGGGGCGAGCCCACCCGGAGCATCCTCAAGCTGGCCAGGGAGGATATCCGCCTCGACCTGCGGGCCGCCATCCACGCGGCCATCAAGGACAGGGGCCTGGTCAAGAGGACTGGCCTGAGCTTCAGGCTTGGCGGAGCCGTCTGCAAGTACTCCCTGGTCGTGAGGCCGGTCACGGGCGCGGGCCAGGATGAAATGCTGCTGATCGTGGTCTTCCAGGAGGTCCCCGGGCCGGATGAAACCTGCCCGGAGCCGCGCCCCATGCCTGTGGGGGAAGACATTTCCGTGGCCAAGAACCTGGAGGAGGAACTGCTCAACACCAGGGAGCGCCTCCATGCCACCATCGAGGAGCTGGAAGCCTCCAACGAGGAGCTCAAGTCCACAAACGAAGAGCTCATGTCCATGAACGAGGAACTCCAGTCCTCCAACGAGGAGCTGGAGTCGTCCAGGGAGGAGCTGCAGTCGCTCAACGAAGAGTTGAACACGGTCAACCAGGAACTGCAGTACAAGATCGACGAGGTGACCAAGGTCAACAGCGACCTGAACAACCTCCTGACTTCCACCAAGATCGCCACCCTGTTCCTGGATCAGGGGCTGACCATCAAGCGCTTCACCCCTCCCATCACGGAATTCTTCAATCTGTTCGACTTCGACATCGGCCGCTCGATCGGCGACATCGCCCACAAGATGGATTACGATGAACTCATCGCAGATATCCAGACAGTGATCAATACGCTCATTCCCTTTGAGAGGGAGGTGAAGTCCAGGAGCGGAAACTGGTACATCATGCGAATCACGCCGTACAGAACAGTGAACAACATGATCGACGGCACGGTAATCACGTTCGTCGATGTGACCCTGCTTAAGGGAATACAGCAAAGTCTGTATTCCAAAACGATCGAACTCGAAACATTGTTGCAAACGGTGCCGGACACCTATTTCCGGCTGGATCACGATCTGAACGTCATTGAGTTCAAGGCCGGCAGGGGAGTGCTCCCGGTGGCGGCCGGGAATCCCGTCGGGAAGCAGATAGCCGCGGCGCTGCCCCGGCAGGCCGTGTCCGTCATCGAAACCGCTGCCAAGGGCCTCGGGCAGGGCGGTGCGCTGATCCAGACCGATTTCAGCCTCAGGATCAAGGGCACGAAATATTACTTCGAGGCCAGGCTTCTGCCGATCCCCACAGGGGAAATGCTCATCATCATCCGGGACATGACGGACCTCAAGCGCGCCGAGGAAAGAGCCCTCAAGGCGAAGCTGGTCGCCGAGAAGGCCAGCAAGGCCAAGACAGAATTCCTGGCCAACATGAGCCACGAGATCAGGACGCCGCTCAATGGCATAGTGGGCCTGACCGAGTTGGCCCTGGCCAAGGTGACGGGCGAGCAGGAACGGACATACCTGCTGGGGGTGAAGGAATCGCTGCGTTCGCTCCAGGCCATCATCAACGATATCCTCGACTTCTCCAAGATCGAGGCCGGGCGCTTGAAACTCAATGAAGTGCCCTTCGACCTCAAGCACATCCTCTTCGCGGCCCTGGAGCCGTTCCAACTGGAGGCCCAGCGCAAGGGGATCGAGCTCTCCCTGGATATCGCCCCGGATGTTCCCCTGGCCCTGATGGGCGACGACCTCCGCCTGAAGCAGGTGCTCTCCAATCTGGTGGGCAACGCGGTCAAGTTCACCGAGGAGGGGGGGGTGTCGGTCCGCGTCGAGCAGGCGGCCGGATTTCCGGAGCCGGAGGACGAGGGCTTCGATCTGCTGCGGTTCATGGTGAGCGACACCGGGATCGGAATCTCCGAGGACAAGCACGAGGCCATCTTCGACAAGTTCGTGCAGGGCGACGTGTCCACGGTGAAGGCGTTCAGCGGCACGGGCCTGGGCCTGCCCATATGCAAGAGCCTGGTGGAGATGATGCAGGGGAGCATCTGGGTGGAAAGCGAACCCGGCAGCGGCAGCGTCTTCCAGTTCATCGTGCCCCTTCGCCGCCAGGAAAAGGGCGAGGCCGCTCCGGAGACGGAACGGGACAAGCCCGCGCCGCAGGCCCCGATGGCCCCGCTCAAGATTCTGCTCGCCGAAGACAACGCCATCAACCAGTTGGTGGCCGCGGAGTTCCTGAAGCATCTCGGGCACGTGGTCACGGTGGTGGGAGATGGGGTCGAGGCCCTGCAGACCTTGCAGGAAAATCCCCACGACGTTCTCATCGTGGACGTCTCCATGCCCAGAATGGACGGGTACGAGGTTATCGCCAGAATTCGCGGCGGGACGGAAGGGATCGATCCCGCTATTCCTATCGTGGCCCTCACCGCCTACGCCATGGACGAGGACCGCAAGAGCCTTCTGAAGGCCGGGGCCAGCGCTTTCCTGGCCAAACCCCTGAACTCGGACGACCTAGCCAACGTCCTGGCCATAGTGCGGCCCGAGATAACGCGCGCGGACGGCTGACCTCACGTCCCTGCCGGTCGGGCTTCCAAGCAAAAAGGCCCCGGAGCGTGCGCTCCGGGGCCTCTTCATATCAAGCGATCGGGCTCGTACTTGGCTTAGGGCCTAGTACATGCCGCCCATTCCGCCCATGCCGCCGGGCATGGGGGGCATGTCCTTCTTGGCTTCGGGCTTCTCGGCGATGGCGCACTCGGTGGTGAGCAGCAGGCCGGAGACGGAAGCGGCGTTCTGCAGGGCGATGCGGGTGACCTTCTTGGGGTCGATGACGCCGGCCTTGATCAGGTCCTCGTACTCGCCGGTGGCGGCGTTGAAGCCGAAGCCTTCCTTGCCGTCGGCCACCTTGGCCACCACGATGGAGCCCTCGAATCCGGCGTTGCCGGAGATCTGGCGCAGGGGGGCTTCGCAGGCGCGGCGCACGATCTCGATGCCGGCGGTCTCGTCGTCGTCAACGGCCTTGACCTTGTCCAGGGCCTTCAGGCAGCGCACCAGGGCGACGCCGCCGCCGGGGACGATGCCTTCTTCAACGGCAGCGCGGGTGGCGTTCAGGGCGTCCTCGACGCGGGCCTTCTTCTCCTTCATCTCGGTCTCGGTGGCGGCACCCACGTTGATCACGGCAACGCCGCCCACGATCTTGGCCAGGCGCTCCTGCAGCTTCTCGCGGTCATAGGAGGAGGTGGTCTCGTCGATCTGGGCGCGGATCTGCTTCACGCGGGCCTTGATGTCCTCGGCCTTTCCGGCGCCGTCGATGATGGTGGCGTTTTCCTTGTCGATGATCACGCGCTTGGCGCGGCCCAGGTCCTGCAGCCCGATGTTCTCGAGCTTGATGCCCAGGTCTTCGGAGACGGCCTGGCCGCCGGTGAGGATGGCGATATCCTGGAGCATGGCCTTGCGGCGGTCGCCGAAGCCGGGGGCCTTCACGGCGCAGACCTGCAGGGTGCCGCGCAGCTTGTTGACCACCAGGGTGGCCAGGGCTTCGCCCTCGACGTCTTCAGCCACGATCAAGAGGGGCTTGGCCATCTTGGCGACCTGCTCGAGCACGGGCAGGAGGTCCTTCATGGAGGAGACCTTCTTCTCGTTGATGAGGATGAAGGGCTCGTCCATTTCACAGATCATCTTCTCGGGATCGGTCACGAAGTAGGGGGAGAGGTAGCCGCGGTCGAACTGCATGCCCTCGACCACGTCCAGGGTGGTTTCCAGGCCCTTGGCTTCCTCGACGGTGATGACGCCTTCCTTGCCGACCTTGTTCATGGCCTCGGCGATGATGTTGCCGATGGTGGCGTCGGAGTTGGCGGAGATGGTGCCGACCTGGGCGATCTCCTTCTGGTCGCGGGTGGGCTTGGCGAGGACGGCCAGCTCTTCCACCATGGCCTCGACGGCCTTGTCGATGCCGCGCTTGATGGCCATGGGATTGCGGCCCGCGGCAACCAGCTTCACGCCTTCCTGGAACACGGCCTGGGCCAGGATGGTGGCGGTGGTGGTGCCGTCGCCGGCCACGTCGGAGGTCTTGGAGGCGACTTCCTTGACCATCTGGGCGCCCATGTTCTCGAACTTGTCGGAAAGCTCGATTTCCTTGGCCACGGTCACGCCGTCCTTGGTGATGACGGGGGAGCCGAAGCTCTTCTCGATGACCACGTTGCGGCCCTTGGGTCCCAGGGTGACTTTCACGGCGTTGGCCAGCTTGTCGACGCCCTTCTTCAGCTTTTCACGAGCCTGGGCATCGTAGAGAATCTCTTTGGCGGACATATCTTGCTCTCCTTAAAGAGGATGGATGATTTGTAAGAGAGGGGATTAGCCTTCGATGACGGCCAGGATGTCATCCTCGCGCATCATCAGGTGCTCCACGCCGTCGACCTTGATCTCGGTGCCGGCGTACTTGTTGAAGAGCACGGTGTCGCCCTTCTCCACGGTCAGCTTGGCGCGCTTGCCGTCATCGCCCACCTTGCCGGGGCCGACGGCGATCACTTCGCCCTTCATGGGCTTTTCCTTGGCGGAATCGGGGATGATGATGCCGCCGGCGGTCTTGGTTTCCTCTTCGAGGCGCTTCACCAGGACACGGTCGTTCAAGGGCTTGAGCTTCATTGCGGATAATCCTCCGTATGGAATGTTGCTTATTGGGAGTGTTAGCACTCGTCGTCGATGAGTGCTAACGGCAGGCAGCGTATTAGGGAACATACCCGAAAATTCCAACAGGGAAAGGGAAAAGATGATCCGGGCCTGGCCTGATTAGAGGAGGTAATCTAATTATTTCGAAAAAAATCTTAAATTTTCGTCAAAATACTCGCTTTATCGCCTTCCAGGCATGGAAGAGGGCCGTCTCGGGCCGGGCAAGAGCACACTTGACTTCGAGGCCCATTCCGGTGATTTTCCCCGCTGCCGCTGTGTTTCTGGCGGCTTTTTTCGATACAGGCCCGAAGAGCCCGGTCCGCAGGTCTGCGCGCCGGATTCATCGAAAATAGAGCGTCTACGTTTACGGCAAGAGTTTAGGCTCGCCTGGAGGGGCGGGATTATGAACGCCATACTGGGCATCGTAATCGTCCTGGGCTGCGTCATCGGCGGCTACATCATCGAGGGCGGCATCCTCGGCGTGCTCTTCCAGCCCGTGGAAGTGCTCATCATCTGCGGCGCGGCCCTAGGCGCGTTCCTGATATCGGCCCCTCTGTCGGTTTCCAAGGACGTCTTCAAGCACATCCCGGCCATCTTCACCGCCAAGGAGGACTCCAAGGCCTTCTACCTGGAGCTTCTCTCGCTCATGTACGAGCTCTTCCAGCTGGCCCGCCGCTCCGGCGCCGTGGCCCTGGACGCCCACGTCAACCGCCCGGCCGACTCCGACATCTTCCGCCGCTACGCCTCGGTGGCCAAGAGTAAGACCGTGCTCAACTTCATCTGCGACAACTTGAAAATCGTCATCGCGGGCAACATCGAGCAGCATCACTACGAAGCCATCATGGACACCGACATAGCCACCCGCAAGCACCACGACCTGATCCCGTCGCAGTCGGTGAACAAGGTGGCGGACTCCCTGCCGGGCCTGGGCATCGTGGCCGCGGTGCTGGGCATCGTGCTGGTTATGGGCCACCTGGACCAGGACGTGAAGGAACTGGGCAACCATATCGGCGCGGCGCTTCTGGGCACGTTCATGGGCGTGCTGCTGTGCTACGGCTTCGTGGGTCCCATGGGGTCGCTTCTCGAGCACATGGGCATGGCCAAGCAGGCCCGGCTCAAGGTGGTGAAGAGCGCGCTCATGGGCTACTCCATCGGCCTGGCTCCCATCCTGGCCGTGGAATACGCCCGGCGCGCGGTGCCCACCAACGTGCAGCCCTCCATGGAGGAGCTGGAAGAAGGGATGAAGAAGGGCGGCTAGCTCCGGCCCAGGTGCTCCCGGAGGCTCGGATGAGTCAGCCGGCCGTCCGGCCGATCGCCTGTCCCCAAAAAAACGACGCCCCGCTTCGCGGGGCGTTTTGTTTTGTCTGAAGAAGGCCGAGGCCGGGATGCCCTCCGGTTCAGCGCGCTCCCGCCGCCTTGGCCGGGGCGCGTTCGCGCAGGACCACGTCCAGCTCGCGCAGGAGCCTTTCCAGCCTGAGGCCCTGGGGGGGAAGGTTCTCGATGCCGCAGACCTTGCGGTTCATGTCATCGCACCATTTGGTCAGGTCGGAGATGCCGTATTTGGAGGCGTCGGCGAAGTAGAGGGCCTTGTCGTTCTGGTCGGGCACGCCGTCCCATTTGAGCTTAAGACCCAGGAAGGTGCGCTCGTTGTGGTGCTGGGCGTGCTTGACCTCGAATCCGGCCATGAAGCTCAAGGGCTCGCCCATGGTGTCGGTGGGGTCCACCAGCTTGAAATAGAGAAGCATGGCCACCCCGGTGAATTTCTCCACCCCCACCAGTTGCGACGACTTGAACGACAGGCACAGTCCCGTGGAGGAGATGTCCTCGATGCGGGGGTAGGGCGGCTTGCCCTGGATCATCTTGGGCTCTCCCAGCTGCCTGAGGTGGACGTGGCCCAGCTCGCTTATGCGCCTGAGCCACACGGCGAGTTCGAGCACGGTGTTCTCGTCCACCTCGATGCGGAAGGTCGTCCTGTAGTCGTCGTCCATCTCGCCTCCTAACGGGGGCCGTCGGGCACCTGCACGGAAACCTGGCCGCGCATCCCTTCCTTCAGGGTCAGCCCGGGGTTGGGCAGGGACAGCTCCACCTCGAAATGCGAGGGGAGCTGGACGTCGGTCTGGTTGGCGGTCATGGGGATGCGTATGATGGTGGCCTCGTATGTCTTGCCGGGCATGGTGTCGAAGGCGATGGTGGCCTTGTCGCCCACCCGCAGCTTGGCCAGCTGGATCTCGTGCACCAGGGCGCGCACCAGGATGGGATCCATGGAGCCCACCACGAAGAGCTTGGTCTTCTTGGTGAGGATCATCCCGGGCTTCACCTCCGGGTTCACCCACAGCACGTAGCCCGCCACCGGGGAAGTTATCCACGACTGGCCCGGGAGGTTGTGCGCGCTGGCCTTGGGACCGAACTTGGCCTTGGCGAGCTCCAGCTCCCCCTTGGCCATCTCGCGCTCCATGCGCAGGTTGTCGTCCAGGATGCGCTCCTTGAGGCGGGCCAGCTCCATGTCCTTGATGATGTCGCTCATCTCCTGCTGCGAGGCGGCGCCCTTGGCGTAGCGCATGCGCGCCTCCTCGAGCTTTTTGCGCTTGGTCGCGATGTCCGAGCGCAGGCTCTCGAGGTTGGCCTCCATGCCCCGCAGGTCGGCCTGGGAGAGCTTGCGCTCCTCGGAGAGCAGGTCCTCGGGCGGGAAGGCGTATTCGAGCAGGCGCTGGTCGGAGTCCACGTGCTGGCCGATGTCGGCCAGCATCTTGGAGACCTTCATCCGGCCGGTGAAGGGCTTGACCGGAGGCTCGGCGTCCTCGCCGCGCTTGTCTTTGACCTCCTTGGCCATGGCGTCGAAGATTTTGAGTTCCTCGGGAGTAGCGTGGGGGCTCATGACCTCCATGTGGTCCGGGCTGTATGTCTTGCCGATGAAGGAGATGACCTCGGCGAAGGCAGGCTTTCCGATGAAAAGGGCCATGGCCATGGCGGCCAGGCAAAGGGTGCGTCGCATCCGACCTCCAGGCGGGCCGGGGCCCGCGTCGATGGCCGGGATGTAAACTAAAATTTGCCGGCAGGCAAAGCCGCTGATGTCCCGGGCCCGTGCGGAAGCGCGGATTTTCGGGGCGGACCCTCGGCTGCTCGGAAAAAGCCGCCGTTCACCGAAAAATATCGACCGTTCACCAAGGCAATAAAGCCGCTCATGCGAGGCCACCGGAGCCGGAAGCCTCCAAAGGCGTGAAAAAGCCCGTTCCGGCGGCCCTTCCCGGTTCGCTTGACCAAGGAATTTCAATTCCTTAAGAGATCGCTCAAAGCTCTTAGTCCAGGTCCTTACCTGTCAACCGCCGGCCGGGGGGTCGGAGAATCTTCAACGCGCAACGGAGGTGCTTCCAGTCTCAGATATCAGTGCATCGAGGCGAGGCAATTGACTCGACACAACCTAACGTGAGGTGAATATGGACATCTTGGTTTTCGCGACCGTGGTGCTCCCGTTCCTGGCGGCAATCGCCCTGTTGCTGCTTCGGGACAAGGGCTCCAGAAGCCTGATCGTGGTCGGAACCGCGGTGGTCCTGGCCGCGGCTTCCCTGGCCTTGGTCGGGCAAGGTTCCTTCGAGTACTCCCCTAAAAGCCTGCTGGGATTCGGTCTTGACGGGCTGGTCATGCTGCTCGATTTCGCCCTGCTGTTCGTCATCCTGGCCATGGCTCTGACGAAGCTCAAAAGCCCCCTGGTCGCCGCCCTGACGGCCGCCCAGATCGTCGGGCTCATCTACCTCGAATTCTTCATGGGACACGGCGCCGAAGTGGCAGCCCCGGCCATGTTCGCGGACAAACTCTCCCTGATCATGGTCCTGGTGATCTCCATCGTGGGCTCGCTCATCTGCGTGTACGCCCTGGGCTACATGCCGGAACACGAGGCGCACGTGCACGTTCCCAAGACCAAGCAGCCCCGGTTCTTCTTCTTCCTGGTGGCCTTCCTTGGCGCCATGAACGGCCTGGTGATGGCCAACAGCCTGCTGTGGCTGTACTTCTTCTGGGAAATCACCACGTTCTGTTCGTTCATGCTCATCGCCCATGACGGCGACGAGACCTCGGTGAAGAACGCCACCCGCGCCCTGTGGATGAACATGACCGGCGGCGTGGCCTTCGTGTTCGCCCTCATCTTCATGCAGAAGGCCGGCATGGGCCTGTACGTGACCGAACTCCTGAAGCCCGGCTTCTCCGCCGCCGGCGCCGTGGCCCTGATCCCGCTGTTCATGCTGTGCTACGCGGGCATCACCAAGAGCGCCCAGGTGCCCTTCCAGAGCTGGCTGACCGGCGCCATGGTGGCTCCCACCCCGGTCTCCGCGCTGCTGCACTCCTCCACCATGGTCAAGGCCGGCGTCTATCTGGTGCTGCGCCTGTCTCCCGCCTACGCGGGCACCATGCTCTCGGGCATGCTGGCCATGTTCGGCGCGTTCACCTTCCTGACCACCTCGGCCCTGGCCGTGGGACAGTCCAACGCCAAGAAGGTGCTGGCCTACTCCACCATCGCCAACCTGGGCCTGATCATCGCCTGCGCGGGCATCAACACCCCGGCCGCCATCACCGCGGCCATCGTCATCATCATCTTCCACGCCGTGAGCAAGGCCCTCATGTTCCTGTGCGTGGGCACCATCGAGCAGAAGATCCACTCCCGCGACCTGGAAGACATGCGCGGCCTGTACATGACCATGCCCAAGACCACCATCGTGGCCCTGATCGGCGTGTGCACCATGCTGCTGCCCCCCTTCGGCGTGCTGCTGGGCAAGTGGATGGCCATCGAGAGCGCCGCGGCCGTGAAGTACATGCCCGTGACCATCATGCTGGCCCTGGGCTCCGGCCTCACCGTGATGTTCTGGGCCAGATGGGCCGGCATCCTGCTCTCCACCCCGTACCCCAAGGGCGTCACCCCCGAGGTGCAGCCCGCCACCGTGCGCGGCCCGCTGGTGCTTCTGGCCTACGGCGCGCTCATCCTGTCGCTCTTCGTGCCTTTCCTGTACGGCGGCCTCATCGAGCCCGCGGTGCGCAGCTCCCACAAGGCGGCCGGATACGTCATGGACGCCTTCAACTTCGTCAGCGCCCAGGGCGTGTTCTACATCTACCCGCTGTTCCTGGTGCTGGGCGTGGGCTTCTACCTGGCCTTCAAGGCCGCCCGCAAGGTTGACCCCGCCAGCTGCGTGGGCCCCTACCTCTGCGGCGCCCAGGCGGCCGATGACGACAAGGCCTTCGTGTCCACCGGACGCGCCAACGTCGGCTACCAGGCCGGCAACTTCTACCTGTCCTGGATCTTCGGCGAGGAGCGCCTGACCGGTTCCATCAACGTGGTGGCCGGCGTGTTGCTCGCGGTGATGCTCGGACTGTTGCTTGGAGGGGTTATCTAATGGGTAAGCTCCTGCTCGCCACCATCGCCGTGATCCTGGCCCCGGTCGTGGGCGGCCTCATCGCCGGACTCGACCGCAAGCTCACCGCCTGGCTCCAGTCGCGTGTCGGCCCTCCGATCTTGCAGCCCTTCTACGACGTGTTCAAGCTGCTGGGCAAATCGCCCATGCTCATCAACCCCTGGCAGATCCTCACCGTGTGGGTCTACCTGGTGAGCTCCATGCTGACGGTGTTCCTGTTCTTCATGGGCTCCGACCTGCTGCTGATGTTCTTCGTGCTGACCATCGGCGCGGTGTTCTTCGTCATGGGCGCGCTGTCCACCCAGTCTCCGTACGCCCAGGTGGGCGCCCAGCGCGAACTGGTGACCATGCTCACCTATGAGCCGCTGATCATCCTGGTGTTCGTGTCCATCGCCATGGTCACGGGCAGCTTCAAGGTGTCGGAGGTGTTCACCTACGGCAAGCCGCTCCTGTACCAGCTGCCGCTGATGTTCGTGGTGCTGGGCTACGCGCTGACCATCAAGCTGCGCAAGTCGCCCTTCGACATCTCCGCCTGCCACCACGCCCACCAGGAAGTGGTGCGCGGCGTGCTCACGGAGTACTCCGGACCGCAGCTGGCCATGATCGAGATCGCCCACTGGTACGACGTGGTGTTCGTCCTGGGCCTGGTGGGCCTGTTCTGGGCCTCCAGCTTCTGGGGTTGCGCCGTCCTGCTCGCGGTGACCTACTTCGCGGAGCTGGTCATCGACAACGTCACCGCCCGCATGACCTACAAGTGGATGCTCAAGACCGTTTGGGGTTGGGGCCTGGCTCTGTCGGTGCTGAACCTGCTCTGGCTGTACGCCGGCTAATCCTTCTTATCGGGAGATCAACCCATGAGCATGCTCAAAGACTGGATCAACAAGGGCCGGCTGAAGTCCCCCTGGATCGTCCACTTCGACTGCGGCTCCTGCAACGGCTGCGACATCGAAGTGCTGGCCTGCCTGACTCCTCTGTACGACGTTGAACGCTTCGGCATCATCAACATCGGCGACCCCAAGCACGCGGACGTGCTGCTGGTCACGGGCACCGTGAACCACCGCAACAAGCACGTTCTCAAGAACATCTACGACCAGATGCCCTCGCCCAAGGCCGTCATCGCCATGGGCGCCTGCGGCCTGACCGGCGGCGTGTTCCGCGAGGCCTACAACGTGGTGGGCGGCGTGGACAAGGTCATCCCCGTGGACGTGTATGTCCGGGGCTGTCCTCCCAAACCCGAGGCCATCATCGACGGCGTGGTCCATGCCCTCGGCAAGGTCAAGGCCGCTCTCGAAGCCGCCGGTTAACGTTAAGCGCGAGCGAGGTATCCCACATGTTTGCCAATGAACAGGCCGTCACGGTGGACACCCTGATCCCCGAGTGCCAGAAGCGCTTCGACGAAGGGCTTCGCCTCGTGGGCGTCACCGCCGTGGAGATCAAGGCCGACAGCACCTTCGATGTGCTCTACCACTTCGACCAGGACCTGCAGGTGTCCCACCTGCGCGTGAACGTGCCCAAGGAAGCCCCCGTGCCGTCCATCTCCGGCGTGTACTTCCCGGCGCTCCTGTACGAAAACGAGATCAAGGACCAGTTCGGCGTGAACTTCCAGAACATCCTCATCGACTTCGGCTGCACCCTGTACCTGGAGCCCGAGGTGGTGAAGAGCCCGTTCTGCACCTTCACCTTTGCCCGCAAAGAAAAGGGCAAAGAGGAGGCCTAGACATATGCGTACCATACTGCCTTTCGGCCCCCAGCACCCGGTGCTGCCCGAGCCCATCCACCTGAAGCTGGTGGTCGAGGACGAAACGGTCGTCGAGGCCCTGCCCAACCTTGGGTATGTGCACCGCGGGCTGGAAAAGCTCACCGACATCCGCGACTACAACCAGATGGTCAACATCGTGGAGCGCGTGTGCGGCATCTGCTCGTGCATCCACTCCCTGAACTACTGCGAGGCCGTGGAGAAGCTCATGGGCCTGGAAGTGCCCCAGCGGGCCAACTTCCTGCGCGTGATGTGGGGCGAGATCCACCGCATCCACTCCCACCTGCTGTGGCTTGGCCTCTTCGCCGACGGCTTCGGCTTCGAGTCCCTGTTCATGCAGTTCTGGCGCATCCGCGAGCGCGCCATGGACCTCATGGAAGCCACGGCCGGCAACCGCGTGGTCATCTCCACCAACATCGTGGGCGGCGTCCGCAAGGACATCACCCCCGAGCAGAAGGCCTGGATCCTGGCCGAGACCGACAAGATCGAAAACGAGGTCCGGGCCCTGGAGAAGACCATCCTGGACGACTACACCGTCAAGAAGCGCTGCTGCGGCAAGGGCGTGCTCACCAAGGAGCAGGCCCACCAGCTTGGCGCGGTCGGCCCCATGCTGCGCGGCTCGGGCTGGGCCCAGGACGTGCGCCAGACCGGCTACGCCGCCTACGGCCAGCTCGATTTCGAGCCGGTGGTGGAATACGACGGCGACTCCTACGCCCGCTGCAAGGTGCGCTTCCGCGAGGTTTACGCCGCGGCCGACCTGGTCCGCCAGTGCCTGGCCAAGCTGCCCGAGGGCGAGCTTGCCGTGAAGGTGAAGGGCAAGCCCGAGGGAGAAGTCTGGCATCGCGTGGAGCAGCCCCGGGGCGAGCTCTACTACTACATCAAGGGTAACGGTTCGAAAAACTTGGAGCGCGTGCGCATCCGCACTCCAACATTCGCCAACATCCCGCCGCTCCTGGCCGTGCTGCCCGGATGCGAGCTGGCGGACGTGCCCGTGATCGTGCTGTCCATCGACCCGTGCATCTCCTGCACGGAGCGTTAAGAGGAGCCGCCTCATGTTCGAGATGACCAAAAACGTCCTGCAGAACCTGATGGGGAAATCCTCCACCAGGCTCTACCCCTTCACCAAGCGCGAACCGTATGAGCGTTTCAGGGGCACCCTGGATATCAACGTGGACGAGTGCATCTTCTGCGGCACCTGCGCCAAGAAGTGCCCCAGCCAGTGCATCGAGGTGGACATCAAGGGCCGCACCTGGACCTGCGATTCCTTCGCCTGCGTGTACTGCTCCAACTGCGTGGAGGCCTGTCCCACCCAGTGCATGACCATGGACCCGGTCACCAAGCCGCCCGCATACGAGAAGGACGTGATCTTCTACAAGGGCAAGCCCAAGGAGCCCAAGAAGGCCAAGGCCAAGGAATAGCCCTTTTCCTAGCGGCTGTTTCCGGCACCCCTAAAAGCGCGCCGGCCCGGTTCACCCGGGCCGGCGTTTTTTTTTGCTTTCAAGGCGGCTTCCGGCTTGGCTCACGGAGAAGCCCCGTTTCGAACGGCGCGAAGCAAGGCAGGATTCCAAAGGAGCGACGCTCCTGTGGCCGCCGGAGGCTGTACCCCCCCATCCTCCGCCGATGCACTGGGGAGCGCTTCTTCGCGCGAAATCGTCCGGGAGTTCAGGGAATACGATCACACTTGGGGGTCTTTCCCCTGCAAAGCCTGCTCAGCGCGGCAGCGCCCGCAGCCTCTCGAGGGCGGTCTGGTTCAGCGGATCGTAGCCGAGCATGGTGCGCCACAGCCGCACGGCCTCCACCGTGTTCCCCCGCGACATGGCCCGTTCGGCCTGCCGGGAGAGCGTGGTCAGCAGGGCGAAGCGCGCCCGGGCGTCGAGCGGGTCGAGGGCCAGGGCCTGCCTCCAGGCGTCCTGGGCCAGACCCTCCTGCCCGATGCGCCGGTACACCTCCCCGACAGCCACCAGGGCGCGCGTGCCCCTGGGGTTCAGCTCCAGGGAACGTTCCAGCTCCATGCGGGCGTTGGCGGTCAGGCCCAGGCGCGAAAAGGTGTCTCCCAGGGCCAGATGCAGGTCGGCGTCGTCTCCGGCCGATGCCTGGGCGCGAGCCAGGTACGCGGCCGCTTCCCGGCGGCGGTCGCGGGCCAGGAACGTGGCGGCGGTGCCCAGGCAGGCCCAGCCGTTGGCCGGATCGAGCGAAAGCACGCGGGCGTAGTCCCCTTGGGCCGCGGCGGGGTCGCCTTGCCAAAGCTGCAGGTGCCCCCGCCATGTGAGGGCCAGCAGGTTCCCGGAGTCGGACGCGAGCACCTGGGAGAGTCCGTCCAGGGCGGCCCGGACATTGCCGGAAGCGGCGTCGATCTGGGCCAGGCGGATGCGGGCGAAAGCGTCCGAGGGGTCGAGTTTCAGGGCGTCCTGCACGGCGCGGCGGGCGGCCTCCAGGTTGTTCTTGGCCTGCCACTCCTGGGACAGGAACAGCTGGTCCATGACCATTTGGGCGTCCTCCTGGGCGCACGGCGCGGCCACGGGCCTCAGGATGGCCCAGGCAAGGGCCAGTATGCACAGGGAGCGGGTCATGTGCCGGAGGGCCTCTTGAAGGCCGAGAAGGCTTCGAGACTGTCGATGTATTCCCGGGTCATGGCGTTAATCTTGGGTATGTTGAGGGCGAAGACCGAGGAGAGCCTGGGATCGCGGAAGCGGTGCAGGCTGCGGGTGGTGCGGGACGCGAACCCGCGACGGGGCTTGTGCTCGCCGCCCATGCCGGGGTCGAAGCGGGTAAGGCCCCGGGCGATGGCCCATTCGATGGGCGCGTAATAGCACAGCTCGAAGTGCAGGAAGGCGATTTCCTCGGCCGCGCCCCAGTAGCGGCCAAAGAGCGCGCCGCCGCCGTGGGCCAGAAGCGCCAGGCCTACTGGTTCCTCCTGTCCCCGCAGGAAGGCCGCCGAAAACGCCAGGCGGTCCCGGAAGCAGTCAGCCAGGCCCTCGAAAAAGGCGCGTGGCAGGTACTTGCACCCCCATTCCCCGAACTTGTCGTTGGTGTCCTCGTAGTAGTCGTACATGAGGGAAAACCACGAATCCGGAGCATCGGTGCCGGGCACCACGGCCACCTCCACGCCGGAGTCGCGCAGGCGCTGGCGTTCCCGGCGGATGTTCTTGCGCTGCCCGGCCCTGAACCGGTCCAGAAAGTCGTCGAAGTCGCGGTAACCCGGGTTTTGCCAGAGGAATCCCTGGTGCTCCCAGGCTATGAAATCGAAGTCTTCCAGCTCGTCGGCGAAGTCGTCCCCGGCGAAGAGCACGTGCAGTCCGGAGAGGTCATGGGCCTCGGCCAGGCGGCTCATGGCTTCGAGCATGGCCCCGGACAGCGCCGGGCGCGAGATGCCGGGCAGGGCCAGGAAACGGTATCCGGCCACGGGGGTGAAGGGCGTGGCGGCCACGAGCTTGGGGTAGTAGGGCAGGTCCATGCGGGAAGCCGCGTCGGCCCAAATCTGGTCGTAGACGAACTCGGCCTGGCCGTGCCCCTTGAGATAGAGGGGGGCGGCCCCGGCCAGCACGTTTCCGGCGCGCACCCCGCAGTGGGCGGGCAGCCAGCCGGTTTCGGGGCGCACCGCGCCGGAGGTCTCCAGCAGGTCGAGCCATTCCCAGCGCATGAAGGGGGTGTCGTCCCGGGTCATGGCGTTCCATTCTTCGCGGTTGAAGGAACGCATGGACGGCGCGAAAAAGATGGCGAGGGATGGAGATGGGCTGGTCATGGGGGAAACGGCCGGAACGAGGGACGTCCCGGCCGTGCGTACGGCATTACTTGATGTTGGCCCAGGCTTCCCCGTTCTTGAGGAACAAGTTGATCTCCACGGCCTTGCAGATGTCCACGTCCTTGATGGTGTAGGCCATCTTCTCGCGGACAACGTATTTGAGGTCCCACATGCAGTCGCCCTCGTCGTGGGGCACGGCGATGTTCACCCTCTTGCCCTCCTTGAGCTTCCACTTGTCCAGCAGGTTGGGCCCCCACTTGCCGCTCCCGGCCGGAGCCAGGCGGATCTGCTTGATCTGCTGGTCCACCGAGTTGATGAAAACGATGCGCTTTTCGGCGGCCAGGGCTTGTGAGGCCAGGGCCAGGGTCAGTGCCAGTACGACGAGAATTCTCGGCATTGTTGTCCTCCGCGTGGGTTCAGGCATTGCCAGCAGGTTGCTCGTACAAGGATTTGGCCCAAACAAGCGCCTCGCAATAGGAACTGGCCACGGTGATGGGGTCCAGCCCCAGGGTGCGGGTCAGTTCGTCAAGGTTGCTCCAGTCGCCCGACTCGAAACACCGGGCGACGCTCAGCCAGTCGGCGTAGCGGTTCTTCTCGCCGCACAGGGCTGCCTTGACCTCGTCGTCCAGGGGCAGCGATCCGACCAGCTCGCGCATGGGGGTGTCCAGCATGGGCTCAAGCAGGGAGAAGAGCCCCATGAGGAAAAGGGTGTCCGGGGAGACGCTCTGCACATGGTGGTTGTGCGCGGCGCGTTCCAGGAACTTGGCCCGGATGGACGACAGGTAGGGCAGCTCCGAGGTCTTGTCCGCGGGCATGACGTCGGAGAGCACCACCAGCCACAGCCAGCTCTTGATCTGCTGCCAGCCGAGCATCATGATGGCGTGGCGGATGGAGTCCACCTTGTAGCGCAGCCCGAAAGCCAGGGAATTGATGAAGGTGAGCAGCCTGAAGCTTATGGACACGTCGGACTCGATGTTGCGGGTGAGTTCCTCCAGGTCCATGTCGTCTTTTTCCAGGGTGCGGTAGATGTTCAGCCGGGTGATCTTGTTGGAGGGCAGCTTGCGCCCGGGCACGATGATGGGCTTTTCGAAGAAGAAGCCCTGGAACAGGTTGAAGCCGAGCTGTTTCGCCAGCTGGAACTGGGCGTCGTCCTCCACGCGCTTGGCCGCCAGCAGGCACTGGCAGGTCCCAAGCTCCGCCAGGGTGGCCTTGAGCCCGGCTTCGTCCTTGCCCGGCATGTCGATGAAGACGATGTCGGCCAGCTCCAGGAGCTTCGGCGTGCACTCCCCCGGGATGAAGTGGTTGAGGGCCAGGCTGTAGCCTTTGCCCTTCACCGCGCGCAGGGCCGCTTCGTATTCGGCGGGAAGTTCCGCCACGGGCTCCACCTCGATCACCGTGGTCTGGGGCGCCAGGGCCGCGGGCACGTCGGAGAGGATGGACATGCGCGAAAAGTGTATGAATATCTTCTTGCCCGCCTGGTTGGGCTCCGGCGGGGAGAGCAGGGCGGTGGAGATCACCGAGAGGGTGGCCACGTCCTTGTCGGAGAAATTGGCGGATTTCTCCAGGGGGCTCTTGCGGTAGAGCAGCTCATAGCCGAAGACGTGCTTGTCGGCGTCGAAAACCGGCTGCCTGGCGAAGAACGTGTCGACGTAAATCTGGGTTCCCGTGTCCGTGGACATCTGCGATTTTCCTTCTGATGCGTTCCGGGCTTTTGATTGTCTACCCCAGCTTGGGGCGCGTGTCCATTTTCGGTTCACGGCTACAGGACTCATGGACAGGACGGCTCAAGCGGGTTAGAAGACGTTCATATCCATATATTTCGGGGTTTTTATCGGTATGAAGGCACTCCACGAAAAACTTGTCGATTCCGGGCTGGTCACCAAATCAGAGGTGGATCAGGTCCGGCAGATCCAGCGCAAGTCGGGCTGGAAGATCGTGGAGTACCTCATGCACCAGGGGCGGCTCAACGAGAACGAGCTCATCGACTTCATCAGCCGGGAACTCAAGATCGATAAGTATACCGCCGAGAAGTACCCGCTGGACAAGACCCTCAAGGAAGTCCTGCCCGAGGATCTGGCCCGCAAGTTGGACCTGGTGCCGGTAAAGCTCGACCGGAACGTCCTCTACGTGGTCACGGCCGATCCGGAGTCCATCAACCGCCTGGACCAGGTGGAGCGCGTGGCCCTGCTGGAGGTGGAGCCCGTGTTCTGCACCAAGGCCGAGCTGGAAGAGCTCATGGCCGGGCAGTACGGGGTGCAGTCCCACCTGGGGGACATGCTGGGCATCATCGACGAGCTCACGGTGCAGTCCGGCGACGAGGCCGACGAGGGGATGGACCTGGCCGGGGCGCTGCAGTCCGCGGTGCAGGAAGCCCCGGTGGTGCGCCTGGTGAACCAGATACTGGCCCAGGCCGTGCGCGAGCGCGCCTCGGATATCCACCTCTCCCCCATGGCCGCCACCATCCAGATGCGCTTTCGCATCGACGGCGAGCTGCGCGAGTTTCCAACGCCCCCAAAGTCGGTGTTCCTGACGGTGCTGTCGCGCCTGAAGCTCCTGGCCAACATGGACATCACCATCACCCGCATCCCTCAGGACGGGCGCTTCTCCTTCGTGCTGGACGGCAAGGAGGTCAACGTGCGCGCCTCCACGCTGCCCACCATCCACGGGGAGAACCTGGTGCTGCGCCTGCTCACGCGCTCCTCGCGCGGCGGCTCCATGGACGAGCTCGGGGTCAGCGAGGAGGATCGGCGCAAGCTCCAGAAGGGCATGGACCGCCCCTTCGGAATGATCCTGGCCACTGGCCCCACCGGCTCGGGCAAGACCACGCTTCTCTATGCGGCATTGCGCCAGATGGACCAGCCCGGGGTGAACATCATCACCCTGGAAGACCCGGTGGAATACCGCATCGAGACCATCCGGCAGGTGCAGCTGAACGTGCGCGCGGGCATGACCTTCGCCTCGGGCCTGCGGGCCATCCTGCGCCAGGACCCGGACGTGATCATGGTGGGCGAAATCCGGGACGGAGAAACGGCGCAGATCGCCGTGCAGTCGGCCCTGACCGGCCACCAGGTGCTCTCCACGGTGCACACCAACTCGGCCTGCCAGGCCCTGACGCGCCTTTCCGAGATGGGCATCGAGCCGTTCCTCATCGCGTCCACCCTGGCGGTGGTGGTGGGGCAGCGGCTGGTGCGGCGCATCTGCCCCAAGTGCAAGGAGCCCTACCAGCCCCCCAAGGAGCTCCTGGACGTGTTCGAGATGCGCCATCTGAAGGATGTGGTGTTCATGCGCGGCAAGGGCTGCCCGGACTGCAACGGCCTGGGCTACGCCGGGCGCGTGGGCGTGTACGAGGTGCTCTACGTGGACGACCTGGTGCAGGACCTCATCCTGCGCAAGGCCTCGGCCCGCGAGATCGAGCAGGCCGCGGTGGAGGCCGGAGCCTTCTCCACCCTCAAGATGGACGCGCTTTCCAAGGTGGTGGCCGGTTTCACAACCATCGAGGAAGCGGCGACAATTGCCTTCATGTAGCAGCGCACGGGGGCTTACCCACCTCAACGACAGGCAGGGAACCTCACATGACTGCCGCCCTCAGGATTTCACTCTTTCTTCTGCTGATGGCCGTCGGCCTGGCCGGCTGCGCCGGCGTGGCCATAAAGCCCACCGACATCTCCCAGCGCTACGCCGCCCTGGACCGTAGCGCCCTGGACTCGGACCGCCCAAGCGAGATGACTCTGGGCTTCCTCAAGCAGCGCGACCTGTTTGAAGAGTGGCGTGCAAATCCTGAGGGGTTGATCGCCCGCCTGGACGCCAAGTACCGCGAGGACCCCGGGCCGGGCACGCTGCTGGCCCTGATGGAACTGACCCATCTCCAGGCTCGCAGGCTCGCTTCCCAGCGAGGGAAGGCCGCCGCCTACGATCTGTCCTGCGCCCTCTACGCCTACCTGTTCTTGTTCGACCCCAAGGCGACCCCCGAGAAGGGGCTTCTGGCGACCAACACTCGGCTGGCCAGCGAGTTCCACAACCGGTCCCTGTCGCGCTACCTTTTGTTCGCCCGGCGCGAGAACATCCGCTTCGTGCAGGGCAGGCGCCTGCCCCTGGCCGTAGGGAGCCTGGAACTCAAGGAAAGGAAAAGCGGGCTGCCCTTCGCCCCCGAGGATTTCTCCTCCTTCCACCTGGCCTTCGAGTATTCGGTCTCGGGCCTGGACGTGAGCTACTCCGCGCCCGGGCTGGGAGCGCCCCTCATCCTTGTGCGGGAAGCCCGGGACGGGGAGGAAATCCGCCCGGAGGAGCGCTTCCTCAGCCGTATCCGCCAAGTGTTGGCCGCCACGTTCTTTCTCCGCATCGAGACGGAGCCCGCCCCAGGCGAGTCCGGCGCGCAGGTGTACGGAGCGCGCATTGAGCTGTACGACCCCATGCGCGAAAGCACCGTGCGGGTGGGCGACGCGGTGGTGCCGCTGGAGACGGACACCACCACGCCCCTGGCCTGGATGGCCGCCCACGCTCCCTCGCCCCAGGGCATCAAGGGCCTCATGGACCCGGACGCCCTCAAGGACGTTCAGGGCCTGTATATGCTGCAGCCCTACCAGAAGGACAAGATACCCGTGGTATTCGTCCATGGGCTCATCAGCTCACCCATGACCTGGCTGCCCATGATCAACGGCCTCATGGGCGACCCCAAGCTCCGGGAACGCTACCAGTTCTGGTACTTCTCCTACCCCACCGGCAACCCGGTGTTCTATTCCGCCCTGACGCTTCGCCAGTCCCTGGAAAAGGCGCGCCAGACCTTTGATCCGGACGGGACAAACCCGTTCTTCAACGACATGATCATTGTGGGCCACAGCATGGGCGGGCTGTTGACCAAGGCCATGGTCCAGGACAGCGGCGAGGCCCTGTGGAACAGCGTGTCCAAGGTGCCGGCAGGTGAGCTGGATGTTCCGCCCGAGACCCGGGAACTGGTGAGCAGAGTCTTCTTCTTCAAACCCCTGCCCTATGTGACCGAGGCCGTGTTCATCGCCACGCCCCACCGCGGCTCGGAAATGGCCCTGGGCACCATCGGGCAGATCGGCAGGGCTTTGGTCACTCTGCCCGTGAAGCTGGCGGCCATGGGCGGCACCCTGTTGAAGGCCTTGGCCGCGCACGGCAAACTGCCGCTCGAGAGCGCGCTCACCGGCATCGACGCCCTTTCGCCCAAGAACCCCATGCTGGTCACCTCAGCCGGCCTGCCCGTGGCGGTGCCCTACCACTCCATCATCGGCAACGAGGAGGCCGCAGGGGTGAAGGGTGGTTCGGACGGGGTGGTGCCTTACTGGAGCTCCTCCATGCCGGGAGCAGTTTCAGAGCTGGTGGTCAAGTCCGGGCACGGGGCGCACGAGCATCCCCTGGTCATACAGGAAGTGCGCCGGATCATGCTGGAGCACGCGGACAGGAGCCCGGCTTTTTCGGGAGCGCCTAGACTTGCGTCCCGACAGGGCGGCTAGAGCGGCCCGGGCGGAGTTACTTGACCACCCGGCGCATGAACTCCGACAGCGACAGCCTGCGGCTGGACGGCCCGGCGCGCACGTAGAACTCCTCGTCCTTGCCGCCCTTCAAGATTACCGGCTCTTTGGACTTGCGGCACTCCACCAGGAGGATTTTGCGGCCATCCACCTCGCGCAGGGCGAAGGTGGCGTAGGGCAAAAATTCCACCCCGATGTGCTGGGCGAAGAGCGAGCTGAAATGGCGCAGGGCGTGGTCGTCGTTCTCGAAGCCGTCGGCCTCCAGGCCCACGGTCCGGCCCTGGTCGTCCACGCCCACGGCCAGCACCCCTCCGTCCGTGTTCATGAACGCGGTCAGGGTCTTGAGAGAGGCCAGCTCGATCTCCTTGCCGGGCTTGCCCGCGGCCAGGTTGAAGCGCAGGGTGGACTTGAATTCCAGGCGCTCGCCCTCCCCCTTGTCCAGCAGCTCGCGTATCTCGCGCTCGGTCTCGAAGAAGGGAGCGCCGGAGGACTTGGCGCGACGCCGCGACTGGAGCGCCAGCACCAGCAGCAGGGCCAGGGCCAGCGCCAGGCCCGATCCGATGATCAGGGGGGCCCTGCGGCCCTCGAACATGAGCCCCAGAAGCGACTCCTGGGACAGCGCCAGCCCGACGGACGTCTTGTCCTCGCCCTCGGCCAGGGGCGTGAGCGAGGCCCACCACGTCTTGGCGTCCGCCTGGAAGGAAAACGCCTCCGAGGCGGGGCGCCCGTCCCGCAGCCAGGCGGCCATGGCCCCGGAGAGCACCGCGTCGCCGCTTTGGGCGTAGGGGAGGAACAGCGGGGCGGAACGGCCGGCGGTCTGGGCCTGCTCCTCTCTGCCGCCGGCATCCAGGACATGCCCGTCGTGGGTGAAGACGAGCACGCGCGCGCCTTCGGGCACGTCCTGGGACAGGGCGCTCCGGAGAGAGGCCACGCCGAAGCTGAAGGCCAGCAGCCTGGAATCGTCCCCGCCGGGACCGGCCGGAACCACGGCCGAAAGCGACGGGTCCGGCTGGCCCGGGACGGCGTGGCTTTCCGTCCAGGCGGGCCAGTTTCCGGAGCGGTTCTTCACGACCTGTGCGAGCATGAGTCCGTGCTCTTCGATTTGGGCCCGGGTGATGGCCGGGGAGGCTGCCGGTTGCATGTCCGGCCCGAGCGATTCGAGCTTGCCTCCCCCGGACTGGCCGGGGCGGATGTACAGGATGAGCCCGTTCCCGGTCCGCGAGGCCATGGCGAAGACCCCCTTGCCGTCCAGGATGGCCGCCGAGCTGATGGTCTGCTCGTCCGCCAGGGCCGAAAGCAGCAGCATTTCGGCGCTGTCCGGAGCGGGGCCGTCAGGCCCGGCCTGGGAGAGGAGCTTGGCGGTGAGGCTCTGGGCGGAAAGCGGGGCGGACAGGAGGATGCTCAGGCGGTCGCGGACGCCGCGCCCCTCGGACAGGGCTACCTGGGAGTAGAATCCCGTGGTGAGCCTGCCGTATTCCAGGGCCGCCAGCCCGCCCGCCAGGGCGACCAACACGATGACCGAAACGAGGATGGTGCGGGGCGGATGCACGGTACCTTCCGGATGAGGAATGGAACAGCTGTGGAATTTCTACCCGTCACGGACGCACTGCGCAAGCCGGCGGGATTCCCCAGGGCGCTAGGTGAGGTCCTTGAGCTGCGTCCGTTCGAGGGCTGCCCGGCGACGACTCGTTACTCCTGGGCCAGCCTCCACGGCTCGCGGCTTGCCTCCTGGCGCTTGAGGGCCTCGGACAGAAACTCGGCGGCGCGGGCTGCGTCGGCCGTGTTCAGCACCCAGTCGGCCCCGCTGGCGAAGGCCGCCCACGAGTCCAGGCTGGGCTGGGCGCCCACCACGAAGAGCGCCGTGTCCCGGCGTTTGAGCCCCGGGCGCGAGTGCACCTCCTCCAGCGCCTCGGATTTCTCTTCCCCCACCACGGCCACGTCCAGGGCGTTGAGCCTGAGTTTGGCCGCGGCCCGCGCCGGGTCGGGTTCGTCCATCAGGTAATATCCCTGGGCCGTGAAATAGGCTTTCGCGCCTTCGTGCCAGGGACCGTCGTCCAGGCACAGGAGCACCGCCTTCATGCCGTAGGGGATCAGTTCAGGCTCGATGGCCGGTTGCTGGCCGTTCATGCGTCTTCCCTCCGGGCGGGTGCGCCGCCCCGCGACCCCAGTTCAGGGTCGAAATGTCCGCCGGGCACGGGGCGCTGAGCGTTCATTGCCCGTCCTCCCCGCCGTTTCCGCTGTTGTAGTCCAGGTCCAGCTTGAGTTCGCCCAGGTCCGAGACCTTTTCGCCCCGGGCCAGGCGGACCTGGTCGATGGCCAGGGTCAGCTTGGCCCGGTCCGTGGCGTTGGCCAGGGCGGTGTCCCGGTCGATGAGGTTCTTCTCGTAGAGCGAAAGCAGGTACTGGTCGAAGGTGAACATGCCGAAAGTGGAGCCGGACTCCACCGCGCCGTAGTATGTTTTGTCCCCGGATTCGCCGGTTAAGATGAGCTCGCGCACCTGGAGGTTGTTGCGCAGGATTTCGAAGGCCGCCACGCGCCCGCCGCCCACCTTGGGCATGAGCCGCTGGGACACCACGAACTTGAGGCTGGCACCCAGGCGCTGGCGGATGAGCTGCTCTTCGCTGGAATCGAACATGCCGATGATGCGGTTGATGGTCTGGCCGGTGTCCGAGGTATGCAGGGTGCCAAGCACCAGGTGGCCGGTCTCGGCGGCCTGGAGGGCGGTCTCCACGGTCTCGCGGTCGCGCATTTCGCCCACCAGGATCACCTTGGGGGCCTGGCGCAAGGCGGCCCGCAGGCCCGAGGCGAAGCTGTCGAAGTCCTGGCCCAGTTCGCGCTGGTTCACGGTGCCGCGCTTGTGGGGGTGCACGAACTCGACGGGGTCCTCCAGGGTGACGATGTGCACGGCCTTTTTCTCGTTGATCTCGTCGATCAGCGCGGCCAGCGACGTGGACTTGCCCGTGCCGGTGGCGCCGGTGACGAGAATGAGGCCGAACTTTTCCTTGGCCATGTCCGAGAACAGGGCCGGGAGGTTCAACTGGGCCATGGTGGGGGCCTGGGAGGAGAGCTGCCTGAGCACCAGGGCGATGGACCCGCGCTGCCAGAAGATGTTCACGCGGAAGCGGATGCGCGAGGGGTGCTCGTAGGAGAGGTCGCAGGAACCCTTGACCACCAGGTCGCGGTAGAGCCTGACGCTGCGTCCCATGAGCACCTGGGCCATGGCTTCGGTCTGGCGGGCCACCAGGGGGCCGATGGGCAGGTCCATGTCCCTCAGTTCACCGTGCTGCTCCGCCTGGACACGCTTGCCCACGGTGAAGAGGATGTCCGAGAGCGAGGGGGCCTGGGCCAGGGCCAGGCCGATCAGGTGGTCGAAGTGCGATCTGAGCATGGGCTTTGGCCTATTCGTCCAGGCCGCTGGGCGGCTGGGGCAGGAGTTCCTTGAAGCGCGACTTCTGGACGGCCTTGTTGTAGGCGTCCTCGGCGGAGATTTTGCGGGCGGTGTGGAGTTCCATGATGGCTTCGTCCAGGGTCTGCATGCCCTGGTTCTTGCCGGTCTCGATGACGGAGTTGATCTGGAAGGTGCGTTTCTCGCGGATGAGGTTGCGCACTGAGGGCAGGGCTACCAGTATCTCCAGGGCGGCGGCCCGGCCGGGCTTGTCCACGCGCTTGAAGAGCGTCTGGGCCACCACGCCGCGCAGCGACTCCGACAGTGCCGAGCGGATCTGCTCCTGCTGGTCGCCGGGGAAGACCTCGATGATGCGGTCCACGGTCTTTGAGGCGCTGATGGTGTGCAGGGTGGAGAACACCAGGTGGCCGGTCTCGGCGGCTTCCAGGGCCAGGCGGATGGTTTCCAGGTCGCGCATTTCGCCCACCAGGATGACGTCGGGGTCCTCGCGCAGGGCCCCGCGCAGGGCGGACGTGAAGCTCTTGGTGTCGCGCCCCACCTCGCGCTGGTTGATGAGGCAGTTCTTGGGCTGATGCAGGAATTCGATGGGGTCCTCGATGGTGAGGATGTGCTCCTGGCGCTGGGTGTTGATGAAGTCGATCATGGCCGCAAGGGTGGTGGACTTGCCCGAGCCGGTCGGGCCCGTGACCAGAACCAGGCCCTTGGGCAGTTTGCAGAACTCCTTGAGGATGGGGGGCATGCCCAGCTCCTCCAGGGAGAGCACCCGTTCGGGGATGGTGCGGAAGGCCGCCGCGATGCCCCGGCTCTGCAGGAAGAAGTTCACGCGGTAGCGCGAGAGTCCTGGCACGGCGTAGGCGAAGTCCACGTCGCCGGTCTCCTCGAATTCCTTGATCTTGGGCTCAGGAGTGATCTCGTAGAGGAGCTTTTTCAAGTCCTCATGGTCGAGCAGCTTGAACTTCACCCGCTGGAGCACGCCGTGCAGCCTGATGATGGGCTGGGAGCCGCTGGACAGGTGCAGGTCCGAGGCACCCAGTTCGTTCATCATGGAAAAAAAGGCGTCGATCTGGGCCATGGGCTCCCCCCCGTGTGATTCTTGTCCGGGACTATACACCATTGAGGCCGCCAGTCCAATGGGAGTTCGCGCGGCCCGGGCCGCGCGTGATCGTCGCTTTCTGCGGTTCATTTCCAATCTGTAATCAAGCCGGGGGTCTCTTGCGTCGAAGGTGCGCCGGAACAATTGCAGTGACGATACGGCGCTGCGGGTGATGGCCATGCGGGGATGTCTTCAAAAAATGGAGGCCGGGAAGCGAAATGCCCGTCAACGGCCGCTTCATCGAGCATCATCGCATGGAGCAGCATGGACTTTCCCCCAGACGGCATGAATTTGTGCTTTGCATGAACGGGACGGACACACGAGCTGCCACATGGTTCCGAGGCCTGTCCGGTGCGTGCGGAAGGGGTTCCAATACGGTGCCCAGGCATTGGAATTTACATTGCGGAGACACATGAACACTTGACTTTTTCCTGCAAATCGCCATCGATAAAACCAAACGACAGGCAAAATGGATCGGAGCGTTCGGCAGTGGATACATCTCCCAAAGCATCGTCCACCGAAAAGCTCCTGGAGTTGATCCGGGGCACGGGAAAGAAGGGTGGCGGGGGGGACTCTCCCGCGCCGCAGCCGTTGGCGCCGAAATCGCGCTGGGGCTTTACCGTGCCGTGGAAAAAGGGCGGTGTGGCGCAGGCAAGCTCCAAGAACGTGCGCATCGGGGTGGAAGTGACCGACAGCCAGGTGCGCATGGTCAAGCTCACCCTGGCGTCGGGGCGCGCCCGCTCCCTGGAATTCAAGACGGTCTCCATCCCCGAACAGGGGCCAGACGCCCCGGAACTTTCCCTGGTGCTGCGCCTGGCCCTCAAGGAGTTCCTGGGCAAGGCCGACGCCGACGTCTGGGCCATGGTGTCCGGTGAGAGCGCGGACCTGCGCTTCCTGCAGGTGCCCAAGACCGGCAAGAAACAGCTCACCAACGCCATCTACTGGACCGCCAGGAAGGAAGCCGCCTTCGACGACGCCGAGGTGGTTTTCGACTACGAGCTCCAAGGCGAGATCATGGAAAAGGGGGCGCCCAAGCTCTCCGTGCTGGCCTACACGGTGAAGCGCGAGGAGTTCGAGAAGCTGCGCAACCTGTTCCTCCAGGCGGGTTACCCCTTGGCGGGACTGACCCTGCCCTCCATCGCCATGCGCGACCTGCTGCGCGGCGGCTGGGTGGAAAACGGCGGCCAGACCAGGGCCTGCCTGCACCTGGGCGGCGATTACTCCCGCCTGGAAATTTTCGGAGGCGGCGCACTCCAGTTCGTACGCGTGCTCAAGGGCGGGCTTTCGGCCATGGCCCAGGCCCTGTCGGACGAATCCAAGGAATACACCCCGAGCGCACCAAAGGCGGAACCCGAGCCGCAGCCCGGCGAGGCCGTGGCAGTGGTGCCGGAGGAGCCGGTCTTCTCGCCCGCCATCACCATCGAGCTCGAATCCATGGACGGCGGGGCCCCGGCCGAAACGGTCCGGCCCAAGGGACTTTCCGTGGACGAGGCCCGGCTGCTGCTCGAGAACCTGGCCGGCGGCCGCGAAGGGCTTCCCCCGGGGCATCCGGGGCGCGATTTCTCCAGCGGGGACATCCTGGAGATGCTCAAGCCCGCCTGGGAACGCCTGCTGCGCCAGGTGCAGATGACCTTCTCCCACCATGCCGTCACCCTGGGCAACGAGCAGGTGGGCAGCCTAATCCTGAGCGGCCCCCTGGGGGCCGAGCCGGGACTTCTGGATCACCTTTCCGAAAAGCTCGGCGTGCCCTGCTCGCACCTGGACCCCCTGTCCCCGGACAACCTGGGCAGGCTCCAGATCGCCGCCCCTTCGCTGACCCTGGCCGAACGCCTGCCCTACAGCCTGGTGCTGGGCCTGACCTGGGCCGTCCGCTCCGCCTGCAACCTCCTCTACACATACAAGCAGAAGGAGGAGGAGGACCGCGTCGCCGGACTCAACAAGATAGTGGCCCTGTGCTGGCTGGGCGCGGCCGTATCCATGCTTGGGGTGCTCGTCTGGCAGCAGACCCAGGCGTACTGGAAGCGCGAGGAACTGAGCGCCCTGGAACGCCGGCTCGGGGAGTACCAGCCTCTCGTGGACATGCCGCTTCTTCTGGGCACCGGCAGCAAGGTGCGCCAGTCCGTGGACAACATGCGCCGCTTCGCCGCCCGCAACCTGGCCTCCGCCGTGCTGCGGGACGTGACCGATCTCACCCCGGAGAACGTCCGGCTCTTCAACGTGACCCTGGACCTGGGCACCCCTGACGAACAGCCCCAGCTCGGGGCCGCCCAGGACGCCCAGGCCAAGCCGGGCCAGCCCAAGCCCGGCCTCAAGCCGAACACCCGCGAGAATCTGGACACCCTGACCCTGGAAGGATACGTCAAGGGCGACAGCCAGATACTCGAATCGCTTCTGTCGGCGTATCTGGTGCGCCTGCGCACCTCGCCCCTCCTGGGCGAGCCGTCCGTGAGCAAGCGTTCCCTGGAACTGACCGCGGCCGGGGAGGACGTTCTGAGATTCACTCTGACCTGCCAGGTGAGGCGCTGATGGCTCCCCGTTCCGGCTTCGGCAGCCTGCCGCCCAAGACCGCCCTGTACCTGCTGATCGGCTCGGGAGTGCTCGTGCTGTTCGTGCTGCTGGGCATCCTGCCCATGCAGAAAAGCCTGCAGGACCTTGACCGGCAGATGGAGCAGACCCGCTTCCGCATTGAGGAGCAGGGGGCGCTTCATCCCATCTATTTGAAAATGCTGGCCATCGCCAAAGCCGGAGGGGCCGCCGCCCCGAAGCTTCCCGAGAGGCAGAGCCTGGGACAGAAGGACGTCTCGGAACTCACCGACTCCCTGGCCCAATTCATCGTGAAGACCGGGCTGGAGGTCCAGTCCGTGACCCCGGACCCGGGTTCCCTGGGCAAGGGCTCCAAGTTCCTGGCGGTGAACATCCACGTGCGGGGCACCCTGGAGCAGATACGGACTTTCCTGGGCGAGCTGGCCATGATGCCCAGCTACGAGAACATCGAATCATTCAATCTGCAGCCCGGAAGCGGACCCCGGGACGTGACCGTCAAGGTCTGGCTGGCGGCGGAGTAGGGCATGGACGTCTCGAAGCGCGAAAAAATTCTCCTGGGGGGCATGGGCGCGGCCATTCTGGTGGCGGCCGTGTACCTGCTCTGGCCGTCGTCCGCGCCCCGGTCGCCGGAGATGACGCCCCAGCAACTGGCCGACTCCAAGAAGGCGGCCGAATCCCAGCTGCAGTCGCTGGAGCGCATCCAGCTCTCCCCGCGCGAGATACAGGCCGTGAACAACGCCCAGAAGCCCTGGCCCCGCGACCCCCTGTCGCCCAAACCGCCCGATCCCGAGGCCCAGGTGGACCGCGACAAGTTCCATTTCACCGGTTTCGTACGCGTGGGCGAGCGCAGCCTGGCTGTGATCAACGGCCGGGAATACCAGGTGGGCGAGCAGCTGGAGAGCGGCGGATTCGAGGTGTCCGAGATTTCGCCCGAGGCCGTAGTGCTTCAGGGCCTCGTCCGCAAGAACAAGGTACGCATCCCCTATCAGGACCCCAGCTTCTTCGCGGGCCATTAGGGAAGGCGCGGCGAGAAGCGCCAAGGAAACAGAGAATGAACCACATGATGCGTCCGAGGGTTCCGGTTCTGCATATCGTGCTGGCGGCCGTTCTGATCGCCGGTCTGGCCGCCTGCGCCAAGAAACCGGAGAAGGAGCCCTTCATCGAGAAATGGCAGAACCTGGCCGAAGAGACCAAGGACAAGACCTACACTCCCGAACCGCGCAAGGTGGATTTCTCCCAGCTGCAGGTGAAGGGCGACGGCAAGGCCGCCGACGTCCCTAAGCGCAACCTGCCCGTCATGCGCGTGTCGCTCAACTTCTACAATACCGATCTCCAGGCCGTGCTGCGCTCCATGGCGCGCATCGCCAACCAGAACATCATCCTGTCGGCCTCGCTGCAGGCCCCCGAGAGCCAGGGCAAATACAAGGTGAACCTGAACGTCAGCGAGACGCCCTGGGATCAGGCGTTCAACTCCATCCTCAACGCCAACGGCCTCTCCTACGACTGGGACGGCGAGATCATCCGGGTCATGACCCTCGAGGACATGAAGGGCCAGAACGAGATGAAGAAGGCCGTGGCCGAGAAGATGACCCAGAACGAAAAGCTCAAGACCGTGGAGCCGGTGGTCACGGCCAAGGTACAGGTGAACTACGCCGACGTGACGGAGCTGGAAAAGACCCTCAAGGGGTATCTGGCCTCGTCCACGGCTCCGGCCGGCGCACCTGGAGCGGCGCCGGGGGCCGCGCCGGGCGGCGCGCCGGGCGGCTCGGACGAGCTGGCCGGCAAGATCAAGGGATTGGTGGTCGCCGACAAGCACTCCAACTCCATCATCATCCAGGCCACCCGCGAGCACGCCGAGATGCTGGTGAAGCTCGTTGAGAAGCTGGACGAACCGCGCCTGCAGGTGCACCTCAAGGCGTTCATCGTGGAGGCCTCGCGCGAATCGCTCTTCGACCTGGGCTTCCAGTGGGGCGGCTTCTTCAAGACCCAGCCGGACGCCAACGGCAACCGCGGCTACGTGCTTTCCGGCAACAACGTCTCCGTGGCTACCGACGGCACCCGGACCCTGACCCCCATCTACGGCCTGGGACCCTCCAGCTACGGCTACGCCTTCAACTATCCGGCCTCCATCAACGGGTCGGGCACGGGCCTGGGCGCCCAGGGCACGGCGCTCAACTTCATGTGGGGCTTGCTGAACGGCAACATCCTGCAGATGCAGCTGACCGCTCTGGCCAAGGAGGGCAAGCTCAACATCGTCTCCGAGCCGTCCCTCACCACCCTGGACAACGACATGGCCTTCACCGAGAACGGCGAACGCGTTCCCTACGTCACCGTGTCCCAGAACGGCACCAACGTGCAGTTCATCGACGCCGTGCTGCGCCTGGAGATGACTCCCCACGTCATCGACGAGAAGAACGTGCGCATGAAGCTCATCATCAAGAACGACGAGGTGGTCACCGACCAGAGCCAATGGGTGCAGGGCAACCCCCCCATCCGCAAGAAGGAGACCAACACCACCCTCATCGTTGAGGACGGGGCGACAATCATCATTTCCGGCCTGGCCAAGCACTCCAAGACCAAGAGCGAGCAGGGATTCCCCGGCCTCAAGGACATCCCCGGGGCGGGCTACCTATTCAAGAACACCAACAATGACAGCACCAAGCAGGACATCCTGGTGTTCATCACCCCCACGGTGCTCAAGAGCCCTTCCCAGCAGCCCTCCGCCCCGCCGCCGCCCGGACTGGCCCCTTCCGCGCCGGGCGCACCCACCGGGCAATCCGGTCCGTCCAGGTCGCCTGATAGACAGCCCATCCCCATGGGGCCGCCCGCGTCCGCGCCGCAGACAGGGAGGGTCGGCGGCTGACATGCGTTATTTCGAACTCTTGAATCTGCGCCGCGAGCCCTTTTCCAACTCGCCGGACCCGGACCTGTTCTACCGCACCAAGCAGCACCGGGAATGCCTCCAGGCCCTGGAGATCGCCCTGCGTTTGAAGCGCGGCCTGTGCGTGGTCACCGGGCACGTGGGAACGGGCAAGACCACCCTGTGCCGCCAGCTCATCCGCCTTCTGGGGGAGCGCCAGGGGGTGGTGACCCATCTGGTGCTGGACCCGTCCTTTTCGGACGCGCGAGAGTTTCTGGTCTATCTTTGCGGCTGCTTCGGGATGGATGGAGGGGAGGCCCGGGCCGCCAGCGACTGGCAGCTGCGCGAGCACATCAAGAACACCCTCTGGGGCCTTGCCGTGGAAGAGGACCAGTTGGTGGCCCTCATCGTGGACGAAGGCCAGAAGATGTCGCTCGAATGCCTGGAGATCCTGCGCGAGCTGCTCAATTTCGAGACCAACGAGCACAAGCTCCTGCAGATCGTGATCTTCGGGCAGCTGGAGTTCGAGCCCATCCTGGAGGCCAAGGCCAACCTGGCCGACCGGGTGAACCTGCGCTTCCGCATCGGCCCCCTGGATTTCCAGGACACCCGCGAGCTCATCCAGGCCCGCCTGGCCATGTGCTCCAAGGACATCTCCCCCGAGGGGCTCTTCAGCTTCTGGGCGCTTTTGGCGGTGTACCTGGCCACGGACGGCTTTCCGCGCCAGATCGTGCAGTTGTGCCATCAGGCGCTTCTGGCGGTGATCATCAAGGAGCGCCCCCGCGTCACCTGGGGCGTGGTGCGCAGCTGCATGCGCTGGCGCACCCTGGGCCTGCCCAGGCGCAGGCGCTGGCCCAGGACGGCGGCCGCCGTGTTGGCGCTTCTCGTGTTGGCTGCCGGAGCCGGAATGTACTTCGGAGGCGACAGCCTGGACCTACGCCGCCTCAAGGGCGCCGTGGCCGGAATATCCCTGCCGGATGTGGCTTCCTGGTTCCGCCCGGACCGGGACAAGGGCGCAGCCCAGGGTGGTGCCGGGGCAACCACAGCGGACAGTTCCGCAGGGGGGGGCGCGGTGTCCGGCCCGGGAACCCCGCCGAAACCAGCGCCGCAAGCCCAGGACGCGTCGCAGCAGGACGCCCTGGCCGGGGACTCCCGGGGCGTTTCCGGCCCGGTGACGCCGAGCGCGAGCGGCCAGCAGGACCAACAGGGGCAGCCGGGGAACGCGGCCCAGACGGGCGCGCCTGCGCAGGAATCCGCGGCCGCCCTGTCCAGCCAGTTGGGCCAGCCTGGCGGTCCGGCCTCCGAGGCCGCCATGCAGCCCTCAGGCGAGCCTTCCGGGGCGAAATCCCCGCGCGAGCAGGGGCCGCCCCGCTTCACCGGGGTGCGGCTCTCGGCCGTGGACGGCGTGGAGACGTTGGAAATACTTACCGATTATCCCGTTGACCGTTTCGAGTCCGGATTCAAGCCCAACCCCGCGCGAATCCTGGTGGATCTCCCCGGCAACTGGGAGCGCCGCGCGGACCGGGAGCTGCCCGTGGGCTCGGAACGTATTGACAAAGTGCGCAGCGCCGTTCATCCGGATAAGCTGAGGGTGGCGGTCTATCTCAAGGACGCCTCGGTCGGGCCTGTCCGGCCGCAGGTGGAAAAGACTCCCTCGGGACTCAGAGTCATCCTCAAATAACGCGATGCCCTCCTTTTCCTACCAGGCTCTGAGCGAAACCGGCCGTACGGTCACGGGAACGCTGGAAGCGGACTCGGCCGAAAGCGCCCAACGCAAGCTTTTGTCCATGGGCTACATTCCCGTGTCCATCACCCAGGGGGCTCGGCCGGCGGGGCTTTCCGCGTGGTGGGCGGAAAAGCAGGTTGACCTGACCAAGGTCAAGGTCAAGGAAATCATCCTGTTCACGAAGCAGTTCAGGACGATGATGCAGGCGGGCATCTCCATCCTGGACATACTCAGGATTCTCGAAGAGCAGTCCGAGAACCTGAAGCTCAAGCGGATATGCGGCGAGATGAACGCCGACATCAAGCAGGGAAAGACGCTCTTCGAGGCCTTCTCGGCCCACCCGAAGGTGTTCTCCAACCTGTACCGCAACATGGTGAAGGCGGGCGAGGAGTCCGGAGCGCTGCCGGAGGTGCTGCACCGGCTCATTTACCTCATCGAGCACGAGCACAAGGTCAAGGCGGACATCAACTCCGCGTTGCAATACCCCATCACCGTGGTGATCGTCCTGGCGCTGGCGTTTTACGTGCTCCTGACCTTCGTGATCCCCAAGTTCGTGGGCATCTTCGCCAACGCGAAGATCGAGCTTCCCTGGCCCACGGTCATCGCCATCAACATGTACAACTTTTTCGCGGACTACGGGTATTTCGTGCTGGTGGGGGTCATCGCCTTCATCTGGGGGTTCATCAGGGTGCTCAAGACCGAGCGCGGCAGGCTCGTCTGGGACCGCTTCTGGCTGCGGGTGCCCGTGTTCGGACCGCTGTTCACCAAGGCCGCCATGGCCCGGTTCGCGGCCATCTTCGCCATTCTCCAGGCCAGCGGCGTGTCCGTGCTCGCCATCCTGGACATTCTGGGCGGCACTATCGGCAACGCGGCCATCGCCCTCGAATTCGCCCAGATCAAGGAGCAGCTCAAGGAAGGCCGTGGCCTGGCCCCGCCCTTCCGCCACACCAAGCATTTCACTCCCATGGTCATCAACATGGTCTCCGTGGGCGAGGAGTCCGGCAACCTGGAGGAGATGCTCCAGGCCGTGGCCAACCATTACGACGACGAGGTGGCCTACGCCGTGGCCAGCCTGTCAGCCGCCATCAACCCCATTCTGGTCCTCGGCCTGGCCGGAGTGGTGGGTTTCTTCGCCCTGGCCATCTACATGCCCATGTGGGACATGACCAAGATGGTGAAATGAATGTTCCAGCGAATGCGCGTGGACATCTCCCTGGGGGTGCTCATCCCCTTCATCCTGGGCGGGCTTGCTGCGCTGTTCGTCCTGGGGCTGACGGCCGTCCGGGAGCTCGGCTACCTGGCGGGGCTCACCAGGGTTCAGTTCGGCTACGCCTCTGCTGCCGGGACCGGGCTTACGGTGTTCGGGGTGGCCATGCTGCTGGGCAGGCTGGTGCTCAGGCCCGTGAAGCAGTTCCTGGGCCGGGCCAAGAACCTGCCCATGCTCAAGGAGCCCGCCGAAAAGATGGAGAGGGCCCGGGGTGCCGAGATCGACGCCCTGGACAAGATGTTCGAGCACGTCACCCACGTGCTGGAGAGCCTGGACGCCAAGGCGCTCTTCCCTGAAATCATCGGCGAGAGCCGGGCCCTGCGTGGGGTGCTGGCCCAGGTGGCCAAGGTGGCCCCCTCCGACGCCACGGTGCTGCTCACCGGCGAATCCGGCACCGGCAAGGACCTGTTCGCCAACACCGTCCACGCCCACTCCAAGCGCAAGGACAAGCCCTTCGTGGCCGTGAACTGCGCGGCCATCCCCCCCGGACTCATGGAGAGCGAGCTCTTCGGGCACGAGAAGGGGGCCTTCACCGGGGCCATCGCGGCCAAGAAGGGCAAGTTCGAGCAGGCCAGCGGGGGCACGCTCTTCCTGGACGAGATCGGGGACATGCCCATCGAAACCCAGGCCAAGATCCTTCGCGCCCTGGAGAACGGCGAGGCCGAGCGGGTGGGCGGGGACAAACCCGTGCGCTTCAACGTCCGGCTGGTGGCGGCCACCAACAAGAACCTCCAGGAGATGATCGGCAAAAACGAGTTCCGCGAGGACCTCTACCACCGGCTCAACGTCTTCCCCTTGCTGCTGCCGCCCCTCCGGGTGCGCCCGGAGGACATCCCGCTGCTGGCCACGCATTTCCTGGAGCGCTTCGGGCCAGGGCTCACCATCGCCACCGAGGCGTTGCAGCTGCTCATGGCCTACGCCTGGCCCGGCAACGTGCGTGAGCTGCGCAACACCCTCGAGCGCGCCGCAGTGCTGGCCGGGGAGCACGAGGTCGTCCTGGCCGAGCATCTTCCGTCCCAGGTGCGCCTGGTGTCGGCCTCGGAGCCGCAGTTGCCGATCATGCCCGAAAGCCGCGCCAAGGACCTGGACGAACGCCTCGAGGAGATCGAGAAGGGGCTCATCATCGCCGCCCTGGTCAGGTGCAACGGGGTGCAGGTGCGCGCTGCCGAGATACTCGGCATCAAGGAGCGCAGCCTCTGGCATCGGGTGAAGAAGTACGGTGTGGACCCTGCCTCGTACAAGCGTAACTGACCTTCTCTGAAAGGGCTGCCTCCTAAAACGGCCAGGATTCGGCGGCGGGCGTGAAGCCTGGCTCCGAATCGCCTTCGCCTGTCTGGTCCCCGAGCCCTCCGTCCCGCCTTCCCACACCCGGTAACCGGCCCTGGCCCGGAAGCTCCGGGCGGTCACGAGGCGATAAAACAGTTAAATTTTCACCCTCCGCTGACAGTCTATTGTTGTTTATTTCTTGTGTTTCCGCAGGGCTGGCTCGGCATCCTCTCGGAAAACCCTGCTCTCGTTGCGCGTGGACGTCTTTGCCCGCCCCCAATTCCCGAAAATTTGAGGCTCCAAGAATGCGAAGTCCTGCGAAATTTTCGCCTGTAACGCCGAACAGGCCTGAAGCCGGCCCTGCATCGGTAACCCCCGGCATGGCTTCATTTTCGTGCGCAAGCGTGGTGCAAGGGGGATTGTCGAAGCACCGAGGCATGTTGCCCGGCCTCCGCGAATTGGAGGAAACAGAGGGTATATATCGCGCAACTAGCTGCGCGATCGAGCATCAAATTGTTTTACTTCAATATGTTAGCTGTGTCGCTGCGAAGTTGGCACGGCGAATGCTTTATGGCTAGCATCGGCGCACGGCAAACCGGCGACGATGCCCAAGCGGACAAACGCCTTCCAGGGGCGAAAGGGCAAGGAGAGGGACGCCTCGGGGGAGGCGGACACAAATTTCACAACACTCTTTTGGAGGAACAGTCATGAACACCACCACCCGCACCATCAACACCGGCAAGGCTCAAAGCGGCTTCACCCTGATCGAAGTTATCGCCGTCCTGGTTATCGTCGGCATGTTGGCCGCCGTGGCCATCCCCAAGTACCTCGACATGCAGACCTCTGCTGCGAAGAACGCCATTCAGGGCGCCATCGCCGCCGGCGCCTCCAACGTGACCATGGAGTACTCCCAGGAACTGCTGAAGGGCACCTTCTCTGACATGGCCACCCTGGCCACCAACCTGTCGGTGCCCGGCTACACCACCGTGGGCGACTTCACCGTGACCTACACTGCCGCCGCCAGCGGCATCACCGTGACCCTGGCCACCGCTCCCGACCCGATTAACGGGCAGGTGGCCAAGGTGAAGGCCCTGGTGCCCGATCCGACGGTCAAGACCATCACCCTTCAGTAACAGCCCAGCCTGACGGCACAGACTGAAAGCTTCAGCCGGGCGGGACCAGATGGTTCCGCCCGGCTTGAGTGCGCTGAGGGACCTTGGCGGATTCGAGCAGGGAGAGTATCGTGAGAGCGTAAGCGGCTTGTAAACAGGCAGAGGGCCGGTCCGGATGGCCGGATGCGGGACGAGCAGGGTGTAAGCGAGCCCCAAAGGCGAAAACCATGACCCCTCGCAAGGACAGCAGAAATTTCGACGGCCAGAAGGGTGTGACCCTCAAAGAGCTGACCATCGTCCTGATCCTCATCGGGGTTCTTGCGGCGGTGGCCCTGCCGCGCTTCTCCAACCTGAACGCCGACGCCATCTCCGACGCCGAGACCCTCAAGTCCACCTTGCGCTACGTCCGCACCCGGGCCCTGTCGGACATATACACCTGGCAGCTCCAGGTGGCCGGCTCCACCCTCACCGTGCAGCGCAACACAGCGACCCCGACAAGTTACACCATCGCCTTCACCACCGCCGGAGTCGCGGCGGGCACCACCACCTTCGACAACCGGGGCCAGCCTACGGGGACATTGTCCTACGCGGTGACCGGCTACCCCTCCAGCCCCGTGACGATCACGACGGGCACAGGGTTCGTTCCGTGAAAGGGGGGCGCATGAAAACGAGCGGATTCACCCTGATCGAGCTGATCATCACCCTCATTTTGATCTCGGTGATGGCGGCCATGGTGGTTCCCTTCTTCAAGCCGAGCGTGACGCGCGGCACCGATCCCTTCGGCTTCATGAACACGCCGCTCAGCGTGCAGACCATCATGGCCAGCATCGTGGCCGACTACAACAGCAACGGCACGTACCTGCACGACCTGTCGCAGCTCAACACCAGGATAGCCAGCGGCAATTACGGGCTCAGCTCGAGCCAGACCATCACCAAGGACAACACCTTCAAGTTCGATCCGACGGATCTGGACACCGCCCTCAAGGTGACCATCAAGGACAACGCCTCCGGGCAGAGCGTGACGTACGTCTTCACGAAGCAGTTATGAAAAAAGAGAGAATATCCGAGCGGGGGGCGACCCTTCTGGAGGTGATCATCACGCTGGTGATCCTGAGCATGGTCGCGGCCGGGAGCCTGGCTATTCTCTTCAACATCGTCGAGGGGATGATACAGGAGCGCAACGTGTCCGCTGCCGAGGAGAACATCCAGGGAGCGCTCACGCGAATCACGCACGAGATAGCCAACATGGACACCAAGCGGGCCTATACGTTCGCGGCCTCCAGCATAACGTACTACTACCGCACGGACGCGACGCAATCCACCATCCAGCTGTCGGGAACGAACCTGCAGCTCAACGGGAATACGCTCCTGAACAACGTCGTCTCCGGGACGGGGTTCGCGGTCACGGCCCCCAACTATACGACCAGCCCCGCCGTTCCCGTGGGTATCTCGCTCTCGGTGCAGGTGAAGGGGGCCAGGATCACGGTGACGAAGACGTACACGGCGAAGATCGAGCTGAATACGCAGCGCTTCCAATAGATCGAGGCCAGAGCCATGAACAGGCATGAATCCAGCGGCGTCGGAAACCAGGGGGGCTTTTCACTGATCTGGGTGATTGCCGCCATCACCATCATCGCGGCCTTGTCCGGGGCCGTCCTGAACATCTTCTCCACGGCCCGCAAAAACGAGATGATGCTCACCTTCGACACCCAGGCCCGCCTGCTGGCCGAATCCGGCATGAACTACGCCAGCAACTACGCCTCGGACATCCTGAGCGGCGCCACCAACAACGCGCTCACCACCCTCGACGGACGGGTCATCACCACGGGGCTTCCGACCAACCAGAAGATAACCCTTTCCGTGTCGGTCAGCGCGTCCAACGCCTACGACTACGTGGTCACTTCCGTGGGCACCGTGAACGCGGGCACGAAATTCGAGGCCAACTACTCCGTCACCAACGTCATCAACGCCCCCAACAGCGGCACGGGCATCTACATCGTCCAGTCCAAGCCCGGCACGGCCGTGGCCACGCCCACGGGCGTGTCCGTCAACGCCAGCTCGCTCAACGACTACACAGCCGGCATCAGCTTCGACCCGAGGTTCGCGGGGAGCGGCAACTCCATCGCCAGCGCCAACTTCACCAACGGCATAGGCAGCCTGCTCAACGGCTTCCGGGTGTATTTCACCTACAGCATCTCTTCGGGCTCCGCCGCCGACGGATTCGTGTTCTCCATCAAGAACGGCACCTGGAACACCCCGCGCGACGCGGGAGGGCCGCCAGCAGGCGTGTCCCACGGATCGTTCCTGGGCTACGCCGGACCGGGCTACCCCTACTGGGGCAACGGCCTGGGCATACGTCCGCCCAAGATGGGGGTGGAATTCGACATCTACACCAACAGCGGGCACTCCGGCTCCCCCACGGTGAGCAGCGACGGGCGCAACGATCCGGACAACCACCACATCGCCAACATCTTCTGGGGAAGCACCTGGACCATCACCACCGCAGCCGCGGCGCCCACCAACTCCTACGCCACGTCGTCCTACTACGGCTTCGACGACAACGTGCATAACCTGGGCTACGCCAACGACAAGACCGACTACAGGCCCTTCAACCCCGACGGGACCGACAACGATCCCGGAGGCTCGGGGCGCCCGGGCCTGTTGTCCATAACCAGGACCAACATGGTGGGCACGGCCAGCCCCGTCCCTGTGCGCATCGAGGTGATCCGGCCAAGCTCGGTGGTGTCGTCGGTCTCCACCGATGCGCACTACAACATGTACGCCTATGTCATTAAGACGTGGCACAACTGCACCGGGGTTGGATGCAACGACATCTCCACGGATTACGCGGGTGCGACGCCAACCATTCAGTACACAGTCTACATGACGGCAGCCGAACACACCATGTTCCAGTTCTTCGTGTTCGGATTCCAGGTGTCCACGGGCGCGTCCACGGGCCAGTACAACTTCTCCATCCCCAAGATCGGCATGCGCTGAACTCTGCCGCCTTGTTCCGTGGTGCACCTTCGGACCGCAGTAGGGTGGCTGTTCCAACGCATTCGTAAAGACCCAGGCGCCAGCATGGGCGAGCGTCACGATTGCGACGCAGCCGGAGCATGGTGCTTCCTCTCGTGCCCGCGATGCACAGCTAATGCTTGACTGGCAAGTGTTTTGCTTCCATATCCGCGGAGGGGAGCCCCATGTCGAAAATCATTCCGGCGGCCTTGGCCGCGGCACTGGTTCTTCTGGCCATCCCGGCTGTTCCGGAGGCGCAGACCATATACCACTACCAGGACTCGTCCGGCGTGGTGCATCTTTCCGACATCAAGTCCAACGCGGACTACAGACCGTTTTTTTATTTCCGCATTCCAGCGGGCGCGGACCGGGGGCAGATCGCGGCCATCATCGCCCGTGAGGCCAGGCGCTACGGCGTGGACGCCTCGCTGGTCACGGCCATGGTGGAAGTGGAGTCTGGGTTCCAGGTGCGGGCGGTGTCGCCCAAGGGGGCGCAGGGCCTCATGCAGATCATGCCGGGGACCGCGCAGGATTTGAAGCTCAAGGACAGCTTCGACGCTTCCAAGAACATCGAGGCCGGGACGCGCTACATGCGCCAGCTGCTGGACAGGTTCGGCGGCAACGTGAAGCTGGCCCTGGCCGCCTACAACGCCGGGCCGGGCGCGGTGAGCCGGTGCGGGGGCGTGCCGCCCATCTCCGAGACGAAATCCTACATCGAGAAGGTCAGGGCGCGCTACGGCAAGGCCATCTGACCCGCCCGCGTCCGCCCGGACATCGAACAGCGCGAAGCGATAGGGGATTCCAAAGGGCGGAGCCCTTTGGCCGCCGGAGGCTTCTTCTCCTCCCCTTCCGGGCCTTTTCCTTTACATCTTCCCCGCCATCAGCCGCATGAATCCCTCGCCCCAGAGGAGGGCCGCCATGCACCCCAGGCACAGGAACGGCCCGAAGGGAATGCGCATCGGTCCTTGTTCCCCCTGGGCCTCCCTCCTGGCCGCGAGCCTGAACACGGGCGCCAGCGCGAGCGCCCCGACCGCCGCGAAGAGCACGGCCGCAGGGAGCCCCATCCAGCCCGTGAGCCCTCCGATCATGGCCATGAGTTTCACATCGCCCAGTCCGAGCCCTTCCACGCCCCTGATGTGCATGTGCACGAAGCGCAGCAGCCAGAAGAGCCCGAAGCCGAATCCGGCCCCAAGCAGGCTCTGATCCCAGGTGAGTCCCAAGCCGAATATGCCCGTGGCAACGCCCAGGACGGCTCCGGGATAGGTGAGGAAATCCGGTAGGATGAAGAGCACCAAGTCGATGAACGAGGCCACCAGGAACACCCCGCCCACGGCCATGAGGGCCAGCCAGGTGAGCCCGGGGCCGAACTTCACGGCGACGGCCACGGCCCAGGCGCAGCTGAGAGCCTCCATGAGGGGATAGCGCCAGGAGATCGGGGTTTTGCAGTGCGAACAGCGCCCGCCCAGCAGGATGTACGACAGCAGGGGGATGTTTTCCCACCAACGCAGCTTGGCTTTGCAGTGCGGGCAGTGGGAGGCGGGGAACACGATGGACTGCTCCGTGAGGTAGCGGTGCACGCACACCGTGTAGAAGCTCCCGAGAATGAGCCCCAAAAAGCCCGCCATCCAGGGGAAAAGAGGCAGCAATTCTTTCGGAAACATCGGGCCTTCCTTTTTTTGCCTGTATAAGCAAAAGCTCTCGCTCAAACAACAACGGACTTTCCCGCACGGATGGACGCCCCGCGCCACGACCCTGCTTCAAGGAAAAACGCCCGCTCGGGCGCGCAGGGCCCGGCGGGCGTCCGTTGAGGGCGCGATTTCGCCTGGGGCGGGCTAGCTGCGCATGCCCCGGATGAGCTCCTCCAGGCTGGTGGCCTGGTGGTTGACGTCCTCCAGGGCCTCGGAGGCTTCCTCCATGCCCTGCGCGGTGCGCGAGGAGACGCTTTCGATCTCGGCCACGGCCTGGTTGGCCTGGCCGCTGGCCCTGGCCTGGTCCCCGGCGGCTTCGGCTATGGCCTTGGCCTGGTCCGAGGAGCCCTGCACGATGGACACGATGCGCCCCAGGTATTCGCCCGAGGACTGGGCCAGACGGGTGGATTCCACGATCTCCGTGGCCGCCTTCTCCGTGGCCGACAGGGTGGAGGCCGCGCCCGAGCGGATGGCGTCCAGGGTGGAGCCCACCTCGTGGGTGGCCTGCATGGTCTTTTCGGCCAGCTTGCGCACCTCGTCGGCCACCACGGCGAAGCCGCGCCCGGCGTCTCCGGCCCGGGCGGCCTCAATGGCGGCGTTCAGGGCCAGCAGGTTGGTCTGGTCCGCGATGTCGCCGATCACCTGGAGCACCTTGCCCACGTTGTCGGCCTGGGAGCCCAGCTCGCGCATCTTTTCCTGAAGCGTAAGCATCTGGGCCTGGGCCGAAGAGATGGCCTTCACCGCCGTGCGGACCATGTTCTCGCCCTCCAGGGCGGTGCCCTTGGCCTCGTCGGCGGAGAGGGCGGCCTCGCCCGCCAGGTCGGCCACCTGCTGGGCCGAGGCGTTCATGGCGGACATGGCGTTCACGGTGTCCGTGGCGCGCTCGTTCTGGAGAGTGGCCCCTTCGGCGGCCTGGGCGATGCACTCGGCCAAGCGTCGCATGGCCTGCCCGAGCCCCTCGGCGATCTCCTGGGAGGTGGCCACGGCCTGGGCCAGGGAATTGTTGCGCTTTTCCAGCTCCGACTCGTGGCGCTTGATGTCGGTGATGTCGGAGAGCACGCCCACCACGCCCATGACGTTGCCGTCCAGGTCGTGGAGGAGCTCGGAATCCACCAGGGCGTGGCGGATGTTGCCTTTGCGGGTGGTGAAGGCGATTTCGGCCTTGTACATGCACGAGTTGTTCTTGAGGCAGTTGGTCATGACCGTTTCCTTGGTGGCGTCGTTGCGCACCAGTTCGGCCACGGTGAGTCCGTACCAGGCTTCGGGATCGCCCCCGATCTCGATGAAGTCGAGCAGCTCCTGGTTGGTGAAGGTCACCTTGGAGTCGCTGTCCGCCACCAGCAGGGGCACTTTGAAAGCCTTCTGCAGCCCGATGGTGTAGCCGAGCTTGCTCCTGAGCTCCTTGACCATGGTCTGGAGGTCGGCGGACAGTTCGGCCAGTTCCGCCTGGCATCCGGCGTAGGGCTGCGCCGCGAGGTCGCCGCCCGCCACCTTCTTGGCGTAGGCCCGCAGCCCGTTGAGCTGGGCCACGATGCTCCTGGCGATGAGGAGCACGCCAAGGCCGGCCACGGTGATGGCCGCCAGGGAGAGGCCCAGGGCCCACATCTTGTTGACCTGGTAGGAGGCGATGCGCTTCTCCAGGAGTACGTCCAGTTCCTTGGACGAGGTCTCCCACAGGGCGAAGCTGGCGGCCAGGGCCTCGTCGCCGAGCTTCTTAAGCTCCTGGGGCCTGAGCTTGGCGCCGCGCGACATGCGTTCGAGCGCCGAAACGAATGCTCCCGCCGCCTTGGAGTAGGCTTCCAGCTTGGCCGGGACGTTGGCCTGGAGCGATTCGGACACGCCGTAGAAGTTCTCGTCCTCCTTGAGCGCGGTGGTGACGCTGGCCACGATGCGGTCCAGGTCGGACTCGCGCAGCATGGCCGCGTAGACCGAGAGCGTGCTGCGCTCCTGGAGGGATAGGTCGCTTCCGCCGGTCATGGGAAGGGCTTCGCGCAGGGCCTTGGCCATGCGTTCCTGGGTCTGGGGCAGGCCCAGGAGCACCACGTCCATGAGGTAGTAGCTGTCGAGATCAGGGTCCAGAATCAGGTTGGAGGTGTCGCCAGCGTGGGCGATCATGCCGCGCACCCCCGCCACCACGGCGTCCAGGGACTCGGGGGTGGGGTTGGCCTGCGCCGCGCGCCAGGCTTTTTCCACCACATCGGGCGCGAACTGCTCCCGCCCGCGCTTGGCCAGCTCCGCCGGGGTGAAGCGGAGGTCTTCGCCGTACTGGGCCTGGACCTTGGAGAGGGCCGCGAAGTCCTGGTCGATGGCCGAGCGGGTTTCCTGGGCCTTGGGCAGGTGCTCCAGGAGCTTCACCAGCGGGCGCAGGTAGGCGTCTCCGGTGATCTCCATGCGGGCGAAAGTGATGTCCTTGTCCAGGCCGTTTATGGTGAAGTAGGTCAACAACGCGATGGGCAGGGCGAAGATCAGGCTGCTGATGGCCAGCCTGACGGGGATGCGGATGCTGCAAAAAAACGACGGCACGGTAAGCCTCCAACAAAATAGCTGCAATTGACAAATTCGTCATGTGGCGTGACTTCTTCATACGACATACCCTTTTTGACAGCAAGCGAAGCCTGGACCATACTCAAACCGTGACGCCGACCTCGACCCTTCTTCCCCCCTACGAATTGCGCTCCTCGGGCCGCTCCCGGCGGGTGCGGCTGGTCATCACGCCCCGCAACGGGCTCACCGTGGTCACGCCCGAGGGGTTCGACCCGGAGCTCGTGCCGGACATCGTGCGCGACCGGCTGGACTGGGTGACGCACCATCTGGAGAGGGCCCAGTCCATGCGCCGGGAGGCCGAGCTGCCCCCAGCCAGCGTGGAGCTTCGGGCCGTGGGGCGGGAGCTCTCGGTCCGCTACCGCCTGGCGGGGCGCTTCGGGGCGGCCCGGCGGGACGTGTCGCCACAGGCGGGACACGTCCCGGACGCAAGGGAGCCTGCAGGCGGCGTACGGGTGCGTGCCTCGGGGGAGCGCAGCCTGGACGTGTCCGGCAACATCGCAGCCCGGGAGTCCGTGGGGCTGGCCCTGCGCGCCTGGCTCAAGCGCGAGGCCGCGCGCGAGCTGCCGATTCTGCTGGAGGCAGAATCGCGCCGCACGGGGCTCACGTATTCGACGGTGAGCGTGAGGCTGCAACGCACCCGCTGGGGCAGTTGCTCGGCAAAGGGCGGCATCTCGCTCAACGCCCGCCTGCTTTTTCTTCCCCCCGAGATCGCCCGCTACGTGCTGGCCCACGAGCTGGCCCACACCGTCCACCTGAACCACTCGGAGAAGTACTGGCGTTTCCTGGAGTCCATCCACCCCGGCGCGCTCGCGCTGGACCGCCAGCTCAGGACCGCCCGCCGCTACGTGCCCTTCTGGGCGCAGGGCTGAAGCCCCCGCACGCCGGACCCTCCCCGTCGCTTCGCCGAAAGAACCGCCGCGCCCCTTTCCCTCGCCGGGCAATTGGCCTATTGTCGGTTCTGATATTTTCACCGCATCCAGGAGCCCCCATGGCCGCAAGCGTCATCCACGGTGTGAGCCTCTTCACCGACCACGATATCTACCTGTTCAAGGAAGGCACACACTTCCGCCTCTACGAGAAGCTGGGCTCCCACCCCATGACCGTGGACGGCCGGGAAGGCACCCTCTTCGCCGTGTGGGCCCCCAACGCCCGCAAGGTCTCGGTCATCGGCGACTTCAACGGCTGGGACCGCAAGGCCCACCCCATGACCGTGCGCTTGGACGGCTCGGGAATATGGGAAGGATTCGTGCCCGGCGTGGGCTCCGGAACGGTCTACAAGTACCACATCACCTCCCGCGTGCACGGCAGGCATCTGGAAAAGGCCGATCCCTTCGCCATGGCCTGGGAGATCCCGCCGCGCTCCGCCTCGGTGGTCTGGGGCCTGGATTTCTCCTGGAACGACGCGGACTGGATGGCCAAACGCACCGAACGCCAGGCCTTGGACGCGCCCGTGTCCGTCTACGAGATGCACCTGGGCTCCTGGAAGCGCCACCACCACAACTGGGACTCGCTCTCCTACCGGGAAATGGCCGACCAGCTGCCCGGCTACCTGGCCGAGATGGGCTTCACCCACGTGGAGTTCCTGCCGGTCATGGAGCACCCGTTCTACGGCTCCTGGGGCTACCAGACGCTCGGCTACTTCGCCCCGTCCAGCCGCTTCGGCACGCCGCAGGACTTCATGCACTTGATCGACAGCCTGCACCGCGCGGGCATCGGGGTCATCCTCGACTGGGTGCCCTCGCACTTCCCCACCGACGGGCACGGCCTGGGGCTCTTCGACGGCACCCACCTCTACGAGCATGAGGACCCACGCCAGGGCTACCACCCCGACTGGAAGAGCTACATCTTCAACTACAGCCGCCACGAGGTGCGCGCCTTCGTCATTTCCTCGGCCCTCTTCTGGCTGGACCACTACCACGCCGACGGCCTGCGCGTGGACGCCGTGGCCTCCATGCTCTACCTGGACTACTCCCGCAAGGACGGCGAATGGGTGCCCAACTGCTTCGGCGGAAAGGAGAACCTGGACGCCATCGAGCTTCTGCGGCGCCTGAACGAGGCCGCCTACACCAACTTCCCCGGCATCCAGACCATCGCCGAGGAGTCCACCGACTGGGGCATGGTCTCGCGCCCGCCCTACCTCGGCGGCCTGGGCTTCGGCATGAAGTGGAACATGGGCTGGATGCACGACACCCTGAATTACTTCTCCAAGGACCCGGTATTTCGCAAATACCACCACGGCCAGCTCTCGTTCTCCATCTGGTACGCCTTCAACGAGAACTTCGTGCTGCCGCTGTCCCACGACGAGGTGGTGCACGGCAAAGGCTCGCTCATGGGCAAGATGCCCGGCGACGACTGGCAGAAGTTCGCGGGACTGCGCCTGCTCTACGGCTACATGTGGACCCACCCCGGCAAGAAGCTCCTCTTCCAGGGCGGCGAGGTGGCCCAGCGCGCCGAATGGAACCACGACGCCGAAGTGGAGTGGGGCCTCTTGCAGTTCCCGGGGCACGAGGGCGTGCGCCGCTGGGTCAAGGACCTGAACGCCCTCTACAAGGCCGAGCCCGCCCTGCACCAGACCGACTTCGACCACAAGGGCTTCGAATGGGTGGACTTCCACGACGCCGAGGCCAGCGTTTTGTCGTTCCTGCGCTTCGGAAAGAACCGTGGAGACATGGTCCTGGCCTGCTTCAACTTCACCCCCGTGGTGCGCGAGAACTACCGCGTGGGCGTGCCCCAGGGCGGACTCTGGCGCGAAATGCTCAACTCGGATTCGGATTGGTACCACGGCTCGGGCGTGGGCAACGCCGGGCGGGTGATGGCCGAGGCCACCGAAAGCCACCATAGGAGCCATACCCTCACGTTGACCCTGCCGCCCATGGGGATGGTGATTCTGAAGCCGGAGTAGAAGAGGGAAGAGTGAAGATGCCTCCGGCGGCCAGAGAGGGCGCTGCCCTCTCTGGACTCTCCCGCCAGGGAACTTCGTTCCCTGGACCTGTTATAGCGTCTCGGGTTCAATGGAGCAGAGGTAGTCATGCGTGTATACGGCGTGGATTTCACTAGCGCGCCCTGCGCGACGAAACCCCTGGTGGTGGCGGAAGGAGAGCTTGCCGGGAGGGAGTTGAGTATTTCAGCCCTGCGCGCCGTGGGCGGCGCGCGAGCGGAGGATGTATTCGAAAACCTGCTGTGCCTGCTCCTGGACACCGGTCCTGTTGTGGCCGGGTTCGATTTTCCCTTCTCGCAGTCCCATAAGATGCTCTCGGCGGCCAATCCCGTTTTCTCGGATCTTGGTTGGCCAGCGTGTTGGGAGGCTTTCGCATCCCGCATCGCCGCTCTACGGCGGGAGGAGTTCGTCGGCCTGTTCGAAGACTACAAGCGCCACCGCAAGGCCGGGGACAAGCAGCACAAAAGGGCGGCCGACGCCCGGGCCAAGGCCCAGAGCCCGCAGACCCTGTATTATACCCCAGTGGGCAAGATGTATTTCGAGGGCGTGAAGGTGTTTCTGCGTGGGGATTTCTGCGTGGTGCCAGTGCGGATGAACGATTCGCCGGTGGTGGCCGTGGAGGCCTATCCCGGCCTTTTCGTGCGGGCCATTGCGAACGGCCCGGGCTACAAGTGTGAGAACCGGAAAAAGATGGGGCCGCAACTGCGGCGCACCCGCCGGGAGAGGCGGGAGGCCATACTCGGGAGTATGGAAGGCCCGCATCTTCGCGCAAGGTACGGATTCACGGCGACCATGGCTCCCGAAGTGCGGAAGGCCGCCCTGGACGACGACACGGGCGACTCTCTCGATAGCCTTATCTGCGCGATCCAGGCCGCCTGGGCTTGGTCCAAACGAAACGAGAACTTCGGTCTGCCCGGCCCCCACTTCATCGACCCTGCCATCCTGGCCTTCGAGGGCTGGATCATGGACCCGCACTGTCGGGTGCAGGACTGAACCCGATCACTCGAACGCCAGCACCAGTTTCTTGCCCAACGCCGCGGCTGCCCGCTCCAACGTTTTGAGCGACGGCCAGTGGGAGGGGTCTTCCAGGCGCTTTGCGGACGGCCACGACGTGCCCAGCGCCCTGGCAAGGTCCGCCAGCGGGCGGTCGCCTCGGGCGAAGTGAACCAGCAGCGCGGCCTGGGTTTTCGCGTCCGGCGACACGTAATGCCCATCCGGAACGTTGGGGGAGGGCACGGGGATGGGCTGGCCGTGTTCGAGCTTGGCTTCCAGCATCACCGAGAGCGCTTCTGTCGCGTTGAACAGAGCCTCCTCCTCGGTTTCGCCGTAGGTGAAGGTGTCATCCATATCCACGAACTGGACATGGTATCCCCCGGTTTCTTCCGGGTGCAGGACAGCCGGATAACGGATCTCCATGGTGTCCTCCTATTTGAGCTTCACGCCGGTCTGACGCTGGATGGCGGCCAGCGTTCCGGCTGGTATGTCGCGTGAGCCGTGAACGGGTACAGGCACAAGACAGCCCTCTTTCATCATGACGTGATGGCTGCCCCGGATGCGGTCGATCGCCCAGCCTTCGGCCTTGAGCCGCTCGATCACTTCGCGTCCGTTCATAGTCTTCGAATGATATATCTAATTTGATAGAATAGCAAGGGCTCCCGTTCGAGACGCGAAGCGATAGGGAATTCCAAAGGGACGAAGTCCCTTTGGCCGCCGGAGGCTCTTACTCTTTCTTGGTTTCTTTCCCCTTCTCTTCCCCCACGACCTTCTCCACCTTCACCTTCAACACCCGTCCAAGCCGCTCGAACGCCTGCACCCAATCCCCCTTCGGCTCCTTGGCCTTCATGGCCGGGTAGACCTTCCGGGCGGCATCGAAGCAGGCGTCCTGGGCTTCGCGCAGGGCCACGGGCAGCGCCAGCGGCACGCACAGCTCCACGGCCGTGAGCAGCGTCTCGAGCCTTGCCGCGACGCGCGGCTTTTCGGCGAAGCGGCGGGCGAACCGTTCCACCCAGACCGAGGCCAGCATGCCGAGCCGTCCCGTATCGAGTTCGAGCCCCCAGCGCCGCACCTGGGCGGCGACGTCCTTCAGGCGCGGGGCGTCCAACGCGTCCGAGGCGAAGATGTCCTCCAGGTCCCGCTGGGCGGCGTTGCGTCCGGCGTCCAGGACCTCGCGCGGCAGGGGCGAATGGACCCAGGCCAGAAATTTCAGGCTCTCCAGGTTTTCGCGGAAGATGCGCCGATTGGATTCGGCGACGACCTCCAGGGCGGGGGCCATGACCCGCGCCAGGATGGAGCGCTGTTCGTCCCTGAAGAGGTTGGCCAGGGAGTATGTGTGCACGACGAAGCGCGAGTGGAGCGTGGAGAGCGCTCCGGCCTTGTCGCCGCGCTCGAAGGCCCGGGCCAGGCTCGCGCGCAGGCGGTGCAGGTCCTCGGCTCCCTCGAAGCGGTCCACGCCGCAGATCGCGTGGTGACCGCCCATGTGCACGGCGGCGATGGTGAAATCCTGGCTTTCGCGGGTCAGTTCCGATGATGCCTGGCACTGGCCGCTGACAACGGAGAACTCCGGGGAACGCAGGGCGGCGAGCCCGATGGCGCGCACGGTCCAGCGGCCCAGGCCGTAGGTTTCCGGCCGGTCGGAGAAGAGGGCGGCCACCCCGGCGTGGGCGGCCACATGGCGAAGACCGGCCCTGGCGGGGCGGGCGTATGCTTCGTAGGCCTTGGCCCCGTTTTCCAGCACGTTGGACGGGGCCAGGGCCAGCATGGCCGCGAAGCGCTTCTCGATGCTGCGGCCGGAGAGATCTTCGGCGAGCTCGGTGCAGCGTGCGGCGTACTGCATGATCTGCACGGTCTCGATGCCGGAGATTTCGTCGAAGAACCAGCCGCAACTGGTGAAGGTGAGTTGGGCCATGCGCACCATTTCCAGGAGCTTGAGCATGGTCACGGCGTCCTGGGGAGAGGGCGGGGCCAGGGCATGCTCGGAGAGAAACCCGGCCGTGTTCTCGGGCGAGCGGTCCAGGATGATGCGGATGGAGGCGTCGCGGGCTGTGGCCGGGTCCTTGAAGAGTTTCGCGCCCTCGCTTTCGAAGATCGAGTCCGCGCGGGCGGCCAGCCAGTCCACGGCCTTTCTGAGCGGCGCGCGCCATGCCTGGGTCCAGCCCGGGCGCGAGCCGGAGTTGCAGCCGCAGTCCGAGCGCCAGCGCTCCACGCCGTGGATGCAGCTCCAGGAGGAGTTCTCGTGGATCTCCACCTGGAACACGGGCGGGTGTTTGGCCAAGTAGAGCCCGAGGTTGGTGAGGCTGACGGAGGGGTCGCCCTCCAGGCGTCCCAGGCAGTAGGCCAGGGCCATGTCCCCGCCGGGATGGTGGTGGCCGAAGGTTTCTCCGTCCGCGGCCACGTGGACCAGCTGCGGCCAGTCGCGCCCCGCGGAGGTGAACGCGCCCAGGAGACGGTCGTAGAAGGCTTGGCCGTCGTGGGCCAGGTTGCTGAAGGCCAGGTCCGAGGAGATGGGGGCGTCGTGGAAGAAGGCGGCCATGGAGCGCCCCGAGGGCAGCTCTATGCGGTAGCCGGCGGTGGGGTCCAGGTCGCCATGGTGCTCGATCCAAGGGGCGGGCGTCCTGCCCAGGCGGCGGGAGCGGCGCGCCTGGCGCTGGGCCAGGAGCACGAACTTGATTCCGGCGTCGGCCAGGGCCTCGAGGCTTGGGGTGTCCACGGCGCATTCGGGCAGCCACATTCCCTCGGGGTCGCGTCCGAAGCGGGCCATGAAGTCCTGGACGCCCCAGAATATCTGCGTGCGCTTGTCGTCCGGGTTGGCCAGGGGCAGGATCATGTGGTTGTAGACCTGGGCCAGGGCCGAGCCGTGGCCGCCGAAGCGCTTGCGCGAGGCCTTGTCCGCCTGGACCACGGCCTCGTGGATGCGCGGCTCGTGCCGGGCCATCCACGAGAGCAGGGTGGGGCCGAAATTGAAGCTAATGCGCGAATAGACATCGATCAGGTTGACGATGCGCCCCTGGGCGTCCAGTATGCGGGCCTTGGCGCAGGGGCCGTAGCATTCGGCGGCGATGCGCTGGTTCCAGTCGTGGTAGGGCGCGGCGGAGTCCTGCACTTCCACCTCCCCGAGCCAGGGGTTCTCGCGCGGGGGCTGGTAGAAGTGGCAGTGGATGCAGACGTGTCTGATCATGCCCCGTGCATAGTCCAATTCTACGAAAGAGGCATTACAGGAAGATGAAAAGCGTTCATTTCGACTGCATTCGCTGCGGCCAGTGCTGCCGGGCCAGCATTCAGCTGGGCTTGGCCGAGGCCCTGGAGTACGACCAGGAATTCCTGCTGGCCCTGGTGTTCTCCATGGAAACCTGGAACCTGGGCGACTTCAAGAAGAACCACCCGGCAGTGCCCATCACCCACGAGGAGCTCCTCACCACCCTGGCCTTCCGCAAGGACAAGCTGGCCCTGGACCAGAGCCGGGACACCGTGTTCCAGGTGGGGCGCGTGCGCGCCACCGGCGAGCGCGTGGTGACGTTTCTTTCCGTGAGCGCCTGCGGCCTGGGCGACTTCGAGGCGGGCGCGGCCAAGTGCCCGGCCCTGGACGCGGCAGGGTCGTGCTCCATCTACGAGCGCCGGCCCCTGGGCTGCCGCGTCTTCCCCCTGGACGCCCTGTACCCGGAGATGCTCCAGAACGTCCCCCTGGCACCGCTCGAGAAACGCCTGCCCTGCGATTTCAGCCAGCAGGCCCCGCTCTTCTGGAGCGAGGGCAAGCTCGTGGACCCCGAGGCGCGCGCCCTGCTGGAAGCCAGGCAGGAGGTAATCCGCAAGGATTCCGTGTTCCTGCCCTATTACGGCATGGCCGCGTCCAACTTCAGTCCCATGCCCAGCCTTTCGGACGTGCTGCTGGCCATCAAGGGCAACGGCAAGCTGGACCTGCCCTTCGTGCCCGCACTGGTCTACCTGGTGGCCTCGGGCCAGGTGAGCCCGAAGCGCGCCGAAACGTGTCTTACGCGCCAGACGCAGCTCGCCGCCAAGGCCGTGGACGCGGCCCTGGCCCGCAAGGACAAGGCCGAGCGCGCCCGCACCACGGTTCTGCGCAACTGCCTGTCGCTCATGGAGTCCTTTCGGGGGCGCATCGCTCAGGCGGCCGACGGGTTCTCAGCTTCGGAGGGATGAAGCGGCGGCGCACCAAACGGATGACAAGACGGCGGCATCGGTGGCAGGATGCAATCGGCCTGAACCATGCCTGCCAGACTGAGCCAGGAGATGCTCGATGCACAGACGCGGCGCGGGAGTGCTTCTTCACGTCACAAGCCTGCCCTCCCCCTACGGGGTGGGCGACATGGGCCCGGGGGCGCGGGCCTTCCTCGATTTTCTGGCCCGGGCCGGGCAGTCCTGCTGGCAGATACTGCCGCTGACTCCCACATCGAGCTTCATCGGCGATTCGCCGTACTCGTCTGACTCGGCCTTCGCGGGCAACCACCTGCTCTTAAGCCCCGATCTGCTCGTCCAGGACGGCTGGATCGAGCCCGTCGAACTGGGCGAGGTGTCCGACCACGATCCCTCACGCGCAGCCTTCCCGGCCGCCGCCGCCTTCAAGGAACGCCTCATTGAGGCGGCGTTCGCCCGCAACTCTGGAAAACTTAAAAATAACGGTAGGTTCGAGCGATTTCGCGCGGACAACGTTCACTGGCTCGACGACTACTGCCTGTTCAAGGCCGTCAAACACTCCCTGGGGGGGATGTCCTGGACGCGCTGGCCCGCCGAACTGCGCGACCGCCACCCGGACGCACTCGAGGAGCGCCGGGACGCCCTGGCCACGAAAATCCTCAAGGAAGCCTTCGCCCAGTTCCTGTTCGCGCAGCAATGGACCGCGCTCAAGGCATACGCGTCCTCCCTGGACATCCTCATCATCGGCGACGCGCCTATCTACGTCACCCAGGACAGCGCCGACGTTTGGGCCAACCCGAAACTCTTCAAGCTCGGGCTGGACGGCGAACCCGTCAGCGTGGCGGGAGTCCCGCCGGACTACTTCAGCGAGACCGGCCAGCGCTGGGGCAACCCGGTCTACAACTGGGCCGAACACGAGCGCACCTGTTTCGCCTGGTGGATCATGCGCCTGGCCCACAACTTCAAGCTCTACGATTTCGTGCGCCTGGACCACTTCCGGGGCTTCGCCGGCTACTGGGAAATCCCGGCCGAGGAAAAGACCGCCGTGAATGGTACTTGGATGGACGCGCCGGGCGAGGCGTTCTTCAAGGCATTGCTCAGGCACTTCCCTACCCTGCCCATCCTTGCCGAAGACCTCGGCGTCATCACGCCGGACGTGCGCGAACTGCGCGACGGGTGCGGATTTCCGGGCATGAAGGTGCTCCAGTTCGCCTTCGGGCCGGGCGTGGGCGAGAATCTCGACGCGCCGCACCACCACGTGGAGAACAGCGTGGCCTACACCGGCACCCACGACAACAACACCACCCGGGGATGGTTCGAGAACGACGCCGACGAGCCCTCGCGCATGGCCTTCTTCGACTACGTGGGGCGCTGGATGGACTCCGGCGAGGTGCCCTGGGCCATGCTTAGGCTGGCCTACATGAGCGTGGCGCGTCTGGCCGTGGCCCCCATGCAGGACCTTTTGGCCCTGGGCCAGGAGGCGCGCATGAACATGCCCTCCAAAGCTAAGGGCAACTGGACTTGGCGCTGCCCCGCCCACGCCCTGAGCGACGAGCTGGCCGCGAAGCTCAAGGCCATGACGGGGCTGTACGGGCGTGGCAGGTAAGGTGGGAATGACGGGCGGCGACGCGGATGAATATGCGCCCATGGCGTCCGTGTACGACGCGGCCACGGCCTGGGCGCTTGATCCGCTCAGGCGCGAGGTGGCGGCCCTGGCAGTCGCGAGCGGGGCCGGGCGCGCCCTGGACGTGTGCTGCGGCACGGGGCGGCAATGCCTGTTTCTTCACCGCGCGGGAGTGCGGGCAACGGGCCTGGACATCTCGCCGGCCATGCTGATCCGGGCGGCTCGCCAGCCTATGCCTGGAGAGCTGGTGCTGGGTGACGCACGGCGGCTGCCGTTTCCGGACGCGGCCTTCGATTTTTGCTCAGTCGCCCTGGCCCTGCACGAGAAGCCGCCCCAGGCGCGCCCGGCCATCATGGGCGAGATGCTTCGGGTCACTCGCCCCGGCGGCATGGTGGCGGTGGTGGACTATCTCAAGCCGGATACGGCCGCGCGCGGGATCCTGGCGCTTGGCGTCAAGGCGGTGGAACGCCTGGCCGGGCGCGAGCACCACGCTTATTACGCCCATTTCATGGCCGGTGGCGGGCTGGAGGGATTTCTCGCCGGGCTGGGGATTGCCCCGGTCGAAATACGGTGGGGCCTGTTCGGGCTCATAGGAATTGCGGTGTTGCGCGCGTGAGCAGCGGTGAGGAGAGGCGAAGAAGCCTCCGGCGGCCAAAGGGACCAGTCCCTTTGGAATCCCGCATCGCTTCGCGCTCAGTGCGTGGGTATTGAGTATCAGGAGGGAACATGATCGTTTGCGAGAGTATGGAGAAGGATTTCCAGGTGCGCTTCACCGACGGCGTGCGCGAGGCCGTGTCGGACACCACGCCGGACCATGGCGGCACGGGCGAGGGGTTCAATCCCCATGCCCTGTTGGAGGCCTCGTTGGGCAACTGCATTGCTATCGTCACGCGCATGTCGGCGCGCAAGCACGGCATCCCGCTTACGGGCGTCATCGTGAAGGTGAATCTCAACCGGGACGATTCGGCCAAGGCGGTGTTCGAGTATTCCGTCGAGTTCACGGGCGACCTGGACGACCAGATGCGCGAGAAGCTTCTGCGCGTGGCCAAGGCCTGTCCGGTGCACAAGACCCTGCAGCGCCAGCTGGAGTTCGTGCAGGTCTAGCTCCGCCCGGGGGGAGGCCGCCGATGCCACGCCCAAGGCGGCGCTTGCACCGGCGGACCGTCATCGCCGCAAGCGGCGATAATTCTGGATTTTTATTTAACAGAACAGGCAGGGGGCGCGGCTTTGCGCGCTCCCTGCCTCTTTTGATGTACTCGCATCGATCGACGCGAAGCTATAAAGGATTCCAAAGGAACGAAGTTCCTTTGGCCGCCGGAGGCATCTTCCCTCTCCCCTCTTAAATAAATCCCCGCTCTTCCAGCTTCCCGATCAGCATCCCGGCGTCCTCTTCCAAAAAGTCCGGCTCCGACTGAGCCAGCTCCTCCCAGGTGGTGCCGCCGCTGGCCACGGCTCCCGCCAGTGTCCCGGCGCGGCGGGCGGTGAGCACGTCCTGGGGGTGGTCGCCCACCATGAGGGCTTCTCTCGGCGCCACGCCCACGGCCTCCAGGGCGGCCAGCAGGTGCGAGGGGTCGGGCTTGACGGCGCCCACGTCCTCGCGGGTGAGCACCACCGGGAGGTACACCCGCGCGTCGGGGAAGACGGCGTCCACGGAGTTGCGGTTGTTGCGGGTGATGACTGCGCTGGCCACGCCTCGGGCGCGCAGGCGGTCCAGGGCGGGGCGGGCGAAGGCGAAGAGGCTGGTGCGGGCGGCGGCTTCGCGTTCCATGTCTTCGATGAGGGCGTGGGCCTGGCGCTCGAAGGCCGAGCCTTGCGGTTCTCCCATGGCTGACGCAAGGGCCTGTATCCACTCCAGGGCGGGCAGGGGGCCGGGCTCGGCGGGGACGCCCGATCGCGCTGCCAGCGCGGCGATACGCCGTTTCATCAGGGCGAAGTCCAGGGCCGGACGGGCCAGGGTGCCGTCGAAATCGAAGACCACAGCGCGCAGGCGCTTGCCGCTTTGCATCGTTGCCTCCAGGCGTTCAACCGGGTATCAGGTGGACCCTCTGGGGGCAAGATGACAGGCTATGATGTGATCATTGCGGGCGGCGGCCCGGCAGGTTCGGCGGCCGCGGCGGTGCTGGCGGCGGCCGGGGCCAGGACGCTGGTGCTGGACAGGGCTGTTTTCCCGCGAGACAAGCTGTGCGCCGGGCTCCTGACCTGGAAGACCGTGCGCACCCTGGAGCGGGTGTTCGGCGTGCCCGTGGCCGCGCTGGAGGCGGCCGGGGTGGTCAACCACAAGAGCTCCTACTACCGCATCCGCCACCGGGAGGCGTCGCTTTCCGAGGGCGCGCTGGTCTATCCGTTCCATTTCGTGAACCGCCGCGTGTTCGACGTCTGGTGCCTGGAGCGCGCCCGCTTGGCCGGGGCCGAGGTGGTCGAAGGCGAGGGCGTGGCCTGGGCCGATCCGGCTCGGGCCGTGGTGCGCACAACAGGCGGGCGGGAGTTTTCCGGAAAACTGCTCATCGGGGCGGACGGGGCGCTCAGCACCGTGCGCTCGCACTGCGGCATCGACCAGGAGCGCTGGCGCAAGGGCCAGGGCATGGGCCTGGAACTGTACCTTCCGCGTGAATGGCTGGGCGGGGTGAAGGGGCTGCACGAGGACGTGACGGCCGATTTCCCCACCATTTATTCCGGGTTCATCGACGCGGGATACTGCTGGAGCTTCCCCCACCGCGACAGGGTGATCGTGGGCATCTGCGGCCTGTACCGCAACAAGCCCGCGGGCATGATCCGGCAGTGCCTGGAAGAGTTCCTGGCGTTCCTGGGGATTCCCAAGGATCATGGCCTGCCCGTGAAGGCCCATCCGCTGCCCTACGGAAACTGGCTCAAAAAGCCCTACGCCGGGCGGACGCTCCTGGCCGGGGACGCGGGCGGGCTGGTGGAGCCGTTTTTCGGCGAGGGCATTCATTACGCCCTGCGCACCGGGGAGCTGGCCGCGCGGGCCTGCCTGGAGGGCCTGGGCAAAAGCGCCGACCCCTGCGGCGTGTACACGGCCGCGCTTGAGAAGGAGATCTTTCCGGAACTCACCTGGGCCAAGCACCTGCGGGACGCGCTGTACTGGTTCGTGCGCACGGGCCTTATCCTGCCGGTGCGGGCGTTCCTGGGCGGCGGCGGGACCAGGCTGCAGGAGATGGTGCACGGCATGCGCTCGTTCAAGCTCCTGCGCAAGCTGGTTTGACGTTTCGAAGGGCGATGCTCGCCAGAAGAGGCCGCCCCATGGGCGGCCTCTTTTTGTTTCGACTGCCAGGACCGCGACCCGTCAGGACGCGGCCGGCTCTTGACCTGACCACGGCAGCGATTCGTGGGGCGGTCCGGGGTCCGGGCCCGATGGCTAGTCCTTGCCGAACGTCTTCCAGACCAGCGACGATCCCACCATGTTTCCGGCCATGACCATGGCGTCCAGCAGATCCGATTCCTGGTAGCCGAGCTTGGTGGCCGCCTCGATGTCGGCCTTGCCGATTGACTGAGGGGCGTCCACCGCCTTCAGCACGAAGTTGAGGAGCGCCTGCTCGTTCTCCTCCAGGGGCTTTTCGGAGCCGGTCTGCGGGATCATGCCAATCTCGTGCTCCTCCAGGCCCATCTTGCGCAGCAGATTGCCGTTGAAGAGCTCGCAGGCCGCGTGTCCGGCCTTCACGGCCACGGCGTAGCGCAGGGCGGCCATGAAGCTGGCCGAAAGGCGCGGGTGGTCCCGGAAGTAGCCGATGACGCCGAACTGCTTGTCGAGGAGTCCGGGGCTGGCGCTGTAGAGCCTGAGCGTCCTGGGCACGCCCACCTCGGGCGGGAAGAAGTCGTAGATTTCCTTGAGGCGGCCAGTGGCCTTGGCGGGATCGGTGGTTTGCAGCAGCATTGCGTCTCCTTTGTAGTAGACCGGTCGGCTAGTTTGTTGGCAAAAAAACGGAGCCTAGACGAGAATCTTGTTGAAAACGAAGTGGATGAAGCGGTCCAGGGGGGCCACGCTCTTTTCGGTCTTCATGCGAAGAAGCGCGCCCTCCCAGGCGTCCAGGATGAACCCGGCGGTCTGGTCGGGGTCGAAGTCCTGGGGGAGATCGCCCCGGTCGCGGGCCTGGGCGAGCAGCTGCGCGAACACTTTAGCTATGCTTGCGAGCGCGCCTTGCAGATGCTCTCGCATGCGCGGCGAGAGGTCGCTCATCTCCTGGGCCAGGTTGCCGAGCGGGCAGCCGCCCTCGCAACCGTTCATCTCGCGCTGGTCGCGCCTGCCCGCGAACACGGCCCGGAGCCGCTCCAGGGGCGGGGCGCCGTCGGCCAGGACATGGCTGCGCGTGGCCAGCAGGTTTTCGAGATAGTGGTCGATGACCGCCAGCCCGAAGTCCTCCTTGGACTTGAAATAGAAGTAGAACGATCCCTTGGGAACTCCGGCCGCGTCCAGGATCTCCTTGAGGCCGGTGCGGTGGAACCCCTGGCGGTAGATGAGCGGCGCGGCCGCCTCGATGATGGCTTTTTTGGTGTCCTGCTTCACGCCGCGTGTAATAGACCGGTCGTCTAGTTCGGTCAAGAGTAAATTTAGGAAAATGGACGAGGCCGGATTTGGAGACTCTTGCCCTGGCGGTGCCTGCCGAGGCGAACTCTCGAAATGGCGCAAGGCGGCGCTCCCGGCCCGCTTGAGCCTCGAGCCGGGAGCGCCGCCCGTATCCGTGTTCCCGGGCCGCAGGTGGTGTCACCTCCGGCTCCTGATTCACACCGCCTGCGTCACCACACGCAGCTGGATGCTTATGATGTCGTGCACCAGATGCATGCCGAGCTTCTCGAAAAGGCGGCCCGATCCGTAGCTCGCCCCCCAGCAGGTGCGGTCCAGGTCGAAGTGGGCCTCGGCCGCCAGGCGGCCGTCGTCCAGGCGCTCCACAGTGGCAGGAAAGCGGAGATCGCGCGTGACGCCGCGAAGCGTCAGCTGGCCCTCTACATCGAAGTTGGCCTCGCCGTTGCCCACGCCCACCATGGTGGTCACGTGGGTGGTCTCGAAGCGGGCGGTGGGGAACACGTCCACCAGGAAGAAGTCGCGGGACTGCAGGTGCGCGATCAGCACCGCCGCCAAGGATGGGTCCGGGATGTTCTCGTTGGCGAGCCTCGTCAGGTCCAGTTCGAAGAAACCGTATACCAGGCGGCCGTCCTTGAAGCGCAGTTCTCCCTGGGAAATGGGGACGGTTCCGGAGTTGCGGCCGTTGCGGCTGCGCCCGATCCACTCAATGCGGCTGGCTGCGGGGTCGGCCATGCGCGAGAAGTCGCCCGAGCCCAGGTCCGAGGGTGACAGCGGCTCCGGCGCGTCTCCTTCCAAGGGGAGCCCGGCCGCCTTCCAGCCGGCCAGCCCGTCCTGGCAGGCGGTGACGTCTTCGTATCCCGCGTCCAGGAGCTTCTCGGCAGCGTCTTGGGCCCCGTGGCAGTGGTGCGAGGCGCTGTAGACCACGATGGGGCGGGCTTTGTCAGGGAAGGCGGCCTCCATCTCGGACAGGAAGACCACCTGGTAGACGCAGTGGTTTACCGCGCCCGGTATGTGCGTAGCGGCGAAATATTCGGGGGGGAGCACATCGACGACGGCCAGGTTCCGCCCCTCGTCCAGCCACTGCTTGAGGTTGGCGGCGGCAATGCTTTTCACGTGGGCCATGGGAAGCCTCCTGAAAGAAGGATGTCCGCCCGGATGCGTCGAACGGATGGTTTGTCCTTCCTGTAGCGCAAGAGGCTCGGGATGGGGAGAAAAATTGCAGGGCAGGGCGCTCTTTCAGGCACGCCCAGGAAAACAACGAAGCCGGGCGCGGACATGCATCCGCGCCCGGCTTGCAGAGGCGTGAGCGCGAGGGACGGCTAGGAGGTCAGGGCCTCGTAGACCTTGCCCACCAGCTTCTCGGAAGGGGTGAGGGTCTTTTCGCCCGGGGTCCACTTGGCCGGGCAGGCCTCGGCCGGGTGGTCCTTCAGGTAGCTGTTGGCCTCCATCTTGCGCACCAGCTCGTCTGCGTTGCGGCCCACGTTGTAGAAGTTCACTTCGGCGCAGACCAGCACGCCCTCGGGATTGATGACGAAGGTGCCGCGCAGGGCCAACCCGGACTCGGGATCGTAGACACCATAATAGCGCGAGACCTTTCCGGTGGGATCGGCGGCCATCTTGTAGCGTACGTTCTCCAGAAGCTTCTCGCTGGTGCGCCAGGCCATGTGGCTGAACTTGGTGTCGGTGGACACAGCGATCACCTCGCAGCCGAGCTTTTCAAGCGCAGCGTGCTTCGAGGCCAGATCCGCGAGTTCGGTGGGGCAGACGAAGGTGAAGTCGGCCGGGTAGAACACCAGCACCGTCCACTTCTTGTCTGCCTTTATCTTCTCCAGGCTCACCTCGCCGAAAAAACCCTCGGCGGGGTCGTAGGTTTCCATGGTGAAGTTCTCCACGGGCTTGCCGACCTTTGCGGTTTCCTGGCAGCAGCATTCGCCACCGTCATGATGGTGGTGATGGCCGTGGTGATGCTCGTATTCGTGAGACATGGTTATCCTCCTGAAAAGACGGTTTGTATTATTCTGAATGATTCCTAAGCTCATTTGAGTCTACACACTTTTTGGGAAAATGCATCTCAAAATCGTTCATCCGGCGAAAACTTTTCCGGTTGGCCAAAACGAAAAGCCCCGCCCATGCGGCGCATGGGCGGGGCTTGACCGGTTGAGGGAGGCGGTTTAGCGCCAGGCGCGTTTCTGCCCGGAATAGCTGAATATTTCGCGCATGGACTCCTGCTTGACCTCCTCGTTCGTGGCAGCGGTCGCGGCCTGAGGAGTGGGGCCATAGGTGCGGTGCACCTCCACCTGATAGGTGATGTGCCCCACATACGGGGTGTCGTCGTACTGCACGCGCTTGACTTCGGTCTGCATGGTGTCCGGGAGGATGACGGAGTAGCTGGCCACGTAGCGGCCGTCTTCCATCTTCACTTCCTTGCGGTCCTTGGTGTTCTGGGCCAGGGCGGTGGATTTCTCCAGCCACTTGCGGGCGTATTCGTGGAAATCCGTCTTGACCTTCTCGTAGGTGGCGTCGTCGTCCACGAACTTGCCGCCCTTCTTCCCTTTGCCCTTGGTGGGCGCGGTGGCGGCCTCGACTCCGTAAGGATCGCCCTTGGAACCCTTGGCTGCCTTGGGTTCGTTCTCCTGGGCCGGTTCCTTTCCGCTCACCGGCTTGGGGGTGGCAGGCTCGGCGGTCTTGCCCGGGATGGTCAGCACCATGCCTGCCTTGATGGCCTTGGCGTTGGCCAGCTTGTTGGCGGCCATGAGTTCGCCGGCGGGGACGCCGAACTTCTTGGCGATGACCGCCACGCTTTCACCCTTTTTGACCGTGTGGGTCAGGGGCGGCGGCGGGGGCGGCGGCGGGGGGGGAGCCGGTTCCGGGTTGACTTGTGCCACCGGCGCGGGCTCGGGTTTGTCCCCGCCCAGCAGGCCGCATCCCGTGAGCGTAAGGCTTAACGTCAGGGCTGCTATGATGGGTTTGACCATGAACGAACCTCCGTTGGGTCTGGAAGACCCTTCCGCCGGTCGCGCCGGAATCCCCGGCGTCTGGCGGAAAGCGAAACCGAAGATAAGCCATGACGCTCTTCAGGGCAACCGCTCGGAGACCAAAAAGAACAGGCGGGGCCTTTCGGCCCCGCCTGCATGTTTCGCTGATCGGCGCTAGGGGACTAGTTCGACTTGAACTTGATCTCCACGCGACGGTTCATCTTGCGGCCTTCAGCGGTCTTGTTGTCGTAGCGGGGGTTCATCTTGCCGAAGCCCACGGCGGTGATGCGGCCGGCGTCGATGCCCTTCTTCACGAAGTAGGCCTTCACGCTGTTGGCGCGGCGGATGGACAGGGCCATGTTGTACTTCTCGGAGCCGATGGAGTCGGTGTGGCCCTCGAGGATCACGGCCAGGTTGGGCTTGGACTTGATGATGGCGACGCCTTCGTCAAGAACCGGGATGAATTCCTTCTTGATGTTGTACTTGTCGAAGTCGAAGTAGATGGAGCGGAAGATCACCACTTCGTCGTCGATGAAGTCGTACAGGGAGCACTTCAGGAAGTCTTCACGAGCGGCCTGGTTGCGCAGGATCTCTTCGCCCAGGGCGAAGCAGCCGCACTTGGACAGGGCGGCGATTTCCTTGTTGACCATCTCGCCGTGCTTGTTGTCGGCGAAGCTGATCACGCTGAAGCAGATCTTGTCGCCGTACTTGGCCTGCATCTGCTTGGCCACGCCGACGGGATCCACGCCCAGGTTGGAGTCGCCGTCGGAGAGGATGATGACGGCGGTCTTGCCGGACAGCCCACCGATGACCTTGTCGAGGTCCTGCAGGCCAACACCCATGGGGGTCATGCGGCCGTAGGCTTCATAGTCGGTCTTGATGGGGGCGATGGCCTTGTCCATGGCGGCCTTGTCGTAAGGAGCGACCTTGGCGTACTCCTTGAAGGGAGCGAAGGTAGCCAGGCCGGCCTTGTAGGGCAGGGCGGGGATGAGTTTGTTCAGTTCCACCAGGGTGGATTTGGCCATCATGATCTTGGACACTCCGCCGAACTGCACATAACGCTGTCCCTTGTAGGAAAACGCCATGGAGCTGGAGTGGTCGACGAACAGGATGAAGTTGTCCACCTTCGGAACCATTTTCTTGGCAGCGGCCGGAAGAGCCGTGCCGACCAGGGCCATGATCAGCATGGCCACGATGATGCGCATTTTCTTCATGCCCGACATAAGTCCTCCTTCCGGATCAAAGTGATGTCGCGTAAAAAATTGAGCCACCCTCAGAGCCAAATAACGCGGATCAACCGGGACCGGTTCCCGGCGAGGATCACGCGTCTCCTCCCGTATTCGATACCTGAAAAATCGCCTTCTGGGCAAGCGATTTTCCCGGAACGGATTCCTCTTTAGTTCATTTCAAAAGTTTAAGCAAGGATTTGGCCGCATCACTCTCAAGCAACCACGGCATATTCCTGCAAATCCTTGCCTGCAGCCGCTTCCCGTCACGCTTGGCGAGGGGGTGCAGTCCCTCAATTGTGAACAAACTTTAATCTTTCTTGCCCCAACCTCGTCAAGATGGCAAGCCAAAATCACAACTCGGCTTTCGGCAGGCTTGGCTTGTGCGCGCCCCCTGCGTTAGGAGAGGGCAACATCACGAAAGGGAGAGACAATGTCCGCCATAGACGCCTTCGAACTCGTGCACGACGGCCGCATCGACGAATATTCCATCCAGGCCCGGCTCTACCGCCACAAGCGCACCGGGGCCGAACTGCTCTCCCTGAGCTGTCCGGACGAAAACAAGGTTTTCGGGGTGAGCTTCCGCACCCCCCCGGCGGACTCCACCGGCCTGCCCCACATCCTCGAGCACTCCGTGCTTTGCGGGTCGCGCAAGTATCCGGTGAAGGAGCCCTTCGTGGAGCTGCTCAAGAGCTCCCTCCAGACCTTCCTCAACGCCTTCACCTATCCCGACAAGACCTGCTATCCCGTGGCCAGCGCCAACCTGGCCGACTTCCACAACCTCGTGGACGTCTACCTGGACGCGGTCTTCCACCCGCGCATCCCGGAAGAAATCTTCGGGCAGGAGGGCTGGCACTACCATCCCAAGGACGGCGGACTCGTCTTCAAGGGGGTGGTCTATAACGAGATGAAGGGCGCCTATTCCTCGCCCGAAAGCCTGCTCTCGGACCAGTCCCAGCGCCAGGTGTTCCCCGACGTGACCTACGGCGTCGATTCCGGCGGCGATCCGGCCCATATCCCGAGCCTCACCTACGAGCAGTTCAAGGATTTCCATCGCCGCTACTATCATCCCTCCAACGCCAAGTTCTTCTTCTATGGCGACGACGACCCGGCCTCCCGGCTGGAGATCCTGGAGGAATACCTCAAGGATTACGACGCGCTGGGCATCGACTCCGAGGTGGGCCTTCAGCCCAGGTTCACCGAGCCCCGCCGGATCGAGGCTCCTTACGCCTGCGCCAAGCCCCAGGAGGGCGGCCCTGCCCCCAAAGCCTACTTCACCCTCAACTGGCTGCTGCCCGAAGTGCGCGACATGGAGGAGGTCCTGGCCCTCTCGGTGCTCGAGCACGCCCTCATCGGCCTGCCGGGCTCGCCCCTGCGCCGGGCCCTCATCGGCTCGGGCCTGGGCGAGGACCTGGCCGGCGGCGGTCTCGAGACCGAACTGCGCCAGATGTACTTCTCCATAGGCCTGAAGGGCGTGGACCCCGAAAACCTCCCCAAGGCCGAAGCCCTGGTGCTGGACACCCTCAAGGCCGTCCATGCGGCGGGCATCGACCGCGACGCCGTGGAGGCCGCCCTCAACACCATCGAGTTCCGCCTGCGAGAGAACAACACCGGCTCCTTCCCTCGCGGCCTTTCGCTCATGCTCCGCGCCCTGACCACCTGGCTGCACGGCGGAGACCCCCTGGCCCCCATCCGCTTCCAGGCCCCCCTGGACGCCCTCAAGGCCAAGCTCGTCAACGGCTCAGAGCCGCTCACGGCCCTTCTGCGCGAGCATTTCCTGGACAACTCCCACCGGGTGTGCGTGAACCTGCTGCCCGATCCGGAGATGTCCGAACGACTGGTGGCCGAGGAAAAGGCCCGGCTGGATTCGGCCCAGGCCGCGCTCACTGAATCCGGGCGCAAGAAGGCCATCGATCTTGCCGCGCGCATCGAGACCTTCCAGGAGACCCCGGACGCACCCGAGGCCCTGGCCGCGATCCCCAAGCTGCACCTGAAGGACCTGCCCACGCAAAACAAGGCCATCCCCGGCCAGTGGCGCGACGGCGCGGTCTTCTTCCACGATCTGCCCACCAACGGGGTCATCTATCTGGAGCTTGGATTCGACCTGGCCGGCGTGAGTCCGGAGCTTCTGCCCCTGGTGCCGCTCTTCGGCCGCGCTCTCTTCGAGATGGGCACGGACCGCGAGGACTTCGCCGCCTTCTTGAACCGTGCCGCCCGCAAGACCGGCGGCGTCGGGCGCGAGGTGTCGCTGTCGGCCGTGAAGGACGCTGGGCCGGGCCGCGCCTCCTCCAGGCTCATCCTCTCGGGCAAGGCCACCCCGGACCGCACCGGCGAGTTCCTGGAAATCCTGTGCGACTCCATGACCCGGGCGAACCTTGCCGACGAGACCCGCTTCAAGGAGATGCTCTTCGAGGCCAAGGCCCGCGCCGAGCGCCGCATCGCCCCGTCCGGGCACGTCTATGCGTCGCGCAGGCTCAAGGCCCGTTTCCACCGCGCCGCCCTGGCCGAGGAGCGCCTTTCCGGCCTCACCGGCGTCGAGTCGCTGCGCGCCTGGGCCGCGGATTTCGACCGTTCCTGGCCCTGGCTCAGGGACGGGCTCCAGGAACTGCGCAATCAGGTGCTCCGGCGCGACAACCTCCAGGTGAACGTCACCCTGGACGCCAAGAACTACGAAGCCTTCGAGCCCAGGCTCGGCGGCATGCTCTCCTCGCTGGCCGCCGGGGGCTATTCCCCGCAGGATTGGCCGAGCCTCGCGCTTCCCGAGCGCGAAGGCCTGTCCGCGCCGGTGCAGGTGAACTTCGTGGCCCAGGGCCGCGACCTGAACGAACTCGGCTACACCCCTCATGGCTCCATGCTGGTGGCCTGCCGCTACCTGCGCAACGCCTACCTCTGGGAGCGCGTGCGCGTGCGCGGCGGTGCCTACGGGTCCTTCTGCTCCTTCGACCGCTGGTCGGGGGTGCTGGCCATGCTCTCCTACCGCGACCCCAACATCGTGAAGACATTGGACGCCTTCGCCGAGGCCGGGGAGTTCCTGTCCAGGCTGGACATTCCCGCCGAGGAACTGGAACGCGCCATCATCGGCACCGTGGGCGACATCGATTCCTACCTGCTGCCCGACGCCCAGGGACACGCCTCCATGGCCCGGCACTGGGCCGGGGACTCCGACGAGGCCCGCCAGGAGGTACGCCGCCAGGTCATGAACACCACCCTGGACGACCTGCGCCGCGCGGGTGAGGTGATGACCAAGGCCATGCACGGCGCGCCCGTGGTGGTGCTGGGCTCCGAGGAGGGGCTGAAGGACGCGGGCAAGACGCTGAAGGGCCTGGAGATAAACAGGGCCATGTAAGCCTGGCGTCGATATTCCGTATATGTTCGAGATGTGATTGATGGGCGGGCCGGGCTTATGCCCGCCCCGCCCGTCGCGTTCAGTTCTCGGGCATGCTCAGTTCAATGTAGCGCAACAGGTCTCCCTCCCTTGCCTTGCCGGCCTTGCAGCGGGCCTTGAGCGCGGCGAGTTCGGCGGCGCGCGTTGCCCCGGGCAGGCGGTCATCCATGATCCCGGCGTTCTCCAACACCGGAGCGCTCATGCGCCCGGCCACGGCCCGGCGAATTCTGGCGCGCGGGTCCTCTGCCCCGGCCTGCGCGGAGCGAGACGCCATGGCCCCGGATCTGGCCGGAGAGTTGCCCCATATGGCGGCTTCCAGGTAATCCCGGATGTGCTTGTAGAGTTCCAGGAATAAGCCTGGGTGCGAGTTGGTCCCGTGCATCACGTGTTGTCCAAGCCCTCTGGGGAGGTGGCGGATGTAGTCGGCCACCATGGGATATACCGTGGGGAAAAGCGGGTCGGCCGCCGCCAGCGTCTGGAGCAGTGTGTTGTCGTTATTGTTCTTGCGCGCTGCCCGACCTTGTGCTTTGTTCCGGTTGTACGTTTCGACAAGACGCGAGCGTTGTTCCGCCATGGCCTGCCAGCGCATGCGGCCCATCGGGTCCTGGGGCGGCGGCCCGAGGGGCGGGATCATGACATCGGGATTGCCGTCGCCGTCGATGTCCACGGCGTTCAGATGGTTGATCATGCCCGGAGTGGCCATGAGCCTGGCCAGTATGGACTGGAATGGGGTCCGGGGCATGGCCGCCAGGGGTGCGATCCCCGGCTGCCGGATTCCGCCGCGCTCGATTCCTGGGCTTGAGCCCGGCGTCGCATGATTTCTTCGTCCGGCAGGTCGGACTCGCCGGGCGCGAATCCGGCGAGGTGCTCGATGTAGCGTTTGTACCGCTGCTCGTTGAGAGCCTGCCGGTCGGCCGCTTCCGAGGCGGCGGGGTCGGTGCGGGTAGATGGTGAATAAGGCATTTCGGGGTTCCTCCTGTAGGATGGTGTTTTGCCTTGGCTCTTAGCCAAAGCTCCCCGAAGTGTAGGCAGGAGCGCTTTTATTTCATCCCATATAGCGGTATGTGGGAAAAAAGTTTGGGTGAGGGCGAAGTTTTTTTGTAAACTGTCCAGAGAACCACGATTCGCAGCTGGAGTGTTTATGATGAGAATCAAACCACTATCTGAGTGGCCGGATAAAGCGAGGGCTTTGTATGAGGCTGTTGTTTTTATTGCTGGAATTGTTGCTGCAGTATTGTTTATACGCAGTTAGGAGGTGGAGGCTGCTATGGAATTGGAGTTGCTTGTGCTCCCTGACAGAGAGATTCAACCGTTATCTTATCGTGTTAGCAAGTCAATAAAAATGTTATTATTTGCATTTGCTTCTTTTGGGTTTGTGATACAGCTTGTTGTTAGTATAATGAAAGTATGGTGGGCGTAGTGAGAGCAGCTTGCTTGATATTTTTTGATGCAGCTTTTAAAATTTTCGGTTATTACGTTGCCGTAGTTGTGATATATTATTCCATGTGCCTCGATTCGCTGGTGTATATTATGAAAAAGCTGGCTGACTAATAGTCAGCCTGCTTTAAATCTTCAGGGACGACCGTAGTATGTGCCAATTTCGTCTGGCGTCATGTTCTCAAAAATAGGGACGCTCGGCTCAGTCCTCAATTCATGCTCGTAGCTGTCCTTCATCCAGCTTGGAGTACCACTAATTAAGGCGTTGGTCGCAGCACCTAGGCCGCCGGCCAATGCCGCAGCTGGTCCCCCTACAAGCCCGGCCATGAAACCAACACCGCCTTGCAGTGCGGCGTTACGGGTGGGGAGGGTATTCGAATGCAGCCTTTGTTGTATCTCTTCTTCCGTCGCCATTCGCATTTTGGGGCGAGTATCTATGGCCGGTTCAGAAGAGCTTATTGTTGAACGGTCTTGCGCCATGATCGGCGTGTCGCCATACTTGGAGGAGTAATCCTCGAAATCCTGTTGGCGCGTCTGCGTCTTCAGGGCGTTGGACGCAGCGCTCCCCGCAGGCGCGGAATTGTTGTACACAGCCTTGTCCAGGACCTTGTTCGTCTGCGCTTGGGCATAGTCCGCGATGGGGTGGGCCTTGTTCTGGGCCGCGCCATAGATGTTCAAGTCCAGCGGGGCAGGCGTGTCCGAATCAATCTTCTTGACGTTGCTCCGGTCGACCGTGCCGTATGCCGTCCCCGGGTTTACTGGCGGAGCTCCCTCGCCTGGCGGGATGATAATCACTCCATTGTTCTCGTTTGAATCCTCAAAATCTCTGCCCATGGTATTTCCTCCCTTGAGCGCGGTTGCTTTTTCCCACTCATCGCAGCCAAGTCTTGCCAGGGAGCTTGGCCGGTCCATCGCCGTTCGATCGGCCTGACCAGCTTCGGAAAGCTTGCAGCCAACCCTCCGGCGTTTCAGCCGGAATGGGTTCAAGCATACCCGGGAGTAATGAAATTGCACCCCACATAGCGCTATATGGGAAGAAAGGTGAAATAAACCAGGCGGGGTTTTAACAGAGGGAAGAACGTTCAAGGCCCAATAATCGATCTCGAACGGAACGGCAGGAGGGCTTCGCCTCCGGAGGCGGGGCTTAGCCCGGAATCAATTCTCGGCGCAGGAGAACGGAATTCCCTGGGCGATGATCACCCGGTTCTTCCCGGCGTTCTTGGCTTCGTAGAGGGCGTTGTCCACCCTGCGGATCAGGGTCTGGCTGGCTTCGTCGTCCTGGTACTGGGCGACGCCGATGCTGACGGTCAGCTGCCGGTTGATGCCGAAATCCTGCGCAGCGATGGTTTCGCCCAGTTTGCGGGCCCCGCTGAGGGCGCCGTCCAGGGAGGTCTGCGGCATGACGACCATGAATTCTTCGCCGCCGAAGCGGCAGACGATGTCCGTCACGCGCACGCAGGTAGAGATGGTCCGCGCCAGGGACACCAGCACGGAGTCTCCGGTCTGGTGTCCGAACAGGTCGTTGACGGCCTTGAAGTCATCGATGTCCAGCATGACCAGGCACAGGTCGGATCCGTAGCGCTTGGCCCGCCCCATCTCGCGGGACAATTCCGTCTCGAACGCCTGGCGGTTGCCGACGCCGGTGAGGAAGTCGCGCCCGGCCAGTTGGTAGAAGCGGGTCCGTTCGGATTCGATCCTGGAGATGTCGGTGAAGGTGAGCAGGTGCAGCTCCTCGTCGTGCAGGCAGACCTGATCGATCCTGAGGAGGTAGCGGGCCGGGTGGCTGTGCTTGGGGGAGGCGATGCCGGCCAGGATGAATTCGCGTCCGGCATGGCGGGCAAGCCACGGCAGGATGCTCTGCGGCAGGGAGGACTGGGCCATGCCGTGGCGCAGGGCCAGGGTGAAATTCCCGCGCAGGTAGGGGCCGAGTTCCTGGCGTTCGGACGCCTGGCGGGGCAGGATCTGCTGGGGATCGTTGAAGTAGAGGACATGGTTGCCGTCGGTGAGCAGGTGGCAGTTGGGCACGTTGGCCAGCAGGCCGTCGGAGAGCGCCCTGCGGTAGGCGTCGTGCTTGCGCTTGCCGATCTCGCCCGAGGCGCGATGGAGGCCGCTGAAAATGTCCTCGGCGTGGTAGGGCTTCTTGATGAAAAGGTTCACCCCGAGTTCGATGGCGTCGAGGTAGAACCCTTCCTCGCCGTAGCCCGAGGCGACGATGACGAAGGGGTCGCCGCCGGTGTCGCGAACGCCGCGGATCATGGACAGGCCGTCCATGCAGGGCATGCGGATGTCGGTGATGATGACGTCGGGCGAGAGCCGCCGGTAGTATTCCAGGCCGGTGACGCCGTTATCCGCCTGAATGACCTGGCAGACTTTGGTCTCCAGGGCCAGGGTGAGGCCGAGACGCGAAGGGGCGTCGTCCTCGACGATTAACACACTGAGATTGTTCAATCCGTGTTGCGTCATCCCAACCGCGCCATGCCTGTAAAGAATTTGGAGGCAGAATTTCACGAAACAACGACTGTGTCAACGAGGTCCGAAGAAATCGCGGGGAACTGGTATGCAGGGAGGCTAAGGTTTATTCGGCGCGCAGATCAAGGCCGGACTCGGAGGCAGTCATGCCGTGGACAAAGGCTGCGCCCATGCGGCCGAAGAATTCCTCGAAGCGCGAGGTCTCCTTTTTGGGGCCGCGCACCAGCCTGGGATGCTTCTTGGAGACCCCGGCGAGCTTCTTGAGTTCCTCCAGGGCGTCTTCCTGGCCGCCCATCTTGTCCACCAGCCCGATGGTGAGGGCGTTGGCCGCGGTCATGGCCTTGCCCTGCAGGGAGTTGATGGCGTCGGGGCTCAAGTTGCGGGACTGGGCCACGTCGGCCACGAAGATGTCGCGCAGATCGGTGATGAGTTCCTGGAGGTAGGCCTTGTCCTCGCCGGTCATCTCCCGGAAGGGGGAGCCCGCGTCCTTGAGCTTGCCGGTGGTGAAGCTGTTGAAGGAGAAGCCCAGGCGCTCGGACGCCTCGCGCACGTTGGGGAACATGCTGCGCACGCCGATGGAGCCGGTGATGGAGCCGGGCAGGGCGTAGATGACCTTGGCCGGGCAGGCGGCGTAGTAGCCGCCGCTGGCGGCCACGGAGCCGAAGGACGCCACCACGGGCTTTTTCTCGGCCAGCTTCTTCACGGCCCGGAAGATCTCCTGGGAGGGGCCGAAGCCGCCGCCGCCGGAGTTCACGCGCAGGAGCACTCCCTTGACGGCGCCGTCCTCGCGCAGCTTGCGCAGAAAAGCCACCATGCGCGCAGAGGATTCGATGGTCCCGTCCAGGTAGGCCACGCCGATCTGCTCGGAGTCGGGCCACGCGAAGGCGAACTCCTCGTCCTCGAAGGAGGCCGAAGAAAGAAAGGCCATGGCCCCCACAGAGAGGGCCATGGCCATCAAAAGCACGCCGAAGGTGAACAGCACCGGGTGGCGCTGCCTGAAACCCTTCGGCGGGTTGGTCTCGTTACTGCTGGGCATCCTCTTGCTTCTGGCGCAGGAGGTCGCCCAGGCCGACACCCACTTCGGGGCCGGAGGTGCGGTATTCCTTGGCCTTGCGCTTGTCCTCGTCGTCCTTCAAGGACTTGATGGACAGGCCCAGGCGGCGCTCGTCGGCGCTGACGTGGATGACGCGGGCTTCGATCTGGTCGTTTTCCTTGTACAGCTCGGCCGGGGTCTTCACCTTCTTGCGGCTGATCTCGGAGACGTGAACCAGGCCCTCGATGCCTTCCTCCACCTCGACGAACAGACCGAAGTCGGTGATGTTGGTCACGGTGCCCTTCACGGTGGCGCCCACGGGATAGCGGGCGGGCACGTCGTGCCAGGGGTCGTCGGAGAGCTGCTTGATGCCCAGGGTGAACTTCTCGGACTGCTTGTCGACGGTGAGCACCTTGGCGCGCACGACGTCACCCACCTTGAACATCTCGCCGGGGTGGCGGACCTTCTTGGTCCAGGAGATGTCGGACACGTGGATGAGGCCGTCGATGCCGTCCTCGATGCCGATGAAGATGCCGAACTCGGTGATGTTCTTCACCGTGCCCTCGAGCACCGCGCCCTCGGGGTAGCGGTCGGCCACCAGATCCCACGGGTTGGGCTTCACCTGCTTCATGCCGAGGCTGATGCGCTTCTTGTCGGGATCGACGCCAAGCACCACCACTTCGACCTCGTCGCCCAGGTGAACCATCTGGGACGGATGACGCAGCTTGCGGGTCCAGCTCATCTCGGAGATGTGCACCAGGCCCTCGACTCCGGCTTCCAGCTCGACGAACGCGCCGTAGTCCACCAGGTTGGTGACCTTGCCGGACATGCGGCGGTCCATGGGGTACTTGTCGGCGATGTTCTGCCAGGGGTCCGGGGTGAGCTGCTTCATGCCCAGGGAGACCTTCTGCTTCTCCTTGTCGAAGGAGAGCACCTTCAGCTCGAGCTCGTCGCCCAGGCTGACCATCTCCTTGGGATGCTTCACGCGCTTCCAGGACATGTCGGTGATGTGCATCAGGCCGTCCAGTCCGCCCAGGTCGACGAACACGCCGTATTCGGTGATGTTCTTGACGCGGCCGGTGACGGTCTGGCCTTCCTCCAGGGTGGTGAGCAGGTCACGGCGCAGGGACTCGCGGCGCTCCTCGAGGAGCACGCGGCGCGACACGATCACGTTGGAACGGCGGCGGTTGATCTTGAGAACGCGGAATTCGAATTCCTTGCCCACCAGAGCGTCCATGTCGGGCACGGGGCGCAGGTCCACGTGGGAGCCAGGCAGGAAGGCTTCGACGCCGCCCAGGTCCACGGTGTAGCCGCCCTTGATGCGCCGCTGGATGCGGCCGGTGATGATGTCGTCCTTGTCTTGGAGGTCTTCCAGCTTGTCGAAGAGCTGCATCCGCTTGGCGCGGTCGCGCGAAAGGTGGATGGTGCCCTCGGACTCGTTCTTGCCCACGACGTAGACGTCGATCTCGTCGCCCACGCCGACGGTGACGTTGCCCTCGGGGTCGGTGAATTCCGACACCGGGATCTGGCCTTCGGACTTGAAGTTCACATCCACCAGGATGTGCTCCTTGCCCACGCGCACCACCACGCCCTTGGTGATGACGCCTTCCTCGAGATCCCCGAAGTCTTCGTTCAGGTAGTTCTCGAGAGCGGCCTCGAAATTGACTTCCATGTCAGTGGGGGTAGAAGTTTCAGACTGTTCAGTGTTGACCATGAGTTGGTTGACCTCCAACAGGATATTCCCTCGCAAAAGGATTCAGACCCGTACCCGAAAAGCCCAGCACTGACAACCGATAAAACGCCCATCTCAAGCCTTTTCCAGGTTGTTTGAGAGCTTTTGCACAAGGACGCGGTCCACCCTTCTTCCGTCCATGTCCACCACCTCGAAACGGCAGCCGCCGTGCTCGAAGCTGTCGGCCACCGAAGGGATGCGCCCCAGGGCGTGCAGCACGAATCCGGCCAGGGTCTGGAAGTCACCCTCGGGGGAGTCCTGGTCCAGAAGGTCGAACACCTCGGCCACCGGGGTCATGCCATCGATGAGCCAGGAGCCGTCCTGGCGCACGGCGATACGCGGCTCGCGGGAATCACCGGGCAGCACCAGGTCGCCCACGATGGCCCGCAGCACGTCGGTGAAGGTCACCAGCCCTTGCACGTCGCCGAACTCGTCCACCACCACGGCCAGGTTCTGTCCGGAAATCTTGAGCTGTTCCAGGAGCTTGAATGTGGTCGTCGTCTCCAGCACGTGGGGCGGTTGGATGAGCACCGGCAGAACGTCCAGGGCGCTCTCGCAGACGTTCACGGCCAGGAGGTCCTTGGCCTCGGCCACACCCAGCAGGTTGTCCAGGCCGCCGCGCACCACGGGGAAGCGGTTGAAGGGCGTGGCCCGGATGATCTCCGGGATGCGGCCTGGCTCGTCCAGGTCCAGGGTCACGATGCGCGAGCGGTGGGTCATGAGCGTGCCCACCGGGCGGTCGCCCAGGCGCATGACCCGCTCCAGCATGTCTCGCTCGGCCTCCTCCAGCACCCCGGCCGTGGCGGCCTGGCGCACCAGGAGCCTCAACTCCTCCTCGCTCACGTGGGAGGCGCGCTCTTCCTTCACCCCGAAGGCGCGGAGCACCAGCTTGGCGGACGCCGACAGCACCGTGGACAGGGGCGCGGCCACGGTGAGCATCACCGACACCGGCCGCGCCAGCCGGGAGGCTATGGCTTCGGGCGCGGCGATGGCCAGGCGCTTGGGCACGAGTTCGCCGATCACCAGCGTGGCCAGGGTGATGCCCGCCACCACCAGGCCGAAGCCCAGCCCGCGCGCGTAGGGGGCCAGCGCGGGAATCTCCGCGAGCAGTTCCTCGGCGTGGTGGGCCAGCGAGGCTTCGCCGTAGGCGCCCGACAGGATGGTCAGCAGGGTGATGCCGATCTGGAGCGTGGCCAGGAATGCCTCGGGCTTCTCGGAGAGTTCCAGGGCGGTCCTGGCCCCGCTGCTTCCGCGCGAGGCCATCTGGGCCAGTTTGGCCTTGCGCGAGGTGACCACGGCCATCTCGGCCGCCACGAAGAATCCGTTGGCCAGGATCAGCGCGAAAACAGCGCAGGATTGCAGGATGAAGGAGAGCATGATCGCGTCCGTCTACCGCCGGGCCGGGCGCGATGCAAGGCCCGCCCGGCGGTCATGGGGCAGGGCGGGGGCGCGTCACGTCACCACCCACACCGCCCGGCCCTTGGAGTTGTGCACCGCGGCCTTGGACACGCTGCCCAGGAGAAGCTCCTCCCGGGCGCCCCGTCCCTGGCGGCCCAGCACCAGCACGCCGGCCCCGCGCCGGGTGCATTCGTCCAGGATGCACTGGGCCAGCGACGGGCAGCGCAGTTCCTGCACCTCCTCGGTGATGGCGGCCGGGTCGATTCCGGCCTTGGCCAGAATGCGGGAGTATTCCTCCAGATAGCCGATGGCCTCGGAGCGCTGGTTGGCGATCCATTCGAGGCGTTTGGCGGGATCGTTGGCGAAATAGTCCGGGTCGGGCTCGGCGACGACGTGGAGCAGCGTGAAGCGGAAGCCTCGCGTGCCGGCGAGCACCTCGGCCACATGCTCCACGGCGCGGCGGGAGTTGTCGGAGCCGTCCACCGCCACCAGGATGTGTCTGGCGCTTGCCTGTTCCATGGTCATTCCTCCGGGAGCGGAAGGTCGTCCTGGATTGCCGCGAGGTCCTCGAGCATATCCCCGGCGTGCTGGTAGGACAGCGTCGCCTGGTTGGAAAACTGGACCAGAATGCGGTTCAGGGATTCCGGGATGTAGGGGTAGAGCTTCTTCAGGTTGGCGACCCTGTTCTGCCAGACCAGCGAGGTGTCTTCCCAGTACAGGGTGTCGAACACGCCGGGATGGTCGCGCTTCACGTCGCTGACGATGGTGTCGCCCTTGCCAGCCAGAAATATCAGGATGTTGCCGAGCCCGATGATGTCCAGGCTGAAGATGTTCTCCAGGTGCAGGAAATTGTAGTCGAAATCGATCCAGCGGAAGCGGCCCGTGCAGGACTCTACCAGGATGTGGTCCCGGCGCACGTCGCCGTGCTTCTCCTCGAGCGAATGCAGCAGGGCGATGGCCTCCACACTCTCCATGAAGCGCCGGAACACCGCCGGAAACGCCTGGTGGAAATACTCCTCGTGGCCGCAGTCGAAGGCCAGGATTTCGTCCTGCAGGCTCCTGCCGGAGACCACCTCCAGGACGCGCACCCGGTTTCCTGCTTCGTCGAGCAGGGTGGTCCCCTGCATGAAGCCGGGGTTGCCCCGCACCAGCTCCAGGATGCGTGATTCCTTGCCCGGGCTGCGGAAGCACTCGACCTCCATGTCGCCGATGCGGGTGTTGAATCGCTCGTAGAAGACCAGCTTGAGGATGTTGCGTTCGCACGTGGCCAGGTTCCTGGCGCGCTTGACCCAGTATTTCACCTCGTCGTCCAGGCCGAAGCGGCCCTCGCGGGCGTTGTTCCCCACGAGGAAGCGGTGGGTCTCGTCCAGGAAGATCACGTCGCCGGAGTTGATGGAATAGAAATCGGTGGTGTCGGTGAAGATGCGGGGAGCCTCGAGTTCCCGTCCGGGGAACAGGCGGTGCAGATCCTCGAGGATTTGGTCCCGGCAGGCCGGCATGTCCATGGCTTTCCACCTCAGATACCCTGATGCATGGACGCACGGGGGGAGTCAAGAGGGGGATGAAACCCTTGGGGCGCGCGGCCTCGTTCTCGACAGCGCGGGCCGCTTGGTGTACCCCCAAACTAGCATATTTCCAGGACATCACCAGGAGCGCCGCCAATGCCCGAAGAACAGAGGATTTTCACGCTGGACGAGCTGGCCAGGTACGACGGTAAGGACGGCCGCCCGGCCTACGTGGCCTACAAGGGCAAGGTGGTGGACGTGACCGGCTCCAAGCTCTGGAAGGCCGGACGCCACATGAACCGCCACGACGCAGGGCTGGACCTCACCGTGGACTTCTCCCAGGCCCCCCACGACGAGGACCGCCTGGCCCGCTACCCCCAGGTTGGGGTGGTGGCCGTGGAGTGCGCCGTGGAACGCAAGGACGGCCACGACCAGGAACTTCCCTGGCTCCTGCGCAAGAGCCCCTTCTTCCGTCGTCATCCCCACCCCATGACCGTGCACTTCCCCATCGCCTTCGCCACGGGAGCGGTGATGTTCCTGGCGCTCTACCTGGTGACCGGGGCGGACCTCTGCGAGGCCGCCGTGCACGCCATGAACATCGCCGGGGTACTTTTCACGCCCGTGGCCATCGTCACGGGCTTCTTCACCTGGAAATACAATTACGCCCTGAACTTCATGACGCCCGTCAAGGTGAAGCTTCTGCTTTCGCCCGTGCTGCTGCTCCAGTTCGCGGCGGCGGTTATCTGGTGGATGGTGAATCCGGCAGTGCTTTCCGGCGGCGGAGCGGGGGCGTCCCGGTTCGCGCTGCTGGTGGCCTCAATGCTGCCGGTAATGGGGGTTGTCGGCTGGTTCGGAGCGGGGCTTACGTTCCCCACGCACGAGTAGGAGCAAGAGTTCAAGAAAGAGAAGAGGAAGATGCCTTCGGCGGCTTCGCGCAGACCGGCGGGGAATCATCCGGGCGCGGACCGGCGTCGGAAGAATCGGGAGAAGGGTGATGAATAATCTGCTCGAGTACAAATACCTGGTTCCGTTGGCGCTCGTCCTGGGCTTCGCGCCGTTCTACCCGCAGCCCCACATCATGGAGAAACTGCACATGCTCTTCGAAGGGACGCTCAAGAAGCCCATCGATATCTTCGATCTCTTCTGGCACGCGTGGCCCTTCGCCCTGCTGGGATACAAGGTCTACCGCGACCTGACGAGTTGAGCTTCACGGCCGCTCACGCCCCCTGAAGCCATACCGGATCCGGGGAAAGAAGTTCCCTGGCGGGGGAAGCCGCAGCGCCCTCTTCCCCTTCTTCCCTACCGGACCGCCATCCAGGCCACCACAGCCCCGAGCATCACCAGCGGGAAGTAGCTAGCTTTCGTGAACAGCTTCGAGGCGCTGTACCGCGAAGGGGCGATCATAAGCATGCGCGCCTGCCAGGGCATGATCCAGATGTTGAGCGCCGTGGCCGCGATCACCAGCGTTTTCGGTAGCTTGGCCGCAGACAGCCCCAGCAGCGCCCCGGCCAGAACCGTGGCCGCGCACAGCGTCCAGAAGCTCACCCTGGCCGCGCGTGCGGTGCCGAGCACCACGCACATGGTCTTGGCTCCCTGGCGGCGGTCCAGCTCAAGGTCGAACCAGTCGGCCGGGATGTTCTGCCCGCCAATCTCCCAGCAGAAAGTGATGCAGAAGAGCAGGGCCGGGAACCAGAGCGGTGCGGCCGGGTCCACGGCCAGCACGGCGGCCACGCCGCCCAGCGACTTGACCACGCCGTTCACGAGCGCGCGCAGGTGGCTCACCTTGAGCAGCCAGCAGTAGCCCACCTCCAGGGCGCATCCTCCCAGCAGCAGCAGGGCGCACACGGGGTTGAGAATGTACGCGCCCAGAAGGGAAGCCACGGCCCAGCAACCGGCCCAGACGAGCCCCTCGCGCATGGAGATCAGGCCCATGGCCATGGGGTGGCGGGCGTAGACGGCGTCCAGGTAGCCGGAGTTGTCGCCCTGCCCGTCAAGAAAGTTGTTCCGGTCGGTCTTGTAGTCGGCCAGGTCGTTCAGGGCGTAGACGGCGGTGTACCCCGCGAACACGGTGAAGATGCCCAGCAGCATGACGCCGGCTGGAGGGCATTTCCCGAGCCAGAGCAGGGCGGCGGCCACGGGCATGGCCATGTCCATGACTCCGTGCGGTGTGCGCGACAGGGCCAGGAACGGTTTGAGGCGGTTGAAGGCCCCGGAGGGCAGGGCCGCGGACAACTGCATGAAGGCTCCTCTTGCTTAGTGGTCCTGTTCCGGGTCGCTGGTTCCCAGACCCTTGAAAACCCGGTGCCGAGAGGCGGGGTCGGCCAGGACCTGGGTCATGGGTCTTCCCTCTTGACGGCGACGCCCAGCATGGTCATGTGCGACTCGTGGTGTCCCGGCAGCAGGACGAGCCCCTTGTCGGCCAGGGCCGCCTTGAACTGCGGGGCCTGGAAGCGGTCGTGCTCGGGGTGGGCCACCACGTGCCGCAAAAAGGCGTTGGCGTAGAGCCCCTGGAAGATCTCCTCGATGTAGAAGGCCCCGCCGGGCTTGAGCACCCGGGCCACCTCGGCGATGCCGCGCCGCCAGTCCTCCAGGTGGTGGACGATGCCGAAATTGAACACGGCGTCCAGGCTGGCGGATTCGCAGGGCAAGTTCTGGGCGTCGCCTTCAATGACTTCGGCCACTCCGTCCGCCACCGGTCCTGCCAGGCGCTTGCGCGCCAGGCGCAGCATGGCCGGGTCGGGGTCCAGAGCGGTGAGCTTGCGGGGCTTGAAATATTCCAGGATGAGCTGCGCCCCGGCCCCGTTGCCGCAGCCGATCTCCAGCGCGTCGCCTCCCGGGGCCATCTTGCGCATGCCGCGCCACATCTGGGCCTGGCCGCGCTGGATGAAGCGGCGCACGAACGAATTGCAGAAGAAGCGTTCCGGCCAGTTCACGAACATGACCGGCATCCGGGGCTAAGGGTGCGTTTTTCCATCATTTAGAAATAATGACGAACACCACCCGAGGTGTCAAGGAAGAACGGGCGCGGATACACCGGGACATGCGGCCGCGCCCGTCACAAAGACCGCCTATTTCTTCTTGGCTTCCTTGAACTTGATCATCACGCCTTCGGCCTCGGCGGTCAGCTCAAGGCCCTTAGTCCTAGAGCGCAGCTCGAGTTCCACGCCGTTTGAGTTCTTGAGCCAGATCTCGCCCTTGCCCTCGGTCCCGGTGTAGCCGCTCTTGAGCTGCACGTAGGCCCCGGGGAAATCCTCGATCCGGGTGAGGTTGTAAACCTCGCCCTCGCATACGGCCTTGGACCCGCCGAACTCGCCGATGCCGATGCCGCCCAGCTCGAAGGCGTAGGTCTTGCCGCGGAAGGTCAGCGTGCCTTTGCCCCCGGAAGCGCCTATGAGGAACCCTGCCTGCCCCAGGGTCAGGGAGACCTTGCCCGAGGGCGAATCCGCCTTGGCCGCGGGTTTCGGAGGGGCTTTATCCTGGGACAGGGCGGCCTGGGGCGCGAGAAGCGCCGTTACGGCAAAACAGCAGAGCAGGATGCTCAAGACCTTCATCGCGGTGCGGATGTTCATGATGTCGCTCCTCCCCGGGATTGGACGCATGGATTATTCTTCATGCCATATCCGCGTGGGAATGACACGGGTGTTTTTCCTTTTTCAGGGCCTGGGGCTGGCTCAAGGACGGCAACGTATGGGGCGGCCCGTCATTCCTTGTGCGCACGGTGGCTTTTCTTGGGTTCCCCCATCATGGACTTGAAGATGGTGGTGACGTAGGCGAAATAGTCCTCGGCCTTGCCTTCCTCCCTGGCCCGCTTCATGGCCTCCTTCCATTTCTCCTCGGCCTCCTCCAGGGGCATGCCGTGTTCCTCGGCCAGTTTCTTCACGTACCCGGTAGGCATGGGAGCCTCCCTGCGGACGGCGGCCCTGGCCGCCTCGTTTGCCCCGCCGGAGGCGCTCCCGTACGCAAGCGCCTCCGGACCAGGCGTCAGCGGCCCGGACATCCGCTGCGTATGGCCTCGCAGTCGCTTATGCAGTTGGGCCGGTCGTAGCGCTGCCTGGGCGAGATGCCCTCGCATCCGGCCATGCAGTTTCGCCACTGGCTTTCACACGATTCCATGCTTCTCGCCGGGGCGACGGGAACATACACTTCGGGCTGCCTGGGGATGATGACGGCCTGGGGGGGAGGGCTCAGGTCCTCGATGTAGATCACCGTGCCGGTCGGTTCGCGGTAGTAGAGCCGGCCCGTGGGGTCGGAAATGTAGGCCCGCTCGTCGCCCTCGATGTAGTAGAGGCCGCCGCCGGTCTGGATCTCCTGGCGTACGATGAGGTGCAGCGCCCCTCTGCTGTCCACGTAGTAGTCCTGCTCGGCCTGGCGGACGATGCGTGGGGCCGGAGCGGGCGCGACGACGGTTTCGGTGGATCGGGAGGCCGCTTGTTGTTTGGCGCAGCCCGGGAGGATAAGGAGCAACAGCAATCCGGAAAATGAGGACAGTAAAACCAGCTTCATGCAACGTATGGACATGGCGATCCTCCGTGTCGTGAGAGTGGTAGTTGTCAACCATTGCACCATTTTTGCGTGCGGCGTCAAGGTGCGGGGAATAAAGGCTTTGGAAATTTCATCGTGCAATGGCGGGAGTTTGCAGATGTCCTGCGCAGCATCAGTGGAGCATGGTTTTTCGGTGGCGCATAACGGGTGAAAACCATTGCGCATAATTCCGGTTGTCCCCGGAAGGGGAACTCCGGACTCGTGGCGGGGGCTTGGGGGGAGGAAACGAAAAAGGCTGCCGGAAACCGGGGTGCGGGTGGGGGGCTAGGGCTTCGCGCCCGCGTGTATCCTGGCGACGCCGCCGGTCAGCGGCGTCTGGCCCACCTGGGTGAAACCGGCGCGTCTCAACTCGGCCGAGAATTCCTCCGGGCCGGGGAAGGCGTACACGGATTCCATCAGATAGGAATAGGCGTAGTCCGTGCGCGAGAGCCAGTTGCCGAAGGGCGGCAGCACGTGGTCGAAGTAGAGCTTGTAGAGAAAGCGCAGCACGGAGTTGTCCGGCAGGGAAAACTCCATGACGTAGAGCCTGCCGCCGGGCTTGAGTATCCGGAAGAACTCGGACAGGGCCTGGTCGCGCTCCTGCACGTTGCGGATGCCGAAGGAGATGGTCGCCACGTCGGCGCAGGCGTCGGGCAGGGGCAGACGGCGGGCGTCCCCGGCCGCCATGCGGATGCGGTGGCCCAGGCCGCGTTTTTTCAGCTTGAGAAGGCCCACCTTGAGCATGGCCGGAGTGAAGTCCACACCGACGATGCTCGCTCTGGGGCGCTGCCGGGCGATCTCCATGGCCACCTCGGCCGTGCCCGCGGCCACGTCCACAACGGTCACCGGGCGGTCCGCCGGAATGAGCCGGGCCAGCTTCTTGCGCCAGAGCACGTCGATGCGCAGCGACAACATGCTGTTTTGCATGTCGTAGCCCTCGGCGATGGTGTCGAACATCCGTCTGACTTCGAAATCGCGCATGAGGAGCTAACCTGCCAGGGCCACGAGGTCGTAGGTCTTGGCCTCTTCCACGGTGGCCCGCACCATGGCTCCGGGCTTGACGCCGGGGCCGGACACGTAGGTCACGCCGTCGATCTCGGGCGACTGGAACCACGCGCGGCCCACGTGCAGCCCGGGCCATTCCGGATGGGGGGCGTCCACCAGGATGTCCAGCTCCTGGCGCTCGAATCCCGACAGCCATTCTTCCGAAATCTCGGCCTGTGCGGCCATGATGACCTCGCGCCGCGACTGGCGGGTCTTCATGCCCACCTGGCCGGGCATGGCCGCGGCCGGGGTGCCTTCCTCGCACTGGAAGGCGAACACGCCCAGGTGCTGGAAGCGCACCTCGCGCACGAAGTTCATGAGGTAGTTGAAATGGGTGCGGGTCTCGCCGGGGTAGCCCACGATGAGGCTGGTGCGGATGGCCGCCCCGGGGAAGCGCGAGCGCACCAGGTCGATGACCCGGCGCGGGTCCTTGGCGAAGGGGCGACCCATGGATTTCAGGATGTCCGGGTGGGCGTGCTGCAGGGGAATGTCGAAATAGGGCAGCAAGGGCTTGCCGGCGGATTTCATGAAATCGAGCAGTTCCGGCGTGAGCCCGGCCGGATAGAGGTACAGCAGGCGCAGGCGCTCGAGTCCCGACAAAGGCAGCAACCGTTCCAGGAGCGCCCTCAGCGAGGAGGGATCGGCCATGTCCTGGCCGTAGGCCGTGAGGTCCTGGGCCACCAGGATGATCTCCTTGCGGCCGCTGGCCAGGATGGCCTTGGCTTCGGTCTCCAGGTCCGCGAGGGGGCGGCTTGCGAGCCTTCCCCGGATGGAGGGGATGGTGCAGAAGCGGCAGGCGTGGCGGCATCCCTCGCTGATCTTGAGGTAGGCGTAGCTCGCGGGGCTGGAGAACAGCCGCGCGGGCTGGGCGTTCGCCTTGCGCTTAAGGGCCAGGGCGATCTTGGCGGGCCAGTCGGGCAGCTCGTGGGTGGTGAGCCACAGGTCCACCTCGGGCATGCCGGATTTGAGGTCCTCGCCGTAGCGGCTCACCAGGCACCCGGCCACTACGAGCAGGGGCTTGGGGGTCAGGCCGCGCAAGGCCTCGGCCGCGCCGAGGATTTCCGAGAGCGATTCCTCGACTGCCGGGCGGATGAAGCCGCAGGTGTTCACGAGCACCACGGCCGCGTCCTCGGGCCGGTCCACAGGCTTGGCGCGGCCGGGCAGGCCGCCCAGCAGGTATTCGGAGTCCACCAGGTTCTTGGGGCAACCCAGCGATATGGTGTATATGGGGATGTCGGAAGAGGGCGGCATGTCGCTATCCTACTGTGATATTTCCAGTCTGTCGAAAAAAACAGGTCGTATTGGGCTCGTGAAGATGCCAAAGTCGTTGAAGCTCCCTCCGTCGGCCCAAACCGGGACCATATCCCGGAACGGCAGGAGCGGTGCGGAACGCGTGTCGAGCTTGGCCTCGATGACCATCTCGAAGCCGTCGCCGGACCACAGCTGCGCGGCGTCGCCTGAAAGCGTGAAGAAGAGGTCCAGGCTGTTGGCCGGCTTTTTCAGAGCGAGCACGCTTACGCGCCGGACCGGGCCGTCCCATATGCCGGAGCCGGAGCTTCGGAAGGAGCCGAGCACGGTCTGCTCCGCCTTGTCCACGGACGCGGACAGCGTCACGCTGTTGTGGCGTCCATGGTCGGAATGAAGCCTTGGATACCAGACGACGCGCACTTCGGTCATGGGGAAAAAGCTGGCGAAGCTGAATCCGAAGCGGCACTCTTTTTCGGATGAGCAGGTGAGGCAATCCTGCCCGGGCAGTGTCCGCAAGGAACTGTAGGACGTCAGCTGCCCAGGGGTGAAGGCTTGCGCGGTGAAGCGCGGCCTCAACGACAGGCGGCCCTCCCCGCCGGGGACGACTGTGACGGTGGTTCCCGGCGGCGTTTTCAGCAGCAGCGGGAAGGATGCGTCCCCCATGTGCAGCACGGGGTAGTCCAGGCGTCCGGACAGGACGTATCCACCCGAGTCGGCGGGCGTCGCGGGATGCACGGGCATGGCGGTGCCCCCGACGTGCATGAAGGGGGATTGGAGCAGCGGATCGTGGTAGAGGAATCGAATGGTTCCGGCGGCATCCGCGAGAGCGGCTACGGGGCGGTCCCCAGGGTGGCGGCTCAGGTAGGACGAGAGCGCCTGTTTCGCGCCGGGCGCGGCCAAGTCGAAAACGTAGGGGCCGTCCATGTCGAGCGGCTCCGAATCCTCCGAGTAGGCGTACACCTGGGAATTGGCGGCGATGTGAGCCGCGTAAGCACTTGCCTCGTCGAAGTCGACCATGGAGGCGGCACTGGAGCCGGGAGCGAAGGACGCGTCGAAGGCCAGGTACGCCAGCGCGAAATCACCGTTGCGCTCCCCCTTGTGGAAGCGCGCCAGGAACCGGATGGAGCCTTGGCTGGTGAGCTCGGCCGGGAACTTCAGGATGAACTCCCTGGTGCCCGCGGCCCCTGTTTTCGCGAACACGGATGCGTCGACGCGGGCCAGCGTTACGGTCTTGCCGTCTGGTCCCGCCGCCAGCAGTTCCAGGACGGTGTCCGGGGTGATGAACTCCACGCGCGAAAGCTGCACGCCCAGGCGGACCGTCAGATCTTCGATGGCGCGCCCAGTGGGGTTGGCGAAGGTGTATTCGACCTCGCCGGGAGCAGTGAGGTCGTACTGGGCCATGTTGGTGAAATCCGGCTGGACGCAGACATTGTGAAGCTTCGAGGCGTCCGAATAGGCTCGGAAGTCACCGAAGCGATCTTCGTAATGCCAACGCCCTTGGGAGTCCGGGACGATGAGCAGCGGCGCGCGGTTTAGGATGCCCATCCTGGAGGTCTGCATATCGTTGATCACCCGGGCGCCTTCGGGACTCGCGGCGCCGGTATTGCGCAGCACCACGGCCCGCTTATAGCCCGTGGCGTCTAGGGACTCGGCCCCGGCGTACACTCCCGGGAGATACCAATCCGCGATGGCTTTGTGCTGGCGGCTCTTGCCGAACAGCAGGTAGCGCGCGTTGTATTGCTGCCGGGCCAGCCAGGACATGGGCTCCTTGTAGCTGTCCAGGGGGTTGAGGAAATGGTCGGGGTAATGGGCCAGGCTCATCCAGCACAGCGCCAGCGTAAGCGCTGCTCCCATGGTCCATCGCGCGGCGGACTCGAAACGCCCCGCCGTGTGCGAGGCGAGCCCGGCCAGCCAGTCGACTCCGGCCCCGATCATCGTGGCCAGGAAGAAAAAAAGCGGCATCAGGTATTTGGGGCTCAGGCCGAAGGCGATCTTGGCGTTGTAGGCGGCGATCACGGGGAGGAAGGTCCACAGCGCGAGCACCAGGAACTGGAACAGTCGTCCGCGCGCCGCGAAGGCGGCCGTGCCCGCCAGTGTGACCCCCACGGCCAGCGGTCTCAGGTCGAATTGGGAGAAATAATGCGGGGCCAGGAAGGGCGGCAGCAGCTTCAGAAATCCTTCGAGGGTGAAGGGGCGGGTGACCGAGGGGTCGTGGAAGGCGAAATACGTATTGATCTGGCCTCCGACCCAGGGAAGATAGATCACTCCGGCCGTCAGCAAGGCCAGGAGTACCCCCGCCGCCCTCCGGTTGGCGGGCTTGCCGCCGGGTGACGAGAAGGCCCGCCAGATTCCCAGGCTCAGCACCAGGGAGCCCAGAAGGGTCACTGCGGTGTACGATGAATAGCACAGGGCCGCCGCGCCGAGGGCCAGAAACGCGAAATGGCGCTTGCGCCCGTCCTGAAGCACGGCCAGGAACATCCACAGCGTGAAGGTGGCCGCCAGGAAGGTGAGTGAATACCACCGTGCGTCGCGGGAATAGCTGACATGAAAGGCGGTCAGGCTCACGAACAGGGCGGCCCAGATTCCGGCCCTGGAGCCGTACAGGCGCCTGACCATCTGGTAGACCACTGGGATGGTCAGGGTGCCGAAGACCGCGTTCGGCAGCTTGAGGAAAAAATCCGTCCTGCCCATGAGCAGGCTGAAATGGATGAACAGGTGGTGCAACGGGGGACTGCAGTCGGTCGAGACCGGGGACGGCCCTTGGAATTTGAGGCTGGTCCAGAGCTCGTCCAAGGGCAGCATGGCCCGGGTCACGGTGACGATCTCGTCCCACCAGGAGTGCTGCTGGTCCAGTAGGTAGAAGCGCAGGGCGAAACCGGCCAGGGTTATGGCAGCTACGATCCAGGCCCGGGCAGGGCGGGAGGAGGGCTCAGGCGCGAGGATCATCGGGCCTCCAGGACGATTCCGTCCAGGGATGCCAGGGCTCCCTGGGGGATGACGCCCAGGATCAGGCCGTCCACGTCCTGGGAGAGCAGCAGGGTGACGGGGCGCCCCGCGTTGGCGATCAGGAGCGCTTCCAGGCCGCCCGCTCCGTCGAGGCGCAGCTTGCCCTGGCCGTTCTTGAGCGGAAAGCCCACGCCCGCCTGGGTGAAATACTCCCCCTTGTCGGTGGCCACGCGAACCCAGGCGTCCTGGGCGTCGCGGCTTACGGATACGACGGTGACCTCCAGGGCGGAGGAGCGCTGTTCCGCCATGTCCGCGGCGTGCGCCCGGCCCCACGGCGCGAGCAGGGCCAGTATGCCGAGTGACAGGACTATTCGCCGTAAGCGGCGCGACAGGGACGGCTGGCTGGAGCTTCTGGTTGAATGCGTCACGATTCTCGAATATTCGGAAGGCCGGGAATCATCCCGAGGTTGTGTTGATATGGACATACTCTGCAATGAGACTGCCTGTAAAAGGAAATCCATGCCGCGAATACGAATATCGGGCTTTCTTCTCGTCGTCATCACCCTTTTTGCGGTGAACCCGCACCCGGCCCGTGCCGAGGAGGGCGAGAGCTGGAAGCTCATGCTCCAGCGCAACTACGAGGAACTCCAGTATCAGATCGACTACGTGGACGGCGTGTCCCAGAACCTGCCTGGCATGGTCAAGCAGACCCGCCAGGACCTCTCGGCCCTGCGCAAGAAGCTGGACGAGCTCATGGTGCTGGGTCGGGCCACCGGCGGCAATCCCATGGAGCTGCGGGCCATCCTGGCGGGGCTGGAGATTCTCCAGGCCCGCGTGGACGCCGTGACCCAGCCCTTCCAGAAGGCCGACACGGACCTCAAGAAATTCCAGGAGCGCCTAGCCGAACTCGAGACCGAGTTCGCCCGCCAGGCCGCCGAAGGCCCCTCCCAGGACATCAACAAGGCCCTGGGGGATTTCCTGGGCGACCTGCGCAAGCTCAAGGGCAAGCTCGGCCGGGTGAAGACCGTGCTGGACCAGGGCTTAAGCCCCACGCGGGACCTGCAGTCGGGCATCGGGCGCTCGGCCCAGGCCGTGACGGATCGCATCCCCCGCGCCTGGAAGGACTACTACCTCGCCCCGGGCAAGGCCTTGCTCTCCCTCGGTGCCTGGCAGGAGGCCAAGCAGCGCCTTGGCGACCCCTCCCGGTTCGCGGGAGTGTACTCGGCCTTCCTGGACGGCGGCGAAGCCCACCTGCGCGACGTGCTGGTGCGCCTGCTGGGGCTGGCGGCTGTGCTGGTGGGCGCATCGGCCGTGGCGCTCAAGCGCCTCGGGACGCGCATCCCCGGCTTCAGGATGACCCGACCCCTGGGCTGCCTGGCCTGGCTGAGCCTGGGCGCGGCCGTGCTCTGGGCCACGTCGGGGCCTGCCTTCGTGCTGGTGCGCGCGGAGACCAGCGCCCTGGCGGAGATACTCATGGCCCGGGGCGTACTCGGCCTGTCGTGGTTCTTGCGCTCCTGGCAGTTGGGGGAGGCGGCCCCGGCGAAGAATCCGGCCGGGCTGCACTGGTGGATGTTCGCCTGCGCGGTGCTCTTGCAGATGCCCTGGATGCCCGAGGCCCTGCGCGGCGGGGCCTGGGTGGTTATCCTGGCCTTGGCCGGATGGCTGGTGCGGCGGGCCGGGGCCAGGGCTGCCAAGGCGGCTGTGGCGGACCAGGCCGGATCGGCCTGTCTGGCCGCCCCGGCCGACGTGGTGTCGCGGCTGGCCGCGTGGTCCGGCTGGATCTATCCGGTGCTGTGCCTGCCCGCCTTGTTCGGCTGGATGAACGTGACCATGCTCGCCACCGAAGGGTGGTTCCTGCTGCTGGTCTTTTTCCAGGCCGGGCTCGGCCTGTACGGGCTGGTGGAGCGCCTTGCGGCACGGCCGTCTTACGATCTGGCCTCGGAACTGGCCAAGGGGCTGGTCGGCGGCGTGGCCCTGCCCCTGACCGCCATCAGCATGGCCGGATGCTTCCTGTTCTGGCTGTCCATGGCCATGGGCGGGCGCAGCGTGTTCTGGTCGCTGGTCAGCGCCGACGTGGAGGAGAGCGGCTTCAGCCTGGACCTGGCCCGCCTCTCGGCCATGTTCATCGGTTTCTATCTGGCGCGCGCCGCCACCCGCGTGGCCGACCGGCTCATCGCCGAGCTCCCGGCCCGGCGCCCGGACCTGGAGCGCGGCGTGCTCAACCTTTTGGAGACCCTGTCCACCTACCTGGTCTGGGGCGTCTACGTGCTCACGGCCATGCGCCTGGCCGGGGCCAGCTTCACCAGCCTAGCGGTGGTGGCCGGCGGCCTGTCCGTGGGCATCGGTTTCGGCCTGCAGAACATCATCAACAACTTCATCTCCGGCCTGATCCTTCTTTTCGGGCGCTCGGTGCAGGCCGGGGACATCCTTCAGATCGGCGAGATATGGGGCGTGGTGCAGCGGGTGAACATCCGCAACACCATCGTGCAGACCTTCGACAACGCCACGCTTTTCGTGCCCAACTCGGACCTCATCGCCCAGAAGATCGTCAACTGGTCCCACAAGGACCGCCGGGTGCGGCGCTCCCTGGAAGTGGGCGTGGCCTACGGGTCGGACACGGCCCGGGTGCACGCGCTTCTTGTGGAGGCGGCCTCGGCCCACCCGCACGTGCTGGCCGACCCCAAGCCCACGGCCCAGTTCACGGCTTTCGCGGACTCCTCGCTCAACTTCAAGCTGCTCTTCTGGGTGGACGACCTGGACAACGCCGGGCGCACATCCTCGGAGATCCACATGGCCGTGGAGCGCATCTTCCGGGAGAACGGCATCGGGATTCCCTTCCAGCAGCGCGAGGTGATCACCGGCGCGCGGCCCGACCCGGAAAGGCAAATTGGCTTTGACTCCGCACCCGAAGCAGGTAGAAAAGAGCCATGAACCAAACCCCCTCCGACGCGGTCGGGAAGGTCTGCGCCCTCACCCTGGCCCAGGAGCGCAACCTGCTCTCTTCGGTGATCGACCAGATTCCCGACGACATCGTGATCCTGGACGCGGCGTCGTGCGTGGTGGACGTCAACCGAGCGGTCACGGACCGGCTCGGAGGGAAGCGGGAGGAATACCAGGGCAAGCCCTGCTGGGAGGTCCTGGCCGGTTTCAAGGGCATCTGCGAGCCCGAGATGGACGTGTCCCGCTGGGAGGCCGTGCGCCATGGCGGCAAAAGCGAGGAGGTCTACACCTCCGTGGATTCCCACGGGCGCATGCAGTATTTCCGGGTGTACCTCTATCCGGTCATGGACGGCGCGGGGGCGCTCTCCCACGTGGTGGTGCTGCGCCGCGACGTCACCCAGGGCACCTACATGGAGCGCAGGCTCCAGCAATCGGAGAAGCTGGCCGCGGTGGGCGAACTCTCCACCTACGTGGCCCACGAGATAAGAAACCCGCTCTTCGCCATCGCCGGATTCGCCAATTCGCTTCTGCGCTCGGGCTCCCTGGACGACAAGGCCCGCTCCAAGGTGTCGGTCATCCTGGAGGAATCCAACCGCCTGGACAAGATTCTGAAAAGCCTGCTCAACTTCTCCCGCCCCACCCAGGGCATGGAAGGGCAGGTGGACGTGAGCCGGGTGGCCGAGGCCACCATGGAGCTCATGTCCCTGGCCTGCCAGAAGCAGGGCATCGAGGTGCGCGTGGAGGCGGGCAACGGACTGCCCATGGTCCACGGCGACCCGGAACTCATCAAGCAGTGCATCATCAACATGGTGAAGAACTCCATGGAGGCCATGCCGGGCGGCGGCCGCATCGACCTGCGCTGCTACATGCGCGGCGACAGGGCCGTGGCCGAGGTGGCCGACACCGGCGCGGGCATCCCGCCTGAGAACCTGGACCAGGTGTTCAACCCCTTCTTCTCCACCAAGGACAAGGGGGCGGGACTGGGCCTGGCCATGATCAAAAAGATTCTGGACGAGTCCGGAGGCTCGGTCGAGCTGGAAAGCGAAGTGGGCAAGGGCACCACGGTGCGCCTGCTGCTCTCGCCGCTCATGGCCGCCGACGAGTCCGACGTGTCCGGCAAGGCCGCGCCGCGTCATGATTCCAAGTGGATCGCGGGCGTGGGAAGCAAGGAGGAGGCGTAAGTGACGCAGGTGGTGCTGGCCACGCGAAACCTTGGCAAGGTGCGCGAACTGCAGGCCATGCTGGAAGGGCAGGACATAGAGGTCCTCGGGCTGGACCGGTTCCCGGAGATCGGCGAGATCGAGGAGACCGGCGAGACCTTCGAGGACAACGCCCGGCTCAAGGCCAAGGCCGTGAGCGAGGCCACGGGCCTCATCGCCCTGGCCGACGATTCGGGGCTGAGCGTGGACGCCCTCGGCAATGAACCCGGCGTGCGCTCGGCCCGCTACTCGGGCGAGAACGCCACCGACGCCTCGAACAACGAGAAGATCCTCGAGGCCATGAAGGACGTGCAGGGCGACAAGCGGGCCTGCAAGTTCATCTCTGCAATCGTGGTCCACGCCCCGGACGGGCACGAGTTGGTCTTCCACGGGGTCTGGTTCGGCAGGCTCGGCCTGGAGCCCAAGGGCGACAACGGCTTCGGCTACGATCCGCTCTTCTACGATCCGGAACTCAGGCTCACCGCCGCCGAGATGACCTCCGAGCAGAAGAACTCCCGCAGCCACCGCGGCCGGGCCATGCGCGAGCTCATGAAATATTTTCCCGGCTTCGTGGACAAGCTTGCCCGCGAGGCCGCCATGACCCCCGAGCAGCGCGACTTTCGCGACAGGTACGAGGGCGTGAAGGGCTGGCTCAAGTTTTTGAGCATGGCCATGATGGGCGCGGTGCCGCTTTTGGCGGCGTTCATCGTCTCGCGCAACTTGAAGTTCATGCAGGCCTTGGAGGCCCCCGGAGGCCCTCCGCGCGAGCTGGCCGCCGAGGTGGCCAAGGCCCTGACCCTTGAGAACGTCCTGGCCACGATGGTGGGATTCCTGGTGTTCTGGGGCGGCATATCGCTCTACCGTCGCAGGAAGGGCGCGGTGCTCCTGGCCAAGATCGCCTGGCTGGCCGTGCCCCTGGCCAGCGGCGTGGAATACCTTGCGACCCAGTATTTCGCCTATCCCCCGAACGTCAGGGACATGGCCTCCATGGCCGCCCTGGCCAACGCCCTGCCGGGGCTCTTCGCGGCCACCATCGCTGTCTACTATCTGACCGTTTCCAAGCGGGTGAAGGCCACCTTCTTTCCGGACGGGGCTTCTTGACAGCCGCCCGGCTTTTCGCACACTGACCATAGCCGATTTTGACAAACTCCGACAAAGGATGAACCATGTGCGGCATCATCGGATATAGCGGACACCGTCCCGCCGTGCCCGTCATCATCGAAGGGCTCAAGCGCCTGGAATACAGGGGATACGATTCGGCCGGAGTGGCCTACGTGCAGCGGGGCGAACTGCGCGTGGTGCGGGCCGAGGGCAAGCTTATCAACCTGGAGAACCGGCTGGCCGAGTCCCCGTCGCACACCGCCACCTCGGGCATGGGGCATACCCGCTGGGCCACCCACGGCCTGCCCGTGGAGCGCAACGCCCACCCCCACCGCGACGCTTCCGGCAAGATCGCCCTGGTGCACAACGGCATCATCGAGAACTACCAGGAACTGCGCGAGGAGCTTAAAAGCCAGGGCGTCGCCTTCGCCTCCGAGACCGACACAGAGGTCCTGGCGCAGCTGGTGGGAAAGTACCTGGCCGAGACCGGCAAGCTGGACCTGGCCGTGTCCAAGGCCCTGTCGCGGGTGGACGGCTCCTACGCCATCTGCGTGGTGTCGCTGGAGCATCCCGGCATCCTGTACGCCGCACGCAAGTCCTCGCCGCTGGTCATGGGCGTTGGCGTAGGCGAGAATTTCGTGGCCTCCGACATCCCGGCCTTCCTCCCCTACACCCGCGAGGTGGTCTTCTTGGAGGACGGCGAGATGGTGCGCATCGACGCCAATTCCTGGAAGGTGATGGACGCCGCCACCCTGGAGCCGGTGGAGAAGACCCCCCAGCACATCGCCTGGGACGTGCAGGCGGCCCAGAAGGGCGGCTACAAGCATTTCATGCTCAAGGAAATCTTCGAGCAGCCCCGGGTCATCTCCGACTGCCTGGCCGGGCGCATCGACCACAAGGCCGGCAAGGCCCACCTGCCGGACCTGGAAGGCTTGCCCGCCCCCACGCGCCTGACCATCGTGGCCTGCGGCACCAGCTACCACGCCGGGCTGTGGGGCATGTACCTGCTTGAGACCTGGGCCAAGATTCCCACCCGGGTGGAGATCGCCTCCGAGTTCCGCTACCGCGATCCGATCCTGGGCCCCGGCGACACGGTGCTGGCCATCTCCCAGTCCGGAGAGACCGCCGACACTCTGGCCGGGATGCGTCTGGCCCGCGAGCGCGGGGCCACGGTCATTGGGCTGTGCAACGTGGTGGGCTCCACTGTCTCGCGCGAGTCCGACCGGGTCATCTACACCCAGGCCGGTCCGGAGATGTCCGTGGCCTCCACCAAGGCCATGTGCTCCCAGCTGACGCTCTTGACCCTGCTGGCCCTGCACTGGGGGCAGGAGAAGGGCGTGCTGCCTCCGGACGCGCGGGCCAACTGCCTGAAGGCCCTCACGCACCTGCCGGACATCCTGGCCGCGGAGCTTCCGCGCATGCGCACCCGCGCCCAGGAGCTGGCCCGGGCCTACTCCGAGGCCCGCAGCTTCCTCTACCTGGGGCGCGGCCCGTGCTATCCCCTGGCCCTGGAGGGCGCGCTCAAGCTCAAGGAGATCAGTTATATCCATGCCGAAGGCTATGCCTCGGGCGAGATGAAGCACGGCCCCATCGCCCTCATCGACCCCAAGTTCCCCACCTTTGCCCTGGCCCCCTGCGACGAGCTCTTCCCAAAGGTGAAATCCAACCTGGAGGAGGTGCAGGCGCGCGGTGGCAAGGTCATCGCCCTCACCCGGGCCGGGTCCGAGCTGCACGTGGACCACGCCTGGGAGGTGCCCGAGGTGTGGGGGCCCATGAACACCTTCATGCTCCTGCCCGCGCTGCAGCTCTTCGCCTATGAGATGGCCGACTACCTGGGCAAGGACGTGGACCAGCCGCGCAACCTGGCCAAGAGCGTCACGGTGGAGTAGCCCCGAAGTGAAGTTCAGGACCTTTCTCGCGTTTGCCGCCGTTCTCTGGGCCGGACTGGTCCTGTTCACCGTGCCCGCCTGGGCTGAGTCCGCGCAGCCCGGGGCCAAAGACGCCGCCGCTTCCGCCCGGACCGGCTCGAAACCGGCCGGGAAATCCGCGAAAAAGGACGCGCCCAAACCCGCCGCCGGGGCCAAGGCCCCGAAGAAGGCCGTGGTCACGGACGTGCAGGTCTATTCCGGACGCGACTATTCGCGCATCGTGCTGGTGCTCTCAGGCGAGGCCGGGCGCAAATGGCAGCTCCTGCCGCCGGACCCCAAGGACGGCGGCGTGCGCCGCCTGTATGTGGACTTGGACGATACGGTGATCAAGCCCGGGGTGCCCAGCCGCTTCGACGTGCGCGGCGACGTGGCCCGCAAGGTGCGCCTGAGCTATTTCAAGCCGGGCGTGGCCCGCCTGGTGGTGGAGGTGGAAAACCTCAAGAACCAGCAGGTGTTCGAGCTGGAGAATCCCTGCCGGGTGATCGTGGACGTGCAGGGCGAGGCCTCCAAAAAAGATCCGGCCCAGGCCAAGGGCGCGGAGAAGGACGCATCCGGGAAATCCGCCAGGGACAAGGCGGGCAAGGACGGCTCCAAGGCCAAGACCGACGGGAAGGGCGCGCAGGCGTCCGCGCCCTCGCCGGTGATGGCCGACGACGGCAAGCCCGGCTCCCCAGGCGTGAACCTGGCCACCCCCGGGCGCCGGAAGATGGCCAAGCAGCTGGTGGAGCAGCTGGGGCTCACGGTGCACACGGTGATGGTGGACGCGGGCCACGGCGGCAAGGACCCCGGCGCGCACGGCCCCGGCGGACTCTATGAGAAGAACGTCACCCTGGAGGTCGCGAAGCTCCTGGGCAAGCGCCTGGAGCACATGGGCTTCGAGGTGCTCTACACCCGCTCCCAGGACAAGTTCGTCCCCCTGGAGGTGCGCACGGCCATGGCCAACGCGCGCAAGGCCGACCTGTTCGTGTCCGTGCACTGCAACGCGCACCCCGATCCGGGTTCGTCGGGCCTGGAGACCTATTCGCTGAACCTGGCCTCCACCGCCGACGAGGTGCGTGTGGCCGCCCGCGAGAACGCCGTGGACCCCAGGCGCATCTCGGACATGCAGAAGATCCTGGACGACCTCATGCACGCCTCCAAGCTGACCGAGTCGCGCGACTTCGCCAAGACCACGCACCAGTCGGCCCTGTCCCAGGCCCGCAAGAGCCTCAACCTGCGCGACCGGGGACTGCACGAGGCTCCCTTCTACGTGCTGCTCGGGGCCAAGATGCCCGCCATCCTGGTGGAGATCGGCTACATCACCAACCCCGCCGAGGCCGCCAAGCTGCGCGACGCCAAGTACCTGGACGGCCTGGCCCAGGGCATCGCCGACGGCGTGAAGGCCTACAAGGAACGCATCGAACGCTTCGCGGACAAGGGGTAACGGGGACCAGGGAGGACGCCCGGGGAGAGGCCGGATCGTTGGCGGTGGACGGCTGCGGCCGGCAAGGGGAAGCCTCCGGCGGCCACTGGAACCAGCCCCTTTGGAATCCCGTTTTTTGAGACGTTCAGGGGGGTGTCCGGCTGAGAGGGCGTTCGCCCCCTTAAGATTGTTTGCCTCTCGGCCGATTCCTGGTATGGGTTTGTCAAACCAGGAGGATTTGCCATGAAAAGGTGTCTTTTGGCTCTCGTCTGTATGGCCGCTCTTTCAGGGAGCGCCCTGGCCCAGTCTTCGCCCTCGTTCACCTATCCCGGCCTCGAAGGCCTGCTCTACAGCGGCATGACCGCACAGCAGCAGAACGTGTACAACGCCATCCAGGTGTACATGAACTACTCCACCCAGGTGGTCACGGCCGCCGCCTACAGCAGCGCCCAGAAGAAGCTCCAGAACGGGGAGACGCTCACGGCCTTCGACAACACGCTCCTGGCGCGCGGGCCGTTCGCCATCACCACCGGCAACCAGGCGTTCGTGCCCATCGGCGGCACGACCACCACGACGCCGTAGCGGAACGGGGTCAGACCCTTGCGCCGCCGCTCCGGGACAGGCGGACAGTCCCGGAGCAGGCGGAGCCGTCGCCTTCAGGTGCCGGAGCCGCAGGCTCGTCCGGCCGCGCCGTCGCGTCCTTTTCCGCCTCGATCTCCCTGGCCCAGGCACTCAACTCCTTGAGAATGGGCACCAGCCCCGCGCCTCGCCCGGTGAGCGAATACTCCACCCTTGGCGGCACCTGGGGATGCGCCCGGCGCAACACCAGTCCGTCCGCCTCCAGTTCGCGCAGCTGCTGCGTGAGCATCTTCTGGGTCACGTTGGGCATGAGCCTGCGCAGCTCGCCGAAGCGAAGCGTCCCTTGCGCCCCCAGCAGCCAGAGGATGATGGGCTTCCACTTGCCGCCCACCATCATGAGCGCCAGCTCCATGGAGCAGTAATACTGTTTGCCGTTGTGTTCCTTGGGGATGCAGCGGGGAGCGTTCTTGGTCATGTTCGGGCCTGCCTGGGGTGTTTGGCGGGTGGTTCCCGGGAGGGAACCAGCGCACCGGTTTGTGCCTGCTTGCCAAGCGCCGCAAGAATAGTACAAGCGGCGCAAACGGTAAACGTGTCCAGCCTGGCCGCATCCCGGCGGAGGGACCCGGCGGCCCGGGCGCAGACGCGAACCGCAAGCGAGGAAGCCAATGGATCTCATCACCGTCGATACGTCCGCCTGCCAGCGTGACGGCATGTGCTTGGAAGTCTGCCCCGTGGGATGCATCGAAACGGACGCCGACGGCTTTCCCCGGCAGACTCCGGACGCGACCTGCATCGCCTGCGGGCATTGCGTGGCCGTGTGCCCCCATGGAGCCCTGTCCAACGTGAACGTGGACGCCGGAGCCTGCCGCCCGGTGCCCAAGAACCTGCCCGGAGAAGAGGCCGTGCGCGCGCTCATGCTCACAAGGCGCTCGGTTCGGGCCTACAAGGACAAGCCCGTGGACCCCGCCGTGCTGACCGGGCTTCTGGACACGGCCCGCTACGCCCCCACGGCGGTCAACACCCAGCACGTGTCCTGGGTGGCCTGCGCGGACCCGGCCAAGGTCAGGCAGGCCGCCGGCTTGTGCATGGAGTGGCTGCGGGGCGCGGGCATCTATCCGAAAATGGTCGAGGCCTGGGACAAGGGCCATGACGCGGCCCTGCGCGGGGCCCCGGCCTTCGTGGTGGCCCACTGCCCGGCGGACTATGCCTGGGGCGACGTGGATTGCACCATCGCGCTCAGCTACCTGGAGCTGGCGGCGGCCTCGGCCGGGCTCGGCACCTGTTGGGCCGGGCTTCTGACCCGCGCCGCCCAGGCCAGCCCGGCCCTGTCCGCGCTGCTGGGCATCCCCGAGGGCCGCACGGCCAAGGGCGGGCTCATGATCGGCCACGCCAAGTACCGCTACCGCCTGATCCCGCCCAGAAACGAGGCCTGCATCTCCTGGGTGTAGGCTCCGGCCCCCTTCCGTTCCCGTCCCCCTCCGACGGCCGCCCTCCGCCGGGGGAGGGACGGTTCATTCGAGGCTGGGACCCAGCTGAGCGGGAGCCTCGGCCGGGTTGTTCGCGCCGGAGGCCGTGTCCGCCCTTGACGAGGGGCTGCGCGGCCACTAGGTTGATCAAGGCTGGGCGTGCTTTCCCCGCCGATCCATCCCTTCTCGCGAGGTCGTGATGCGTTTGCCATGTACGCGCGTGTCGCTTTGCGCGGCCGGTTTTGTGGTCCTGGCGGCTTTGTTGTTGGCGGCCTGGCCTGGCTTGGCCGAGGTCTACACCTGGAAGGACGAGAAGGGCGTGGTCCACATGTCCGACCGCAAGGCCCTGGACGCGGGCAAGAACGTCACCGAGATGACCGGCGTCAAGGGCCAGCCCGTGCAGGGCGGTCGCAGGGAGATGATCCAGGCCATGCTGGCAAGCGCCCGCAACGACGCCCGGTACGTGGAGCTCCAGAAGCTCGCGGCCGAGTACAAGCGCAGCCACACCTATTCCATGGCCGACTATTTCGTGTGCGTGGACATGGCCCTGGACATGGCCAACATCCTCAAGACCAAGAATTTCGCCCCCAAGGTGGTGGCGGGCAGCTTCAAGGTGGATACCGCCGGGATGGCTCCGGACAAGGCCATGAAAGCCTACGACCACGCCTGGGTGGTGGTGGAGCTCTCGCCGGGGGTGAACGTGGCCCTGGAAACCACGGGGGGATTCGTGGTGGACGAGAAAATTCCCAACTTCGAATATTATTACCAAGGGTTGGTCTTCCAGTCGCCCCGGCAGGCCAAGGAGACCGACGTGCTCATCCGCTCGGTCAACGAGACCTGCGGCAAGGCCCAGGAACTCATCAAGGACTGGAACAACACCCAGGCGGGCCGGGTGGTGGACCAACGCGGCCTCGAGGCCAAGGGCCGCATGGACGCCAAGATCTCCGAATGCACCTCCGTGAGCCAGCAGTATGCGGAACTGATCAAGTCGCAGTACAAGAGGCTGTACTGAGGCGGCGCGCCGCAACGGGTGTCATTTCGTTCCCGCGTTCCTGATCTTGCCCAGCAGGTGCTTCTCCATCTCCCTGCCATCCTTGCGCAGCCGGATCAGCTCGGCCTCCAGCACCTTGAGCTTGCCGGTCATGTCCTCACCGAGCTTTTTCAGTCCCTCGATTTCGGCCTGGGACCTCGCCAACTCGGCCTTCAGGGCGTCCACGGTTTCCTCGGGGAGGGCGGCCTGAAGCGGCGGGACGGGGTGGCCGGGCTGGGTCTGGGCCAGGTATCCCTGCAGGCGCTGCCCGATGGCCTCGGCCATGGCCGCGCCAATGCGCATGGCCATCTCCTCCCCGGACATGGTCCCGGTTCCGGCGTATCCGGCAGCGGGCACCGGCGTGACCACCAGCGGTTCGCCCGGACCGGCCTGGGGCGGGTAGCGGCGCAGCAGCTCGGCCTTGGCGTCGGACAGGGACATTCCGGATTCCAGGAGCGCCCCGATGGCCTTGAACACCTCCACGGCGTCCGCCGGGAAGCGCTTGTGGCGACCCTGGCCGACGCTCGGCAGCGCCTGGCCGAAACGGTTCTTCCAGTAGTGCAGGGTGGACTCGGGCAGGTCCAGCAGCTTGGCGATGGCCGAGATGGAGTACAGCTTGGTTTCGGTCACGGTGGCTTCCTCGGGAGGGTTTCCAGTTGAGTAGATCGGGCGGGAGGGCGCGTCAACGTTCTCGTGGCGGACGGGCGTATGTTGCGGCAAGGTTCACCGGAACTTCATGATCCCGCAACATGGCGCGGGTAGCTCAGGGCGACAGGACTCCACACTATCGGGAGGCAGCCATGAATCACACGACCACGCCCCATCGGGGCGATCTTTTCTCCCTTGAGGCGAGCATCAAGAACCCCCTGGCCAGATCGGTGATCAAGGCCGTGGGCAAGCCGCTGGGCAAGGTCCTGGCGCTGGACAGGATATCGGAACGCTGGCGGGGCATCCCCGAAGGGGCCACGGGCTCGGACTTCCTGCGCGGGCTCATCCGCGCCTTCGGCTTCGGCAGCTCGGCCACGGCCGAGGACCTGGCCCGCATCCCCAAGGACGGCCCCGTGGTGGTGGTGGCCAACCATCCCTTCGGCGGCATGGAGGGCCTGCTCCTGGCCGAGATGCTCCACGCGGTGCGCCCGGACGTGAAGATCATGGCCAACTACCTTTTGGGGCGCATCCGCGAGCTGCGCGACATGTTCATCCTGGTGGACCCCTTCGGAGGCGAGAAGTCCCTGGCCCGCAACATCGCCCCCCTGCGCGAGAGCGTGGCCTGGCTGCGCGACGGGGCCTGCCTGGGCGTGTTCCCGGCCGGCGAGGTGGCCCACTTCTCCGTGCGCGAGCGTCGCGTGGCCGAACCCCGCTGGAGCCCGTCCATCGCACGCATCATCAAGTCCTGCGGGGCCACGGTGGTGCCGGTGCACTTCTCGGGGGCAAACGGGCCGGTGTTCCACCTGGCCGGGATGCTGCACCCGAGGCTGCGCACCATGCTGCTCGGCCGCGAGTTCGTGAACAAATCCCGCAAGACCGTGGAGGTCCGGGTGGGCCAGCCCATCGGAGCCGAGCGGCTGGCGGACATGACCGACAGCCAGGCCGCCGACTACCTGCGCCTGCGCACCGAGGTGCTGGGCGGAGCTTCACTGCGGCAGGGGCGCATCCTCAAGCGTTTTCCGGTGCGCACAATCTCCCGCCAGGAGGCCCTGGCCGCCCCGCAGGACGCCGGGCTCATGGCCGAGGAGCTGGCCCGGCTGCCCGAAAAAAGCCTGTTGCTGGAAAGCGGGGAGTACAAAGTCTACGAGGCCCGCGCCCGGGAGATTCCCCAGGTGCTCAAGGAGATCGGCCGGCTGCGCGAGCTGACCTTCCGCAAGGTGGGGGAGGGCACGGGCAAGTCCTGCGACCTGGACGGGTTCGACGCCCACTACGCCCACGTCTTCATCTGGAACGGGAAGAAGCACGAAGTGGTGGGGGCCTACCGCCTGGGGCGCTCCGACGAGATACTGGCGGCGCGCGGCCCCGGCGGGCTCTACGTGACCACGCTGTTCAAGCTCAAGCCCGCCTTCCTGCACGAGCTGGGGCCGGCCCTGGAGATGGGGCGCAGCTTCGTTCGACCCGAATACCAGCGCAACTACAACTCGCTCCTGCTCCTGTGGCGGGGCATCGGCACGGTGGTGGCCCGCGAGCCCAGGTACCGCAAGCTCTTCGGACCGGTGAGCATCACCAACGAGTACCAGGCCGCCTCGCGCCAGCTCATCGCCGGGTATTTCGAGTCCCGCCGGGAGATGCCCGGGCTCTCCAGGCTGGTCAAGCCGCGCACGCCCTTGCGCGGTGCGTCCTGGCTCAAGCACGCGGCCAAGACCCTGGTGGCGGACGTGGAGCGCCTGTCGGAGCTGGTCAGCTCCGTGGAGAGCGACCGCAAAGGCATACCGGTGCTGCTGCGCCAGTACCTGAAGCTCGGGGGCAAGCTCCTGGCCTTCAACGTGGACCGCGGCTTCAGCGACGCCCTGGACGGGCTCATCGTGGTGGACCTCCTGGAGACGGACCGCAAGCAGCTGGAGCGCTATATGGGCAAGGCAGGGCTGGCCGGGTTCCTCGAATTCCACCAGGGCGGATTCAGGCGAAGCGCCTGATTAACGAATTCGTAAAAAATAATTCCAGGGCCTCGTCGGGCTTCCGGCGAGGCCCTGCCTCGTTTTATGAGACATTATGTCCGCCAAAGGATTTGTCCGTCGTTTTTCGTGATTGCCATGTGACAATTTTGTAGTTAGGGTTTTCTTGCGGAACAGGGCAGGTTTCGAAAAACGGCCCCCAACAATCCGCTCGGGAAAGCCATGAACACCGTCTGCCAGCTCGAACTCAAGGTTCTTTACGAAATTTCGCAAATCATAGGTCAAGCTCTGGAGCTGGACCAGACCATCGGCGAGATACTGCGCATCCTCTCGGAAACAATGGAGATGAAGCGAGCCACCGTCACTCTTCTGGACGAAGAGACCAGCCTGCTCACCATCCGCGCCTCGCACGGCCTGTCCTCCGAAGAGAAAAAGCGCGGCGTCTACAAGCTCGACGAGGGGGTCACGGGGCGCATCTTCCAGACCGGCAAGCCCTTCGTGGTGCCGGACATCGCCAAGGAACCCCTGTTCCTGGACCGCACCCAGTCCCGCCGCCTGGAGCGCGGGCGCATCGCCTTCCTGGGCGTGCCCATCCTGCTCAAGGGCCAGACAGTGGGCGTGCTCACCGTGGACAGAATCTTCGGTGACGACGTCTCCTTCGAGGAGGACGTGCGCTTTTTGTCCATCGTCACCGCGCTCATCAGCCAGTTCGTGCAGCTGGGCAAGCTGGTGCGTGCCCGCGAGGAGAACCTGCGCCGCGAGAACCTCTCGCTTCGCTTCAAGCTCTCCAAGAGTTACCACCGTTTCTTCATCGTGGGCCAGTCCCAGCCCATGACCCGCGTGCACCAGATGATCGAGAAGGTGGCCCCCACCCGGGCCACGGTGCTGCTGCTCGGCGAATCGGGCACGGGCAAGACCCTCACCGCCCGCATGATCCATGAACTCTCGGACCGGGCCAAGTACCCCTTCATCAAGGTCAACTGCGCGGCCATCCCCGAGAACCTCCTGGAGTCGGAACTCTTCGGCTACGAAAAGGGAGCCTTCACCGGTGCGGCCGCGCCCAAGCCGGGCCGCTTCGAGGAGGCCGACAAGGGCACCATCTTCCTGGACGAGATCGGGGAACTCCCGGGGGGCATCCAGTCCAAGCTGCTCCGCTTCCTGCAGGAGCGCGAGTTCGAGCGCCTGGGCGGGATCAAGACCCGCAAGGTGGACGTGCGCATCATCGCCGCCACCAACCGCGACCTGGCCGAGGCCGTCACCCTGGGCGAGTTCCGCGAGGACCTCTTCTACCGGCTGAACGTCTTCCCCGTGCTGGTGCCGTCGCTGCGCGAGCGCCGCGAGGACATCCCGGCGCTGCTCAACCACTTCCTGGACAAGCTCTCGCGCGAATACGGGCGCAGGCTCTCCTTCTCGCCGCGCGCCCTGGACGCCTTGGTCAAGTACGACTGGCCCGGCAACGTGCGCGAGATGGAAAACCTGGTGGAGCGCCTCTCCATCATGGTGGAGGACGAACGCATCGACCTGGGCGATATCCCGCCGTACTTCTTCACCGCGGGCAAGCCCGTGGCCCACGCTCCCCAGGACGGGCAGGGGAGCCTCAAGGACATGGAGAAGCGCGAGGTCGTGGGCGCGCTGGAGCGCCACAACTGGGTGCAGTCGCGCGCCGCCCGGGAGCTGGGGCTCACCCTCCGCCAGATGGGCTACCGCATCAAGAAGTTCGGCCTGGAGCGCATGGTCAACGAGAGAAAAGGGCGGGAGCCCGGGCTGGAGATGAATTAGAAGAGAGGGAAAGAGCCTCCGGCGGCCAAAGGGACCAGTCCCTTTGGAATCCCCTCTCGCTTCGCGTCGATCGATATGGAGACGGCCTAGAACGCCTTGATCATCCAGGCTCCCACTGCCAGCAGCACCACGCCGACGATGCGCCACGGGCTCACGGCGTGCTCCGGAAAGCCGATGGCCCCGAAATGGTCCAGCAGCAGCGAGGCCGTAAGCTGCCCCGCCAGGATGAAGGCCGTCATGGTGGCCGCGCCGATCCTGGGTCCCAGGTAGATGGTGGTGGCCACGAAAAAGGCCCCGAACGCCCCGCCGATCCAGAGCACCGGCGGAATCTTGGACATCTCGGCCAGGCTCGGCCACTGGTGGCGCAGCGCCAGGCAGTAGGCGAGCAGCACCACCGTGCCCACGACGAACGAGATGAAGGCCGCCTGGGTGGGGTCGGACAGGTGCTGGCGCAGCAGCATGTTAAGCCCCGCCTGCACCGGGACGAGAGCCCCGGCCAGTACGGCCATGAGCACGAGAAGCATTTCCATGGGCGTCTCCCTTTGTCATGGGTGCGAGCACCGCGCTAGGCGGGGTGCTCAGCTCCGGTGAGACGAAGTCCCCCAATCTCGCCCTTTGGTCAATCCCTTGACGAGGCGCCGGGACGGGGTCATGCCTCAGGCCGGAGGATGTCATGAAAGACAAGTTCGATCTCTTCTTCAAGGCCGCGCTGCTGGTCCTGCTGGCGATTCTCGTGTGGGCCTACGCCGAGGGGCGCTCCGTGGGACGCTATGCGTACTTCCGCGACGGCGAGCTGGAATACGTCCTGGATACGAGCACGGGCATGGTCTACCAGGGCGGATACGCCATGAACCACCTGACGGGCCAGGAAGGGCCGGTGGTCAAGAAGGACGGTGCTCGCCAGTAGGCCCGTGGGCGTGAATCCGGCGCGCCATGGCGCGCGACATCGTACGGCGCATGCGTGCCGCCCTTGGAGGTTTTGGCTGCACGGTGGCAGACGCAGGCGGCAATACAGTACGGGAGGAGCGGTGAAATGCGCGTGCCGGACGCGAATGCGCCCGGCACGTGGTGAAGGCTAGGACGCGGGCCTTGGCGGTCCGCGATCCGGGAGCGCCGGGAAGGCGTTCCCGGCGGTCGGTCACTGCTGCATGTTGGTGATGCGCCAGGTGCCGTCGGGCTGGCGGCAGGCGGTGCCGCGGCCGGTCTCACGCTTGCCGTCGATGTAGATGGTCTGGGTGAACTCGCGGCAGGGGGTGCCCGCGGGCTCGTAATAGGTTCTCACCGGGGTCATGGTGTTTTCGCTGTTGGTGTTGGGGTTGTGCCAGGCAACGGGCTTGTTGTCCCGGCCCGTTTCCAGCGCGTAGGCCGCCTGCTTGCGGTCGTAGTCGTCCCACAGGCTGCCCAGGTAGCCGCCCACGGCCGCGCCCACGATCACGCCCAGGATCGTACCCATCACCCGTCCGGCGGGATCGTTTCCGCCGATGGCCTGGCCGGCCACCGCGCCGCCCGCTCCGCCCACCACCATGCCCACGTCGCGCTTGGTGATCTGGCCGTCAGGAGCGCAGGCGGCTAGAAGCTGCAGACAAAACACGAACAGAATCACTTTGGCCATGTGCTTCACGACCGTCCTCCTCAAGGGGAAATTGCGCGGCCTATACGCCAGGCTTCCCATGTTGGCTACTGAAAGTGTGTTCATCTTGCGCGGTTATCCCGAAATGGTCACCGCGCGCTTCTCCAAAAACTTGACCGGGTTGTAGCTGGACTTGGCCTTGCGCAACCCCTCGTCGCCCAGGTCCTGCTCGCGGTTGACGAACTGGTAGTCCTGCCCCTGGTTCTCCAGGAACATCTGGTTGATGGCCTGGTACACGCCCTTGAACCCGGTGTGGCCCTTCTCGAAGTGGATCACCAGCATGGTGTCGTCCAGGGCCTCGGCCACGGTGTAGGCGATCATGCGCCCGTCCACCCGGATGGCCCCGCCCAGCAGGTTGGTCAGGCGGTCCCAGTCCTTGACCACGCGGGCGATGGCCCGGTTCTCGGCCGCAAGCGTGGCGTCGCACTCGGCCTCGCGCCACATGCACCACTCCATCTGCATCTGGAGCACCTCCTCGATGCAGTCGGCCGTGAGCGGATGGTACTCGAAGGAGTAGGACTTGGTGAACTGCGAGAGCAGGTTCTTCTTCTTGTGGAAGCGGTTGCCCGAGAGTTTGACGAGTTCCGGCACCGAGTAGACGTAGTCCCAGTGCTCGCGGGCGTCCGAAACCGCCACCCGGCCCGGCAGGGCGGCCTGCCAGGTGGCGGCCAGGCACTCGGGCACGCGGATGAACGAGCCGCCCTTGGCCAGGGTGGGGCACTTGGCCCAATCCACGCTGTTCCAGGGGCCCACCGGAGCCCAGTAGGTCGTGGTGGGCTTGGTCTGGCGCAGCCACACATGGGTGTCGCCGAAGGACCATTCCAGTCCGTATTCCTCGCACCAGCCCCACAGGTTGGCGAAGGAGTAGTCGGAAACTTTCTGCGGGCAGGCGGCCAGACAGGCCAGGTACTTTTCCCTGCCGTCCAGGGAGAGGGGAACGTATTCTCTATTCACGGTTGTTCCTGGATTTGATCATGGAGAAACGCGACCAGTCCTTGAACTGGTACGCCATAAGCAGCGCCGTGGCCTGGAAAGCCTGCGACACCAGCATGGAAAACCACACGCCGTCGGCCGTGCCCCAAGCCTTCCACCCGAGCCACCACGCCACGGGCAGCCGCACCAGCCAGATGGACACGCCGAATACGATCAGGTTGTACACCGTGGCCCCGGCTCCGGTCAAAGCTCCGGCCAGGATCATGCTGGTGCAGGTGAAGGGCACCGCCATCAGGTTGTAGCGCAGGTAGCTCACGGCCTGGGCCGCTACTCCCGCATCCGGGGCGAACGCCCAGGAGAGTTGGGGCAAGAAGGGCCACAGGCAGGCCGCAAGAAGCGTCATGGCCGTCATGCCTAAGCCCCAGACCCGGTAGCCCATGCGTTTGGCCTCGGCGGCGTCGCCTCTGCCCAGGGCGTGCCCCACCAGCACCGAGGCCGACAGGTTGAAGGCGAACGCGGGCAGGAACACTCCCGACTCGATGCGCGCCCCTCCGGCGAACCCGGCCAGGGCCTCCACCCCACCCGAAGGCAGCCCGCCGGTGATGGCCAGGAGCACCAGATAACCCGTGTGCCACACCACCTGCATGAGCCCCGAGGGCCAGGCCACGCGGAACACGTATTTCCAGGCCACCCGCGCCCAGCGCCAGGCCGGGATCATGCCCCGGTTCAGGAGGCCCGCCCGGGCCAGCAGGGCCAGGTTGATGAGGAGCCCTCCGGTCATGGACCAGAACGTGGACCAGGCCACGCCCATGTATCCCATGGCGGGCATGCCCCACCAGCCGAGTCCCAGGCCGAAATCCAGCCAGGCGTTGAGCGCGCAGCTCAGCCCCATGGCGTAGAGCGGGGCCATGACCATCTTGTGGGACCTGAGCACCGCGTTGGTGATGAGAAACAGGTAGTTGATGGGCAAAAGCCACAGCCACAGGCCCAGAATCGAGGCAGCCGGGCCGCGCACCTCGGCGGGGACGTTCAGAAGCGACAGGAAGAGTCCCTTGAGGGGCAGCCCCAAGGCCACGATCACCCCGGAGAGCAGCACGCCGGACAGGAGGCACAGCCCGCCGAAGCGCGCCGCGCGCAGCTTCCGGCCCGCGCCCAGCGACTGGCTGAGCGCCGCCACCGACCCGTTGGCCACGGCGATGGCCACCGTGAGGAAGAAGAACAGCGCCTGGCTCACCAGCCCCATGGCCGCCTGGGCTTCGCGCCCGATGCGGCCGCACACGTACACATCGGCCACGCCGATGAGGAACTGGAACACCATCATCAGGATCTGGGGCCAGGTGAGCTGCCAGATGGAGCGGTAGGGGCTTGCGGCGGTGGTCATGGCGGTTCTGGGGTACGTATGTCCAGGGTTTGGGTCAACGGGGATTGTGCGAGGGTTTCATTTATGTTAGCCCCGACACAGATATGTTAACACAGGCATAAACAAGTCAAGGGAGGCCCCGGTGCCCTCAGTCCATCCTACGCTTCGCATACACCTCTGGCTGGAGACCCCCGGCGGCATGCTCCTGGGGCTCGGCCGGGCCGAGCTTCTGCTGCGCATCCACGAGTCCGGCTCGCTCAACCAGGCGGCCAAGGCCATGGGCATGTCCTACCGGGCGGCCTGGGGGCGCCTCAAGGCCAGCGAGGCCATAACCGGGGAACCCTTGGTGGAGAAGTCGCGGGGGCACAGGGGGTTCGTGCTGACGCCGCTGGGCGAGAGCCTGGCCCTGGCCTTCAAGGAGTGGCACGGCGACGTGGAGAGCTACGCCCTCAAGCGGGCTGCGGAGCGGTTCCCCTGGCCGGTGAAGCCCTACGAGGAACCCGGAGGGAACGTAAGCTGATGGAGAGGCTTGTCTGCGGATTTTCACGTGAGGAATATCTGGAGCGCATCACGGCCTTCCACAATTATCCCGCTCCGGGGCTCATCGTGGGCGGCTTCATGGTGGACGCAGCCCGTGGGAACCTGCCCGAGGGCACGCTCTTCGAGGCCCTGTGCGAGACCCAGGCCTGCCTGCCCGACGCCGTACAACTGTTCACGCCCTGCACCGTGGGCAACGGGTGGCTGCGCATCAAGGATTCGGGCCGCTACGCCCTGACCCTCTACGACAAGTACTCCGGCGCGGGCTTTCGGGCCTTCATGGACCCCGCCAAGCTCGAACCCTTCCCCGAGATCGCGGGCTGGTTCCTCAAACGCACCCCCAAGCGCGACCAGGATTCCGACAAGCTGCGCGAGGAGATTTTCGAAGCCGGGCAGTCCATCCTTTCCGTGAGCCCGGTCCAGGTGGCGCAAGCGTTCCTGGGCAAGCGCTCCAAGGGGGCCATCGCGGTGTGCCCCTCCTGCGGCGAGGCGTATCCGTCCATGCACGGCTGCGTGTGCCTGGCCTGCAAGGGGGACACCCCCTTCGTCCGGGCGGCCAACCGGCCCCAGCTGCGGGCCGTGCCCGTGGCCGAGGCCGTGGGCCGCAAGGCCCTGCACGACATGACCCAGGTGGAGCCGGGCAAGTCCAAGGACGCGGCCTTCTCGCGCGGCCAGACCATCGGCGTTGAGGACCTGTGCCGCTTGCAGCGCATGGGCCGCATGCATGTGTACGTTGCGGGCGAGGGCGGAGAGCCCGAGGGCTTCGCGCACGAGGACGACGCGGCCGTAGCCCTGGCCGAGGCCTTGTGCGCCTCGGGGGGGCTCAAGCCGGCCGGCGCGCCGCGCGAGGGCAAGATCACCCTGCTGGCCGCCCGCGACGGACTCCTGTGCGTGGACGCGGAGCGCCTGGCCGTGCTGAACGCCCTGGCCGACGTGGCCTTCTCCGTGCGCCACGACGGCACCCTGGTGCAGCAAGGAGAAGCCGTGGGCGGGGTGCGCGCCATCCCGCTCTTCCTGGCCAGGGAGATACTGGACGACGCCCTGCGCCTGGCCACGAGTTCGCCCCTGGCGGACGTCCGTCCCCTGCGGGCCGCCCGGGCCGGGGCGCTCATCACCGGCACAGAGGTGTTCACCGGGCTGGTGGAGGACAAGTTCGCGGCCGTGCTCTCGGGCAAGCTGGAGGCTCTCGGATCGACGCTTCACGAGGTGCGCTTCGCCCCGGACGACGCCGAGGCCATTGCGGCCGGAGCCCGGGAACTCCTGGAGGCCGGCTGCGACCTGGTCATGACCACGGCGGGCATGAGCGTGGACCCGGGCGACGTCACCATGCAGGGCCTTTTGGACGCCGGGCTTCAGGGCGCCATTTTCGGCATGCCCGTATTGCCGGGCAACATGACCCTGCTCGGCCGGTTCGGGGACGTGCCGGTCATGGGGGTGCCCGCGTGCGCGCTGTTCCACAAGGTGACCAGCCTGGACCTTCTGCTGCCCAGGGTGCTGGCCGGTGTCCCCATGGGCCGGGCGGAGCTGGCCCGGCTGGGGCACGGCGGGTTCTGCATGAACTGCAAGCGCTGCACCTTCCCGCATTGCCCGTTCGGCAAGTAGGGTGCGCGCGTCAGGCGGAGGCGGCCCAGGCATCCGGGCCGCCGGCAAGGGGGAGCCTACTTCCCGTCCGGGCCTGAAAGCAGGGCCGCATAAGTGCCGTCGGCCTTCATGTCCTTGAGGGCCTTGGCCAGGGCGGGGACCATGCCCTCGTGCTTCTTGTTGAGGTACAGGTACATCTCGCGCCTGGCCAGGGACGGTTCCAGGGCCCGGACATCGGTGAGCCCCAGTTCCCGCATGGAGTATTCGCCGCAGCGGCGTTCGTACACGACGATTTCCACGCGCCCGCTCTCCAGCAGGGTGAACAGCTCGCGGGCATTGGCCACCTTGGTGACGTTCGCTTCCCGGATGTTTTCGTCGAGAATCTTCCATCCGATCAGATAGCCCACGTCGCGGCCTTTCAGCCCCTCCCAGTCCGGCGCGCCGGAAGCGGAATGCCGGGCGAAGGCCGTGAAATCGTAGGTGACGTCGCTCTCCGGGACCCTCACCAGGTTCGGATACCGTTCTTCCATTCCCTCCACGCGGTTGCTGTCCCCGTCGATGACCCCGGCTGACGCTTCGGCCAGGGACCGTTCCGACGGCAGCAGCGCGAATTCGGCCCGCACGCCGATCCTGCGGAACGCCTCGGCGATCACCCGGTCGAGCTTTCCCGAGCCGTCGGCATAGCTGAGCGGGGGCATGTCCTTGGTGCCGATGATCACGGCAGGCTGGGCCGAGGCGGCGGCCTGGAGGGTGAGGGCCAGGATAGCGCCGAGCCAGAGGGCGCGGATGATCTGCTTGGCGAGGGGGTAAGTGGGCCGTCGCGGCATGGTCCACCGGGAGATGGTTGAGGTTGAGCCGGACGGGGACAGCCCGACGGATCTCCTCCTACGTTTTTGTCGCGCCGGACGCAACGTCGGGCGCATTGCCCGTCCGGGCCGGACGGGATATGGTCCGGGTGTGTTCCTGAGCTTGAAGATAGCCCTCCAGGCGCTCGCCACCCACAAACTGCGCACCGTGCTGGCCATGCTGGGGGTGTTCCTGGGCGCCCTGGCCCTGACCGGCGTGCGCCACGTCTCCAAGGCCATGGTGCGCCAGGCCGAGATCGAGGTGGAGAAGCTCGGCCCCAACCTGTTCGCCGTGTTCGCCGGGCAGACCCGCTTCAGCCGGGGCGGGGACGCGAGGACCGCAGGCGGAGCCAACACTTTCCAGCTCGAGGACGCCCAGGCCGTGATCCGTTCCCTTCCCGGAGTGATTCGCTCCGTGCCGGTCATCACCCGGCCCATGCCGGTGCGTTCGGGCAACACCAAGATCCAGTGCCAGCTGGTGGCCACCTGGCCCGAGTACCCGGCCGTGCGCAGTTTTCAGCCCGGGATGGGGCGTTTCTTCACCTGGGAGGAGGAGCGCGACCGGGCCAAGGTGGTAGTGCTTGGGCTCAAGATCGCCCAGCGCCTCTTCGGCGATCCGCAGAAGGCCACGGGGCAGGTGGTGTACGTGTTCCGGGCCGGGCTCACGGTGGTGGGGGTGATGGAGGAGAAGGGCTCGGACATCTCCGGCACGGATCAGGACGAACAGGTTTTCGTGCCCTTGTCCACCTACATGCGGCGCATGGCCAACCAGACCTGGGTGACGGGCGTGTTCCTGCAGATGGCCGACGGCACCGATTTCAACCGCGTCAAGCAGGCGGCCACGTCGCTCATGCGCGCCCGCCACAACATCGCCGGGGGCAAGCGCGACGACTTCTCGGTGCTCTCCGCCGAGGACACCATGCAGCTCAAGCAGCAGGCCCTGGACCTGGTGGACGTGCTGGGACTCATCAGCTCCACGCTGTCCTTCGCGGTGGGCGGACTGGGGATACTGTCCATCATGATCCTCCTGGTGCGGGCGCGCAGGCTGGAGATCGGCGTGCGCCGGGCCATGGGCGCCAAGAAGCGCGACATCGTCCGGCAGTTCCTGCTGGAGGCGGGGGTCATGAGCGCCGTTGGCGGCGGCGCGGGGGTGCTGACGGCCTTGGCGCTCATCACCGTGGTCTACGCGGCGGGCAGCTTCCCCTACGTCTACGACGGCTGGCTCATTCTCCAGGCTTTGGGCGGGTCGGCGCTCCTGGGAGTGGCGGCCGGAGCCTATCCGGCCTGGCAGGCAGCCAACGTCGAAGTGCTCCAGGTGCTGCGCGACCGGGCCTAGGGTCAGTCGCGCTTGACCGGGTCGAGGCGCCAGCGCTCGAAGCCGTGTTCGTGCACCAGGTGGGCCGTGTGCATCCCGAACACCCCCACCAGCCTGCGCACCAGTCCGTGCAGCGTAAACAAGGTGGGCTTGTCCGGCGGCGTGCGCAAGAACGCCTGCACCACCTCGCTGAGCTTGCCCTGGGTGTCGACTTCCAGGCCGCGATAGTGGCTGAACGAGGCCAGGGCCATTCCCGAATCGATCACGAACTCCACGCTGGGCAGGGCTCCGCCCTGGCGCAGCACGCTCGCGGCCTGCCGGTAGCGGGCATCGACGTCGTCGCCCTGCGGTCCAGGGGCCACCTCCATGAGCAACGCCTGGACGAACCAGTCCAGGGCGGTGTCGAGCAACGGCGAGTAGGTGTTCTTCAGGGCGGGGTCCAGGCCCCGGGCGAAGTAGGGACGCGAGAACTGGGGGTGGACCTGCTCGGCCAGAAGGGCGTGGGCCATCTCGTGCAGGTAGCGCCCGAAGGCGGGCTCGCGGTTCAGGGTGTCGCGGGGCCAGAGAACCGTGTGCTTGCGGCGGGCATGGTCCGTGATGACCTCGAAAGCCTCGTGCATGTATTCTTCTTCAACGGGCCAGGCGAACCGGGCCAGCAGGGCGTCCATGATGGCCCGGTGATCCTCGGGGGTGGCGGGTCGTTTGGCTGGCATGGGGATTTCCTCTGATGGGCGCGGCTGAAGCCGGCCCGCTTCACAGCAGGTGCTCTCCGGCCCGGATGCCGTGCGGCCTGTGGTCGATGATGCCGGTCACTTCCACGGGCCTGGCCGGAGCGGGGCCGTCCCTGCCGGAAAGGTCGAACTGCACGGGATGGATGGGGGCCATGTCCTGGTCGAAAACAACGGTCACTTTCGGGCGCAGCGGCGTGTGGGGGTTGGATTCGCCAACCACGGCGTGCTCCCCGGAACTCAAGCGCACCAGGCTCCCCGTGGGATAGACCCCGACGGCCTTGATGAAGCGTTCCAGCAGGGCGGGCTCATGGTCGCGGCCGCGCAAGGCGAACATGACGCTCATGGCCTTGTCCGGGAGCAGGCGCTTCTTGTAGGGGCGGTCCTGGGTGAGGGCGTCGAAGACGTCGGCGATGGCCAGGATGCGGCCGAACAAGCTCTGCTCGGAGCCTTTGAGGCCGCGTGGGTAGCCGGAACCGTCGTGGCGTTCGTGGTGTTCGGCGATGGCCCGCAGCACGTGCCCAGGCACGGTCGGGCCGCCCGGCGCTCCCACTACCCCCGACGCCCCCGAGACCAAGGTGCAGCCTTCCACGGGGTGGCGCTTGAGGAGGGCGAATTCCTCGGGTGAGAGCTTGCCCGGCTTTTCCAGGAGTTCGCGAGGCGCGAGGGCCTTGCCGATGTCGTGGAGCAGCCCGGCCAGCGCCAAGTCGGCCACCTGGCCGCGGTCGAGGCCCAGGTAGTCGCCGAAGGCCGCGGACAGGGCGCTGACCCCGGCGCAGTGGCGGATATGGTAGCCTCCGCCGTCGTGAAGCCTGGTCAGGCAGACCAGGGCGTCACGGTTGCGCATGACACTGGCGGCGATGTCCCGCGCGGCGTCCAGGCATGCCTTGGCGTCCACGGGGGCTCCCGAGGCGGCCGCCTCCATGGCGAGCCGCACCGCCGCGATGGACGCGGCGTGGGCGCGGGCCGCCTCGCGCATCTCCTGGGCCAGGGGGGTGTTCTTGTTGGATTTGAGCTCGGCGGGGATTTCGCACAGGGCTTCGGCCACCGCCCGGTCGATGGCTTCCTTGTCGTAAATGCGCGCCGCGCCTTGGGCCAGGGCGTCCCTGTCGGTTTCGATGAAGGCCTCGGCGAACCCTTCGGCGCGGATGGCGCGGATATGGTCGTCGGATTCGACGGGGCCTTCCTGGCAGTAAAGGTAGGGGTGGTCGAGCCAGGACAGCCCGGTGTCCACCACGTACATGCCCACCTGCAGATCGAAGACGCGAACTTTTTTCAGCATGGCCACCCGGCGTGTTTGAAGGACGGAAGGCGGCGCGCGGCGCGCTCCGCTGCCCTGGGACGCTACACCGCCCGGGGGGCGGAACGCAAGCGAGCCCCCGGATTCATCCGCGGAACCGGGCGGTTTGGGCGAGGGTGGACGTGTTCAGGGGCGCAGCCCCGAAAGGGGGGGCTGGAGGGGAGGAACCTCCAGCCCCTGCGAGTGGATCGACAGGGCCTCGCGGCCCACGCGACGGATCTGTTATTCCCAGGACAAGACCAGGGTGCGCTTGCCCCATTGGCGCGCGCCCGCGTTGTCGTTGCCGAAGTAGATGTCGATGCTCTTGGAGTGGCGCGGGCTCATGAGGTCCATGACCTTGAATTCGCCTTCCAGGCCGGAGATACGCACGGTTTTGTCCAGGCTCAGGCCGTGCTGTTCGATGAGGTCGGGCGAGACGGCGATGGCGCTGATGTCGGGGGTAAGGACTTCGCCGTTGGCCGCTCGGGGCAGCGCCTTGCGGCCCTTGCCCACGCTCGAGGCGGTGTAGGCCATGGCGGTCACGGTGAGCGAGTTCTTGTCGCTCTTGCGCAGGGCGAAGAGCTTGTCCGGGGAGCAGGCCACGGGGGCCGGGTCCGCTACGGTGCAGGCGGTCTTCTTGGCGCAGCCGGGGAGGAAGGCGAAGCCCAGGAGCAGGGCCAGGTGGGCCCAGTTGAAGGAAGCGGAAGACGGATTTTTTCTGGATGCGGTTGTGGATTTGGAGTACGGTGTTCGATTGATCATGGGCTGAACATTACCAGTCTGAAATTTTTCCGGCAACCCCGGAGGAGGAATGATGGACAAGTTTTCATGTTCCCCTCGCGGTTCGGCCGGGATGCGCCGTGTTGCCCTGCGCACGGAAGGCCACGCCGGGCGCTGCCGCCCAAGCCTGCTGGAACAAGGAATGGGCGCCAGGCCGGAGCGGGCGGGACGTATCAGGGGGCGCTTCGAGGGAGATCGAGGTGCGCTGGGTGTTCTAGGGAGGTCCCCCGGCCGGGGGACCCGGCCGGGATTAAAGGCATGCGCCATTCAGGCCCGGTAGCTGGAGTAGTACCCCAGGGCTCCGGTGTGCTCTGCGAGCGGCTCCTGGAAAGCGATGCCCAGTTCATTTCCTTGACTCCACACCACCGTATAGTCCATGCCCTTCAGGTATTGATAGTCGTAGTAGTCGTCCTTAACGGTGCCATACTTGCCGGTGTAGTTGTATTCCGGCGAGTCGACCAGTTTGACTTTCGCTCCTCCGCGGCTGATGTCCAGCAGTTGTGCATTGTAGTATTGGCCTTCAATTTCGATACTATAGTCGTAACCGTCGGCGTGCCTTTGCGCGTACGTCCGTGCATAACGTCTGCGTTCGTACATAGCGCCTCCTGTCATCGGGGGTTGTCAGGGTTTAATCATTCCTTGCCGCGCGGCATCGCTTTCGGGGCAACGCCAAACGTAGAGAGAGCAAAATGCGAACCAGTCTGCACTGCCTGCCTTTACGAATGATTCCAGGCGCAAACGCACGGCTTGGGCGAAACTGTTGTAAAATGACGGACACGCAAGTCGAAAAAATTTACAGCAGAGGAAAAGCGGGTAAAGGCGGGAAACCCCGGATACGGATGCATTCCCCGGCCGTAGGGCGGCCGGGAAATGCGTGCCGGCTGCTCACGGCCGGTAGCTGGAGTAGTAGCTCAGCGCCCCGGTATGCTCGGCAAGCGGCTTCAGGAAGGATATGCCCAATTCGTTGAACTGGCTCCAGACCACAGTGTAGCTCACACCCATGAGGTATTTGTGGTCGAAGAAGTCGTCTTTTACACTGCCTTCCTTGCCGGTAAGATTGTAAGTCGGCATGTCGAGCAGCCTGAAGTTGGCTCCCCCCCGGCTAATGTCCATCAGCTGCGTCTTGTATGAGTGGCCGTCGATATCGAGAGTATAGTCGCAGCCGTTGGCGTGTCTTTGCGCATACGTCCGTGCGTAGAGTCTGCGCTCGTACATGGCGTCTCCGTTTGTCGAGGGTGTCCTGGAAAGGCTGGCCCCAGCCGTGGCGTTGCCCAGAGCGGCATGCGCCGAAAATAAGGCAGCAAAATGCGAACCAAACGGGCCGGAATGCTTTCATGAATGATTCCGGATCGTAAGGGCCCTCGCGCGGCCGGAAAAAAAGGTCGCCCCGGCCGGGAAGTCGAAAAACTTAACACCTCGGGCTCAAACGGAAAAACGGCCAACAATCCTCTTGCCGCAGGAGGGGCACTTCCCGTCCTTTGATCCTCCCGTGACGGTAAACCCTTCGCGCACGATGGCGGGTTTGCCGCATTCGGGACAGTGGGTGGAATTGTGCGGGGTGCCGGGGAGGTTGCCCACGTACACGTGGCGAAGTCCAGCCTTCTTGCCGGTCTCCCAGGCCGCTTCCAGGGTGGCCACCGGGGTGGGCGGACGGTCCTGCATGTTGAAGTCAGGGTGGAAGCGCGAGAGGTGCCAGGGAGTGTCCGGGCCGAGCTCCACGGCGATGAACGCGGCCATGGCGGCGAGCTCCTGGGGCGAATCGTTGAGCCCCGGGATGATCAGGGTGGTCACTTCGAGCCACCATCCGAGACCGCACATGCGCACCAGGTTCTTCTTCACCGGGTCGAGCCGGGCCTGGCAGATCTCCTCGTAGAACTTGGGCGTAAAGCCCTTGAGGTCGATATTGGCCGCGTCCACCAGGGGGGCCAGCTCGTCCAGGCATTCCGGGCTCATGAACCCGTTGGAGACGATGATGTTGGCCAGGCCCCTGTCCTTGGCCAGACGGGCTGTGTCCTGCATGAGCTCGAAGAATATCGTGGGTTCCGAGTAGGTGTAGGAGATGCTGGCGCACTTCGCCTCGACCGCGGCCCGGACCAGCGCCTCGGGCGTGACATCGTGCCCCTCGATGGGCTGGCCCAGCCTGGGCGGCTGGGAGAGCGAATAGTTCTGGCAGAAGGAACATCCCAGGTTGCACCCCATGGTGCCGAAGGAGAACGTCCGGCTCCCGGGCAGGAAATGGTAGAGAGGCTTTTTCTCCACCGGGTCGATGTTGATGGCCGCGGCCCGGTCGTAGACCAGGGTGAAGAGTTCGCCGCCTTGGTTCACCCGCACGCCGCACCGGCCCCGTTCGCCCGCGCCGATGACGCAGAAGTGGGAGCACAGCCTGCATTGCAGGGACGTGTCCTTCAGAGGCTTCCAGAGTCGTGCCGGATGCATGGTGCTCCTCGCTTGCCCTGTCCCGGGCCGGGTTTGGTGTGACGTTCGCTTGAGGATTGCCCCGGATCAAGGCCTGGTGGGCATGCCGCCGGGGCGCGGCTGGCCCTGAGGCTGCCTCTTGGGCTCGGCCTGTGGCGCGGGCACGGGGATCACCGCCGGATCCGTCCCTTGGTTCACCTGGGGCACCACGTAGATGGGGCCGATGTTCGGCGTCTGCTGCTGGCTCTTGGTCTTGGACTCGATGACCATCTCGTTGTCGCCGCGCTCGTTGACGCCGGAGCGCATGCGGTCGGGATTGCCGATGGTCACGTCCTGGCGGCCGTCGTCGTCCCCGGACTGGGCCGAGGCCGGAGCGGCCATCAGCAGCGCAAGCGCGAGAGCGGCCACGCACGGTTTCAGTTTTGTCATCTCAAAGCACCTCCTTGTGTTCCGGGCGCGTGTGGCTTAATAGAATGCAATCAGTCACACAGGAGCATTCCCGATATGAGCGACCGCGCCGAGGCTTACCGCCGCGCTGGCGTCGACATCGCCGCCGCCGGCGAGTTGGTGAACCGCATCAAACCCCTGGCCCAGGCCACCTTCAACAAGGGTGTCATCACGGATATAGGCGGTTTCGGCGGCCTTTTCAAACTCGATCTGCAAGATTTCGAAGAACCCGTCCTGGTTTCCTCCACCGACGGCGTGGGAACCAAGCTGCTCCTCGCCTTCGAGATGGACGGGCACTCCACCGTGGGCATCGACCTGGTGGCCATGAGCGTCAACGATATCCTGGTTCAGGGAGCCAAGCCATTGTTCTTCCTGGATTACTTCGCCACCGGCAAGCTCGATGTGGATGTGGCCGAGCGGGTCATCAAGGGCGTGGCCCACGGCTGCTCCGACGCAGGCTGCGCCCTGCTGGGCGGCGAGACCGCCGAGATGCCCGATTTCTACCCCCCCGGGCATTACGACCTGGCCGGGTTCTGCGTGGGCATCGTGGACAACGCCCGCATCGTGGACGGCTCCTCCATCGGCATCGGCGACCGGGTCATCGGCATCACCTCCACCGGGCCGCACTCCAACGGCTATTCGCTCATCCGCAAGGTGCTGGCCCAGTCCGGCCTAGCCGGCAAGGACAAGCTCCCCGGCGGCGAAGGGACCCTGGCCGAGGCGCTGCTCGCTCCCACGCGCATCTACGTCAAGAGCGTGCTCAACGTCATGCGCGACTTCCAGGTCAAGGGCATGGTGCACGTCACCGGCGGCGGCTTCTACGAGAACATCCCCCGCATCTTGCCCCGGGGAGTGGCCGCGCACCTGTCCATGGACCGCTGGGCCATGCCCCCCGTGTTCAGCTGGCTCAAGGACACCGGAAACCTCTCCTGGCCGGAAATGCTCCAGACCTTCAACTGCGGCATCGGCTACATCATGGTCGTTGACCAGGACGTCGCCGACGACGTGCTGAACCGCCTCAAGGCTCTGCACGAGACCGCCTGGGATATCGGCGAGATCGTCAAGCTCGGCAGCCCCGACGGCGAACGCGTCATCGTGGACATGCCCACCGGCGACGCCTGCGTGGGCTGATCGCGTTCTTCCTCGAGAAACATAAAGCCCCCGGTGAACGGGGGCTTTTTTGTTGCAGCGGCCACGGGGGGGGATGCCTCCCGCCTTACCCCGGCTCTCGGTTTGGCGGGTTTCGGGTGTTGCCGCGCCGCCAGTGTGGAGGTCAGGCCGCGTCGATGCCCAGGTAGGGGTTGAAGTAGCCGTACTTGAGCCAGGGGCAGCGCTTGCGCAGCCGCTTCATGAAGTTTTGAAGCCCCATGCTGGCCCCGTACCCCACCGAGCCCGTCACGATGCGGCCGTAGAGTTCCGGGTCCAGGTTCAGGTTTCGCAGTTGCACGAAATCCGCCTTGGAGCCCTCGATGAGGGCTCCAAGCGCCTCGAGCTCCTCCTCGGTGTCGCTCACCCCGGGATGATAGAGGAAATTCAGGCTCACGAAGAGCCCGGCGGCCTTGGCGTTGGCCACGGTCCGGGCCACGTCGGCGAAGACGTACCCCTGCGGGCGCGTGTAGGCTTCGTACAACGGCGCGCGGGCGCTGACCATGCTCACCCGCATGGAGTCGAAGCCGGCTTCTTTCAGGGATTCCACCGTGTCCGGCAGGCTGCCGTTGGTGTTCACGTTCACCGTGCCCTTGCCGCCCTTGGATCGATAGAGCTTCGTTGCTTCCGCCAACAGGGCGGCCTCGGTGAGCGGTTCCCCCTCGCAGCCCTGGCCGAAGCTCAAAATGGGCCTCGATTCGCGCTCCGAATGGGCCAGCATCACCTCGCAGACCTCGGCGGGAGTCGGGCGGAACGTGATGCGATTCTGGGTGGAAGGGAAGCCGCTATCCTTTTCCTGCAGGCTCAGGCAGCCCATGCAGCGCGCGTTGCAGACGCGCGAGGTGGGCAGCGGGGCCTCGAAGCGCCCCAGCGCCAGATTGCGCGCGGCCGGACAGCACGAAGTCAGGGCGCATCCGGCCAAATGGCTCACCAGCCGGTTCTTGGGGAAGCGTTCCATGAGAGCCTTGGCCCCGGAGGTGATCTTCTTCTTGGGGACGCCGGTGAACACCTGGCGCTGGTCCTGGTCCACGCGCTTGGCGCAGACGTAGAAGCGCTCGCCCACGATGCCCACGGCCCCGTAGGCGAAGAGGGGCAGGGTGGGCGAGCCTGGCCGCGAGGCGTAGGCCGTGGTGGCCGAAAGCGTATGGCCGGGAGAGACGAAGGCGGCCACGGCCATCTCCTCGAGTTCCTCCACCTCGCCCGATTCGGGGTCGAAGCCCAGGGCCGAGCGCCCGGGCAGCAGGAACAACTCGCTTTCGGGCGGCAGGGGGATGAGTTCGTCCGGGCGCGGGGTGCCCAACTGGTCCCCCCGGCGCACGAGCATTTCCAGCTCGGGGTGGTCGTATATGTTGCCCGCAGCGTCGGCGAAGACGAGCATGGGGCGCAGTTTCTCGGATGATGACATGGCTGGCGGCCTCCTGGCCGGGCGTTTGTAGCGCGATCACGCGGCGAAGAGAAGCTGGGGGAAACACAAAAAGGGCCATCCCCGGCGGGGACGGCCCTTTGCAGTCTCGAGTCTCGCGGCGATTAACGCTTGGAGTACTGGAACCGGGCGCGGGCGCCGCGCTGGCCGTACTTCTTACGTTCCTTGGCGCGGGCGTCACGGGTGAGCAGTCCGGCCTTCTTGAGGACGGGCCTGAACTCGGGGTCGGCCTGCAGCAGGGCGCGGGAGATGCCGTGGCGCAGGGCCTCGGCCTGACCGGCGATGCCGCCGCCGTCCAGGGTGGCGTTCACGTCGAACCGGCCCTGGGTACGGGTGAGAGTGAACGGCTGACGCACGATGCCCTGCAGCGCGTTGCGGGGGAAATACTCATCGACGGGACGTCCATTGACCAGAATCTGGCCGGTGCCGGGCACCAGGCGGGTGCGGGCAACGGCGGTCTTGCGGCGTCCGGTTCCGTAGAAGTGATCGGTGCTCATGTTCTGCTCCGTAGATTAAGCCAGGGGCTTGGGCTGCTGGGCGGCGTGGGGATGCTCGGTCCCGGTGTAGACCTTGAGCTTCTTGAGCATCGCGCGGCCCAGGCGGTTCTTGGGAAGCATGCCCTTGACTGCCTTGATCAGCACCTGCTCGGGCTTGGTGGCCATCATGTCCTTCAGGACGGTTTCCTTCAGGCCGCCGATCCAGCCGCTGTGGCGGTAGTACATCTTCTGGTCGAGCTTGCGGCCGGTGACCTGCACCTTCTCGGAGTTGACCACCACCACGAAGTCGCCTGCGTCCATGTGGGGGGCGAATTCGGGCTTATGTTTGCCGCGCAGGCGCTGCGCAATCATGCTGGCCAGGCGGCCAAGCACCTTGTCGGCGGCGTCCACGATCACCCAATCTCGGGTGATTTCCTTGCTGCTCGGGCTATATGTCTTCATGACGAAATGTCCTCCATGCGAATGGGAAGACGAGTCCTCTACGGACTTGCGTCCCCTCTGTCAACACTCTTTCGCTCATTTTTTCGCTTCTTGAGCTTTGTTCGGGCCGGGAGTAGTTACATAGGATGACAAGCGTACGCAAGAGCCTTCTTCAGCTTATCTTTTCCGGCTCCTCCATGAAACGGTGGAACGACAAGCTCCGCCCGGCCGAACTCATGGAGGTGGACAAGCAGGCCCATAAGATGATGGTGGCCTGGGTGCTCTTCCTGCTCAACTCCAAGGGCATGCCCCCCGAAGACCGCGCGCGGCTCTGCGGGCGCATCGTGGAGGGGGGCATCTTCGACTACCTCTACCGCCTGGTCATCACCGACATCAAGCCGCCCATCTTCTATAAGATAAAGGAGAACCCGGCCCACTACGCCCAACTCACCGACTGGGTGTTCACGGAGCTTGCCCCCCGGGTGCGCAGCATGGGCGACGGCTTCTGGGGCCGCCTCACCACCTATCTGGCCACGCCCGGCGAGGACAGCCTGGACCGGCGCATCTTGAGCGCAGCCCACCTCTATGCCAGCGGCTGGGAGTTCAACCTGATCAAGTCCATGAACCGCCAGGACACCGAGCTCATGGACATCGAGGACTCCTTCCGCAAGGGCCTGGAGCGCCACCAGGACCTGGCCGGGGTGCTGGAGCTCAAGGAGGGCCTCTTCGGGCAGTCGCGCACGCCCATCGGACATTTCGCCCAGGTGTGCGGACAGCTGCGGTTCCAGAAACGCTGGTCCCAGACTCCGCGCATCCCGGAGACTTCCGTGCTCGGGCACATGTTCATCGTGTCCTGCTACGCCTATTTCTTCTCGCTGTCGGTGGGGGCCTGTCCGGTCCGCGCCCAGAACAACTTCTTCGGCGGGCTTTTCCACGACCTGCCCGAGCTTCTCACGCGTGATATCATCTCGCCAGTGAAGCAGTCCGTGGAGCAGATCGGCGACCTCATCAAGGAGTACGAGGAGAAGGAGTTGGAGCGGGTGATCCTCGACCCGCTTCGCCGGGGCGGCTACGCTGACTTGGTGGACCGGCTGTCGTTCTTCCTGGGGCTCTCCGTGGGATCGGAGTTCCAGGCGTGCGCCGTGGTGGACGGCCATGTGAAACGGGTGACGTCGGCGGAACTCCAGGCGCAGTACAACGCCAACGAATTCGACCCGAAGGACGGGGAACTGCTCAAGATGTGCGACCACTTGGCCGCGTTCCTGGAAGCGTACACGGCGATCCGGAACGGCATAGCCTCGGACCATCTGCAGCAGGGATTGTGGCGCATCCGGGGCAAGTACGCCTCTACGGTGCTGTTCGATACCGTGCACGTGGGCGCGCTGCTGGCCGATTTCGACTAGCGCCCCGGAGCGGCCTCCGGCATCCCCCGCATCCCGTTTCCCCGGGAGGCTTGGGCCTAAGGACGCGCGCGCCGGGCTGAGGGGCTACACCTGCCCTAGGATGGCCTCGATCTCCTCGAGGCCGCTCACCATGCCTTCCATGCTGGCGGTGGCCGCTTCGGGAGTCAGCTTCAGGCGGTCGAAGCTGGCCTGGCAGACGTGGTAGCTCAGGCCGTCCACCCCCTGACCGATGCCGGCCATGGTGGCCAGCACGCGTCCCACGTGCACCAGGTCCAGCGCCACGTCCTGCGCGGGAGCGGAGCAGGGGTCCAGGTGCCAGCGCACGCAGGTGACGATGGGCTCGGGCAGCTCCCAGCGCTTGAGCAGGATGGCACCCAGTTCGGCGTGGTCGATGCCGAAAAGGGTCCGTTCGGCCTGTTCGAAGGAGACGTTTTCCTTGGCCGCCAGCGAGAGGACGGGACCTGGGTCCATCTCGAGGAACTTGCCCATGACCACCTTGCCGATGTTGCTCAAGAGGCCCGCGGTGAAGGTATAGTCCGGGGCCGCGATCCCGGTCTTGGCGGCGACGAGTTCGGCGGCCACGCCGATGGCGATGGAGAAGCGCAGGAGCTCCCCCCGGGCCAGGCCGTACCCCGACACCGGGCCGCGCGCGTTGGGGGCCACGCCCGAGGCGATGACCATCTGCACGATGCGCCGCATTCCCAGGCGGAAGAGGGCGTCCTTGACCGTGGTGATGGCGCCGCCGCCTCCGAAGAAACTGGAATTGGCCATGCGCAGCACGTTGACCGTGAGCCCCGGGTCGTATTCGATGAAGGAGGCCACGGTGTTCAGGTCGGCGTCCGGCTTGCCCAGATAGGTCATGATCCTGGCCACGGGGGCGGGAATCTGGGGCAACGAGCTGGTCTGGGAGATGATTTCGTCACGGCTTATCATATCTCCCACTCCTTTCCTTGCGAGCTGATGGTCACAAGACCGGTTTCGACGTCCAGGCTCATGGTCCTGGGGATGGAACCTCCGACGTCCTCTGCGGCGAGCTTGACGCCGTTTTTCGCGAACAGGGCCGTCAGCGTGGCCAGGTTCTGCGCGCCGGTGTCGAACTGGTTCTGGATGAGGAGCATCCTGCCGCATCCGGCGGCCTTGAAGACCATCGACCCTTTGGTGCAGCCCATGGAGACCATCTTGCGGATCATCCGGGGCACACCGAGGTTCACGTACATGAAGGGGTTCTTCACGTCGGGGGAGGACGCCCTGGGCAGCAGGCAGTGGATGAGGCCCCCCACGCCCGCCACCGCGTCCCAGGCCGAGAGCCCCAGGCAGGAGCCCAGCGAATGCGTGATGAGCAGTTCGCCTCGCTTGCGCGATATTTTCATGTCGGAGATGCTGACGGTGATACGGTTTTTCACGAACTCGCCTCGTGGGACTTTTCAAGGGGGCTGGCTCCAGATAAAGTACGGAAAATCCGGCCGGTGGTAAAGCGCCGGGCCCACTCAAGGAGCTGGCATGCTGCTACGTGATCGAGCCTGGGATGTCATGAGAACGGACAACGTCTGCGTGCGCGAGTCGGACAGCCTGCGCGAAGTGGCTTCGAGCCTGCGCAAGGCCATGAAAGAGCAGCCCGACCGGGCCTGCGCCGTGGTGCTCGCCGAGGACGGGGGCTTCAAGGGTGTGATCACGGCCTGGTGGCTTCTGCTCTACATGGAGCAGAACGCCCTGGAGGATTCGCTCAAGCTCAAGGCGGGGCATGATTTCGAAGCCCGGTTCCGCAACGTGTGCCGCAAGTGCTTCTCCCGGCGAGCCGGAGAGGTGGTGGAGCGCGACGTGCCCGTGGTGAAACCCCAGGACCCGCTGGCCGCGGTGCTGGAGGCCATGCTCTCCACCCGCCGGCGCTGGGCCGTGGTGATGGAGGGCGGCAAGGTGCTGGGCGTCATCGCCGCCGAGGACCTGTTCATGCAGATGGATTGGGACGAGCTGGAAGCGTAAGGCGCGAGCCTTGCGAGGCAATTTTAAGGCCCCCGGCCCGCACATGGCGGGCCGGGGGCCTTTTCGCGTCCGGTCCCGGGCGGCGCTGGGCCGCTACATTTGCTTGGTGGCCAGCAGGTACTGCATGAGTTGCTTGGAGTACCTGGGATCGTACTTGGGGTCGCCCCCCAGGGCGTTGGCCGCGGCCGCGGGTTCCATGGCCTTGGCATAGGGGCGGTCGGTGAGCATGGCGCAGTAGGAGTCCGTCACCGCGGCCAGAAGACCCAGGTCGGAAATGTCCGCCCCGGCGAGCTTCTGCGGGTATCCTCCGCCGCCAATCCGTTCGTGGTGCTGCAGCACGCACTGCTCCACCTCGGGGAACTTGAGGTCGAGCTTGGCCAGCATCTCGATGCCCAAGAGAGGGTGCTTGAGAAGCTTCTGGCGCTCCTCGGAAGTGAGCGTCTGGGTTTTGTCGCGCAGGAAGGAGGGGATCTTGCTCATGCCCGCGTCGTGCAGGAAGAGACCCAGGGCCACGCGGTCGAAGGTCTGGCGGGCCTTTGGGCCTTCGCGGAAGTCCTCGGGCGTGGTCTGGATGAAGAGCTGGATGCCCACCATGCCGCAATTCACCGAGTGGTTGGCCAGGGTGTGCTGCTTGTGCACGCGGCGGGACAGGGCCTTGCCCCGGTTGGTGTCCTGCCAGAGGTATTCGGTAAGCACCATCAGGTCCGAGACGAGCTTGTCCGCCACGGCCTTCACGGGCTGCTCCAGAAATTCCGTCATGCGCCGGGTCAGGGCCGTCTGGATGATGTCCGCGGTCTCGGCCTCGGTGAGGTGGCGGTCCATGAGCACCAGGTCCAGCTGGTAGGAGATGTGCTTCACGTAGACCGGATGGTCGGCTCGGGAGACGAAGATCAGCCCCTCGGTGACCAGCTGTTCAAGCTCCTCGGATTGCTCCTTGGAGAGGCGCTCCCCAACCTTATAATAAGGAAGCAGGCGGACCACGTCTTCCTTGAGCTTGAAGATGTTGAGGGGGGGCCTGAATTTGTTGAAGCTTTGAAGGATGTCGGGGCTTATCTGGTAGAATTCCTCTTCCAGGTCCTCGAAACTCTGTGACGTGCGGTTTTCGCTCATGTTCCGGCGGTTGGTTGAGGGCTCGCCGTGCAAATTCCCGGCTTGCTGGGCTTGTTACCCTCACCTGGGCCCTCTGGCAAGAGCACGGGTGGATTTTCCCTCGGAGTGCGCTCCCTTCAAGTATTTGTTTTCACGCGCTTTTGCCACGCCGGGGCGAAATGAAGCCTCCTGCGGCGGCTTTGCTCCCACTTGGACCCGCATTTATTTCCTTTTTCATTTGAAGCGCTTCCCATTTTCACTTGACATGGCGGGGAGATTGTTCGAGAGACTGTGGGAAAGAGTGGTAATCAGTGGTAGATTGTGTGAGGGACAAGCATGTTCCGTGGTCATTCAGAGCGTAACCTCGACCCCAAGGGGCGTCTGATGCTTCCTCCCGAGTTCCGGGAGGAGGTGCTCAAGGCATCCCCCGAGGGCAAGCTGATGCTCACCAACTTCGACGGTTGCGTGGTGGGCTATCCCATGCCCGAATGGGAACGCATCGAGGAAAGCTTTCTGCGGATCAACGTGCTGGACTCCAGGCTGCGCAATCTTCAGCGCTTCATCATCTCGGGGGCCGTGGAGGTCGTGCTGGACAAGCAGGGCCGTATCCTGGTGCCCCCCTATCTGCGCGGCTACGCCAAGCTGGACAAGGACTGCGTGCTTGCCGGAGTGGTGACCAAGTTCGAGCTGTGGGACAAGGCAACTTTCGAAGCCAAACGGCGCGAAACCGAAGACAGCTTCGACGCCGACATGGCCGCCCTGTCGCAGGCCGGCTTCGAGTTGAGACTCTAGGGGGCCACGGTGCAGTTCGACCCCCGGCACCTTCCAGTCATGTCCAGGGAAGTGTGCGAATTGCTGGCCGTAAGGCCGGGCATGCGCATACTGGACGCCACCCTGGGCCTTGGCGGGCATAGCCTCTCTTTCCTGGACGCAACGGAGGGCAAGGTGGAAATCCTGGGCCTCGACCGCGACGAAACCGCCATAGAACGCGCCACGGCCAACCTGTCTGCCTATCCCGGCAGGCTGCACGCCATCCAGATGCGTTTTTCGCGCTTTCCCGAGGCCCTGGCCGAAGTGGGTTGGGACGGCGTGGACGCCGTGCTGGCCGACGTGGGCGTCTCCTCCCCCCAGCTTGACGAGGCCGAGCGCGGCTTCAGCTTCATCGCCGACGGTCCCCTGGATATGCGCATGAGCACGGCCGATGGAGCCGAACCGGCGGAGAACATCGTGAATTTCTGGAGCTTCGAGCGACTGCGGGACCTCATCCGCGAGTTCGGCGAAGAGCCCCAGGCCGGGCGCATCGCCCGCGCCATCGTAAGCGAGCGCGAGAAAAAGCCAATCGAGACCACCCTCGAGCTGGCGAAGATCGTGGAGTACGCCTATCCGCCCAAGTGGCGGGCCACCGCGCGCAACCATCCGGCCACCAGGACCTTCCAGGCCCTGCGCATGGCCGTGAACCATGAGCTTGAGGAATTGCAGGAATTCTTGGACCGGATCGTGGACTTTCTTCACCCCGGCGGCCGCGTTGCCGTCATCTCCTTCCACTCCCTGGAGGACCGTCTGGTGAAGACGGCCTTCAGGCGCGAGGCTTCCGGGTGCCTGTGCCCGCCCCGGCAGCCCTACTGCACCTGCGGGCACTCCCCACGAGTCCGCATCCTGACCAAGAAACCCCTGGTTCCCACTCCCGAGGAGGCCGCCGCCAACCCCCGCGCCAGGAGCGCCAAGCTCCGCGTTGCCGAGCGGTTGGGCGATCCCATGGCCGAGCTTCTGCCCGAAGGCATGAAGGGCCTGGACGGAGGCGACGCGTGAAGGGCGTGACCAAGGAATGGGCCCTGACCCTGGCGTTTTCCGTGCTCACCCTGCTGGCCCTGGGCCTCGGGCTGACCTGGGTGAACATTGAGCGCGTGGACATGGCCTACGAGCTCAAGCGCCTCCAGACCGAGATCGACTCCCAGGAGGCCCTCATCTCCAAGCTGGAGGTGGAGCGCAACACCCTGCTCACCCCGGAGCGCCTGCGCACCCTGGCGGCCCAGTACGGGCTGACCCAGGCCAGGCCCGGCCAGATCCGCCGGTTGTCGGGCGCCGGCGACGAGATGGCCTCTCCGGTGATCAAGGCCGCGCCTCCCGCTCCCGAGAAGCCCAAGAAGGAAGCCCAGCCCAAGGACGCGAACGCTTCGGACAAGAAGCCCAAGAAGAAAAAGAGCCAGGACCGCGTTGCCGGTGACCCAGGCCCGGACCGCAAGAAGGCGCTATGAGCAGGGGACAGAAACAGATCAGGGATTTCAGCCGCATGCGACTTATCGTCGTGGGCGGCGTGTTTTTCCTTTTCTGGGCCAGCCTCTGGGTGCGGGCGGGCGTGCTGCAGATCGTGCAGGGTCCCCAGTTGGCCGAGCAGGCCATGCGCCAGCACTTGGCCTCCGAGTACGACCGGGGCAAGCGCGGGGTGATCCTGGACCGCAACGGCCAGCTTCTGGCCAAGTCCGTGGAGTTCGTCGCCGTCTCGGCCCAGCCCAAGGACGTCAAGAACCCCGAGGAAGCCTCCCTGGCGCTGTCCCGCGCGTTGAGCGTCCCCCCCAAGGACATCCTGCGCAAGCTTACGAGCCACGCCAACTTCGTGTACCTGGCCCGCCGGGTCAACGACCGCGCCGCCGCCCAGGTGAAGGCCCTGAACATCCCCGGCGTGTCGCTGGCCTCCGAGTACGGGCGTTCCTACCCCAACAAACAGATGGCCGGGCAGCTGCTCGGTTTCGTGGGCTACGACGACCAGGGCCTGGAAGGCCTCGAGAAGCTTTACGAGCCCATCCTGGCGGGCAAGAAGGCCAAGTACGTCGTGCAGCGCGACGCCTCGGGCCGCAGGCTCTACCTGGACGCCCAGGGGCGCGAGATGGCCAACGCGGATGGTTCGGACGTGCGCCTGACCATCGATTCGCAGATCCAGTATTTCGCCGAGGAGGCCCTGGCCAAGGCTGTCACCGACAACAAGGCCAAGGCCGGCACCTGCATCGTGGTCCACGTCAAGAGCGCCGAGATCCTGGCCTGGGCCAACTACCCGTTCTTCAACCCCAACGGCGGCGACAACGCCGACCCCAAGGCCGCGCGCAACCGGTTGGCCCTGGACGTGCTGGAGCCGGGCTCCACCATGAAGCCCATCCTCATCGCCGCCGCCCTGCAGGAGAAGGTGGTCCGCCCGGACACCCTGTACAACTGCGAAAGGGGGTCGTGGAACTTCCAGAACATCGCCACCATCCGCGACACCCACCCCTACGACGTGCTGCCGGTGAACAAGATCCTGCGCTGGTCTTCCAACATCGGCGCGGCCAAGATCGGCTTGGACCTCGGGGCCACCAAGCTGCACACCTATTTCGAGAAGGTGGGCTTCGGCCAGCCCACGGGCCTGCCCCTGCCCGGCGAGGCCAAGGGCCTTTTGCGCCCCCTGAACGCCTGGAGCAAGCTGGACCTGGCCACCAACTCCTTCGGCCAGGGCATCGGCGTCACCCCGGTGCAGCTGGCCCAGGCTTTCCACATCATCGCCAACAACGGGGTGAAGAAGCCCCTGCGCCTGGTGCTCGACCCCGTGCAGGACAGCGCCTACTGGCCGGAAACGCGGGTCTTCGACCCCCAGGTGGCCAAGACCGTGCAGCTCATGATGCGCGAGGTGGTGGAAGAGGAGAAGGGCACCGGCATCAAGGCCCACATCGACGGCCTGGAGCTCGGCGGCAAGACCGGCACGGCCCAGAAAGCCAAGGCCACCGGGGGCTATGGGGAGAAGTACCTGGCCGACTTCGTGGGCTTCATCCCGGCCGTGGACCCGGAATACATGGTCCTGGTCATGGTGGACGAACCCGAGCCGAACCATTATGGCGGCGTGGTCGCGGCGCCGGCGGTGCGCGAGGTGGCCATGAAGAGCCTGGCCTACCTCGGACGCATGCCGGAAACCGTCAAGCTCGCTCAGGACCAGAAACCGGCCGCTTCCACTCCGGCCCCCGAGGTCGCGGAGATCCTGGGAGTGGCCTTCCCCCCCATGAACCTGGCCGTGAACGGGGCCGAGGTGCCGAATCTGGTGGGCCTGCCCCTGCGCAAGGCCGCCGAGATTCTGGCGGGCAAGGGCGTGGTGCCCTCGCTCAAGGGCAACGGCCTGGTGGTGGGCAAGCAGAATCCCATCCCGGGCACCCCCTGGAACGCCGTGGACAAGGAACCCTTTACCCTGTGGCTCTCCAAGGCGTCGTAAGATCATGCACAGTGGCGTAAGCGCAAACAACCTTCAGACTCTGACCGAGCTCCTGGCCCGCGTGGCCGGGGGGCTCGAGATATACACCGATTCCAGGCAGGTGGAGCCGGGCGGCGTGTTCGTGGCCGTGCCAGGCCACGCCCAGGACGGACGGGAATTCATCCCCATGGCCCTCGCTCGCGGGGCCACCTACGTGGTGGCCGCACCGGGAGTGGTGCTGCCCGAGGGATCGAGCGCCGTGCTGGTGTCCCATCCCGATCCGCGCTGCGCCCTGGGCGAGCTGGCCAAGGCCCGCTTCGGCACCGCGAATCTTCCCTTCAAGCTGGCCGGAGTCACCGGCACCAACGGCAAGACCACCGTGGCCTACCTGGTGGAGCACATCGTGCGCGAAAACGGCGGCGTCCCGGGCGTGCTGGGCACCGTGGAGTACCGCTGGCCCGGACACGCCGAGGTGGCCAATCTGACCACCCCCGGCTGCCTCAAGCTTCATTCCATGCTCGCCGCCATGGCCGCCTCCGGCGTCAACGGCGCGGTGATGGAGGCCTCCAGCCACGCCCTGGACCAGGACCGCCTGGCGGGCATCGGTTTCGACGCGGCCGTGCTGACGAACGTCACCCAGGACCACCTGGACTACCACGGCGGCATGGACGACTACTTCGCCTCCAAGCGCAGGCTCTTCGAGGTGTATCTCAAGGACCGGGCCAACGCGGTCATCAATTTCGACGATACCTACGGCCGCAAGCTCCTGGCCGACATGCCCGAGGCCATCGGCTACGGCCTGGAAGGCGAGGACGCTGGCTTTAGGCACCCCGGCCGGGCGCTCACCGGGCGCATCGCAAGCCAGGACGGCAACGGCATGCAGCTTGAGACGAGCTTCCAGGGCCGCACCTGGACCATCGCCTCTCCCATGGCCGGACGCCACAACGCCCAGAACCTGCTGGCCGCCCAGGGCGCGGCCCTGTGCATGGGCTTCTCCCCCGAGCAGATGGCGGTGCTGGCCACCTGCCAGGGGGCTCCCGGCCGGCTCGAGCGCGTCACGAACGGCAAGGGCCTCTCGGTCTTCGTGGACTACGCCCACACCCCGGACGCCCTGGAGAACGTGCTGAAGGCCCTGCGCTCGCTTGATTTCGACCGGGTGATCGCCGTGTTCGGCTGCGGCGGCGACCGCGACCGCACCAAGCGCCCCCTCATGGCCCGGGCCGTGGCCAAGTGGGCGGACATAGCCGTGCTCACCTCGGACAACCCCCGCCACGAGGCCCCCGAGGCCATCATGGCCGACGCCATGCCGGGCCTTACGGACGCCAAAAAGGTCATCGCCGATCCGGACCGCCGCAAGGCCATCGGGTTGGCGCTTCATGAGATGGGGCCGCGCGACGTGCTGCTCATCGCGGGCAAGGGGCACGAGACCTACCAGCAGATCGGCGACGTGAAGCATCCCTTCAACGACGTGACCGTCGTGAAGGAGCTTCTGTCATGAGGCTCACCGTGTCCGAGATCATGGCCGCCACCCAAGCCAAGGGCGACGCGAGAGTCCACCTCGATGCGGTCGTCACCTCCGTGACCGCCGACAGCCGCGCCGTGCCCGCCGGATCGCTCTTCTGCTGCCTGCCCGGCAGCCGCTCCGACGGCCACGACTTCGCGGCCCAGGCCGTCAGCGACGGGGCCGCCGCGGTTCTGGCCGCGCACGAGCTGCCCGAAATCACCGCCGCGCCCGTGCTGGTGGTGGAAGACGTTCTCAAGGCCATGGGCCGCCTTGCCCGGTTCTGGCGCAGGCGCACCCGGGCCACCGTGGCCGCCTTGTCCGGCTCGGCGGGCAAGACCACGGCCAAGGAGCTTCTGGCTTCCATCGCCGAGCAGCTGGCTCCCTCCATCAAGAACCCCGGCAACTACAACAACCAGCTGGGCCTGCCGCTCTCCATGCTGGCCGCCGACGACTCCCAACGCCTCTGGGTGCTGGAGCTGGGCATCAGCCGGGTGGGCGACATGGAAGAGCTGGGGGCCATCTGCGAGCCGGACCTGGCCGTGGTGCACAACATCGGTCCGGCCCACCTGGAGGGCCTGGGCGATATGGCCGGGGTGGGGCGCGCCAAGGCCGCATTGTTCGGCTTCGTCCGCGAGGGCGGGGTCTGCCTGGCAAGCGCCGACTATCCCGAGCTCTGGAGCGCGGCCCAGGCTGTCCGAGCCGACGTCGTGGCCATGTCCACCAGGGATTCTTCCGCGCCATTCTTCTGCCGCTTCCAGGGCTGCCGGCCCGACGGGCGCGGCATCTACCACCTGGTGCTCCAGGGCGAGGCCATGGACGTGGTTCTGCCCTGCCGGGGCGAGCACCTGGCCGAGAACGTCCTGGCCGCCGCCGCCGCCGCCAACGTGCTCGGCGCCACGCCCGGGCAGATCGCTGCCGGACTGGCCCAGGCGGAAATCCCCTCACGCCGCTTCGACGTGAGCGAGGAACAGGGCTTCACGGTCATCGACGACACCTACAACGCCAACCCGCTGTCCATGAAGGCAGCCATCGAGTCCGCCCGGGCCATCGCCGGGGAGAAGCCGCTGACCCTGGTGCTGGGCGAGATGGGCGAACTCGGCCCCGAGGCCGACCTGGCCCACGAGGACCTGGGCGAGTGCATCGCCCGGGGTGGCTGCGAGGTGATCTTCTTCAAGGGCCCCAAAGCCGCCCACGTGGAGCGGGGGCTCAAGTCCGCCGGATATTCCGGCCGGTTCCACCAGGTGGAAACTCCCGATGATTTCGCCGCCCGCATGGACGAACTCCGGGAGGGCGGGGGCACGTTTTTGTTCAAAGGTTCGCGCTCCCAGCGCATGGAGGATTTCTTGGAGCGTTTCCTGGCTTCCGTAAGGGAGGACAAACGGTGATCTACCACCTGCTCGTTCCCTTCGCAGCGCAGCTTTCCGTGCTGAACGTGTTCCGCTACATCACGTTCCGCTCGATATACGCCTTTTCCACGGCCCTCATCATCGCCATCGTGTTCGGCCCGCGCGTCATCGCCTGGCTCACCAAGCTCAAGTGCGGCCAGTACATCCACGAGGACGTCAAGGCCCACCAGTGCAAGGCCGGAACCCCCACCATGGGCGGCATCCTCATGGCAGTGTCCATCATCCCGGCGGTGCTCCTCTGGGCGGACCTGACCAACCAGTACGTGTGGATGACCATGCTGGTGTTCCTGGGCTTCGGGGCCATCGGCTTCGCCGACGACTACATCAAGGTGGTCAAGAAGCAGAACAAGGGGCTCTCGGCCCGGGGCAAGATCATCGGCCAGCTGTTCATCGCCACGGCGGCCGTGGGCATCCTCATGCTGGACCCGGACTTCACCACCAAGCTGGCCGTGCCCTTCTTCAAGAACATCCAACCGGACCTGGGGCTCTTCTACCTGCCCTTCGCGGTGATCGTCATCGTGGGCGCCTCCAATGGCGTGAACCTGACGGACGGTCTGGACGGCCTGGCCATCGGCCCCACGGTGGTGGCGGCGGGCATGTTCGCCCTGTTCGTGTACGTGGCCGGCCACGCCCAGATCGCGCGCTACCTGCAGGTGGTGCCCGTGTCCGGCGTGGGCGAGGTCACGGTGTTCTGCGCGGCCCTGGTGGGCGCGGGCCTGGGATTCCTCTGGTTCAACGCCTACCCGGCCCAGGTGTTCATGGGCGACGTGGGATCTCTGTCGCTGGGCGGGGCGCTCGGGTTCGTGGCCGTGGTCTGCAAGCAGGAGCTGATCCTTCTGATCGTGGGCGGCGTGTTCGTGCTGGAGACCCTCTCGGTGATCCTGCAGGTGGGCTACTACAAGTTCTCCGGCGGCAAGCGGATCTTCAAGATGGCCCCGCTGCACCACCATTTCGAGCTCAAGGGCATACCGGAATCCAAGATCATCATCCGGTTCTGGATCCTCTCCATCCTCCTGGCCTTCGTGGCCTTGAGCACGCTGAAGCTGAGGTAGGCATGCGGGCGCTTCTGCACGGAAAACAGCTGGCCGGGCACAGGGCCGTGGTGGTGGGTGCCGCCATCTCGGGCGTGGCCGCCGCCAAGCTCCTGGCCACCCTGGGGGCCAAGGTGCGCCTGCTGGACCGCAATCCCGAGGCCGTTGACGCCGCCGGCCGCGAAGACCTGGTTTCGCGCGGGGTGGCGCTGGCCCTGGGGCCCCACGAGAAGGCCCACTTCAAGGACGCCCAGATGGTGGTGCTCTCGCCGGGCATCCCCGTGGCAAAGCTCAAGGGCTTCCTGGCCGCGTGCCCCGAGGCCCAGGTGCTGAGCGAACTGGAGTTGGCATCCTGGTTCACCGAAGCCACCATCCTGGCGGTCACCGGCACCAACGGCAAAACCACCACCACCTCGCTCATAGGCCACATCCTCGAGCATGCGGGCAAGCGGGTGTTCGTGGGCGGCAACATCGGCACGCCGCTGTCCGAGAACGTGCTCACGGGCGCGCCCTGCGACGTGGCCGTGCTCGAGGTGTCCAGCTTCCAGCTGCAGAACGTGAAAAGCTTCCATCCCAAGGTGGGCGTGCTGCTGAACTTCTCGGCCAACCATCTGGACTACCACGCCGACATCGAGGAATACCTCCAGGCCAAGCTCAATCTCTTCGCGCGCATGACCTCAAAGGATCTGGCCGTGCTGCCCCTGGAGATGAAGGTCGAGCTCGAGGGCCGCGACTTCACCAAGGCCCGGCGCGTCTATTTCACTGCCACCGAGCGCTTCAAGGACGCAAACAACCTGCCCGGCGCCCACAACAAGGCCAACATGGAGGCCGCGTGGCTGGCCTGCAAGGCCCTCGGGGTGACGGACGAGCAGGTGCGCGAGGCCGTGTCCACCTTCAAGCCCCTGGCCCACCGGCAGGAGCAGCTTGGAGAGAAGGGCGGCGTGCTCTTCGTGGACGACTCCAAGGCTACGACGGTTGAGGCCATGCGCGCGGCCATCGAGAGCTTCGAGCGGCCCATCCGCCTGCTGGCCGGAGGCGTGTTCAAGGGCGGCGACCTGGAAGGGCTCGCGGAGCTTCTCAAGGCCCGCGTGGTCCAGGTGGGGCTCTTCGGGGCCAACCGCGAGGTGTTCGAGAATGCCTGGACCGGCGTGGTGCCCCTGCTGTGGGAGCCCACCCTGGAGGGAGCCGTCACACGCCTGTACCGGGACTCCAATCCCGGCGACGTGATCCTTCTGTCGCCGGCCACGGCCAGCTTCGACCTGTATTCCAGCTACAAGGAGCGCGGACGCGACTTCGCGCGCATCATGGACCAGCTGCCCGAGGAGCGGGAGGCCAGGCAATGAGCTTGACCCAGGCCCATACCCCATCCGCCCCGGCCATGAACGCCGGGAAGGCCGGTTTCGACTGGTGGCTGGCCGCCGTGGCCGTGCTGCTGGCCGGGCTCGGGGTCATCATGGTGCTTTCTGCGTCGGGCATCATGGCCGAGCGCATGGTCCACGACAAATATTTCTTCTTCAAGAAACAGGCGATGTTCTTCGCGGCTGGCGTGGCCCTCATGTTCGTCATGGCCTGGATGCCGCGCAAGATCCTCTATGGGCCGGTGTACCTCTACCTCATGCTCGTCATCGGGCTTCTGGTGATGACGCTCATTCCGCCCTTCTCGGTGAAGGCAGGCGGCGCGCGCCGCTGGATGCACGCGGGCCCCATGGTTCTCCAGCCCCTGGAGCTGGCCAAGGTGGTGCTGGTGTTCTACCTGGCCTATTTCTACTCCAGCAAGCAGGCCCTGGTGAAATCGTTCTCCGTGGGCTTCATCCCGCCGGTCGTCGTCACCGGGCTTTTGGGCATGATCATGCTCATCCAGCCTGATTTCGGCGGCGCGGTGTTCATGGGCATGCTCTTCTTCCTCATGAGCCTGGTGGGCGGCACGCGCATCATCTACCTGCTGGTGTCGGGCATGTTCGGAGCAGGGGCCGCGGCGCTCCTGGTGATCAACTCGCCCTATCGCTTCAAGCGCTGGTTCGCCTTCCTCGATCCCTTCCAGGATCCCCAGGGCACGGGCTACCAGCTGGTGCAATCCTTCTACGCCTTCGGGTCGGGCCAGATCACCGGCGTGGGCTTCGGCTCGGGCAAGCAGAAGCTCTTCTACCTGCCCGAGGCCCATACCGACTTCATCATGGCCGTCACGGGCGAGGAGCTGGGATTCATCGGCGTGTCGCTGATCCTGGCGCTCATCGGGGTGCTCATGTGGCGCTCCTTCCGGGTGGCCCTGGCCCAGGACGACCTGCGCGACCGCTTCACGGCCTACGGCATGGCCCTGGTTCTGGGCATCGGGTTCCTGCTGAACCTGGCGGTGGTCATGGGCTGCGTGCCGCCCAAGGGCGTGGCCATGCCTTTCCTCTCCTATGGAGGCTCCAACCTGATTTCGGGTTTCCTGTGTGTGGGCATCCTGCTGAATCTTTCCAGGAGGAAAGCCGCGTGAAGCGCGCCATCATCACCACTGGCGGCACCGGCGGCCACATTTTCCCCGCGCTGGCCGTGGCTTCCGAGCTTCGCGCCATGCACCCGGGCCTGGAGCTTCTGTTCGTGGGCGGCGAAGGCCCCGAGGGCCAGGCCGCCCGCAAGGCTGGAATCGAATTCAAGGGCCTGCCGGTGCGCGGGGTGCTGGGGCGCGGACTGCACGCGGTCCCGGCCATGCTGCGCATGGGCATGAGCCTTTTTTCGGCCCTGGGCATCGTGCGCGGCTTCAAGCCCCAGGTGGTGGCCGGATTCGGCGGATACGCCGGATTCTGCCCCGTGCTGGCGGCCTGGATGCTTCGCGTGCCCACGGCGGTGCATGAGCAGAACAGCGTTCCCGGGGCCACGAACCGTATCCTTGGCCGTTTCGCGGACAGGGTCATGGTGACGTACCCCGATCTCTCCCGCTCCTTCCCGGAAAGGAAGGTCCTGGTCACGGGCAACCCCGTGCGCCCGGAAATCGCGGGATCGTTCAGAACCGGATCCTCGCGGGTGGTGCCAAGTAGGATTCTCGTTCTGGGAGGCAGCCAGGGGGCCAGGGCCGTCAACCGGGTGATGGTGACGGCCTGGCCCCATCTGGCCGGGGCTGGATGCGAACTGTGGCACCAGACGGGCTCGTCGGACTACGAATCGGTGTCCCACCTGTACCGCGGCATGGACAAGGTGAGGGTGGAGCCCTTCATCACGGACATGGCCGAAGCCTACGGCTGGGCGGATCTGGTCATCGGCAGGGCCGGGGCCTCCACCCTGGCGGAGCTGGCCTGCGCCGGGCTGCCCTCGGTTCTTGTGCCGTTCCCCTTCGCCACCCACGACCACCAGAGCGTCAACGCCTCGTTCCTGGAAAAGGCCGGGGCCGCGGTGGTGATCCCGGAAAAAGAGCTCAACGCCAAAGTGCTGGTGAATACGGTGCTGCCCCTGATCGGGGACGCGCACAAACTCGAGGCCATGGGACGCGCGGCCCGCTCCCAGGCCAAGCCGGACGCCGCCCGGGCAATCGCGGAAGAACTGTCGCGCATCGCGGCATAAGAGGACTTAACGTGGGCGATCAGGAAAGAAGGCTGTATCCGGCGCGCGGCATGCGCACCCAGGTGAACAAGATCCACATGGTGGGCATCGGCGGCTCCGGCATGTCCGGCATCGCCGAGGTGCTTTTGAACCTCGGATATCGCGTCACCGGCTCGGACATGGCTCTCTCGGACACCGTGAAGCGCCTGAAGAACCTGGGCGCGGACATCTCCATCGGCCACGGAGCCCAGAACCTGGGCCAGGCCGACGTGCTGGTCAAGTCCACGGCCATCCTGGAGTCCAACCCCGAGGTGGAGCAGGCCCGCCTGCGTGGCATCCCGGTGATCCCCAGGGCCGAGATGCTGGCCGAACTCATGCGCCTGCGCGCGGGCATCGCCGTGGCCGGAACCCACGGCAAGACCACCACCACCTCGCTTCTGGCCACCATCTTTTCCGAGGCCGGGCTCGACCCCACCGTGATCATCGGCGGCCGCCTGAACGCCATGGGCGCCAACGCCCGCCTGGGCGAGGGCCAGTACCTCATCGCCGAGGCCGACGAGTCCGACGGCTCCTTCCTCTGCCTCTCGCCGGTGATGACCATCGTCACCAACGTGGACGCGGACCACCTGGATTTCTACAAGGGCGGACAGGCCGAGATCGACGAGAGCTTCATCAAGTTCTGCAACTCCATTCCCTTCTACGGCATGAACGTGATTTGCCTGGACGACCCGGGCGTCAGGCGCATCCTGCCCCGGGTGAACCGTCCGGTGCTGACCTACGGCGTGGACGAGCCCCGGGCCCGGCTCAAGGGCCGGGTGCTCGAGGTGGGGGCCAAGTCGCGCTTCGAGGTGAGCATGGACGGCGCGTACTGGGGCGAGGTGACGCTCAACCACCCCGGACGCCACAACGTGCTGAACGCCCTGGCCGCCATCGGCGTGGCCATCGAGGCGGGGCTCCCGAAGGAAGCTGCGCTGCGCGCCCTGTCGGGCTTCGCGGGAGTGGGGCGGCGCTTCGAGAAGAAGGGCGAGCGGGACGGCGTGCTGGTCATCGACGACTACGGGCACCATCCCGCCGAGATCAAGGCCACCCTGGACACGGCCCGCGCCTGTTACCCGGACCGCCGACTGGTGGTGCTCTTCCAGCCCCACCGCTTCACCCGTACCCAGGCCCTGTTCGGAGATTTCTGCAAGACTTTCGAGAACGTGGACGAGCTGGTGCTCACCGAGATCTACCCGGCCTCGGAAAAGCCCATCCCCGGCGTGTCCGGCCAGAGCCTGGCCCAGGGCATCCGGCAGGTGTCCAAGACCAAGGTGACGTACGTGCCCGATTTCGAGGCCGCCTCGGCCACCCTTTCCGTGATGCTGCGCCCCGGCGACCTGCTGGTGACGCTGGGCGCGGGCAGCGTGTGGAAGGTGGGCGTCGACTACCTGGAGGGGAGGCATGGCGCTTAAGGTCGCTCCCGGTCCCAAGCTCTCCGAGCGCACCACGCTTCGCCTGGGCGGGCGCGCCCGGGCCGAGATCGTGCTCGCGTCCCCCGAGGATGCGCACGGCCTCGCGGACGAGCTTGCCCGGCACGACTGCCGGCCCTTCGTTCTGGGCTGGGGCAGCAACCTTCTGGCCGTGGACACGGACCTGGACATCGCCGTGGTCAGCCTCGAGGCGGGCGGACCCGAGATCGTCGAGCAACAGGCCTGCTGCGACGGCAGAAGCGGAGAGAAAGTTTTCGTGCGCGCCGGCGGCGGGCTCATGCTGCCCAAGCTGGTCAACTGGGCGGCAAAGCTCGGGCTTTCCGGGCTTGAGGGGCTGGCCGGGATTCCCGGCACCGTGGGCGGGGCCGTGGCCATGAACGCGGGCAGCTACGGGCGCGAGACCGGCGAGCTGCTGACTCGGGTTCGCCTGTGGGACGCCAAGGAGGGCCTGCGCTGGATCGGGCCCGCCCAGTGGTCGGCCAGGTACCGCAGCTTCGCCGTCGACGGCGTCGCGCCGCCCTGGCTGGTGCTCGAGGCCGAGATGGCGCTCGAGAGCGCTTCGCCCGAAGCCGTGCGCGCGGCAGTGGACGCGAACCTGGCCAGGAAGAAGGCCAGCCAGCCCGTGAGCGCGGCCACCTGCGGGTGTGTGTTCAAGAACCCCGAAGGCCACAGCACGGGAAAGATGCTCGACGAGCTGGGCTTCAAGGGCAAAAGCCTGGGCGGCATGTGCTTCTCGCCCATGCACGCGAATTTTTTGGTGAACGAGGGACGGGGTACGGCCAAGGCCGCCCTGGAACTCATCGCCAAGGCCCGCGAGGCGGTGAAGGGCCGCTTCGGCGTGGAATTGGAACTGGAAGTGAGGGTGGTCCGGTGAGCAGCGTCGCACGCGGAGCTTCGCGCCTGGGGCTGGCCTCGGGGCGCAATCGCAACGCCCACTCATACGGGGGCGGGTCGGACAGCCGCGCCAAGATCACCGCTTCCCGGTCCGGCTCGCGCGAGGGACGGCTCCCCCTGGCCAAGGTGAAGGTGAACAAGTCCCGGGGAGGGGCCGTGGCCGGGGTGGGCAAGGCCTCGCTCATCGGCGGGCTCTTCGCCCGGCTGTGCACCCTGGTGGTGGCCTGCGTGGCCCTGGTGGCGGTGTCCATCGGGCTTCTGGCCGGATACCGCTGGCTGACCACCATCGATTACTTCACCATCCGCGATCTTCAGATCACGGGCGTCAGCCGCATGGCCCGCGAGGACGTGCTGACTCAGGCCGAGCTCAAGCCCGGCATGAACCTGCTGGCCGTGAACATGGAGAACGTGGAGGCGATGCTCACCAAGAATCCCTGGATCGAATCGGCCCAGGTGACGCGGGTGCTGCCCGACACCCTGAAGATCAGGGTCACGGAGCGCGAGCCCAGCTACCTCGTCCAGTACGAGGACAGCCTCTGCTACGCCGACGGCGAGGGCCGCATCATCGACAAGGTGCAGTCGGACAAGTTCGTGTCCCTGCCCCAGGTCGAAGTCGAGTCCGGCATGGAGCGCCACCTGCCGGTGCTGGAGGAGCTGCGGAAGGCCATCGCCGCCAAGCAGACGCCCTTCGGCCTGGACCAGGTGGCCTGGATCAGACTCTCGTGGAGATACGGCCTGGAGGTCAGGCTCATGGATAGAAACGTCCTCCTGTGCGTGGGCGTGGACGACTGGAAGAACAACCTCACCCATATGGGGCTGGTGTGGGCCAATCTGGCCAAGCGCGGCGAGCTTGACCGCACTGCGATCATTTCGGCCCAGAACCGCAAGGTGTGGGTGGAGATGCATGGATAGATTTACAGGAAAGCATACGAGGGGGACCCCGTAATGGCAAAGGGATCGGAACTCATAGTCGGACTGGACATCGGCACCACCAAGATTTGCGCGGTGGTGGGCGAGCTCTCGCCCGAAGGCGTGGATGTGGTGGGCATCGGCACCGCTCCTTCCACCGGCCTTCGAAAGGGGGTGGTGGTCAACATCGAACAGACCGTGGCCTCCATCAAGCGCGCCCTGGAAGAGGCCGAGCTCATGGCCGGCTGCGAGATCCGCACGGTCTACGCGGGCATCGCCGGGAGCCACATCAAGGGCTTCAACTCCCACGGCGTCATTGCCGTCAAGGGCGGCGAAGTCACCCAGAAGGACGTGGAGCGGGTGCTGGACGCGGCCAAGGCCGTGGCCATCCCCCTGGACCGCGAGGTCATCCACATCCTACCCCAGGAATACATCGTGGACGACCAGCGCGGCATCGCCGATCCGCTGGGCATGGCCGGGGTGCGCCTGGAGGTGAAGGTGCACATCGTCACCGGCGCGGTCACCTCGGCCCAGAACATCATCCGCAGCTGCCACCGCGCGGGTCTGGACGTGGCCGACATCGTGCTGGAGGCCCTGGCCTCGGCCAAGGCCGTGCTCACCGAGGAGGAACGCGAGATCGGCGTGGCCTTGGTGGACCTGGGCGGCGGCACCACCGACCTGGCGGTGTTCTCCAACGACTCCATCAAGCACACCTCGGTTTTGGCGCTTGGCGGCAACAACCTGACCAACGACATCGCCTTCGGCCTGCGCACCCCCATGGCCAGCGCCGAGAAGATCAAGATCAAGTACGGCTGCGCCCTGTCGGACCTGGTGCGCAAGGACGAGGTCATCGAGGTGATCAGCGTGGGCGGGCGCGAGCCGCGCAGGCTTTCGCGCCAGGTGCTCTCGGAGATCTGCGAGCCCCGTATCGAGGAGATGCTGGCCCTGGTGGACCAGGAACTCATCAAGTCGGGGCTTAAGAACTCCATCGCGGCGGGCGTGGTGCTCACCGGCGGGACCGCCCTCATCGAGGGCATCCAGGAACTGGGCGAGCAGATTTTCAACCTGCCGACCCGCGTGGGCTTCCCCATGCGCGTGGGCGGGCTCAAGGACGTGGTCAACAGCCCCATGTACGCAACGGCGGTGGGGCTTCTCATGTACGGCGCGGAAAAGGAAGGCACGGACAAGCGCTTCCGCATCCGTTCCGATGAGAAAGTCTTCAATCGCATCCTCGGCCGCATGCGGAAGTGGTTCGTGGATGTGAAATAAGAACGAGGTAGAGGCAATGTTCATTCAGGGGGAACTGTTTCAATCGCAAGGAGGAGGGGACATGGATATCTACGACATCGATTTCGAATCCAATGCACGCATCAAGGTGGTCGGTGTGGGCGGCGGTGGCGGAAACGCGGTCAACAACATGATCTGTTCGGCGCTGCGCGGCGTGACCTTCATCACCGCCAACACCGATATCCAGGCGCTCAACAAGTCCAAGGCCGAGTTCAAGATTCAGCTGGGCGACAAGCTGACCAAGGGCCTGGGCGCGGGCGCCAACCCGGATTGCGGCCGTGACGCGGCGCTCGAGTCCATCGACCAGATCAGGAAGACCATCTGCGACGCCGACATGGTCTTCGTCACCGCCGGAATGGGCGGCGGCACCGGCACCGGAGCGGCCCCGGTCATCGCCCAGGCGGCCAAGGAAGCCGGTGCCCTTACCGTGGGCGTGGTCACCAAGCCGTTCTACTTCGAGGGCAAGAAGCGTCTCGGCGCGGCCGAAAAGGGCATCGCCGCCCTGCGGGAGCAGGTGGACTCCATCATCACCATCCCCAACGACCGCCTGCTGACGCTCGCCTCCAAGAAAGCCACCTTCATGGAGATGCTGAAGAAGGCCGACGAGATTCTTTATTACGCCGTGAAGGGCATCTCCGACCTGATCATGGTGCCCGGCCTGATCAACCTGGACTTCGCCGACGTGAAGGCCGTGATGAGCGAGATGGGCCTGGCCATGATGGGCTTCGGCGTGGCCCGGGGCGAGAACCGCGCCCAGGAAGCCGCCCAGAAGGCCATCACCAGCCCTCTGCTGGAGGACGTGACCATCGACGGCGCCAAGGGCGTCCTCATGAACATCACCTGCTCCCCCGACCTGACCATCGAGGAAGTGGACGAGGCCGCCTCCACCGTCACCGCCGCCGTCAGCGAGGACGCCAAGGTGTTCTTCGGCACCGTGTTCGACGAGAACGCGGGCGACGAGATCCGCATCACCGTCATCGCAACCGGCATCGAGACCGCCGAGGAGATGGCCCGTGCCCAGGGCCACATGGCCAAGGTGAGCGTGCATCCCGCCGTGGCCCAGGCCGTGGCCCAGCACGCCGAGCCCCAGCCCGCCCCGCGCGCGCCGGAAGTGGCCCCGCGCGAGCCGGAGCTGCGTGCCGAGGTGCGCACCGAGGTGCGCCAGGACCGCCCCCGCGAGGCCCAGTCCCCCCACGTGGCCAGCCCGCGCACCGAGCGCATCATCGCCTCGCGCCATAACGATCTGAGCATTCCGACCTATCTGCGGGTCGGGCGCAAGGGCTCTTCCGCCGATCCGGCGGCCATCGCCCAGTACAAGACCCACACCCCGGGCTCCGAGGACTTCGTGTTCGACGAGGACGAGTTCGAGGTGCCGGCCTTCATCCGGATGCAGGCCGACTAGGCGGAGCATGAAGAAATGTTGCCAAATGTCCCTGGCAGGGTCACTTTGAGGAGGTGAACGCGCAAGCCCGTACCGTCTTTTTCGGCGGCCGCATGCCTGATCTGCCCGATCCCGGCGGCAGGCTGCCGGTAGCGCTGGCCTACCCTGGAGCCCCACGCGCGGCCTTGTCCGCGCTCGGGTGGCAGGCCGTGTACCGGCTGGCCGGACAAAGCCCTTGGTTGGTGGTGGAGCGGTTTTTCCTTTCCGCTGGAAACTCCGTTCCGAGGTCCCAGGACTCGTCCTCCCCCCTGGACGCGTTCCCCCTGGCGGCCTTCTCCTTGGGCTACGAACTGGACGGTTCCGTGCTGACGAGCGCGCTTTCAGCCTCCAGTGTCCCTCTCCTTGCGAGCCAGCGGCCCGGCTTCCCGATTCTGTTGGGAGGCGGGCCGCTGGCCTTTTTGAATCCGGCCCCCCTGGCTCCCATCCTTGACGCCTGGTTCGTGGGCGAGGCGGAGGCCGGGTTCGTTCCCGCCCTTGAGCGCGCCGCCGAAATGATCCTTGCCGGCGCGGACAAGCCCTCGGTGCTCTCCATGCTGGCAGCCTTGCCCGGCTTCTACGTGCCAGGCAGGAGCGCCCTGCCCGTGAAGCGGGTGGTTGCGCCGGGCGGGCGCGTGCTGGCCGATCCGGTCTGCTCCAGCTTCGTCAGCCACGAGGCCGAATTCAAGGACACCTTGCTCATGGAGGTGAACAGGGGCTGTCCGCACTCCTGCCGCTTCTGCGCCGCCGGGTTCGTGTACCGTCCCCCTCGCCAGGCCCGCATGGCGGACCTGCGGGCCATCGTGGAGCAGACACGGCCCAAGAAGGTCGGCCTTGTGGGCACAGCGCTCACGGACTGGAAGGAGCTTCCCGAATTTCTGCGTTGGCTGTCCTCGGAGAAAGTGAAGTTCACCTTGTCCTCGGTCAGGGCCGACGGCGTGACCGAATCGCTCCTGGACATCCTGCGCAACGCCGGGTTGCGCACGCTCACCCTGGCCCTGGAGGGCCAAAGCGCGCGCATCCGGAAGAAAGCCAACAAGAATCTGGACGAGGACGTGTTCCTGCGCGCCGTGGAACTGGCCGCAAAACGCGGGGTGAACCACCTGAAGACCTATCTCATCGTGGGCTGGCCCGGTGAGGAAGACGCGGATTACGATGAACTGGCGCGCTTTCTGGCTGAGGTGGTCAAGGCCGGGAAGGTTGGCGGCGGCAAGAAGGGCATCGGGCACATGACCCTGGGGGTGAACCCCCTGGTGCCCAAGCCCTGGACCCCCATGCAGTGGGCCCCCATGGCCGGGGCAGCCTACCTGGAGGACCGGCTGGAACGCATGGCCGCCATGGTCAAGCCCCTGCGCGGGGTGCGCCTGGAAGGTGAGAAGCCGTCCTGGGCCCGGGTGCAGGGCCTGTTGGCCAGGGGCGGAGAGGATCTGGCGGAGCTCATCATCGCGGCCGGGGAGATCGGCTGGCGAAAGGCTTTGCGCGAGTGGAGCGGCGACGTGTCAGCCGTGCTCGACCGCGAGCGCGGCCGGGACGAACCCTTCCCCTGGGAGTGCATCGACATCGGCGTGGGCCGAGAGACTCTCTGGCGCGAATGGGAGCGCTACCGATCCGGCAAGCGCACCCCCAAATGTCCGGAGCAGGGCTGCGGCCTGTGTGAGGCCTGCCCCTGACCGTCAGGCGACGCGTTTCCGTACGTCCCGCTCAGTTGCCCGCCTGACCGGGAAGCCGCTCCGCCTGTGCGCCAGGAGCCTGACTGCGTCAGGCGAGCAACGACTTTCCCCCCCCCCCGGCGGTTCGACCAGCCCCGCAGCGCGCTGGCCGCAGGGCTGCTTCCGGTCCATGGCGCATCAGAATTTCTCGAAGTCGCCGCCCTCTGTTGGATTTTCCCCGGTGCCCAGATGAAGCTGGATGCCGGATTTTTTCGTCTTGGGGGCCTGCGGCCGGAATTGTGGCGTCTCATGGCCGCGGGGGCGCCCCTGGGCGAGCCTCCTGGGGTCGAAATCCCCCGTGTCATCCACCTGGAAAAAGCTGATGACGGCCTGGAGCTGCTGCGCCTGGGAGGATAGCTGCTCGGACGTGGAAGCCAGCTCCTCGGAGGCCGACGCGTTCTGCTGCACCACCTGGTCGAGCTGCTGCAATGCCTTGTTGACCAGGGCCGCCCCGGAGTTCTGTTCGTTGCAGGCCGCGTTGATCTCCTGCACCAGTTCGGCTGTCCTCTGGATGTCCGGGACGAGCTTCTTGAGGAGTTCGCCGGCGCTTTCGGCCACCTCGGTGCTGCTCCTGGAGAGGTCGTTGATCTCGCCGGCGGCCATCTGGCTGCGTTCGGCCAGCTTGCGCACTTCAGCGGCCACCACGGCGAAGCCCTTGCCGTGCTCGCCGGCCCGGGCGGCTTCGATGGCCGCGTTGAGGGCCAGCAGGTCGGTCTGCCGGGCGATCTCCTCGATGATGGATATCCGCTGAGCGATCTCCTTCATGGCGGACACGGTCTTGTCCATGGCCTCTCCGGATTCGCGGGCGTCGGTGGCGGCCTTGGTGGCGATGGCCTCGGTCTGGCGGGCGTTGTCCGAATTCTGGCTGATGCTGGAGGCCATCTGCTCCATTGAGGCGGAAGACTCTTCCAACGCGGCGGCCTGTTCGGTGGTGGCCTGGGAGAGGCTCTCGGAAGAGGCGCTCATCTCTTCGCTGCCGGAGGCCACGTTGGTCGCCCCGGACTGCACTTCCATGATGACATCCTTGATCCGGCGCACCATCTCGGCCAGGGAGATCAGGAGCTGGTCCTCTTCCGAACGCGGCGCGATGCGCACCTTGAGATCGCCCTCGGCCAGGCGTTGCGCGGTCTCGGCGATTTTAGCGTCCGTCTCGACCAGCGACTTGAGCGAGCGCATGAGGGTGTCGGCGCCGGAGCGCTCCTTGGGTAGCGTGGACAGGTCGCCCAGGGCCATGTTTCCCACGATGGCTGTGATCTGACGTTCGGCATCAACCACCGCGCGCAGGGCGTCGATCATCACGCCCACCTCGTCCTTGCGGTGGATGTCGAGATTGCGCTCCAGGTCGCCCACGGCCATGGCCTGGGCTATGTCCACGCTCTTGCGCAGGGGGACGCTGATGGACCGGGCGAGGACGATCCCCAGGGACAGCCCCAGGATCACGCTGAGAGCGACGATGGAGGTCAGGATGAGGCGGCTGCGCTCGAAGTTCTCGCTGGTCTGCTGGAAGAACCGTTCGGCATTGCCTTCCTTCAGTCGCGTGGCGTCCTCGATCAAGTCGATCAGCGCGTTCTCTTTTTCCCGGAGTTGTCCCAGGATCAAGGTCCGGGCCCCGGCCAGGGACTGCTCGCTTCCGGATTTGGCCAGCTCCAGAAAACGGTTCATCAAGCTGGTGACTTCGTCATCGGCTTTGCCGATCTTGATCATCAGCTCCTTGCCCTTTTCCGAATAGAAGAGGGGATTGGCCTTGTCGTACGCATCCTGGTACTTCTTCACGTATCCGTCCATCAGCTTCCGGAACTTGTCATGCTCTTCCGGAGGGGACATGATCAGGCCCCGGGCCGCCCGGTCGTATAAAGTCATGTTGATGGCGGCTTCCTTGATGTGGGCGATGCCCATCAGCTCCTTCTTGTAGACGTCTTCCGTGGCCTCGTTCATCTTGCCCATGTTGATGATGCCGATGAAGCCGACCAACGCTGTGAGCAACGCGAGCAGGATGAAGCCGGTGATGAGTTTGGTGCCCACCTTTATGTCGTCCAGCCATTGCATGTGCGATCCTCCTGGGTTTAGCGGGAAAACGCGATGTTGAAGGAGTCTTGGCCTGGCGGTGGCCGCAGCTCCCGAACAGTTCATGAAAAAGCCGAATCTGATCGTTTGAGTGGTTGGCATCCCGGGGGAGAACTACTTTCCCAGGCTGCCCCGTGAGAGGCTGCGAAAGGCTTTTCCGCGCATCACGTACCAGTGGTGACTATGTTATTATCTCGTTCCCGCTAGGTGTAAAGCGCTAATCGCGTGGATGTCCACGCAAAAAAGTAAAGTACAATTATTTCCTTAGGCTGTGCGAAACGCAAGAATAATTCGTGTGCAGGAATGGTTCGCATTGAGTGGGCAGCAGAGATGTGGGGGCATCGGTACGCGACGCCTCGCTCGGGGTGCAGGCCTATCGCAGGCTGACCTTGTCTCCGCCCGAACCCTTGGCGTCGTAGAGGGCCGCATCGGCCCGGGCCACCACGGCCTCCCAGGCTGTCTCACCGGCGCAGCCCACAGGCCTGAAAGAGGTCAGCCCCAGGGACAAGGTGCTGCCGTGGCCGTTGGACTCCTTGAAGCGCTCCCGGATGCGCTCGGCCACGTCGACGGCCTGGTCCTCCCGGCAGGAGAGCAGCACGGCGAATTCGTCGCCGCCAAGACGGAAGGGGGCGTCGAACCCCTCCCGCACCGATTCCCTGATGATGGCCGCCAGTATCCGCAGCACTTCGTCCCCGGCCTGGTGCCCGTGGGTGTCATTGACCTGCTTGAATTTGTCGCAGTCGATGAAGAGCAGTCGCATGAGCGTCACGGCGCCCGCGTCCGCCCTGGACATCCCCGCGACCGCCTCATCGAAACCCCTGCGGTTGCCCAGGCCCGTGAGCGGGTCGGTGCGGCTTAGGTCTTCCAGGTTGCGCCGGGCCAGGTCGGTCTCCTCCAGGCGCCAGAGCAGGCGCTTCTCCTTGTCCTTCAATATGTGCAGCATCCAGTTGAGGTTCCGCTTGAGCTTGTAGAGGATATGCTCGTCCTCCTTCTCCACCGGCAGCTCGAAAGGATGGGGGAAGCCGCCCTTGCGCAGGCGTCCGGCGAACTCGCCCACCTCGGCCAGGTCCTTGAACACGCAGACGAACAGGCAGAACCGGGCGATAAAGGGCAGCAGGGCGATGCTCAGGGCGCAGTGGATGGCCAGAAGGGCCAGTGCCCCCGGCCTGTTGCCATTTTCAAGGAGCGCCAGCGCGGCGATCACCGGCGCGACCATGATGAGCGAGAGGATGGAGGCGAGTTTTATGTGCGGGCTCACGCTTACTCCAACAATTTGAGAATGAAAATCATTTTCGATGTCTCGATACTTGGGCTGGTCTGTCCCGTCAAGTGTGGACCAGAAGGAAAATTACGTACCCGAGTGCGCAAATATCGTTACCAGATGTGGGAGGGTGAAATGGTAAGTCAGTGATGACGAGCGGTTACCGCTTGGCACGATATGTGATTAATCCGGGGCAGGAGGAGAGCAGCCATGAAACGAATCATCCTGGCCGCCTTGCTGGTTACGGCGTTCGCCACCCAGGCCAGCGCATACGGGTCGGTGTCCGTGGGAGGGCCCAATGTGGGGTTCTCGGTGTCGGTGGGTACGCCTCCCCCGCCAGTCTATTACGCGCCTCCCCCGCCGGTCTATTACGGGTATTCTCCCGGAGCCTACTACGTGCCCGCACCGCCGCCCCCGGTGTACTACTACAAGCCGTGGAAGCATCATAAGCATTGGCGCCACTGGGACGATTAGAGGGCGTCACGAGGCACGCGTCAGCGCCGATCCCGGGAACGCAAAATGCCGGGGGGCCAAAAGCCCCCCGGCCGTCTTTTCTCAGCCTGGCTTGCGGTCAATCCCGGTGACCACGAACACCCGCGTCGGCCCCTCCTTGGGGGCCGGTTCCGCCGGGTCGGTCTGCCGGACGATCTCCTTGATCTCCTTGGCCGCCGCCAGCCGCACCTTGTCGTCCTCGGCCTCGAGCAGGTTCTCGAGCACGTCCAGCACCTTCTCGTTCAGGAGCTTGGCCGCGCGCTCGCATGCGGCCGCCCCTTTGGGAGAGGCTTTCCTTCTGGGAGCCATGCCGGCTCACTTCACGGCCTGGCGGACCAGCTTCTCCCAGACCGCCAGCCCCAGCCACACAAGCCCCCCGCCAATAACCGACGTGACCACGGTGTTCACCACCTGGCTGCGCAGGGAAAAAGCCTCCCGGAGCATCTGATGGTGCTTGGCGTGCTCGTGCGGGGCCAGATCGCAGCCGGAGCAGCATCCGGGACGCATGAGCCCCTCTTCCTGGGCCTCGCGCAGGGCGTCCTTGATGAGGGGTTTGAGTTCCTCGCTCATGGGCGCGCTACCGGATGGGCTCGGAGGTGAACAGCCGCAGGGCGGCGTTGCTCACGGCCAGAACGGCCGCCTGCAAGGCCGGATCCATGGCCGTTTTTCCCGCGGCCGCCTGGACGCCGAGCGCGCCCAGGGCCGCGATGTTGGTCCAAAGGGTCTTCGACTGATACCACTTCTTCCCGTTCATGGGGTTCTCCTGTGCTTGTTCCGCCATACCCACGGCGCGACCGGACCTTCTTTGGCCCACAAGCCAAGGCCCTGAAGCCTGGCCCAGGTTTCCGAGATGGTCAGCGCCGTGCAGTCGCGGCAGTATTGTTTATAGACCCAAGCATGCCCGGCCTTGACCATGGCCGCGTTCAAGTCCTGCCTGCCCGGAAGCAGCAGGAGAACGCCCACGGTGCGTCCGTATGCGTCCACGTCCCTGGGGAGGACCTCGACGGCGCGATCCTGGGCCAGCGACGCCAGATACTGGCGCGCCTCCTTCCCGCCGGGCTGGTCGAGCTCCGGGGCGTCTATGCCGTAGAGGCGCACGCGCACGTCGTCCACGGTGACGGTGTCGCCGTCGTGGACGCGCTGGACGGTTCCGGTGAAGGCCCATGCCTGGGCGGCCAAGAACATCGCAATCGCAAACGAAACCAGTCTGATGGTCATGGGGGTCCTCATTGGGGCCATTGCCCCCCCAAAGCCTGGGCGATCCTGTCCACGTAGGGCTGGTTGACGAAACTCCCGGAGAGGTCCCGGCGCGGGCTGCCCGCGTTGTAGGCCGCCGCGACTCCCGGCCAGCCGTGGAGCGCCTTGTAGCGGTCGCGCAGCCGTGCCAGCAGCCTGCAACCGTACTCCAGTCCTGTCTGCGGATCGCACAGGGCGTTCAGGAACGCCCCCTGGAATCCGAGTCCGCGCGCCGTTGCCCCCATGACCTGCATGAGCCCCCAGGACGTGGCCCGGGCCTGGCGTTCGCTGTCCAGGCTGCACGGGGCCACGGCCCGCACTGATGCGTCGGAGGCCACGTGGCGCGCGAAGAATTGCGGTTCATACCGGAAGGCCCACGAATTGCCTCCGGACTCCACTCCCGCCACCGCCTCCACCAGCCTGGACGGCAGGCCGTGGGCTTGGGCGGCGTTCTCGATGAGCGCTTGGTGCTCCATTCTCCGTTCTCCTCGCTCGATGCTGCCACCCGGGCGCGACGGGTCCGCGCGTGCTGTCGGGGCGGTCCGGCCCTGCGGGTGACGGGCCGGATAATAGTGGAACAGAGTCTTTTGTGAAGGGTACATAGGGGTATAGGGCTATGTGGGAGAATTAATCGTGCCCGGTGCGGCCGGGGCCAGGCGTCACGCTTCTGGCCTTGCAGGATGTTCCGGTGTATCGAGAACCATCGACACCTATCCGGAGGCACTATGGGCAAGTTGCGGGAATTGCGGAAAAACGTCCTGGACGCGCTGCGGAAGGACCCCTGGCCGGACGGTCTGGCCAGCCTGGAGGAGCATGCCCCCAAGGCGCTTTTGGGGCCGCTCTTCGCTTGCCTGCTGGAGCCGGCCCCGCTGGTGCGCTGGCGGGCGGCCTCCGCGTTCGGCGCGGTGGTGTCCCGGCTGTTCGACACGAAGCCCGAGGACGCCCGCCAGCTCATGCGCCAGTTCATGTGGCGCCTGAACGAGGAGTCCGGCAACGTGGCCTGGGGCGTCCCCGAAGCCTTCGGGGAGATCCTGGCCGCTCAGCCCGTGCTGGCCCGGGAGTTCCACCTGGTACTGGCCTCCTACATCCACGAACGCGACTGCAAGACCGGCGACAACTACCTGGAGCTGTGCCCCTTGCGGCGCGGCGTGTACTGGGGCCTGGGCAGGCTGGCCGAGGCCAGGCCCGAGCTGGCCCTTGCCGCGCTTAACGACCTGGTCCTGGCCCTGGCCGGAGACGACCCGGAGAGCCGGGGCCTGGCCGCCTGGGGCGTGGGGGGACTTCTGCCCCTGGCCGGAGACGGGCGTGGTGCGGCCCTGGCCGGGCTCGAGGCGCTCACTGGTGACGAGTCCCCCCTCGAGTTCTATTCGCACGGCAGCCTGACGCGACGGAGCGTGGCGGACATGGCCCGGGAAGCTCTCGCAAAAGCCTCTTGACCATTTTTTAGGAAGGATTATTACTCAGTCATGGTCCCGAAATCAAAGAGCGCCCAGGAGGCATCCATGGCTGAGCTGAAGAGTTTCAAGGAATACGACGTGGACTGGGAGATGACCCCCGAGGCCGCCGTGACCCTGTATCTCGAGTGGGGAAACAACTGCTGGCTGAACGAGTTCAAGCCCGTGCGCTACAGGAGCGACTCCACCACCTACTTCGTGGTGAACACCTGGGAGCGCGAGCCCAAGCTCATGCTCATCAAGCGCACCAGCGACGACGCCAAGGAGTTGGCCATCCTGCCCCTGCCGGACCACCTCAGGGGAAATTTTCTGGAGCACATCGGCAACAACAAGGGCGTCTACGCCCCCACCCCCGAGATCAAGGATTGGCTGCGGACCCAGCTGAGCAACTGAAAACGGATGATCGCCTCCTCAAGGCCGGGAAACCGGCCTTTTTTATTGCCCTGAAGCCACCCGGAATGTAAAAAATCGGCGCGGAAGGTGGAAAGACTCAGGGCGTGTCTGGAGGCAACTATGGAAAACGCGGGCATCCTCATCGTGGAGGACGAACGCATCATCGCCTTGGACCTGCGCAGTAAGCTCGCCAAGCTCGGCTACACGGTGATCGGGCTGGCCCACACCGGCCTGGAGGCTGTCAGGCTCGCGGCCGAACTCAGCCCGGATCTGATCCTCATGGATATCATCCTCGACGGCAGTTTCGACGGTATCGAGGCCGCCCGGCGTATCCGCGAGCATCGGGAAATCCCCGTGGTGTTCGTTTCCGCCTGCAACGACGTCTCCACCAAGGAGCGCGCCGGCCGCACCGGCTGCCTCCACTTCGTCTCCAAGCCCGTCGACGCCCGCGAACTCGCGGAGCGCATCCACGAAGCCCTGTCCGGAAACGGAGAATGCGGCTGATCGTTCTCTCAGACATCCACGGCAACCTCGAAGCGCTCCTGGCCGTGCTGGCGGACGCGAGGCGCGTGGCGCCGGGCGCGGCCATCGTCTGTCTGGGCGACGTGGTGGGCTACGGCGCCGACCCGGAAGCGGCCGCGCGCATGGTCATGGAGTCGGGCGCGGCCTGCGTCATGGGCAACCACGAGATGGGCGTCACGGACCTGCGCAGCCGCTCGCGTTTCAACCCCCAGGCCTGGGACTCCGTTCTCTGGGCCAGATCCAGGCTTTCGCCGGAAACCAGGCGCTGGATGGCCGGTCTGCCCGCCAGCTTGAGCCTGGAGGGGTGCCGCTTCGTCCACGGCCTGCCGCCGGACGAGGTGGACACCTACCTGTTCCAGGCATCCGCCGCCAAGGCCGTGCAGGCCATGGAAGGCATCGCCGAGGATGTCTGCTTCGTGGGCCACACCCACCAGCTGCGGCTCGTGCGCGTCGAGAATGGCCGCCTTTCCGGGGGACGCCTGGAGGAAGGCGTGAGCCGGCTGGCCCCGACGGTGAAATACATCGTCAACGCCGGGGCCGTGGGCCAGCCCCGCGACGGCAACCCCAAGGCAAAATACTGTCTCTACGAGCCGGCCTCCCGGGAGCTCGTCGTGCGTTTCGTGGACTACGACGCCCAGGCCGCCGCCGACAAGATCATCGCTTCGGGCCAGCCCAGGGTCTACGCGGACCGGCTCACGCAGGGCGCTTCGTGAAGCGCATCGGCAAGTACGAGGTCCTGGGACTCCTGGGCCGGGGCGGCATGGGCTCGGTCTACAAGGTGGCCATGCCCGTCACGGGCAAGATCATGGCCCTTAAGCTCCTGGCCCCCAACCCCTTCCTGAAGACACTCATCGGGCGCGCCGAGATCGAGCGCCGGTTCCTGGCCGAAGCCCACACCTTGGGCGCGCTCAGCCACCCCCATGTGGCCTCCGTGTGGGATTTTGGACGGGCCGGGCGGCGGCCGTTCTTCCTCATGGAATACTATTGCCGCGACCTGGGGCAGGTCATCGGAGAGACCGCCGAGGCGGAGGCCGCAACCCGCAGGCTCCCCTTGCCGCGCGCCGCCGGGTACGCCGTGCAGACCCTGGACGGCCTGGACCGGCTGCACCACGCGGGCATCGTCCACCGCGACATCAAGCCCTTCAACCTGCTCCTCACCGACGAGGACCAGATCAAGATCACCGATTTCGGGCTCTCGCGGGTGCGCGGGGAGGGCGTGGCCAGCTCACCGGGCCTCAAGGTCGGCTCGCCCTACTACGCCGCCCCCGAGCAGGAGGACGACCCCGACCGGGCCGGGCCGCGCGCCGACCTTTATTCCGTGGGGGTGACGCTCTATCGGATGCTCACCGGGCTTCTGCCCGAGTGGCCCCTGGAGGGCGATCGCCTGCCAAGCCGCCTCTCGCGCGATCTGGACGAGGCCTGGGACGACTTCTTCCGGCGGGCCCTGTTCCCCAAGGCCGAAGGCCGTCACCGCGACGCCCGGCACATGGCCGCCGAGATCACCGTACTGCTGGCGGACTGGAAAAAACGCCTGGAAAACGCCTGCCGGTTGGAGGGGGAGGGCGAGCCGCCCCCGTGCCCAGTGCCGGGACTGGGCCAAGCCCGGACGAACCCCCTGAAGGTCTCGGGGAAAAACGCCCGCGAGGCCCTGGGCCTGGACCAGCTCTGGCGGCCCCGCTGCTACACCGTGCAGCGCCTGTCCCCTCGGGTGGGGACCGTGCTGGACGAGACGTCCGGCCTGGAATGGCAGCTGTCCGGGAGCCGGTACCGCCTCACTTGGTGGGAGGCCCACGAATACGTGGCGCACCTGAACGCCACCGGGTTCGCGGGGGCGCGCGACTGGCGGCTGCCCACGGTGGAGGAGCTGGCCCGGATCATGACCCCGCCCGCCGAATTCACCGGCCATTGCCAGAGTCCCGTCTTCGACGAGGAGCAGCGCCTGCTCTGGAGCGCCGACCGGCGCGCCTTCACCCAGTCCTGGTTCGCGGACATGGAGCTCGGAGCCTTCGCCTGGGCCGACATGACCTGCAGGAGGCACGTGCGGGCGGTGCGCACGAGTTGAAGCAACATGCAAGAGTGCATGCCAGGAAGGCTCGCACTCGCGTATCTCCTCAGCTTCAGGGGGCGGCCGGATACCTCCTGTCTTTCTCCGGAACTGCCATGGCGGCCTCAAGCCAGGGGTGGATGTCCTGGCCGGAAGCGAACCGGGCCCTGTTCTCTTCCATGTATCGCACGTGCGCCCAGATATTCGGTGTGTACCGTGCGGGATTCCCGTCTCCGAATCCCAGGAACTTCCGCGGGTTGGCGTCCCACATCAGGTGAAAGTGTTCGATGGGCAGTATGTATTGGCCGGTGAAGCCGTGCCAGTAATCAATTTCCGTGCTGACCATCCGAAGAAGCCAAGTGTCCGATCCCCACAGCACCTGGCCGCGACATTCCTCCCTGGCAATTATCGTGGCCAGGTTCCCCAGATAGCCGCTTGCCAAGGGGCCGGGCAGGGAGTCCTCATGGAAGGACACGTCGGCGAAAACCCTGTCGCGGTATCCCTGCGAACCCATCAGGGCCAATATGAGGCTGGACCATGAACCCGATTGGAAAACGTCCTGGAAACTGCCATTGGGTTGTTTTTGCACGAAGTTCTCCGACCCACCGAAATGTGCGAAGCAGATCTTCAGCTTCGGAAACGTGTCCAGGAATCCGTCTCCGTCATCGACCAGTCCCCACAGTTTCGGACTGCAATTGTCGGCGGTTACGTTGTCTTTCTTGAACCCCCCTTGGTTGCAGTGCATCAGCATGGGAATCTCGTTGTCGTTGCAGTACTGCATGACATCGGACATACCCGCGTCCGTCAGGCTGTAGCCCAAGGAAGGGTAGAGCTTCACTCCCACGAAGCCACCGCGGCACAGGCACTGCTTGGTCCGTTCAACGAAATTCCGGCGGTTTGGGTTCACGGCGTAGAACGGCAACATCCGGCCGGGATAGTTGACCATCTGTCGCTGGGTGTCCTGGACTTGGCGATCCAACTGGTCAGGCCGGGCCGGCACTGGGTCTGGCTGGGGTTGGCAGAGGATGTCCATCATCAGGGGGACGAAGATGAAGGGGTCGCCGCCTTCTTCGTCAAGTTGTTCGACCATGTCCTTGGCCACCAGGTCCATGTTGGAGAGAGTGCCCAACTCAAGGGCCGACCATGCGTCCCCGTGCCTCCATCCCCGGGGGAGTCCCTGGGTGTCGCTTCCGGAGTGGTGGACCATCACGGCTTTAATGAAACCGATGGCCAGTTCGGCCCCGCCTCGGCTGAGGCCGTGGTCCTGGATCAGGCGATTTTTCAGTATGAAGACAGTGTCCTGGTTGAAAACGGACTGCAGGTTGAAAACATGGCAATGGGTGTTGAAACGCACGGTGCCTCCTTGTGAGGGGTTCACGCCGCAATTGCGGATAAGGACACGTCGGCGCGCTCAACTGCCGGCCGTTGGGGACTGACCATCAGGCTTTTTGCTCAAGCGTATGACCTGTTGGAGCACCTGGAACCAGAAGGGGGCTCCCAGAGAAACGGCCAGGATCGTGATCAGCCAGCCCACGGCCTTAGTGGCCCAGTCCCTGGGAGCGTCGGGCACCAGGCGCGGATCGTCGCTGTTCCAGCCCAGGGGGAGTTTGGCCATGATGCCCGAGTCCAGGAATTTGGCCAGTTGGGCTTCGGGCGTGGCTCCGGGCGCGGGTTTGACCAGATCCTGAATCTGCGTGTTGAGGGCCGGGCGCAGACTCTGGTCCATGGACAGGCTCCGGCAAATGCCCAGGGTATCGGCGTTGGTCAGCACCACGATGAGCAGGCTCATGACCAGGGCAGTGTATTGGGCTTGGCGCTTGTACCATCCGCTGGCCCGGTCCATGGTGGAATCGTACCAGCCGGCGATGTTGACCTTGAGCTTGTCCATGTCCCCGGCCGCGTCTTCCATCAGAACCTGCAAGGCTCCCTTCACGGTATCGTTGTCCGTGATTTTGTCCACGGCGGCCTTGAAGTTCGGGAAGGTCATGGGTGGGGCCTGTCCGTCGCCTGTCCCTTTGAGCACGTTGTCCATGAAAGCCATGACGAAAGAGTTGGAGGGAATGTACGAGGGGAGGTTGTTGGTGAGCGCCTTGGCGTCGTCGTACGACCCTTGGTAAAGGCTGAAGATCAACGGATGGGTGTAGAAGTTATCCAGCAGGCCGGGCGGTTCGCTTTGGACGGGCTGGCCTGTGCTGTCCGCCCGCATGCGGTTGCACAGGCTGGCTTTCAGGTTTCTCGAGCTTTTCCAGAGAACGCCGAGGGCCGAATTTGTGCCTTGGCCCGCGTCGAAGAGTTCGCGCAAACCAGCATCCAGATTATTCGCCCGCAGGCTCAGGAAGTTGAGGGCCAGTTCGTTGAGTGTGGAGCAGATAAGGCTCAGGAGCAGGAAGACAAACAACAATCCAACAATAGTTTCCAGGGTGGCGGAATTGAACATGCGGCCCCTCCGTGGTGTGTCGGCGTGATGTTTGTAAGGCGTTTTCGGTTCTTACGTATAATAGTTATTTAATGTCCTCTGTTATTTGATCTGCTTCTCGCGTGTGGTGCCATTGTGGCGGATGACAAGAGGTAGATTTGGCCTCTTTACATGTGCGAATATCCCAGGTGAAATTAAAATGTACAGCTGAATTGCGCTTCGATAGATAAGATATGGCGGGATAAGAGACGTGGACTGGTCGAGCTCTGCCTGGGCGCCTCCTGGGCGTCAGACGATGCGCGCGTTGCCCAGCACGTACACCAGGCGCTTGTACAGGACCGGGTCGAAGGCACCCTTCATGTCTTCCTGCATGATGGTCAGCGCCTTGTAGGGCGGCAGGGCCTTGGCGTAGGGCCGCTCCGAGGTCAGAGCGTCGTAGACGTCGCACAAGGCCAGCACCCTGGCGTACACCGGAATGCCCTCCCCGGAGATGCCGCCCGGATACCCCCCGCCGTCGAAGCGTTCGTGGTGGAAAAGGATGGCGTTGGTGGCCACGTGGCTGATGGGCATGGAGGCGCAGATGCCCAGCGCCCGCACCGGATGGGTCTTCATCATCTCCCATTCCGCCTGGTTGAGCGGGCCGCCCTTGTTGATGACCGCGTCGGGGATCTGGGTCTTGCCGATGTCGTGCAGTGCCGCGCCCAGCCCGGCCTCGAAAAGAGTGGTCTGGTCGATGCCCTGCACGCTCTGCAGCACCGATATGGTCAGCACCATCACGTTCAGCGAATGGCTGTAGGTGTGGTACTTGTGCGAGAGGAACTCCGAGAGGCTCCTCAGGCTCTCCTCCTTGGAGAGCAGGGCGATGCCCCGCTTCACCAGGGTCTGCATGGCCTGGTAGGTCTTCTCGTCCAGTCCCCGGGGCAGCTTGCTGGCGAAGCTCTGCTTCAGCATGCCCGAGGAGATCTGGTAGAACAGCTTCGAGCGCTCCTCCATGGGGATCTGGTTGTTGAGCAGCATGTTGCCCAGGTTCTTGGCCAGGTAGGTCTCGTAGTCGAAGCGCTGGTCCACCCGGATGTAGAATTCGCTGACGTCCAGCAGTTCCTTGAGCTTGGGCTCCACGCTGAAGGTCTCCCCTTTCTTGGCGTAGAGCACGAACCAGTCGACGCGCTTGAGGTAGAGGTCGAACTGGCCCGCCGTGCCGGGCAGGATGGTGCGGGGATGGATGGGGAAGTAGTCCTCCCCGCGCTGGGAGACCTTGGGGGCCGCGCCCGGCTGGTGCACGGTCATGACCCGGCCTGCGCCGCCTTCACCGGACATGCCTCGCCCTCGGCCACGGACCAGTCGGGCTGGAGCATGCGCCCGGTGAGGCGCTTCCAGAGGAATTGTTCGGGATCGTAGCCGGCCAGCCTGGAAAGGTCGATCTCGGCCCGGGCGGCCATCTTGTGCCCCCCGGCGCACCCGAAGGCGCCGAACCAGTCCTGGGCCTTGCGGCCCATGTTGCGCCGCATGCCGTCGGAGCGCATCACCGCCACCAGCTTGTCGTTGTAGATTCCAGCGATGCAGTTCCAGGACAGGCCGTGCACGCGCAGGAAAAAGTCCGCCAGCACCACCAGCGCGTCCGGGTTTTCCACCGGCCCCACATAGGCGAAGAAGCCCTCGCGCCCGACCGAGCGGGCGCGCTCGAAGGCCCGTGAGAAATACTTGAGCCACTTGCGGTGGAAATCGGCATGCACGATGCGCCGCAGGAGCAACTTGTCCGCCAGCTTGGAGAGATAGCTGAACGCCTTCACGTCCACGTCGGAAAAGTCGCGTTCGAAGGAGCCGGTGTCGGTCTTGATGCCGTAGAGCAGGGCCGTGGCCAGGAATTTTCCCGGCTTGATGCCCAGGTTGTACAGGTATTCGGTCAAAAGGCTCGAACACGCCCCGTAGTCGGTGCGGATGTCCACGTATTTGGCCCTGGCCGGGTGGGCCGGGTCCAGGGGGTGGTGATCCAGGATGATGTCGTAGTCCACCGGGGGGAAATCGGTGCTGTGGTGGGGCTGGGAGTCCACCATGGCGAATCGCTGGCAGCACTTGGCGATGTCCGGTGTGACGCGGGTCAGGGGGATGCGCAGGGTGCGGATCATGGCCAGGTTGTCGGGGCGGGAGATGTCGTTGACGTGGCCGATCTCGGCCTGGCCGCCGCGCGAGCGGATGATCTGGCGCAGGGCCATGGACGAGCCCAGCGCGTCCGGGTCGGCGCTTATGAGGATGAGCCATCGCTCATGGGGCGTGATCAGACGCGTCAGGCCCTCGAGCTTTTCGGTGAGCACCCTGAAAAAAGCCATCTCTCCTCACTTGAGCGCAATGGGCAGCCCGGCCACCACCAGCCTCACTTCGGAGGCCGCCCGGGCCAGGCGTTGGTTGAGCGCGCCCTGCGCCCTGGCGAAGCGCCTGGCCAGGGACGTGGGCGCGATGGGGCCCAGGCCCACCTCGCAGCTCACCAGCACACACGCCGGGGAGCCCTCGGCCACGAACCCGGAAAGGCTCCCGGCCAGTTCCTCCGCCAGCTCTCCGACCAGTTCATTCGGGCGCTCCGGGGCGCTCTCCATGCAGGCGAAGAGCCAGAAGTCCAGGCTGTCCACCAGCACGTTCCGGCCTTTGGCCGCGGCGTCCGCCAGGGCCTCGGGTAGCCTGGGCCCGGGCTCCAGCACCGGCACGCGCGGGTCGCGGCGCAGGCGGTGCTCCAGGATCTGAAGGCGGAACGCCGCGTCCCGGGCAGCGCCCATGGCCATGACCACGCCGGGGCCGGGGGCGGCGCGGAAGTACTCGTACGCCAGGTCGGACTTGCCCGACTTCTCGCCGCCCAGAATCAGCCGGATCATTCCGGACGCCTCCAGTCCCGCGTTAGTTTGGTAAAATTTTCAAGGCAGTCGCGCAAGTCCGATTCGGAAAAAACCTCGAAGAGTATCGGGGTATTCGCCCCGATCAGACCGAGCACCTCAAGGATGGTCCGGGCCTGGCTGGGGGAGAGCTCCGAGAGCGGCAGGTGCTCGTGGCGCTCGCGCACGATGCCCGGCGCGTAGCAGTGCACCAGTTCCACCCGGCCCGGCAGGTCCGGCTCGTCCAGGAGCCAGTGCTGGCCGAAGGCCATGAGGTGGCCCACGTCCAGGCACACGGGCAGGTCCAGGTCCTGGATCACGGGCCAGTGGGCGCGGAGATCCTGGCCGGGTATGTTCTCCACCATGAGCCGCCAGCCCGGGGCGCGGTCGCGCCACAGGGCGGCCACTCCGGCCAGCCGCGCGGGATCTCCCGGCGGGTGCAGAACGCCGCCCCAGGGGGAGAGCCTGCCCGGGAGCTCCATGAGGCGGGAGATGATGTCCCAGACCGTCTCGGGGCCGTCGTCCCAGGGCAGGTCCACGGGCAGGTGCACGTGGGATTCGAGGTGGTCCGGGGCGGCGAAGTCGGCCGGGGTGTAGGCCAGCGACGCGGCGCTCTGGTAGAAGAGCAGGGCCACCTGCCGGATGGGCAGTTTCCACGCTCCAATGCGCCGGAGGTTTTCCGGCAAAGTCTTTGGCCAGAGCCAGCTGGTGGTCGCCAGGGGCCAGCTGGGCGGGGTCTTGTTCATTGATTCACTTGCACGGGAAAGTTACATTTGGTAGACAGCCGGTGGCTCGCGGCGCAGGCTTCTTCTGTCAAAAAAGCGCCCCGGGCGGAAGCGTTTTCCAGCGGAGGTGTTAGCTCGTGACGCGCTTTCGAAATGCCTTTCACCATGTGTTCAATCCCCTTCACGTGTATTGCCGCCTGAAGGACATGGGGCTCTCCGCCCCCGTGGCCAAGAAGATGTGTAAAGCCTACGAGCGGTTCGTCTTCCGGCTGCTGCCGTAACACGTACCCCTTCTCAAGAAGGGCCTTCGCCCTTCCCCGGATTTCTGCCCCCCTTTGAATTCCCCTGATGTGATGGTTGATGGACCGTCGCGGCTGCGCCGTGGTGCGCCGGGCTGCGGCCGGGATCGTAGGTGGAGATCCGGTCGTACTGCTTGCCGGAACCGGTGTCCTTGGAGATGGAGCGGTCCAGATCCGATGCGGCGAGGGGGGGATCAGATTTCCAACTTGTTCGGGAGGATGCTCCGCCATTCACCAGGTGTTTGACATATCGTATTTACTATTTTATAGCGTTAACTGGTTTGTGGATGTGCGCGAGTGGATGGGGCGAAGAGTAGTATTGGCTATGATGACTGGCGAGGGGGGGGGGCTGTGCTGAAGATAATATCTTTTGAGCTTTGTAAGATAGTCGTCAGTTGTTTGTTGGGGTATGGGCTCATTTTTTTGTACAAAAGATTGATGGTTGGATAGTATGGTTGCAGAAGATCAAGCCAAGCTGGCGAAGAAAATAGCAAGGGAAATTTATTCTGGAGCTATTGGGGTTGCCATTTTGTATTTTTTGTATGGAAAATATTACGGAGGAGGATGCTGGCTGTGGGCTCAGTAGCTCCTTGTTTACGACATATTCTTGATGTGTTGTGGTATAGTGCTCAGTTTGTTTTTTTCTATTATGTGGTCGTTGGACTGTGCGGCAGTTGAGCCGCACAGTCCGCTGGATTATTTTTTCTTTAAATCATAACCAATAGTCGGGTCGGTCAACTTTAAGATGTTTTCTGTGGCTGTGTGACCTCCTCCATAACCTTTCAGGGCCGCCCACCCTGCCGCGGGAGCAGTGACAATTCCGTCATAGGCGGCCAGCCCGGCGGCAGTCCCGCTTATTGCGCCACCTGCAACTGCCAAACCTTTTTTTTCGTCTGGCGTAAGTTTTCGAAACTCCATGCGTTCGTCTTGCATGGGAAGCCAGTGCTTATAGTCCGGGTTGGGATTTGATGGGTCATATTCAACGACCCCTCCCGGCGTCTGGTCCGTGTAAACCGGGCCAAATTGTTCTTGCCGCTTCTTTGCGTTCTCCCAAGCCCGATCTTCATCCAGTTTGGCTGCCGTCACCGGATCAAGCCGCGTCATTTCACCCCCTTGGGGGTTGTACATGTACGTGCCTCCATCACGGTATTCGTATTGGGTGCCGTTGCTGTCGAAGAAGTTCTTCTCGTCCTTGAGCCACGAGTAGTCCGAAAAGCTGGGGTCGTCGATGCGTTCGCTCATGGTGCTCCTCCTTTAGAGCTTCTCGTTAGAAGTTGATTCCACAGTCCCGTCCGCCTTCCCGCTCCCCGCATCGGCGCTCGCGCCGCAGGAGACGATCTTGCTTCCGGTAGCCAGGGTGTTGTTGGCCGTGTCGTCGCAGGCCTTGAATTCGGGTCTGGTCCTGAGCAGCCAGTCCAGCTGGTCCCGGTCCATGTTCATGGCGTGGACGTCCTCCTCAAAATCCCCGCGCGGCATGTAGACCGGGATCACGGCCTCGATGCGGCAGTCCTTGAAGAAGCCGCGCTGGTCCTCGGGCAGGCTCCTCAGAAATTTGTTCAGCGCCAGGATGGACAGGTTGTCCTGGGTGGCGGTGGCGCGCAGCTCCTCGCCGGTGAGCGTTATGCGATGCTCGATCATCGTTCCTCCTGGAAAGGGGCGGGCCTTGCGGCCCGCCCCTGTTTGGTCAGTTGTCCGCTAGTCGGTCGCGCACTTCTTGCACTTGGCGGCGGACTTCTCGTTGTGCATGACGAAGGTGGCCTCCACGATGGACTGGCACTTCACGGAGTCGCCGGTCTGGGCCAGGTCCACGCACTTGAAGGGCCGCAGGAACGCCATGGAGCAGCGGCTGGGGTCGTAGACGTAGACCCGGTCGTAGGAGTTGCCGGTGTCGGTGTCCTTGGCGATGTAGCGGTCGATGGTGACCTTCATGCGCCCGAAGGGGGTCTCCAGCACCATGACGGCCATGACTAAGGTCTGCTCGGAGGCGTTGGTGTTGACGGTGATGCGCCCGGCCTGGTTCCAGTTGGCGATCTTGCGGGCCTGCACCGGGCCCACCAGGATCACCGAGGGCTCGCCGCCCGCCTCGTAGCAGGCCTGGGACATGGCCAGCAGGTCGGCCTCGGAGAAGTCGTTGCCGGAAGCGTAGGCGGCGTAGGACTTGTCGTTGGTGGTGACGAAGCCCTCCAGGCCCTTCATCTGGCGGGCGGTGCCGGCGTCTCCGGCGTTGGCCGTGGCGTTGTTCAGGGCGGCGTATTCGAGCTCCGTGTTCAGGTACTTGAAGCTCTTGTCCATCTCGTACTGCTTGACGCGCGAACGGCCCAGCGGGGTCACGGCGTCCAGGGTGCCGGAGATCTTGAAGGTGTCCTCCAGGATCTGGCAGTAGTTGGACAGGCGCACCGGGGCGGTGCGGGCCTGGGCCACGGCGTCCGCGCCCTCGATGGCTTTATTGGCGCCGGTGGGGGTCTTCAGTTCGTCCTCGAGCCATTCGTGCAGCACGTTCTTGGCCTTGAGGGTCTTGATGGAGGAGATGAAGGGCGTCTTGTGGGGAGTGACCGTCTGAATCATGTTCTCCACGTCGACGAAGATGGAGTCCTTCATCTCGCGCACTCCGGCGCCGGAATTGGAATAGTAGGACGTAAGGGAATCGGCCATTGCGAGGAATCCTCCTTTCGCAGGTTGGGGTTAGCGGGGGGAGCTGTCGCCCATGGACAGCTCGATGTAGCGCAGCAGGTCGCCCTCGCGGGCCTGACCGGCCTTGCAGCGCGCCTTGAGCGCGGCCAGTTCGGCCGCGCGGGTCGCGCCGGGCAGGCGGTCGTCCAGGATGCCCGCGGATTCCAGGGCGGGGGGGCTCATGCGCCCGGCCACGGCCTGCCTGATGCGAGCGCGTGGATCAGCGTTGCCGGGCTGGGGCATGGGCTGGGAAATGGGAGCGGTGCCTCTGAGGTCGCGCTCAACGGAGGCGCGCAGGTGGGTGTACAGGTCCAGGAACGCGCCAGGTGTGCGCTCGACGGCTTCAAAGAAAGGCCTCTGAACCTTGGCGGGTAAAGACCGTACATACCCTTCAAGTCGCCTGAGCACATAGCCGAACAACGGATCGTTGGACTGGAGCACGGCCAGCATGGCCTGGTTGTTGACCAGCTTGCGCTGGGCGCGGCGCTGCTGCGCGGCCTGCATCATCTGCTTGCGCTGGGCCATCATGTTCTGCCACTGCATGCGGCCCATGGGGTCCATGGGGGGCGGGCCCATGGGGGCGTCGGGGATGCCGTCGCCGTCCACGTCGATGCCCTCCAGGTGTTCGATCATGCCCGGGCGGGCCTTGAGGCTCGCCAGGATGGCCTGCAGGGGCACCTGCGACGGGGCGGGCTGGCCGGGCTGGGGCATGGCTGAACCGGGGGCGTATCCGGTTCCGGCCTGAGGTTGGGGCGTTCCCTGGGCCATGGCGCGGCGGCGCAGGATCTCCTCGTCGGGGAGGTCGGATTCGCCGGGCGCGAAACCGGCGAGGTGCTCGAGGTAGCGCTTGTACCTCAGTTCGTTGGCGGCCTGCTGGTCGACCGCCCCGGCGGCGGCGTAACCGGCGGGTCCGGCGGTGGTGGGATAAGGCATTCGGGGTTCCTCCTTGAGAGGTGGTTATTTTCCTTGGCTTCCCGCGCCAAGGTTCCCCGAATTCTATGCAGGCGGGTTTTTATTTCACCCCACATAGCGGTATGTGGGGAGAAAGTTGAAAAAAATTGAGGAGAGGAGAGGGGGCAGGACAAGACGACTTTCTCGAATCAGGGAAACGACATCTTGTTTTAATATTTGTTGCGCTATATCAGGTCCGCATGGAGCAATCGTGGATAGCGCCCAAAACCGTTCGATCCCTAGGAGTAGTGAGTGCTAAAGAAGGTTTTGATATTCATCGTCGGCTTTTCCCTGTCGGTGCTGCCGGTCGCCACAGCGTCCGAGCGGGACGATCTGATATCAGTTCGAAAGTATTGCAAGGATTTTATTGGAAAAACGACACGGGATCTTCAGTCTGTTTTTGACGTATGGAATAAAACTGCAAACAGAGCTGTTGTAATGCCAGATAATAGCGCTGAAGCGTTTGCTATTAATGATATATCCGTTGATGTTTTGACGCTGAGAGCATTCATCGAGTTGGCGCAAGATGTTTTGTTGGCCTCTGGTGTCGAGATGGGCATCGCTCTCGATCTTGGCAAGAAGCCTGTCATATATGGCGATGCCTTAAAACGATTCCCAGGGGCTATCCCCGTGCTCGCAGACAGAATAATTTCCGGGTATGGCTCCTTGCCCTCGCAAGAGTTGAAGGCGGCAGGAAAAGAGATGGCTCCATATCTTAAAAACCTGGTTGCGGCTTTTGATGGTTGGCCGGGATCGTATTTGCGAGAACATATTGGCGATGAGCCTTATGGGAAGGGGGAGCTCTCAAAAGGAATGGTTGAATTGGCGACACGTGTAGATAATGTTAATGATGCATCGGTGAAATATTTCAAAGACATGGAGCGTGCTGAAAAAGTGGCCATGAAAAATGGCATGGATTATATTTATCTGTTTCGGCAGACACAAAGGAGCATCACTTCGCTGTCGATACTTGTTCCGGATGTATACATGCTGTTGGTTGTTGGGGAGAGGCTTCAGGCTGTTGGATCACAAAAAAACTTGTCAAAAAATGACAACGAATTGATCATATATTATTTGCGGGGGAGAATGGCGCGGTACAAAGAGGTGCTTGATCTTCTTGATAAACAGTGCGCTGTTCTGTGGCCAGATGAAAAAGCTCCATGTACTGTCATGGTGGATCAGTTTAAGGAGATGTACATGCAATTCGAAGCAAATGCCTTGCCGCTAGGTATTCAGTAGCGTGATGGCGCTTGCTGCACCTCGCTTGTGCAGCAAGCGCCATCGCATGGTTCATTTAAAAGGATTTTCCCGAGTCGATGATTTTGGTGCCGGTATCCCACACATCCCATACCTGCTTGGCCGGAACGGGGAGCAGGCCAGAAGCCGTCCCGATCACACCTTCCATCCGTGTCCTTTGTTGCTCTGGCGTGAGAGGCTGCCCGGAAGCCTGCAAGGCTGTCATGGTCAGGGCCTTGGGGACATTCAGGCCTGGATGCCAGGTCTTTGTCAGGTCGCTTACGGTTTCTTCCACCGGCGTATCATAGTCCAGGCTCGGGTGGACCTCCAGACCCACGCCGCGAACGATGCCTTTGCCGAAGCCCGAGAGAATCTGGACGAAAGGATTCTCCATGTACTTGTTGTACGGCATCCTGCTCTGCCAGCCGCCTTCGCCTTCCCTGGGCGCCCGGATGACCGGGGTGTCGGGGTCACTGGCGGTCCCATCGCCTCCAACTTGTGGGGATGAATCCTGCTTCGGTGTAAGCATTGCGTCCCAATTGGACTCCCGATCGGCGAACGTGTTCTTCACGTCGTCCGTCCACGCGTAATCTTCGAATCCGGTGCCTTCACTGCGCTCGCTCATGAGTAACCTCCTTCTGAGCGTAAAGTTGTTCCTTGGGCATTTCACTCGACATCCGGCACTCCTCCGGAATTGGCCGCGAGCATAGCCAGGCGCGGATAAAATTCACCCCACATAGCGGTATGTGGGTAAAAAGGTGAAAAAATGCCCTCTCCGCAGGGAGAGGGCTGATGGGCGCGTCGTTTGCGCGCGTGAAAGCAGGCGTCCGGCCGGATTGGCGGACGCCTGGACTATTTCTTGGAATACTTGCCCATGATCTTGCCTCGGGCCAGGATATGCCCCTCCACGGCCAGGAGGAACTGCTGCTTGGTGGCTGCTTCCGGCAGGTCCAGCGCGGTGTCCAGGGCGAACACCTCGATCAGGTAGCGCCGGGTCACTCCCTGGGGCGGGCAAGGGCCGCAATAGCCGGGCTTCCCGGCGGCCCCGGCGCAGACGAGCTGCATCCCTTCGCCGCGCATCTGGCGGGCGCGCGGCTGGTTCTCGGACACCCCCACCGTGCCCGCTGCCGGAATGTTATAGGCCATCCACAGGGCGGCCGCCCCCTTGGGTGCATCAAGCTCGGTCATGATGACGGCCAGGGTCCTGGCCTCGGACGGCACTCCGCTCACCGTGAGGGGAGGGGAGTGCTCGCCTCCCTCGCAGGCCAGCGCGCGGGGCATCTTGTCCCCGTCCTTGAACAGGGGACACCCCACCGTGAGCGAGGAGGCATCGCTTGACCCGCTCAGGCAGAACAGGGCCAGCGCGGCGATGAGGACGATTCTAGCGGGGCCGAGCATAGCGCCCCGTGAGCATGGCGTGGCCCAGCACGCGCCCCTTGGCCGCGGCCAGGAACTGGGCCTTGGACGCCCCCTCCGGCAGGTCCAGGGCGGCGTCCAGGGCGAACACCTTGAAGATGTAGCGGTGCGTGCCGGACGGAGGGCAGGGCCCCTGGTAGCGGGAGTTGCCCCAGCTGTTGCGGCCGTGGACCCCGCCCTTGGCGGCCAGGACCTCGGGAGTCACTCCCGGGGGCAGGTCCGTGAGCGCCGCCGGCAGGTTGAACACCAGCCAGTGCACCCAGTCGCCGCCCGGGGCGTCAGGGTCGTCGCAGAGCAGGGCCCAGGTCTTGGCGCTCCCGGACAGCCCGCCGACCGTGATGCGCGGCGAAACGTCCTTTCCGTCGCAGGTGTGGACGGAAGGGATGCTCCCTCCTTCCGCGAAAGCGTCGCTGGTCACGGTCAGGGGCTGGCTCATGGGCTGCTCCTTAGGTTCTATTCATTCGCCACGTGTACGCCTGGACGGTGTTCGAGAGGAGCATGGCGATGGTCATGGGGCCGATGCCGCCGGGCACCGGGGTGATGGCCGAGGCCACGTCCTTGACCTGCTCGAAGTCCACGTCGCCGCACAGGCCCGAATCGGTCCGGTTGATGCCCACGTCTATCACCACGGCGCCGGGTTTGACCATGTCCTTGGTCACGAATCTGGGACGGCCGATGGCGGCCACCAGGATGTCGGCGGTGCGGCACTCCCCGGCCAGGTCCGGCGTGCGGGAGTGGCAGAGGGTGACGGTGGCGTTGGCCATGGGCTCGGCCCGGGCCAGCAGGAGCGCCATGGGCTTGCCCACGATGTTGGAGCGCCCGATCACCACGGCCTTCTTGCCGGAGCAGGAGATGCCGTAATGCTTGAGCACCTCCATGACCCCGGCCGGGGTGCAGGGCAGGAGGCTCGGCAGGCCGATGCACATCTTGCCCACGTTGACGGGATGGAAGCCGTCCACGTCCTTGGCGGGGTCCACCAGGGCCTGGACGGCCAGGAGGTCGAGGTGCTTGGGCAGGGGGGCCTGGACGAGGATTCCGTCGATGGAATCATCCTCCGACAGGCTGGTGACCAGCTTTTCCAGAGCCTCCTGGGTGATGTCCGCGCCGACGCGGTGGGCGGTGGAGGTGATGCCCGTCTCGGCGCAGGCTTTTTCCTTGTTGCGGACGTAGACTTGGGAGGCCGGGTCGTCGCCCACCAGCACAACGGCCAGGTGCGGCGCGCGGCCGTGGACTTTCTTCAGGCTTTCCACCTCTACGGCGAGTTTCTGGCGGATGGAGAGCGCGGTGGCCTTCCCGTCGAGAAGCTGCATGCAGGTAACCCTCATATGACTGGATTTTCCGCACGCCGGACGGGAGGAATCCCGGCGAGCCGGTATGCTCTTGATAGGGTAAAAGCACCGGCAATGCAAATCGGTGCGCGGACGCGAAAAAGGGGCCGGGAAGCGCTTCCCGGCCCCTCGCATTCAGGACTGGATGCTCACGCGGGTGGACTTGGAGCCCTCCGCCTTGGGGATGGAGATCTTGAGCACGCCCTTGTCGAAGGTGGCCGTGGCCTTGTCGGCCAGGACCTCCCCGGGCATGGCCATGGAGCGGGAGAAGGAGCCGTAGCGGATCTCGCGCGAAAGCACGTTCTCGCCTTCTTTCTTCTCGGTCTCCTCGCGCTTTTCGCCCTTGATGGTGAGCACGCCGTTATCCAGGGTCAGCTCCACGTCCTTTGGGTCTATTCCGGGCAGTTCGGCGCTGACCAGGATCTCGTCGCCGGTTTCCTTCACGTCCAGCGACGGGGTGATGTCGCCCTTGCCGGAGAATCCGGGGAATCCGGGAAACGGTTCGCGCATGAGGCGTTCCATGGCTTCGAAGGGGCTGACGAACTTTCCAGCCGGTTCGCTCTTGCGCAACGCGGGGAAGAAACGCTCGAACATACACACCTCCAGGGTCTGGGCCGCGCCGGGAAGCGGCGCGGCCGGTTGGGGGCCTGGACGCTAGCCCATCTGGATGTCGATCTTGCGGGGCTGGGCCTTCTCCGCCTTGGGCAGATGCAGCTCGAGCACCCCGTTCTTCACGGTGGCCTTGATGCGGGACTTGTCCACGATGTGCGAGACCGTGAAGCCCCGGTAGTACTCGCCGTTGCCGAACTCCACGTGGACCAGCTTCTCGCCGTCCGGGGCGGGGTAGGCCGTGCGGCCCGACACCTTGATCTCGTCCTCGTTGAGGTCGATGATGAGCGCCTCCTTGGAAACGCCGGGCATGTCCATGTAGATGAAGAACCCGTCGTCGGTCTCCACGATGTCGGTGGAGGGCTTGACGCGGGGCAGGCCTTTCTCCTCGGTCTTGGTGATTTCGCTCATGGGTTTTCCTCCGCGATCAGGCGATGTCGATGGAAATCTTCTTGGGCTTGGACGCCTCGGACTTGGGGATGACGACCTCCAGGAGCCCGTCCTTCATCTTGGCCGTGACCTTGTCCCGGTCGATGGGGGCGTGGATGTTCACCACCCTCTGGAACGCGCCCGTGGGGCGCTCCTGGCGGTAATACTTGCCCTTGGCCGCCTGGCGTTCGCCCTTGACCACCAGCGACGACTCGGTGAGGGTCAGGTCCAGCTCGGAAATGTCCATGCCGGGAATCTCGCAGCGCACCACGATGCGCTCCTCATCCTCGGAGATGTTCACCGGCGGGTAGGAGTAGGGCCGTTGCGAAATAGCCATGTTGGGGGACCAAAATGCCTCGAAGATTCGGTCGAGCGGCGTCTGCTGGCCGAAGAACGGACTGAAATCGATGACCATGCGATTGTCCTCCTTGAGGGAATTGGCAAAGTTGACAATAATCAGGTTTCGCTTACGGTCAAGCGATCTCCGAAGGGAGACGCAATCCTTTATTATGTACGCCCGACGCGTGGAACAGTCAACGCCGCCTGCGATTCCGGAACGCCCTTGACAGCCGGTCCGGGCTGTTTAAGCTATGCTGTTGTCTGGAAGCTTCAGCAGGAGGAAAACCGTCATGCCCCTGTACGAATACCAATGCTCCGCCTGTGGCCAGCGATTCGAGGAGCTCGTCAGCGTCGGTTCGCCCCCCCCGGCGTGTCCGTCCTGCGCCTGCGCCGAGGTGACACGCATCCTGTCCAGCGTCTGTGGACGCACCTCCGACAAGGGGGCCGAGCACCAATTCGCCCCGGGGCCGTTCCCCACCAGCATGGGCTGCGGCTCGGGCGGGGGGGGCGGATTTTCCTGAAAGTAGCGGGAGCCGGCCCGGGAGGCCGGCCGGAGTATCGCCGCAATCAGTAAACATTTCAGAGGGAGAGACATGTCCGACACGGCAAAGAGCACGAAGCGCCAGTTCAAGGCCGACATCGTCAAGCTGCTCGATATCATCACCCACTCGGTCTACACCAACCGGGAGATCTTCCTGCGCGAGCTCATCTCCAACGCCTCAGACGCCCTGGAGAAGCTGCGCTTCGAGCAGAGCCGCGGCACATCCGTGGCCGGGGCCGACCTGCCCCTGGAGATCAGCATCACCACCGACAAGGAAAACAACACCCTGACCATCACCGACACCGGCATCGGCATGAGCGAGCTGGAGCTGGTGGAGAACATCGGGTCCATCGCCCATTCCGGGTCCGAGAATTTCATCAAGGCCCTGGGCGAGGATTCCTCCAAGGCCAGCTCCATCATCGGCCGTTTCGGCGTGGGCTTCTACTCGGTGTTCATGGCCGCGCGCCAGGTGGTGCTCACCACCCGGTCCGCCACGCCTGACGAACCCGCCTGGGTGTGGATTTCCGACGGCCTGGGCGGCTACGAGCTGATCGCCGCCGAGGGCGAGGTTCCGCGCGGCACCTCCATCGAGATCCACCTGAAGGACGACGCGACGGAGTTCGCCGACCCGGATCAGATCAAGGACATCATCAACCGCCACTCGCATTTCATCTCCTTCCCCATCCTGGTGGACGGCGGGCGGGTGAACACCGTCCCGGCGGTGTGGCGCGAGCCCAAGTCCCAGGTGACGGCCGAGCAGTACAAGGAGTTCTACTCCTTCCTGACCCACGACACCGAGGCCCCGATCGAGACCGTGCACATGAACGTGGACGCCCCGGTGCAGTTCTCGGCCCTGGTGTTCGTTCCGGCCAAGTCCGAGGAGTTCCTGGGGATGTCCAAGCTGGAGCGCGGCCTGGACCTCTATGTGCGCCGGGTGCTCATCGCCAAGGACGCCACCGAGCTTTTGCCCGAGTACCTGCGCTTCTGCCGGGGAGTGGTGGACACCGAGGACCTGCCCCTGAACCTCTCCCGCGAGACCCTGCAGGAGAACATGGTGCTGCGGCGCATCGCACAGGCCGTGACCAAGGAGATCCTCTCGCGCCTGCGCAAGAAGGCCGCCTCCGACCCCGACGGCTACGCCGCCCTGTGGAAGGAACACGCCAAGATCTTCAAGCTGGGCTACTCGGACTTTCTCAACCGCGAGGCATACGCCGAGCTTCTGCGCTTCGACTCCTCGGCCGTGGAGGAAGGCAAGCTCGCCAGCCTCACCGACTACGTTTCGCGCGCCCGGGAGGGCCAGAAGACCGTCTACTACATCTCAGGCCCCAGCCGCGAGGCCGTGGAACTCTCCCCCCATCTGGAGATGCTCCGGCGCAAGGGCCTGGAAGTGCTCTACCTGTACGAGCCCATCGACGAGTTCATGCTGGAGTCCATGGGCTCCTTCAAGGAGTTCGGCTTCAAGTCCGCCGAGCAGGCCCAGGCTAAGGACCTGGCCTCCTTCGATGATGCGGCCCCGTCCGGCCCCGAGGCCGCTCCCCTCAGCGAGGGCGAGTCCAAGCTGCTGGAGGGCCTGCTGGCCCGCATGAAGGAGGTCCTGGGGGATCGCATCAAGGACGTTCGCGCCTCCGAGCGCCTGAAGTCCAGCCCGTCCTGCCTGGTGTCCGCCGACGGCCAGATGAGCTCCCAGATGCAGCGCATCATGCGCATGATGTCCAAGGACGAGACCATCCCGGACAAGATCATGGAGGTGAACCCGGACCATCCCCTGACTCGGAACCTGCTGGCCATCTATGGGGCGGACCACGCGGACGCCTTCATCGCCCAGGCCACGGAGCAACTCTACGAGTCGGCGCTGCTCTTGGAAGGCTACCTCTCCGACCCGCACAAGATGGTGGGGCGCATCAACGCCATCCTGGAAAAGGCCAGCGGCTGGTATGCCGGGCTCAAGGCCGGAGGCGATAGCGGAACGACGCATTGAATTAATTGACGCGATACGCCTTGGCGAATATTCTTTTCGCATGCGGCATGCAGGAAGGATGTTCAAGACGCAGGCATCATGGATGGGGCTGGCCCTTACGGGGCCAGCCCCTTTTTTGCCGCCGAGGGGCGGACTGGATGCCTGGCCGACGCGGCTCCATTGGTGAGGGAACAGGCGATGGCAGGATTCGACATTGAGGCACCTTGGTTCGTGGGAGCCATGCGGTATGCGGGGCTGTTCCTGGGGCTCTTCGGGCTCGCCATCCGGTTGATGATGTCGCGGGGCGGCGGGCGCATGGGCGAAGTGGGGAAAACCGGCCAGGATGACGCCGCGGGCGTTTCCCCGGCAAAGGGGGAATCCCAGGCGGCCCAGGCGCGAAGGCACCTGGCCTGGATCCTGAGCCGCGACCACGGGGTTCGGGAGTTCCCCTGGTTCATCCTGGCGATCATCATCATGTTTCTTTTCGTGAATTGCATGCTGGTGGCCGTGTTTTTCATGCCCAAGGGCGGCTAGAAACTCGCGCGCCTTGCCGCCTTTACCCGCCACGCTCCTGGAGGAAAAACCCGAAAAACATCCCCGTCGCCCCATCCGCCCGCTTGACCCGCCCGCCCCCGGCCCGTATCAGTGAAGAATCCCAAAAAGACCGAACCTTTGGATCATCCATGGAAAACAAGCATCACTTCACCATCTGGTACGTCATCGCAGCTCTCTGGGGCCTCATTATCATCCAGGACTTCTACGCCCGCAGCTACGGCCCCAAGACCCTGGCCTATTCGGAGTTCCTCAAGGAGCTCAAGGCCGGGCACATCAGCGAGGTGGCCATCGGCCAGGGCTCGCTCTCGGGCAAGATGAAGGTGGTCCAGGACGGGCAGGAGACCGAGCAACGCTTCGTTGCCCTGCGCGTGGACCCGGAAATCTCCGACGAGCTCGTCAAGTACAACGTTGATTTCCGGGGCCAGCCCGAATCCACCTTCCTGCGCGACATCATGAGCTGGGTGCTGCCCGCGGTCATCTTCTTCGGCATCTGGTTCGTGCTCATGCGCCGTTTCAACCCCGGCGACCAGCTCCTGGGGGTGGGGCGCAGCAAGGCCAAGATCGTGGCCGAGTCCGAGATGAACACCTCCTTCGCCGACGTGGCCGGGTGCGACGAGGCCAAGGAGGAGCTCAAGGAGATCATCGACTTCCTCAAGGAGCCGGAACGCTTCCAGGTCCTGGGCGGGCGCATGCCCAAGGGCGTCCTGCTGGTGGGCCCTCCCGGAACGGGCAAGACGCTTTTGGCCCGGGCCGTGGCGGGCGAGGCCGGGGTGCCGTTCTTCTCCATTTCAGGCTCGGAGTTTGTTGAGCTCTTCGTGGGCGTGGGCGCGTCGCGGGTGCGGGAACTGTTCACCCAGGCGCGCGAGAAGGCCCCCTGCATCATCTTCATCGACGAGCTGGACGCCATCGGCAAGGCGCGCGGCATAGCCGTCATGGGCGGCCACGACGAGCGCGAACAGACCCTCAACCAGCTTTTGGTGGAGATGGACGGCTTCGACCCCCGGGTGGGCGTGGTCATCATGGCCGCCACCAACCGCCCCGAAACCCTGGACCCGGCCCTCCTGCGCGCCGGGCGCTTCGACCGGCAGGTGCTGGTGGACAAGCCCGACGTGAAGGGCCGCGAGGAAATCCTGAACGTCCACGCCAAGAACGTGAAGCTCTCCCCCGAGGTGGACCTCAAGGTGGTGGCCCAGAAGACCCCGGGCTTCTCGGGCGCGGACCTGGCCAACATCATCAACGAGGCCGCGCTCCTGGCCGCGCGCAGGCGCAAGACCGCCGTGGACATGGACGACCTCTCCGAGGCCGTGGACCGCGTCATCGCGGGCCTGGAGAAGAAGAACCGGGTGATAAACCCCAAGGAAAAGAGGATCGTGGCCTACCATGAGACCGGCCACGCCCTGGTGGCGAGCTTCACGCCGGGCTCGGACAAGGTGGGCAAGATATCCATCGTGCCCCGCGGCCTGGGGGCGCTGGGCTACACCCAGCAGCTGCCCACCGAGGACCGCTACCTCATGACCCGCCAGGAGCTCCTGGGCAAGATCGACGTGCTCCTGGGCGGACGCGTGGCCGAGGAGCAGGTCTTCGGCGAGATATCCACCGGCGCGCACAACGACCTCCAACGCGCCACCGACATCGCCCGGGCCATGGTGGCCGAATACGGCATGGGCGAGACCCTGGGGCTTTCAACCTATCCCCGGCAGGCCCGGCCTATGTTCCTCTCCCCCGAACAGGCCCCGCTCATGGGCAAGGAGTACAGCGAAACCACCGCCGCCAAGCTCGACGCCGAGGTCAAGGAGATACTGGAGAAGGCCCGGGAGCGGGCTCGGGGCATCCTGGAGGCGCGAAAGGACACGCTTGAGGCAGTGGCCCAGGAGCTTCTGAAGAAAGAGGTCCTGGATGCGGCGGAGTTCGAGAAGTTCCTGGAAGGGACAGGCGCACACGAGGAACAGTAGTGACGGCGGCCGAGGTCTGGGAGCTTTCCATCCACCTGGAGAACCACCTCCTGGCCTTCAGCGCCGACTACGGGGCCTGGGTGTATGCCATCATGTTCCTGGTGCTCTTCGCGGAGACCGGGCTCATCGTCACCACGGCCCTGCCCTCGGACACGGTGCTCTTCGCCGTGGGGGCGCTGGCCGCTCGCGGCGCGGACCTGAGCCTCTGGTGGACGCTTATGCTCATGATGCTGGCCGCCTTCCTGGGCGACTCCCTGAACTTCGCCTGCGGTCGCTATCTCGGGGCGCACTTTTTCGCCTCGCGCCGCATTCCCTTCATCTCGGCCGAGTCCCTGGCCAAGGCCCACGACTACTACGAGCGCCACGGCGGGGCCACCATCGTGGCCTCGCGCTTCGTGCCGGTGCTGCGCGCCTTCGCCCCCCTGGTGGGCGGCATCGTGCGCATGGAATGGCGGGAGTTTCTGAAATACAACGCCATCGGCAAACTGCTCTGGACGCCGCTCTATCTCTTCGGGGGCTACTTTTTCGGGCAGATTCCCTGGGTGCAGAGGAACTTCGGCGTGGCCATCTTCCTGGCCCTGGGCGCGCCGCTGCTCGGAGTGGTGGCGCGCATGGTCTACCTGAGCGTGGTCAAGGGGCGCTGAAGCGGAACCGGGCTCAGGTCCTGGATATCGACCGGCCCGGACCGAGAGCGCCGGCCAGGCAGCACAGCCCAAGGATGGTCACGGCCAGGGGGGCGCCCAGCCAGTGGGCCATGCTGCCCGCCAGGAGCGATCCGAACGGGGCTACCCCCATGTAGAGCATGGTGTAGAGCGACATCACCCGCCCGCGCATCCCGTCGGGCGCTTCCAGCTGGAGCATGGTGTTGCAGCTGGGCATGAGCACCATCAGGAAAAATCCCGTGGGAGCGATGAGAAGCACGGCCGCCCAGAATGCCGGAGCCTGGGCGAACAGGGCAAGCGACGCTCCGAGCCCGGCGCAGCCCCACAGCGCGATCCTGCGCAGCCCCTGGGCGTCCTTCCGGCTGGCCATGAAGAGAGCCCCGGCCAAGCTGCCCAGGCCCGAGGCCGCCGTCAGGTATCCCAGTCCCTGCGGCCCGGAATGGAACACGTCTCCGGCGAACGCGGGCAGCAGGACGATGGCCGAACTCCCCATGAGGCTGGCCATGGAGATGAGCAGCAGTATGGACCGGATGAGCGGAGTCTTCCAGGCGTAGGCCACGCCCTCCTTGAGGTGTTCGCGCACTCCGGCCGAGCGCGGTTTTTTTGGAGGGGATTCCAGGCGCATGGCGGCGAGGCCGGCGATCACCGCCAGGAAGCTCACCGCGTTTATCCCGAAGCACCACCCCTCGCCGATGAGCCCCACCAGCATGCCCGCCGCCGACGGCCCGAGCACCCGGGCCAGGTGGAAAATGGAGGAGTTGAGCGCAACCGCGTTGTGCAGGTCCTCCTTGCCCACCATCTCCACAACAAAGGAGTGCCGCGTGGGTATTTCCACCGCGTTGACCAATCCCAGGCAGGCCGCGAAGGCCGCCACGTGCCACACCTCGATGTGCCCGGACAGGGTGAGCAGGCTTAAGCCGGCGGCCTGGAGCATGGCCACGGTCTGGGCGGCAACGAGCAGGCGGCGCTTGGGGAAACGGTCGGCCAGCACCCCCCCGAAGAGCCCGAAGAAAAAGATCGGCAGCATGGCGGCGAATCCCACGATGCCAAGGGCCATGCTGGACCCGGTCAGGCGGTACACCAGCCATCCCTGAGCCGTGCTCTGCATCCAGGTGCCTGTCAGGGACACGAGCTGGCCGCAGAAATAGAGGCGGTAGTTCCGGTGGCGAAAGGATCGAAGCAGTGAGGAGTCTTTCACGATGGCGTGTAATGAAGTCTGTTTGTCAGACAATAAGAATGTATATGTGGCTAACTAAAGTGTTGATTGTTCCAGGTGCATCGGTTGATATGCCCTGTAAACCGCACGGCGCGACACTAGGAGCATGGCCCGGGAGCGTCAAGCCTCACGGGGCGGGGGCACGGCGTAGCGGCCGCATATCTGGGTGATGGGCGGTGGATTTTCGTATGGGCTGTTGCTTTGGCCTGCGGCCGGGTGTATATTGAGGCGGTCCAGAGCCCGGCCCGAAGCCGGGCCTTGTCCATTCGGAGGAAGCATGTTTGGCAATATGGTCTGCTCCGGATCGATGGAGCGGTTGATCCAGGTGACGCAGGAGCTGTCCATGGCCAGGACCCTTGAGCGGGTCATGGAGATCGTGCGAACCGCGGCCCGCGCCCTGGCCTGGGCCGACGGGGCCACGTTCGTCCTGCGTGATGGGGACAAGTGCTACTACGCCGACGAGGACGCCATCAGCCCCCTGTGGAAGGGCAAGCGGTTCCCCATGGAGATCTGCATCAGCGGCTGGGTCATGCGCAACCGCCACGCCACCGTCATCGAGGACGTCTTCGCCGATCCGCGCATTCCCGCCGACGTCTACCGCAAGACTTTCGTCAAAAGCATGGCCATGGTGCCCATCCGCACGGCGGACCCCATCGGGGCCATCGGCGTGTACTGGACCGAGAAACGCCGCCCGGGGGAGGAACTCGTGAAAGTGCTCCAGGCCCTGGCGGACGCAACGTCCGTGAGCATCAGCAACGTCTATCTCTACCAGGAGCTGAGCGAGCGCATAGCGGAGTTGACCCGGCAGAAAGAGCTGGCCGAATCCGCCATCCTGGCCAAGAACCAGTTCCTGGCCAACATGAGCCATGAGATACGCACCCCGCTCAACGGCATCCTGGGCATGCTCCAGTTGCTTCAGTTGTCCGGCTTGAGCGACGAGGGTGGCGGCTATGCGAGGCTGGCCCAGGACGGGGCGACACGCCTTCTCGCGCTGCTCAACAACGTTCTGGACATCTCGCGCCTTGACGCCGGGGGGCTCGCCCTCGAACAGGATGCTGTCGATCTGGATGAGCTCCTCAGGTCGGTGGAGGCGCATTTCGAGCATGAGGCCCAGGCCAAAGGACTTGGCCTGGCCTTCGATCAGGCTGGCGCGGGGACCCCTGCAAGGTTCATCGGCGACGCAACGCGGCTGCGCCAGATTCTCTTCAACCTCGTGGGCAACGCCGTCAAGTTCACCCCGGCCGGGGTGGTCGGGGTGTCCGTTCGCTGCACCCACGTCCGTGGCGACGGCCGGGCGCGGCTCCACTTCACCGTGTCCGACACGGGCATCGGCATGGACGACAGGCAGTCCGGCGTTGTCTTCGATAATTTCACCCAGGCGGACGGCGCCCATAACCGCCACTACGAAGGGGCCGGGCTGGGCCTTTCCATTGCCGCCAAGCTGGCCCGCATGATGAACGGCTCCATCTGCTTGGACAGCGAGCCGGGCCGGGGCACGGACTGCCACCTGCTCGTGGAGGTCCGGATTGCGCAAGAGGATGCCCAGCCCCTGGCGGAGCGGCGGACTCCGGCCTGGACCGGGGACGTGTTGCCCGAAGGGACAGGGGGGGCGGAAGACGCCCCGTCAAGGCTACTTCTCCAGCGCGTCCCCCAGCCTGACGATTCGACCCTCGAGCCTCGGCGTCAGGGGTGAATGGCTGGCCACAAAGTCCGAGAATGCGTCGTTGATGGGCATGCCGAAAGCGTAGACCCGCCTGGCCTTGTCCCTCAGCATATCGAATCCGTCGCCGCCCTTGAGCAGGTAGCCGCTGGTGGCCAGCGCGTAGGTCTTCTCCGGGTCCACAGGCGCATAGCTTCCGTCTGGGCCGGCGATATCCGCGGTGATGATGCGGCTGCCCTCGGGCCTGTTCGGATCGAAGGCGTATTTCATCCCCGACACCTGCAGAAACCTGCCCGACCCGGACGCGCCGGGCTGCCCGCCCAGGCTGACGCCGTGCTCCAGCACGGCCAGCAGGTCCTTTCCGGCCAGCTCGAATGTGGCCACGTTGTCGGTGAAGGGGTAGACGGTGAGCAGGTCCCCAAGGGTCACGTCGCCCGCCCTGAGCCCAGCCCGCACCGCTCCGCCGTTGACGAAGGCCGCCCGAACCCCCTGCGCCTTGGCCGAGGCCCGCATCGCGTCGGCCAGGACGTCCCCCAGCGCACATTCGCCTCCCCGGCAGTCCGGCATGAACGACTCGGCGGCCTTGCCCATGGGTTGGCCGAGGAAAGGCTTGAGCTCCTCTTGCCAGGTCCTGGCCTTGGCCAGCAGGGCCGGGTCCTGCGGTTTGGAGGCGTCCAGGAGGAGCGGCGCCCCAGTCCAGGCCACGGGCATGCCCCGGTTGTCGAAATCCACCGTGATTTCACCTAGATATTTGCCCCAAGCCTCGGCCTGCACGATGAGCACGGGCCTGCCCGAGGGCGAACGCGCCACCACCGGATACGGCCCGGCAGCCTTGGGGTCGGCGTTGGAGAGCAGGGTGTGGCTGTGCCCGCCCACGATCAGGTCCACGCCATCGACCTTGGAGGCCAGTTCCGTGTCGCGTTCGATGCCCACGTGGGTCAAGGCGATCACGATGTCCGCGCCCTGGGCCGCGAGTTCCCGTACGGACTGGCGCAGGGCGGACTCTGCGTCGCCAAAGGCGATGTCCGCGCCAGGATTGGAGAGCCTGGCCGTGTCCTCATTGGCGATGCCCACGACGCCGATCTTGCGCCCGCCCACGCTGAGCACCGTCCAGGGCTTGATCCTGGCCTTGAGGGAGGGAACGGCCGAAGCGTCCAGGTTGGCGGCCAACACCGGGACGATAAGTCCGTTCAGATATGTGTTCTCCAGAACCGTTGGGCCGTCGTCGAATTCGTGATTGCCCAGGGTCGTGGCGTTTGCGTGCAGTGCGTTCAGGCAGTCCCGCTCCGGGACGCCTTTGAGGATGGTGTAGTACAGCGTCCCCTGGAACTGGTCGCCCGCGTCCAGTAGCAGGACGTTGCCACCCTGTTTGCGGGCGGCCTCGACGGCCGCGGCGATGCGCGGGTAGCCCCCGAAGCATTCCCCTCGGGAGGATTCCTCAGCGGTGCAGGTCTGGCCGAACCGGTTGAATTCGGAGATGCGGGCGTGAATGTCGTTCGTGTGGAGGACCTTCAGGCGATAGAGCTTGGCGTCTGCGGCGTGAAGCTGCGCCGACGCAAGAAGGATCGAGGCCAGGACCGCGAGGATGCGCGCGAACGCCATGGTCGTCTCCCGTGGTTGATGCCTGTCGTGGCCGGATGCGGGGCTTACTGGGCGCGGGGTGTGAACGTCCCCCCCGCGGCCTCGATCTCCTTGAGCGCGTGCCCGGCCATGTCGTCCAGGCGCCCGGCCAGCATGGGCGACACCTCGATGCTCATGGTGTGGTAGTCGTGCGGTTCGATGCCGATGACCACGGCGTCGGGGCGGGTGCCGATCAGGCCGCAGTAGATGAGCGTATCCACCAGGTCGGACTGGTGCATGGAATCCTTGAAGGCCACGGATTTGCGCAGGTCGTCGCCGGTGCAGCGGTAGATGGTGCCCGGGTCCTGCCCGCCCAGCACCGCGTCCAGGATGATGGCCATGTCGCAGTTGAGGAGCGCGTCCATGAGCCGCATGCCCAGCGTCCCGCCGTCCATGAGGGTCACGTTGTCCGAAAACTCGTACTCTCGCTCCAGCTTTTCCACGCAGCGCACGCCCACGCCTTCGTCGGTATAGAGGATGTTGCCCACGCCAAGAACCAGGATTCTGCGCTGTTCGTCCATGTCCACTCCCGTGAAAAAGATGCCTCATAATGCCCGGCAAAGGCCCCGGGGGCAAGTGCGGCGCGGCCGTTCCCGCTGTTGACGGGCCTGCCGGTTCATGGTTCTACTACCTAGTGCGTACATGATTCATGTAATGAATATAGGGAGCTTGTCCCGGTGGACAGCAAAGGAGCCGCAATGGAAGACGACCTCACGCCCCTGCCGTACGGAGTCGAGAACGGGAGGCGCGTCCTCTACGTCACGTACAAGGGCGACTGCCGCATGCTGCACGTGGACGGGCGCGACCAGGTGTTCCTCACCCGCACCCTGGCCGACACCCTCTACTGCGTGCGGCCCGGCGACATCCTGCAGCTTCTGCCGGGCAAGTACTGGCCGCCCATCCTCTACGACGAGGACGCCGGGGGCACTCCGGCTTGCCACCCCATCAAGATGACCGAGATAAACGGCTGGCCCGACGTGCCCATCACCATCCGGGGCCTGGGCGCGGCCACCCTGCTGGACGGCGGCCTTGGCGGCGTGCCCCACGACTCCATGCTGCCCGAGATGAAGCATTTCGCCTTCTTCAAGCTCTCGGACTGCTCCTGGATCGAGTTCGAAAATTTCCACGTGGAGAACTGCTGGCCCACCTTCCTCTATATGGAGGACTCCGCCTACATCACCGTGCGCAACGTGGTGGCCAAGGACAGCCGTTACCTGGTGTACGCCCGGGGCCAGTCCACCCACCACATCCTGCTGGAAAACAACCGCTGGCGGCAGGACCCCACCAGCTCCATGTGGCGCGACCTCCTGTGGCTCGACTCCAAAAAGAAGCGTTTCTTCTACTACAACGGCGGCATCTTCGGCAGCGTGGGCATCTCGGGCAGCGTGGTGCTTCGCGGCAACACCCTCTGTGACACCTTCAACGGCATGCGCATGAAGGTGGACAAGAAACAGCCCACCGTGACCAACTGCAACGTTGAAATCTACGACAACACCTTCCTGCGCACCCGTGACAACCCGGTGGAGCCCGAAAGCGGTGCCACCAACTGGTGGGTGCACCACAACCGCATCCACAACGCCCATGCCTGGTTCTCCCTGGACGAGGTGGCGGGCGGGTTCTGGTACTATTTCGCCAACACCGGCTGGATCACCGACAAGCCGAGCTCCAAGCTCGACCCCAACCGGGGCGGCAAGGTCTACAAGTACGACCAGGGCGGGCCGTATCCGTCCAAGCCCACGTTCTTCTTCAACAACAGCTATTACCTGTACAACTCGCTCATCAAGGAGGGCGTCACCGCCCATCTGCTGCATGTGAACAACGCCGTGCTTTTCCGGGATTCTCTGCCGCAGCTTGCTCCGCAACATGAGGGCGTGCCCTGCCAGATGCCCCAGGCGGTGCGGCGTCCCTTCCCGGACGGGAACTACGGTGATGACCGCTTCCTGGGGATGGGCTTCATGCCCAAAGGCTGGGACCCGAGCGTCACCTTCGACTGCGACCTGACCAATCTGCCCTGGCCGCCCAAGGTCACCCGGAACGGCCAGGAAAAGAACGGGATATCCGATCCGAAAGCCACGTTCGCCGATCCCGAGCAGGGCGACCTGCGCCTGGTGGGAGGGCCGCCCAAGGGGTGCGCCGTGACGCTCAAGGGCGGGGTGGACTGGGCCGCGCCTGAGGACTGGACCAGCGGCCCGGACACCCCCATGGGGGCGTACGGCGCGGACGCGGAGCTGATGGAAGGTCCGGCCTTCGCGTTTTACGCGCCCAAGGGTGCGGACGACTATAGGGAGATGCCCAGGCTGGTGCGGCTCACGCAGAAGGCTGACGCGCTGGTGCTGACGTTCTCCACGACGCTTGCCGGACCAGGCTCGGTCCGGGTGAAGGTCAAGGTGGGGCAGGACAAGTTCCAGGCCCAGGGGACCGTCGACGGGCGCATCATGATGGTGGCCCTGCCCGCGCCCCTGGCCGGGCGCAGGCTCAAGAAGGTCTGGCTGCCTGATACCCTGGCCGGGGCCGACGGCGAGTACGCCACGCTCTGGTCCAGTGTGTTCGCGGGGCTCAAGTTCTACCAGGCGGGCGAGGAGCCGAGAGTGAAGCCGCCAAAGCCCGTGTGCTTCTGCAACTGCGGGGAAGAGATCTAGGCCGGGCTGCCGACAGGACGAACAAAAAAAGGGGCCGCTTGCGCGGCCCCTTTCGTTTCGTCTGATCGATCGACTCTTACAGCACCTTGAAGCTGAGCACTTCGTTGGACTCCGGCTGGATGACGTGCACGCCGCAGGCGATGCAGGGGTCAAAGGAGTGCACGGTGCGCAGGATTTCAACGGGGCGCTTCGGATCGGCGATCGGGGTTCCGACCAGGGCCTCTTCCACCGGGGACAGCTTGCCGGCGGCGCAGCGGGGTCCGAGGCTCCAGGTGGAGGGCACGACCAACTGGAAGTTGTTGATCTTGCCGCCCTTGATGTCGATCCAGTGGGACAGGGCGCCGCGGGGGGCGTCCACGAAGCCGACGCCCTGAGCGGAGTCGGGCATCTTCCATTCCTGGTACAGCTTGTTGTTGCCCTTCTTCACGTTGGAGGCCAGCTGCTTCACCCAGCCTTCGATCTCGGCGGCGATGACCGCGGTCTCGATGCCGCGGGCAGCGGTGCGGCCCAGGGTGGAGAACAGGGCTTCCTTGCCGACGCCCAGGTTCTTGAGCACCATGTCCACGGTCTTGACGGTGGTCTTGTGTCCCTTGGCGTAGGCCACCAGGACCTTGGCCAGCGGGCCGGTCTCCATGGGCTCGCCCATGTAGCGGGGGGCCTTCATCCAGGAGTAGCGGTCCTTGTCGTCCAGGTTGGTGTACTGGGGATCGGTGACGCCCTCGTAGGGATGCTTGGCTTCGTTGCCCTTGTACCAGGAGTGGGCCACGTGCTCCATGATCTGCTTCTGGTCAACGGCCTTCACGCCGGCCAGGTCGCGCTTCATGATGACGCCGGAGGGCAGGAAGCGGTTGTCCAGGCCGTGTTCGCCCTTCTGGGGGAACTCGCCGAAGCAGATGAAGTTGGAGGTGCCGCCGATGCCGCCCCAGTCCTTGTAGTAGGAAGCCACGGCCAGCAGGTCGGGGATGTAGCATTCGTTGATGAACGCGTTCACTTCCTTGAACAAGGTCAGGTACTCGGCGATGCGCTCGGGGCGCAGGGCGTCGTAGTTGGTGCAGCCGCCAACCACGGTGAACTGGGTGTGGGGGTTCTTGGCGCCGAAGATGGCCATGGCCCGGGCGGCCTTCACCTGCAGGTGCAGGGCTTCAAGGTAGTGGGCGGTGGCGATCAGGTTGACTTCGGGGGGCAGGTAGTAGGCCTGGTGCCCGCCGAGGAAGTAGGCGTTGGTGAAGATGCCCAGCTGGCCGGAGTCGACCAGGGCCTTGACCTTGTCCTGAACGGCCTTGAGGTCTTCGGCCTTGGTCTTGCGCTTCGAGATGGAGTTGGCGATCTTGGCGGCGGCGACCGGGTCGGCCTTGAGCGCGCTGGTGACGTCAACCCAGTCCAGGGCGTGCAGGTGATAGAAGTGCACGATGTGGTCATGCAGGTACTGGGAAGCCATGACCAGGTTGCGCATGAGGGTGGCGTTCTCGGGCACGTTCACGCCGACGGCGTTGTCCACGGCGCGGGTGGAGGCCAGGGCGTGCACGTAGGTGCAGACGCCGCAGGAGCGCTGGGTGAAGTGCTGGGCGTCGCGGGGGTCGCGGCCCTTGAGGATGATCTCCAGGCCGCGGAACAGCTGCGAGGAGCTCCAGGCGTTCTTGATCTTGCCCGCTTCAAGCTCGACCACGATGCGCAGGTGACCCTCGATGCGGGTGACGGGGTCAACTACGACGGGGCCGGTGAAGGTGCTCTGGGGCGTTTTCATGATTTGAGGCTTGCTGTCAGCCATGACTTTCCTCCGTGAGGTGTGCTGCGGTTCGGGCTACTTGCGGACCAGACTAACGGCCGACGTAGAACGGGGACATGGAGTCCCAGAAGTTGGGCTCGGAGCACCCGATGCAGGGGTGGCCAGCCTGAACGGGCCAGTTGGTCGAGTTGAAGAGCACCTTGGGGCAGTTGTTGTACGTCTCGGGCCCGCGGCAGCCGAGCTCATAGAGGCAGTAGCCTTTCTTTGCTTCCTCGGAGTCGAAGCTCTTGGCAAATTCGCCGGCGTCGAAGTGCTTCAGGCGCGGGCACTGATCGTGCACCAGCTTGCCGTAGAAAACCTTGGGACGCTGGTTGGAGTCGAGTTCGATCTTGTCGCCCTTGAGGAAGGCCACGACCGCGCCCACGAAGTTGATGGGGTTGGGCGGGCAGCCGGCGATGTTGATCACGTCCGTGCGGTTCAGGAACTTGCTCACGGAGACGGCCTGGGAGGGGTTGGGCTTGGCGGCCTGGACGCCGCCGAAGGTGGCGCACGCGCCGATGGCGATGATGGCCTTGGCCTTCTCGGCGGCCATCTTCAGGTTGTCGGCCATGGTGTGGCCGCCCACCTTGCCCCAAGCGCCGTTTTCAACGGTGGGGATGGCGCCTTCCTGCACGAGGATGAAGCCATCGGGGGAATTGATGGCGTCATGCAGAGCCTTCTCGGCGGCTTCGCCTGCGGCGGCCATGATGGTCTCATGGTAGTCCAGGCTGATGGTGTCGAGGATCAGGGCGTCGATGAAGGGCTCATAGGTGCGCAGCACGGCTTCGGAGCAGCCGGTGCATTCGGCGCCGTGCAGGTAGACGACGCTGGGGCGCTTCTTGGCGGTCAGGGCAGCGGCCACATCAGCCGCGGCGCCGGGGCCCATGCCAAGAGCGGTTGCCACCGCCGCGCAAAACTTCATGAAGTCGCGGCGGGAGACGCCCTTTTCTTCCAGACGTTTTTCGGCGTCGTCCTTGGCGAGACCAATGGATACGCGCATACGGACCTCCCAAATCGTTACAGGTTGGCTGGTCGGTTGTGTTGATAAGGCCCCACTGCAAACCGGAAGCGGCTTCCCCCACAGATGCCGCGCCGGCGAAGATCCAAAGTCAATGGACCTGACACTTCCAGGCTGGGCGGGACCTTAGCAGAAGTGAAATGTATTTGCCAGCGGAAATTGTGACTTGGCGCACAAGTCCCGCAAGAAGCTCTTGGGGCGGGGGTGGTGTCGCACGCAGCAGGACGTTTCGGCGTGGAAAACGCCTCTCGCTGGCCCAGATGGGGTCGGATAATGCAGTCCGTGCTACGATGCAATAAACGGTGCTACAGTTCTTGAGAAAAAAAGAACAAGCCAGCAACCAGGCTGCACGCCTCACGAAAGGGTGATCTTCAGCATGGACAGGTCGTCGTCCAGGGTGTCCCTGCCCAGCAGTGAGCGCACGTGGGCCAGCATGGAGTCGAGTTCCGGCCCTTGGCCGCCGGATTGCGACACGGCGTAGTCCTTGAACTCCTCGTAGCTCCACATGCCGCCGCTTGGGCGGCGTATCTCGTAGGCCCCGTCGGAGAACACCAGCAGTCGGGCCGGGCTTTCCACGGCGATCTCGGATTCCTTGTAGGCCACGTCGGGCATGGCCCCGATGAAGATGCTCTGGCAGCGCAGCTCAGCGACATCGCCGCCCGCCTGGAACAGGATGGGCGGCGGGTGCCCGGCCGAGGCGAAGCGCAGCCTGCGAGTGCGGGTGTCGTACACGCCGTAGAAGATGGTGAAGTAGAGGTCGTTCTGCAGGGGCATCTGGAACACGGCGTTGAGTCCGGCCATGACCTGGCTGGGCGAGGCGAAGTCCACCCCCGGCAGGGTCTGGGAGCGCAGCACGTTGAGCGCCGAAACCGACAGCAGGGCCGGTCCCACGCCGTGGTCGCACACGTCCAGCAGGTAGAAGGCGAAGCGGTTCTCGTCGACCCAGTGGTAGCCCAGAGCGTCCCCGCCAAGCTGGGCCGAGGGTTCGAAGAGCCACTGGGTGCGCACGGGGCCGTCCTCCACGGGGCGGGGCAGGAGGTTGCGCACGTACTGCGCGGCCTGGTCAAGCTGGCGGGCCAGCTCCTGGTAGGCCCGGTTGCGTTCCAGAAGGCGCGTGTAGCCTTGGGAGTGGTGGCGGATGCGGGCCACCAGCTCCACCCGGTCGGGCAGCTTCACCAGGTAGTCGTTGGCCCCCAGGGCGAACGCCTGGGCCTTGGTCTCGGGGTCTTCCCGGGTGGAGAGCACCACCAGGGGCAGGTCCTTGAGCTTGGGGTGGGCGCGGAAATACCGCACCAGGGTCAGGCCGTCGATGTCCGGCATCACCAGGTCCAGAAGGACCACCGTGGGCGCGTGGGCCAATGCCTCGGGCAGGGCCTTGGCCGGATCCTGCACGCTGTGGAAGGCGATGTCGGACTCGGGGGCCAGCATGCGGCGCACGGCCTCGGCCACCATGGCCTGGTCGTCCACCAGAAGGACGGTGACGCTGGGATTGGCGGGATCGGAAGATGCGGTCATGGCGCGTGCCTTATCCATGCGGGCGCAGGTGTCTGGCGGCCTGGGCCGCGATGGCGGAAAGGGGCAGCACCAACTGGGCGGCGCCGAGGTCCCGGGCGGCCTTGGGCATGCCGTAGATGGCGCTGCTGCCCTGATCTTGGGCGATGGTCAGCCAGCCGGCCTCCTTGAGGCGCAAAAGCCCCTTGGCCCCGTCGCTGCCCATGCCGGTGAGCAGCACGGCCACGCCCCTGGGAATGCGCGACTCGGCCAGGCTCTCGAAGAGGGTGTCGATGGACGGGCGGTAGGGCGTGCCCGAGGGCTCCGGGCTGTAGAGCAGGGTGTGCACGGGCGAGAGCACCAGATGGTCGCCGCCCCTGGCCACGTAGACGCGCCCGGGCTTGAGCCGGTCCCCGTCCTGGGCCAGGGAGACGGGGAAGCTGGTCTGGGTGGCCAGCCATTCGGCCAGGTTGCGGCTGAAGGTCTGGTCTAGGTGCTGCACCACCAGTATGGCGGCGCGCAGGTCGGACGGCAGCCCCGCGAGCAGTTCGGCCACGGCCTTGGGGCCTCCGGTTGACGCGCCGATGGCCAGCACCGGCGTGTTCAGGCAGCAGACCGCCTCCATCACGGCTCCCCGATGAGGTCTGACACGGCCGCCAGCAGCGCTTCGTCGTGGAAGCCCGATTTGGCCAGGTAGTAGTCGGCGCCGGCCTCGAGCCCGGCCAGGCGGTCTTCCTGGCGGTCCTTGTAGGAGACGATCATCACCGGCGTGCGCGAAAGGTCCGGGTCGGCCTTGATGCGCCGGGTGAGCTCGATGCCGGTCATGCGGGGCATGTCCACGTCGGTCACGACCAGGTCGTAGCCTCCGGTGCGGGCCAGGGCCAGCCCTTCGGAGCCGTCCACGGCGGTGTCGGTCAGGTAGCCGCGCCCGGCCAGCAGCTGGCGCTCCACCTCGCGCACGGTAAGGGAGTCGTCGACCACGAGGATTCTTTTGACCCGTTTCGCCGGGACCGCCGCCCCGCCCGCGCCCACTCCCGCCAGGCGGCCCTCGTCCAGCAGGGCCTCGAGGGCGCGAGCCAGGTCGGCGACGTCCAGGATGAGCACCGGCGAGCCGTCGTCCAGGATGGACGCCGCGGCCACGCCCGGCACCTTGCCGAGCCTTGCGTCCAGGGGGTGGACCACCAGGTCGGTCTCGCCGAGGAACGCCTCCACGGCCAGCCCGAAGCGGGCGGCCCCGCTCTCCAGGACCACCACGGGAAGCTCCTCGCCGGGTACCGGTGCGGGGGGCCTGCCCAGTATCTGGGAGGCCGGGGCAAGGCCCACGTGGGCTCCGTCCAGGGTGAGGAATTGGCGCCCCTCCACGGTGCGCAGGTCCTGCGACTCGGCCGCCACCACGCGCCCGATTCCCGAGAGCGGCAGGGCGTAGGGCTCGCCGCCAACCTGGACCACCAGGGCGCGGATCACCGAACGGCTCACGGGCAGGCGCATGACGAAAGCCGTGCCCTTGCCCGGGGCGGACTCCACCATGACCGTTCCGCCCACCTCCTGGACCATGGACCGGACCGCGTCCAGGCCTACGCCCCTCCCGGAGACCTGGGTCAGGGCCTGGGCCGTGGTGAAGCCGGGCAGGAACAGGAATTCGAACAGTTCCGGGGCGCTCAGGCGCGCGGCCACGTCCTTGCGGGCCAGCCCCTTGCGGGCCACGGCCTCGCGCAGGACCTCGGGGTCGACGCCCCGGCCGTCGTCGGCCAGGCGGACCTCCAGGGTGCCGGAGACGTGGCGCGCGCAGAGCGTGATGCGGCCCTGGGCGGATTTTCCAAGGGCCTCGCGCTCGGCCGGCGGCTCGATGCCGTGGTCCACTGCGTTTCGCGCCAGGTGCATGAGCGGGGCCTCGAGCTTGTCCAAAATGTCTCGGTCGACGGCGGCCTTGGAGCCGTCCAGGGTGAAGCGGACCTTCTTGCCGAGCTCGCGCGAGAGGTCGCGCACCAGCCTGGGCAGGGGGCGCGCGCCCTCGCCGAAGGGCCGCATGCGGCTGCCCAGCACCTGCCCGTAGAGGCGGTCCGAAAGCGATTCCAAGCGCTGGGTGAGGGCGTCCATGGACGCCAGGGTGGAACCGAACGACTCCATGATCTTGGCGGTCAGGGCCAGGGCAGCCTCGGCCCGCACGGACGTTTCGTCCCCGGCGGCCTGGGAGCGCAGCTCGGCCAGGGTGTCCACCAGGTCCATGAGGTCGCGCCTGCCGCCGCGCATGCGGGTGAAGATGCGTCCGAGAGCACCGGCCTCCACCACGCACTGCCCGGCCAGGCCCATGAGCCGCCCCACCAGGGCGGCCGAGAGGCGCACCACGCCGTCTTGGGGCTCCGCGGATGCCTCCGTGCCGGGGGGGGCGGGCTGGCCTGCCTGGTCCGGCGAGGCGGGACGGTACGCAATGCTTTCCGCACCCGGGGTGGCCGTTCCGGTCCCGCCGGGCGTCTCGGTGCTCAAGGATGTTGGCCCGGCCGAATCTGCCGCATCTGCGGAACCGGACGTCACAGTGCCGCAGGGCTCGGCTCCGGCCTGCTGCTCCCCGGCGTCGCGCAGGTTGCGGGCCAGGCGGGCCGCCTCGGAGGCCGAGGCTTCCAGCAGGCCGGGCATCTCGGCGGGCCTGGCCGCGCCGAGGCGTCCGAAGAAGTCGTTGGCCGCGAGAAGGGCGTCCACGTGGGCCGGGCAGGGAGCAAGCGTCCCTTTCTGGAACGCCTGGAAGACGTCCTCCATGGCGTGGGCCAGCTCCACCGCCTGGGGCAGGTTCACGATGCGGGCCGCGCCCTTGATGGAATGGGCGGCGCGCATGAGGGGCTCCATGCGCTCGGGGCTCGGGTCCGCCTCCAGGGCCACGAGGCCGTCCTCGATGGACTGGCGGTGCATCTGGAGCTCCATGGCGAAGAGCTCGAGCAGGGAGAGATCGGCCAGTTCCGGGGTCATGGCCTGAGGCTCCTGGCCAGGGCCCGGCCGAGGCTTTCGGTGTCGACGATCCCGGCGGTGCGCCCTTCGAGCTCGGCCATGGCCGTCACCAGAGGGTGTGGCGAGCGGGCCACGGTGTCCGGCGGCGGGGACGCGGCCTCCGGATCGAACCCGCACGTGCCCAGGGCCTCATCGGCCAACAGGGCGAAGCGCCCCTCGGGCACGTTCACGGTGATGAGCCGGGCGCGGGCAGGGACGGACTCCGGCTCGCCTCCGGCCAGGGCCGCCAGGGACACGCAGGGCAGAAGCTCGCCGTCCACGTTGGCCAGCCCCAGAAAAGCCTGCGAGGTCATGTGCGGAACCGAGTGCACCGGACCGGCCGGGCGGGCCGACTCCACGATGGCCGTGGGCAGGGCGATCCATTCCTTTCCGGCCCGCACCAGAAGCGCCCCCTGGCGGGCGGCCTGGCGGGCGGGCTTGGGCGCCGCGGTCTGGGCGGTCCATTCTGCGATGGTCTCGGCCGAGACCTCCCGGTCGAAGAGGATTTTTGCCGCGTGGGCGTCGGAACCGTTCACGGCCTGGACTCTCCATTACGCCCGGTGCGCCGGGCGCGGGCCGCCACGAGCTCGGCCTCGTCCTCTCGGCCCCTGGCGCGGTGCAACAGTTCAAGATGGGCCAGGGCCTCCGGGTGGGCGGGGTCCAGGTACAGGGCCCGGCGCAGGGCCTCCTCGGCCTCGTCCTCGCGCCCCTTCGCCAGGAGGGCCGCCGCCTTGAGCTGGAACAGCTGGGCGCTCGGACCTGCCTGGGACACGGCCTGCTCGATCAGGGCCAGGGCTCCGTCCAGGTCGCCGGAATCGGCCAGCTCCCGGGCCTTTCGGGCCGGATCGCCAGCCGGGGCTGCCGGAACGGCCGGGTGGACCGGTTCAGGGGGGGGGGCGGGAGCGGAACCGGAGCGGGCCCGTGGCGGCGCGGCCGGGGCGCAAGCGTCGCGCGAGGCGTGGACCTGGGCGGTCCCGGTGGCCGGAGCGACGGTGCCCGCGGCCGTGGCCGGACCGGATGCATAGGGCGTGAGCCCCAGGCTTAAAAACGCGCCCGCCTCGGCGGGACTTGCGAAGAACGCGCCGCGCGCGCCCGTGAGGCGCGACAGGTTGCGCGCCAGGGCCAGACGCGCGGGCGGGGCCAGGTAGATGAGCAGGTGCCTGCAGAATACCACCTGATAGGGCGGCTCGCCTGCCAGAAACGAATCGCCCACCGCGTCGGCCTCGATGAACCGGATGCGCGAGAGCGCCTCGGGCGAGAGGCGCGCGCCTCCGTCCTCCACGACAAGATGCCCGCCGTGGTCCTTGAGCGCCCCCCGCAGGCTGGCGGGGCCGAACCGTCCGGTGCGGGCCTTGTCCAGGGCCTCGGGGCTGGCGTCCACGGCGTCGATGAGGAATTCCTCCGGCGCAAGGCCCGCTTCCAGGAAGGTGATGGCCATGGACGCCGGTTCCTCGCCGGTGGCACAGGGGACGCAGAGCGCGCGCACGGGCCTGGGCAGGGCGGCGGCCATGCCGGCCAGTTGGGCGAAGGTGTCAGGATCGCGGAAGAGCCAGGTCTCCTGCACCACGGCTTCCCCGGCCAGAAGGCGGCGCTCCCCGGCGTCGGCGTCGAGCCGTGAAAGGTAGGCATGCGCGTCGAGACCCAGGCGAGCGGCCCCGCGCACGAAGGCGCGACGGATATTGGCCGCCCCCACCGCCATGGGATCGAGCCCGCACAGCGAGGCCGCGCGTTCGAACTGGTTCATGCGGCCTCCAGGGCGGCCTTGAGGCTCGCCAGCAGTTCGGGCGGGAGCACCGCGCCAAGGGTCAGCACCTGCACCACCTGGCCTTCGTCGGTCACGACGCCCGCCACGTATGGCGCGGCCGGAGCTCCGGGCGGGACCAGGGCGGCCGGGTCGAGGTCCAACGTCTTGAGCACCCGCTCGGCCATGAGGCCGACGGCCAGGCCCGGAGCGGCCATGCCCACCAGGATGCGCGTGGAGGCGAAGGGCCGCGAGGGACGCCCGGCCAGCAGAACGGTCATGTCCGCCACGGGCAGGCTCGCGCCCCGGTGGTTCATGAGCCCTGCCACGTAAGGGGGCGCTCCCGGTAGGGGGGCCAGCTCCACCAGGGGGGTGATCTCCTCCACGTCCCGGGCGGGGAGGGCGAAACGGGCCCCGGCGGCCTTGAAGGTCACATGGAGCATGCCGTGTTATCCCAGGTCGAAGCGGGTGATGAGCTCCTTGAGCCCGGCCGCCGTGGTGGTCAGCTCCTCGGCGGCCTGCCTGAACTCGGCCAGGGAGTCGCGGGTCTGCCCGGCGCTGTCGGCCAACTGGGCGATGACCACGCTGATCTGGTCCGCGCCCTCGGCCTGCAGGCGCATGCCCCCGGTGACGCTCGAGAACCTGGGCGTGAGCTCCTCGCCCGCCTCGAGGATGCGGCCGAGCTTGGCGTTGACCCCGCGCGAGGTGTCCGACGCCTGCCCGGCCAGGGAGGCGAAGCCCTCCATGGCCGCCGAACCGGACTGGACCGACGCCTGCATGTCGCGGATGGTGCGCTCGATGTCCAGGGCTGCTGCTGCTGTCTGGTCGGCGAGGCGGCGAATCTCGCGGGCCACCACGGCGAATCCGGGGCCGAACTCTCCGGCTTTTTCGGCCTCGATGGCCGCATTGAGCGAGAGCAGGTTCGTCTGGGCGGCCACCTTGGCGATGGTGGAGAGCAATTGGCCGATGCCGGAGGTCTTTTCCTTGATGAGCGTGAGCTTGGCGGTCATCTCCCGGCTGGCCCCGGAGAGGTCGTCCATGGCCTGCCCCATGCGGGCCAGGCTTTCGCGGCCTTCCTCGGCCAGGGACGAGCTGCGGTTGGCCACGCCCAGCACCTCGGCCATGGTGTCGGCCAGCTCCCCGGCCGTGGCCGAGATCTGCTTGCTGGTGGCCCCGACCTCCACGGTGGAGGCGGCCTGCTGGGTGGCCGCGGCCTCGATCTGCCGGGCCGTGGCCGCGATGCGCCCGGCAGACGCCTGCAGCTGGCCGCCGGTGGAGTTCACCGCGCCCAGAAGCTCCTCCAGGCCATGGATCATGACCGCCACGGCGGAATAGAGCTGGCTGGTCTCGGAGCGCGACCGGCTGCCCGCCAGGAGCCTTTCGCGGGTGCAGCTGCCGGAGGGGCAGGAGCGCTCGAGCAGGGCCGCGGCCTCGCGCACCTTTCCCGCCGCGATGGTGGTGGCGATGCGGGCCACTCGGGCCAGGGGCCTGGTGACGGCGGTGACGATGGTCCAGGAGAGGATCGCCGCCAGGGCCACTGAGGCCAGGCTCACGGCCAGCACCATGGCCACGCGGGTCTTGAGGGCCATGGTCCGGTTATTGAGAAGATCCGTGAACACGGGATAGCATTGGTCCCACAGCGAGGCTCCGGTGTCGCGGGCCTCCTGCCCCGCCTTGAGGTAGGCTTGCAGGGTCACGGACGGGTCCTTGCGGCTGACGGCCTGGGCCATGTGCAGAAATGTGCGGGAGGCGTCCGCGTATGCCTGCACCGCCTTGGGCAGCGAAGAGAGCCTGTCCCCTCCCAAGGCCCGTTGCGCCTTGGTCAGCTTGTCCAGCAGCCGGTCCACCACGGACTGTTCCCAGGCGGCGCTGACCTGTTCCATCTTGGCCCGCTCCGCGTCGGCGGTCGGGAGTCCGGCCAGGGCGATGAAGCCGGAGGAGTACAGAATGCCCAGGCGCTCCTGAGCCCTGGGGATGTCGAAGACCAGCAGGTACATCAGATAGTAGGTGGACAGCTCCGGGTCCAGCACCAGTTGGGCCGAGTCGGCCACGTAATCGCGCATCTCCGCCAGCAGCACCTGGAACTTCATGTGCAAGGCCACGGCCTCTTCGGGCGTGGCCGGTTTGCGATCGAAGATGTCCTTGAGACTCTTGATGAACGCCTGGGGCTCCAGATGGGCCAGTCCCTTGGGGGCCAGAACGGCCGGTTCCAGGCCCAGGGCGGGGGCTTCCCTGGTCAGGCGCAGGACCATCTCGTTCCAGCGGCCGTGGAGCGACGCGTCGAGTTGGGCGAGCCGGGCATCGACGTCCTCTCCGGACATACGCCCGAGAACCAGCCGCAGGTGCTCGGCCACGCCCTCGGTGACATCCTCCATGGGCTCGATGACGCTTATGCCCTGGGCCTCCACCCGGGTCAGGCAGATCTCCTTGGACATCTGCCCGAGCAGCAGGGCCAGCAGCAGAACGATTGGAACCAGGAAGCTCAGGCCGCACAGGGCGAGCTTGGAACTCAGCTTGAGGTCGCGCCACCAGGCGATCATGAGCGGCCGTCCTTTGTTTCGGGTTCGACGTCCGCCAGGCCTTGGGCGGCGCGGACGACATCTTCGGCCAGAGAGGCCAGGGCGTCCAGGGAGAAGGCCATGGCCCTGGCCGTGCCCTGGAGTTTTTCCAGTTCGCCGGGCACTCCCCGGGCGTAGCCTCCGGCCTCGGACAGGCGGGGGGCCAGTTCATCCAGGGACTTGACCGCCTGGTCCAACGACGCCTGGGCCTCGCGCAGCTTGCGCTCGCCCGCGCCGGTCTCCCGGGCGAAGGTGTCCATCTCCATGACCTCGGCGGCCACGGCCTGGCGCATGCGGCTGACCAGTCGCTCGATGTCCTCCGCGCCGATCCCGGCGGTGTCGGCCAGGCGTCGCACCTCGCGGGCCACCACGGCGAATCCTCGTCCGTGCTCCCCTGCCTTCTCGGCCTCGATGGATGCGTTGAGCGAAAGCAGGTTGGTCTGTTCGGCCATGGCCGCCATGCCCGCCACCAGGGTCTGGGCCTGCTCGGCGCTTCCGGCGATGACGGTGAGCTTGGCCGATGCGCTGGTTGTCCCGGACAGGATGCGCTCCATGGCCAAGGCCAGCCCGGACAGGGACTCCCTGCAGGCCAGCAGGACGCCTGCCGCCTGCTCCACGGGGCCCAGGGACTCCCCGGAGGCCCTGACGGCGTTCTCGGCCTTGGCCTTGGCTGCGCTCAGGCCGGAAAACAGGTCGCCCAGGGCCGCTCCCGGCTGGCGCGCGGCCGTGGCCAGGGCCTGCGACAGCCGCGGCAGGTGGTCATGCCCGGCGGGAGGTGGTCCGGCCGGGACCGACGGCTCGGGAATCTCCGGTGGCAGGGCCTCACCCGGTGGCCGGGCGAAAAGGACGCGCCCGGCCAGCGCGCCGAGCGCGGCGGCGCAGGCCGTCCCGGCGGCAAGGGTGAGGACGGGCGCGACTTCGCCCAGGAAAAACCGGACGGCCTCCTCCAGCCCGCCCGCAACCAGGGCCGCCACCGCGCAGAGGAGGGCCGCAGTCTTACCAGGAGTGCTTGACATGGCGGATGATTACCCCGCATCCAAGGAGTACGCAACACGGGGATGGTTGAAGACGGCCTGGAAAAAAGGTAGTTCTCAAAACGTCATGAAAGTTCAAGCTGTTTCGATGGATTGCGCTCCCGCCGAACGCGGCTCTCCCGAACTTGTCCGGGAGCAGAACGCACTGTTGCAACGCAATTTCATCGCCACCACCCTGGACGCCATTCCGGTGGTGCTGCTGGTGCTCAACCAGCATCGGCAGATCGTCCTGGCCAACGCCCAGGCCGAGCGGACCACCGGGAGGGACCGGCAGGACCTCGTGGGGCTTCGTCCCGGCGAGGCCTTCGGGTGCGTCCATGCCTACGGCGAGCCCGCGGGTTGCGGCACCACGGAGTTCTGTTCCAGGTGCGGGGCCTTGCGGTCCATCCTCGCGGGCATGGAGGGGAAGAAAAGCGTGCAGGAGTGCAGCTTCCTCAGGCGCAAGGAATTCGGCATCGAGGCAGTGGACCTGCAGGTGAGTTCCTCGCCCATCCAGGTGGAGGGCAACTCCTTCGTGATGTTCTGCATCCAGGATCAAAGCGACCTGAAACGCCGCCGCACCCTGGAACGGCTGTTCTTCCACGACATGCTCAACACCGCCGGAGGGCTCAAGGGCCTCATGGACATCCTGCGGAGCGAGGTCCCTGAGGCCCTCAAGCCGGATGCGGATTTCATCCACTCCACCCTGGCCCATCTGGTGGACGAGCTGATCGGCCAGAAGGACCTCATGGCCGCCGAGAACAACGAACTCACCCCGGTGTTCACCACCCTGCGCAGCACCGAGGTGCTCCAGGGGGCGGCGAAGATCGGCTCCAGCCTGGCCCAGGCCCGGGGCAAGGCCATCAGCGTCGCGCCGGGCTGCGCCGACGTGGAGTTCATAAGCGACGTGACGCTGGTCAAGCGGGTGATCGGCAACATGGTGAAGAACGCCCTGGAAGCTTCCGCCACCGGCGACAGTGTCCTTCTCGCCTGCGCCTGCGAAAACGGCCGGGTGACGTTCGCGGTCAACAATTCGGCCGTGATGGAAGACGACGTGCGCCTGCGCGTGTTCAAGCGCAACTTCTCCACCAAGGGGCGCGGCCGGGGGCTCGGCACCTACGGCATGAAGCTTCTGGGCGAGCGCTATCTGGGAGGCGAGGTGGGCTTCACCACCCTGGCGGGCAAAGGCACCACCTTCACTTTCTCCCTGCCGCTCGCGCCGGAAAAAGCCTGTCCAGATCCGGGAGCGCCCGGCCAGCCGTGATCCGTCGCCTGACCCTGACTAATTTCATGGCCCACGCCAGCACCATCCTGGAGCTGGCTCCGGGCCTCAACGTGCTGTGCGGCCCCAACAACACCGGCAAGTCCGCCGTGGTGGAGGCGTTGCGCTGCCTGGCCAACAACCCCTCGCCGCGCCACTACATCCGCCATGGAGCGTCCGAGGCCCGCGTCGAAGCCCTGCTGGACGACGGCTGGCGCGTGGCCTGGGTGCGGCGCAAGGCCCACGCCCTGTACGAGGTCTACGCGCCCGGCCAGGACGAACCCCAGGTGTTCGCCAAGCTGGGCCGCAGCATGGTCCCTCCCGAGGTGGCCAAACTCGTCAAGCTCGCCCCGGTGGGGTTCGACAAGGGCGACGAGGTGGACGTCCACCTGGGCGACCAGCGCCATCCCATCTTCCTCCTGGATAAGCCGGGCTCCCTGATGGCGGATTTTCTGGCCTCGTCCACGGAGAGCGCCCACCTCATGGCCATGCAGGACGCGCTACGCGAAAAGACCCGGCGCATGAAGACCGAGCAGCGCAAGCTCGAAGAAGCCGCCGAGCGGGCCCGGTCCGGCCTGGACAGGCTTTCCGCCCTGCCGGGCGTGTCCCTGTCCCTGGAGCGGCTGCGCGAGGACGGCCGCGTCCTCCAGGACCGGGCCGCCCGCATGCCCGCCGTCCAGGCCGATGTGGAGCGCATGGAGCGCCTGACCGGGGAGGCGCGGACCCTGCGCTCCCGGACTTCCCTCCTTGGTGGTTTGGCGAAGCCGCCGAGTCCTGCTCCGGCGGCGGACCTGGCCGCGACCCTCGCGGCCGTGGACGCGCTGCGCTCACGGTCCGCGTCGATCCGGGCCACGCTCGCCCGCCTGGCCCCCCTGGCCGCCCCCGGCGGTCTGCGCCTTTGCGCGCCCCTGGCCGACGCCTGCGCCCAGGCGGGCAGCCTGCGCGCGCTCAAGGCCCGCGCCTCGGGCAGGCTCGCGGCCCTGGCCGGGCTTTCACCGCCGCCCGGGCTGCCCGATCCGGCCCCCCTGGCCGGACTGGTCGAATCCATGGATGTGCTGGCCGGGCGCATCGCCAAGGGCCGGGCCTGGCTTGTCGAGCGGGAAACGGCCCTTTCGGCCCTGTCCGAACGAATTGCCGCGCGGCTTGCCGAGGTGGGCGAATGCCCGCTGTGCGGGGCCGGGCTGGACGCTGCGAAATTCTTAAGGAAGGCGGGCGGACATGGGGCTGCCTAGAATCGCGGGCCAGGGCCTGTTCGTCATCTGCGACCCCCACGTGGCCGCCACACCGCCCATGCAGCGCCTGGAGGGCTACCGCGAGCAGGTGACGGCCAAGCTGACCGCCTGCCTGGAGCGGGCCCGTGAACTCGGCTGTCATCCGGTCATAGCCGGGGACCTCTTCCACTGGCCCCGGGAGAATCCCAACTCCCTGATCGTGGAGTTGATCGAGCTTTTGCGGCCCCACATGCCGTCGGTGCTGGTGGGCAACCACGACAAGTACCTGGCCCGGTTCACCCGCGACGTATCCCTGGCGGTGCTGGACGCGGCCGGAGCGGTGCGACTCATGAGCGAGCCCGGCCCGCAGTTCTGGCTGGACACCCCCGAGGGCCCCGCGCTGGTGGGGGCCTCGCCCGACGGCTCGCACCTGCCCCGGCAGGTGGACCGGAACGGGGCCGTGGCCACGGTGTGGTTCTCCCACCACTCCATCAGCTTCCCCGACTTCCAGGACCGCCTGCTCTTCCCCAAGGAGATCCCCGGCCTGGACTGGGTGATCAACGGGCACATCCACCGGCCCCAGCCCATGGTGGTCAAGGGAGCGACGCGCTGGTGCAACCCGGGCAACATCACCCGCCTGACCTTCACCCAGCGCACCAGGGAGCGCGTCCCGGCGGCCTCGGTCTGGCGGCCCGGCGCGCAGGAGCTCACGCGCTGGCCCGTGCCGGTGCTTCCCTTCGAGAAGGTCTTCCCGGACCAGCCGTTCGCTCCGGAGCCGGGGCCGGAGGAGCGGAAGTCGCTCTTCCTCAAGGGCCTGGAGCGCCTAGCCTGGCGTCGCACCCAGGAGGGCCTGGGGCTCAAGGATTTTCTGTCAGCGAACCTGAACCCGGAGCACCCCGAGACGGGGCTCATCTGGGAACTCTACGAGGAGGTGGCCGGTGGCTCGAAACGCCCCTGACGGCCCTGACGCCGCGCTCGAGCGCGAATTGGGCCAGCTCAAGGCCGAATACGAGAAACTGCGCGAGGAACAGGTGCGGGCCGAGCAGACGCTCGCGCACCTGGAGGCGGAACTCTCGTCCCTGGAGGAAAAGGCCCGCCAGGAGTATGGCACCTCCGATCCGGCCGAACTCAAGGCCAGGCTCGAATCCATGCGCGCTGAGAACGAACGGATGGTGGCGGCCTACCGCGAGCACATCGCCTCGGTGCGGGGGGGGCTGGACGCCCTGGAGCGCGGCGTGAACGACGATGCCCGCTAGATTCGCGCCGTGCCCCTCCGTTCGGGAGTCCGGAGGGCGCAGCCCTTTGGTCGCCGGAGGCTTCTCCCCTGCGGCCTCGCCGTTCCGGAACCATACAGCATGAGCGAAACGTTCTCCTCTTCCCTCTCCTTCCTCCTGTCCGAACTGGACGGCCTCGACCGCCGGGCCGGGCGTCTGGAGGGGCTTGCCGACGCCTTCGTGCGCGAGCACCAGCGCATCCGGCGCGATCTGGACGAGGTGCGCGCCTTCCTGGAGATGGCCCCCCAGGCCCAGGCGCGCCTGGAAGAGCTCTCGCGCGAGCTTTTCGGCGAGCTCATGGAGGAGGTGGAGTCCAACCTGACCCACGCGGTTCGCGAGATCCTGGGGCAGGACCGCCGGGTGGTGAGCCGCAGGGAGGTCAAGCAGGGCAAGTTCCACATCACACTGGAGATGGAGAACCAGGGGCAGGTGGAGGATATCCTGCACGGCCAGGGCGGTTCGGTGTGCAACATCCTGTCCGTGGGGCTGAGGCTCATCGGCCTGGCCCAGCTGGACCCGGAAAAACACCGGCGCTTCCTGGTGCTGGACGAGCAGGACTGCTGGCTGCGCCCTGAGCTGGTGCCCACGTTCACCCGGCTCATCGCGGCCATCGGCGAGAAGCTGGGCCTGCAGGTGCTCACCATCAGCCACCACGCGGTGGACGCCTTCTACGGCCACGCGGGCCGGGTGTTCCAGTTGTCCCCCAGCCGGGAGAGCGGGGTCACGGTGACGGTGCTGGGCGGGACGAGGGTCGAGGAGCCGGAGGAAGGGGAATCGGTCCGGGACGACGAGACGGAGGAAAGCTAGGCCTGCGCGGCGAAGCGTCGTCTGGGAAAGCCTCCGGCGGCCAAAGGGCTGCGCCCTCTGGACTCCCGTTTAATTTGCGCTGTGTGGTGCGGTCTCGCGTCAGGCCGTCACACCCACAGCCCACGCGCCCTGCGCCGGGCCTTCAGGTCCTCCAGGACCGATTCGGGCACGGCCAGCTTGCCCTTGCCCACGCCGATGCGGATGCCGGGCTTTATGATCCCGTGGAAGTCGGAGCCGCCGCACACGCCCAGGTCCAGGCGGCGGGCCAGCTCGATGTATTCGCGGGTGCGGGTGGGGGAATGCTCGGTGTAGTAGGCCTCGATGGCGTCCACGCCCAGTCCGGCGTAGCGGCGCACCAGGTCCTCCATGGCCCTGCCGTTCTCCCCCAGCAGGTAGGGGTGGGCCAGGGCCACGGTGGCCCCCTGGGCCTTGAGCACGTCCACGGCGGTGGCCAGGGAGAGTTCCCGCTTGGGGGCGAAGGCCCGGCCGTGGCGTCCCAGATATTGCCTGAATGCGGCCTCGTAGTCGCGCACCACGCCGCGCTCCACCAGGATGCGGGCGATGTGGGGCCTGCCCACGGAACCCTGGGCCAGGTCCTGCACCTCCTCGTAGTCGATGGGGATGCCGATCGCGGTAAGCTTTTCCACGATGAGCCTGTTGCGGTCGTCGCGGCTTTCCCTGAGCGAGGCCAGCACGGTCTCCAGTTCTCCGGGGCCGGGCCGCACCCAGAGTCCCAGGATGTGCAGCTCGCGGGAACCGTCCACCACCGAAAGCTCGCACCCGGGGATGACCTCGATGCCGTGCTCGGCTCCCGCGCGGGCGGCCGCGTCCAGGCCGATCAGGGTGTCGTGGTCGGTGAGGGCCACGGCCGCGAGCCCGGCCTTGGCGGCGAGTCCGACCACCTCCGCCGGGGGCAGCTGTCCGTCGGATGCGTCGGAGTGGGTGTGCAGGTCTACGGTGCGCATGTTCCACAGGTAGGAGGTATTGCCCGGTGCGTCAACGCGGGCCTTGAGCGGGGGGCAAAGCTCGCGTATAGAGGGCAAAACGTCACGGAGGCCTTCTCATCATGCCTATAGCGTCCGAACTGCTCGAAATCCTGGCCTGCCCCAAGTGCAAGGGCGACATCGCCCCCACGCCCCAGGGCGACGGCCTGGTATGCGCCAAATGCGCGGTGGTCTATCCCATCCGCGAGGACATTCCCATCATGCTCGTCGAGGAAGCGGTGGAGCTTTCCCGCTGGGAAGCCGGGGACCGTCAGGCCAAGCCGTAAGCCTTGACACGCACCCCCCAATGGTTAAGTACCCTGAACGCTGAGTAAACCCGGCGCGACAAGAGGTATTTCCGGATGGCCAAACTCAATTGGAACCCGTGGATGGGCCTGGCCGACATGAAGGCCGAACTGGAACGGGCCATGGCCGAGGCCGCCCGCGGGGGCCGCGCCCCCAGGGCCGTGTCCGACAAGGCGTACTTCTGGGCTCCGGCCGCCGACGTGCTCGAGACGGCCGACGCATTCGTCATCACCGTGGAGATTCCGGGCGTGGACCGCGAGGACGTGGCCGTGGAGGTCAAGTCCCGCACGCTGTGGGTCTATGGCGAGCGCAGGTTCGTGAAGCTCTGCGAGGGCGAGGGCGTGTACCACTCCCTGGAGCGCTCCTACGGCCCATTCGCCCGGCGCTTCGCTCTTCCCAAGGGCGTGGACCGGGCCGGTGTGGGCGCGGTGTTCAAGAACGGCCTACTGGAGATCACCCTCCCCAAGGAATGCCGCGAGGCGCGCTGCCGGCGCATCCAGATTCTTTAGCGTCGCGGCGCAATCCCTTTCCTTTCCGGAGGAATCAGATGACCAGTCAGATCAAGACCGGCCTTCTCCTGGGCCTGCTCACCGCCGTGCTCGTGCTCATGGGCCAGGCCCTGGGCGGCAAGGGAGGCATGGTGATCGCGCTCGCGTTCGCTGTGATCATGAACGTGGGCAGCTATTGGTTCTCCGACAGGATCGTCCTGTCCATGTACCGGGCCCAGGAGCTTTCCGAAGAGGATGCCCCGGGCCTTTTCGACCTGGTGCGCCAGCTTTCGACCAATGCCGGGCTGCCCATGCCCAAAATCTACCTGGTGCCGCAGGAGCAGCCCAACGCCTTCGCCACCGGGCGCAACCCGGAGCACGCCGCCGTGGCCGTCACCGAGGGGCTCCTGCGCCTGGTGTCCCCTGACGAACTGGCGGGCGTGCTGGCCCACGAGATGGGCCACATCAAGAACCGGGACATCCTGGTGCAGACCGTGGCCGCCGTGGTGGGCGGAGCCATCACCGGCATCGCGGGCATGCTCAAGTGGGGCGCGATTTTCGGCATGGGCCGCGACAGCGAGGAGGGCGGCGGAGGCGGCGCCTTCGGGGCCATCCTCATGGCTCTTGTGGCCCCCATCGCGGCTATGCTCATCCAGATGGCCATCTCGCGCTCGCGCGAGTACCTGGCCGACGAGACCGGCGCGAAGCTGGCCGGCAACCCCCTGCCCCTGGCCGGGGCGCTCAAGAAGCTCGACGAATACGCCCAAGCCGTGCCCATGCAGGGAGCCAACCCCGCCACGGAGAACATGTTCATCATAAATCCCCTGAGCGGTGGCGGCGTGGCCAGCCTGTTCTCGACGCACCCGCCCACCGAGGAACGCATCCGCAGGCTCAGGGCCATGGCTGGCTAGTAGCCCTTTTACGCGGCGCAGGACGGCTGCGCCCAGATAGACAAACGCGAAAGGCGGCCCATGTGGGCCGCCTTTCTGTTTTCCGGACAGTTAATCAAAGAATTACAGCTGCAGGAAGTAGTTGCTGCCGCACACGGGGCAGCAGGTCTCCTTGCTGGCCAGATAGCCGCAGGAGGTGCACTTCTTCTCCGGCACGGGCAGGGCGGGATTGTGCTCGCCGCAGATGCGGCAGTGGGTGAAATCCGGATCGTTGGACACGTTGCACTTGGGGCAGATCCATTCTTTGCGCTCGTCCGTCATCGCATGCCTCCGGATCAAGGTGGATGTTTGCGAGGACCATACGCCAAGAATGCGAAGAGAACAACGCGGATGCGAGAGCACTAATTATCCGTCATGAGTTCGATGTAGCGCAGCAGGTCGTCCTCGCGCAAGTCGCCCCTGGCGATCCGGCCCTTGAATTCGGCCAGCCTGGCCGCCTTGGTGGCGCCGGGGAAGAAGCGCGCTCCGCCGTTGCCGTCGTAGGAAAGCACGTGGCGGGCGAAGGCCGGGTCGTGCTCCATGCGTGATACGACTTCTTTGTAGACTTCGAGCGTAGCGAGAATGCCATCGCGCTTGCGCCGGTTGGACAGGTGTTTCATGGAGTTTTCCGCCATGGCCTTGAGTAGGCCTGCGTCCAGTTCCATCTCTCCGTGGTGGCCGTAGAGCTTGACCCGGCGGGGATTGGTGACGGGCTTGTGGGCGGGGAGCCGCCCCTGGCAATGCGGACAATGCATGAAGGTATCCTCCTTGGGATGTGGTGTGGTCCGGTCCGCGCCGGACAATGCTGGAGGATAGCCGGGTCCGGAAATATTTCACCCCATATAGGTGCATGTGGGTGAAAAGATCGATTGAAGAGAATTTTTTATTTTTTTTATCATTCATCCCCATATAGCGCTATGTGGGGTAAAATTTTTCTTCGCCTGCATATGATCCTCTGAAATTCGCGCGGCACGGCCGCGGCAAGGAGGATCGCATGGTTCTGGAGTTCGAGGGCTCTTTCGGGGACGGATCGGATGGTGTCGGCGGAAGCTGGGATTTCGGTGGCGGGAGCGGGAGTGCGGGTGGAGACGACATCGGTCGCCAGTACGGGTTCGCCCGCGACGTGGACACGTTCTTGAGCGCCGGGAGCCCGCCCGATGGCGGCGATGGCTCAGTGGGCGAGGCTGACGGTGGAGGCGCTCCGGTTGGTGACACCTCCGGCGGTGGCATGTCGAGCGCGAGCATGCCGGGCACGGATGCAAACGGCGGGCTCAGCTACCAGCAGCGCCTTCAACTGGAAGGCGCGAACAAGCTGAACGTCTTCCTGGACGCGGGCAAGAACTGGAGGGCCGGTTCACCCGGATACGGGAGCAACGCCTGGGAGACCACCGGCCGCAACGGCAACTTCGGCTTCGGAGAGAATTCGAACGACCTGCTCGCCAAGACCGCGAGCACTCCTCCGAGCGCGGATCAGGCCGCAGGTGGCGGCGGCGCGGGAGGAACTCCACCCGATGGGGGCAGCCAGCCGGGGCAACGAGAGACGTGGGATAAGCTGAAAGGGCTTGACCCGGAGTCGCAACGTATCATTCATGCACCGGAGTGGCCAGTTCCGGGAGAGGTATCTTCTCCTTTTGGGGAGCGAATCGACCCGTATACTGGAGAGAAAACGACACACAAGGCTATTGATATCCGGAATACTAAAGGTGCGGAGGTGCGTGCAAGTGAATCCGGACGGGTTGTAAGCATTACGCCCGGGTCAAAGCATGGGGAAAATCAAGTAAGAGTTAGGAATCGGGATGAGACAGAGTCAATTTATGCACACACGAAGCCATCTGTAGAAGTTGGAGACCGTGTGTTTCCTGGAACTGTTGTCGGAAACACCGATCTCAGCGGGAGAAGTACCGGACCGCATCTTCATTACGGTGTTTTTGATCCAAAAACTGGGAAGCATATTGATCCATTAAGCCGATTGCCGAAAAGATAGGCACATTGATTGTGCGATGTCACTTGGTCGCGCTGGATGGCCAGAGGGCGTATTTATTCTTGGTCTTGCCGTGAAAATATAAGGAGGTAATATGGCAGTCGTACTTGTTCAGTGTTTGACAATCTTCATGTGCATCGCATGTGGTTATGAAGTAGCACAAAGTGAAATTTCAAGTTATCACTATGGTGTAGATATCGATAATCAGGAAGGAGCGGATGTTCAGGCAACTGATTCGGGGACAGTTTTGAGCGTGACTCCGTTCAAGCGCGGTGAAGGGCAAATAACTGTAAGCAATATAGATGGTAGCGAGTCAATGTATGTGTATGTGAAGCCATTCGTCGAAGTCGGACAGCGGGTTCACGCCGGACAGAAGATTGGAATTACTGATACGAATGGTTTTGAAGTAAAGAATATAATACATTATGGCTTTCGCCCGTCTCCGGGCGCCTTGTTTGTTGACCCCATGAGCCATCTTCCGCAAAAAGAGAAGGAGTAGATATGAAAAAATATATTTTAATATCCACGTCACTTTTGTGGAGTATGGTGCTCTTTCACAACATCTGCTTTTCACAGGAGAGGTCTCCGGCAGTCATGTCCATCGCAAAAGATATCCAGAGGGCAATAATCGCGGAAGATGCCGGTCGATTGATGTCGCACGTTCGGAAGAGGGTTGTGTTTGTCGATGAATATTATTCGAAGGAAATTCTTGGCGAGTTGATCAAAGACAGGGAGAGTTGGCTGCAGAGGAATTTGTTTGTCGGGGATGATTCGTTGAAAAAATATTTCGAAACGGCACGCGATGTGAAGATAATTCTTAATAACGTCGGCTCAGAAGTTGTCATATCATATCAATCGTCGAATTATCCTGCTCATGCATGGCCATGGTGTTCGATCGTTGTTGAAAATGAGCGCTGGTACTTCAGTGATATGTTTGCGTACAGATGAGGCGGGTAAAAAGCAAATCTTGGTCTGAAGCGAGGTTTGATATCCGGCGGTTACTGGCGAGCAAAAGCGCCCTCACCCCCTCCCGCCGCCAGCCATGGTCACCACCTCGCCCAGCCTCTTCACGCCGAACCCCTGCGCCTTGAGCTGCTCCTGGCGCCACAAATCCTGAAGATACAGCCATACCGTGTCCAGGGGCACATGGGCGCGCAGGTACTCCTCGCACTTCGAGAAGCTGTAGTGGTGGGCGATGGCCCGGCTGACCACGGCGTTCTTCCACTTGCGGGCGTGCATCACCGAGTTGACGGTCATCTCGTCGGAGCAGGGCGAGCCCAGCACCTTTTCCGTGGGCAGGGGGAGTACCGCCTCGATGAGCCTGCGGTCGTAGATCACGCAGTTGATGGTGGCGAACCCTGGGTAGAAGTACGGCTGCGGGTTGGACCCCAGCCAGCCCTCAACGAAGTTCTCGCCCGTGACTTTTTCCCACATCCAGCGGTGGTATACCCAGTTCTCCTCCACCACCTCGCCCTCGAACATGGCCCGCTCGGCGGCGTGCTCGGCCTTGAGGTAGCGGCCCAGGGCGAAGCGTCCAGGAGGGCTTACCGGCGACAGGGCGCTGACGATGGGGATGTCCTTGCTTATGCGGTGCGCCCGGTAGCCTTCCAGCAGATGCTCCAGCCACAGGGGGGCGACGAACACGTCCTCGTCCATCTTGATGATGACGTCGTCGATGTGACGGACCAGGATTTCGTTCTGCACGGCGTTGACAGCGGGCACCAGCCCCCTGGGGGAGCAATGGATCACCTCCACGTTCGTGCGGGTGTGCATGAAGCGGTGGAGGATGGCCGCGTGGTCAGGGCTGACCGCGTTGGCGATGATGTAGATCTTCTTGAAGCGCTCGAGATTGGTGAAGCGTTCCAGGCTGCGCAGGCAGAGCAGGATGCAGTCGATCCGGTGCGATGTCAGAAGCATCAGCACGGGGCGGATAGTGTCGCGGTTTGGCCGCAATGCGACGATCTTGCTCATGTTCCAGCCTGTCCTTGGCCGTTGAGGTGCAATCCAGCTGACTCCGCCTAACTTATCGGACCAACAGGGGGCGTTCTTTAGGGGCGGGAAAAAGTTTTTTTCCCGAGGGGCGAAAAAGCTTGTACGGGCTTGCTCCGCCCGGCTTGACAGGGCTTCGGTTGGGAGGCTAAGGCTGTGCTCATCTGGACCGGGTTGCTTTGCAGCTCTATCTAAATCACTTATATCATTTGGTTTTTTGGGCGAGTCCAACGTCCTGGGGGACCGCCCTCGACAAAGAACGCAACAAACCAAACTTGAGATTGGAGGTTAGGACCATGGGTTACAAGGTCACTGTCGATGAGGAAAAGTGCACCGGCGACGGCGAATGCGTGGACGTGTGCCCCGTTGAAGTCTACGAACTCCAGGACGGAAAGTCCGTCGTGATCAACGAAGAAGAGTGCCTGGGCTGCGAATCGTGCGTGGAAGTGTGCGATCAGGATGCCATCACCGTCGAGGAAGAATAATCCCCTTCCCCGGTTGAATTAAAACAGGCGGGAGCGGGTCCGTAGGGGGCCGCTCCCGCCTGTGTTTTACTCTTGCCCGGACCCAAAGCGGGCTTATATCATGGGCTGCCGCGACCAGCGGCCGGGAGCGTGTTTGTGATCGACGCCGATTTTTCCGATATCTTCGCCGAGTACGAGGCCCTTCTGGCCGAAGTGGACGCCGTCTTCGCCAAGGTCAAGGCGGTCTGTCCCGAGCAGGTGCGCTGCGAGGTGGCCTGCGCCGACTGCTGCCACGCGCCCTTCGACGTCACCCTGGTGGAGGCGCTGGCCATCAACAAGCGCTTCAACGAGCTCCACCCCAAGGGCGACGGGCGCTACCGCCTCACCGAGGCCGCCAACCGCTCCGACCGGGAGCACTACCGCCTCAAGCACAAAGCCTGGAAGGCCCACAAGGCCGGGGTCCCCGACGAGAAGATCGTGGAGGACTTCGCCCGTGAGCGCATCCGCTGCGCGCTTTTGGGCGACGACGACAAGTGCTCCATGTACGAAGCGCGCCCCGTCACCTGCCGCCTCTACGGCGCGCCGCTCAACGTGAACGGCCAGCTGCGCGTGTGCGGCAAGTCCGGCTTCGCGCCGGGCGGCAAGTACCCGGCCGTGAACATCGCCAGGCTCCAGCAGCGCCTGCTCGATCTTTCCGCGCGCGCCGTCGAGCGTGTGGGCGGCAAGTACGACTATCTGGCGGACATGCTCGTGCCCGTGTCCATGGCCATGCTCAGCAAATACGACGAAGAGTTCTTCGGCCTCAAGGAGTCCAAGGAGGACTAACCGTGCTGCCCAAGACGCTCACTCCCGAGGAAGAGGCCCACAAGCGCGCCATCTACGACAAGATCGCCCCGCGCAGGCGCAAGTTCATCGACAAGATGGGCTACGACAACTGGGACCCGTTCCAGAAGCCGTTCGATCCCATCGACATCCGCATCGACACCTCCAAGCGGACCTCTCAGCAACTCATGAACGAGTTCATGCGGTCCCTGCCCCCCGGCGCGCCGGTCAGCACGGACTACTCCCAGGGCGCCTGGGAACTCTGCATGGGCGTGATCAACGGCGCGGAACGCGTCAAGGGCATGTTCGATTTCGTCCTATGGTACGCCGAGCTCCTCAACAAAGAGGGGCGGCTCGATGAATACACGCAGTCCAAACGATTGGGGTAGAACACCATGTCCATGAACGCCGAGAATATCGACGACTACATCGCCGGACTTGAAGAGAAGCTGGATAAGAACGACCAGTGCGCCACCTCCCACTACAACCTGGGAGTGGCCTACCTCTCCAAGCGCCGCTTCGACGATGCCAAGACCAGCTTCCTGCGCGCGGCCGAGCGCTCCCCGGCCATGGCCGAAGCCTACGTGCAGCTGGGCGGGCTGGCCATGAACGAGGGCGACATCGAAGGCTGCCTGCGCATGAACCAGGCCGCTCTCAAGGCCCGCGCCCGCTTTGCCGTGCCCCACGCCAACATCGGCTTCTGCCTGCTCCAGATGGGACAGGTGGAGGACGCCATCAAGGCCCTGCGCCAGGCCATCAAGTTCGACTCCAAGTTCGTCCAGGCCTACGGCACGCTGGGCAGCGCCCTGTACATGGCCGGCGAGATGGACGAGTCCATGGAGATGAGCAAGAAGGCCGTGGAACTCCACCCCAAATTCGGCCCCGCCTGGAACAACCTGGCCCTGGTCTACCTGGAGAAGGGCGACGCCGCGCAGGCCATGAACTGCGTCAAGCAGGCCCAGGCGAGCAACTACGACGTGCATCCGGGCCTGATCGCCGAGATCGAGGCCAAACTGAAATAGTTCGAGGTGATGAGGCCGGAGGGAAGGTGCCTGGGCGGCTGGAAAGGCGCCCAGGAGTAAGATTTTAAGATGCCTCCGGCGGCCAAAGGAACTGCGTTCCTTTGGAATCCTCAAGAGCTTCGCGGGCCCGACCGGAATGCCGGTCGGGCCCGCGTGTTTTTGAAGCCGGGACGGGGCGCGGCGTGATCAGCCGATGCCCAGATGGTCCTTGATGGCCTGGATATCCTTTTGCAACTCGGCCGTGGCCTGCTGCATGGACTCCATGCGGCTCACCAGCTTTTCCAGCTGCCGGAAGATCTTTTCGTTCTCGTAGCCGCCGCGTGTTTCCTTGATCAGGTTCTTCTGAGCCAGGTCTGCATCGTGGGACATTGTTCCTCCCGTGGCCGTTGCGGGCGCGCCGGTTGACGTGGTGTCTGCGGGGCCGGCGTGCGCGCCCGGATGCGGCGGGCTGGCGTGACGGCTCCGTTTCCCTTCTGATTCAGCGAGGATATGAGCAAATTCAAGCCCGCTTGTCCACGGGAAAAAGCGAGGCGTTCCCCCCATCGAAACGCCTTGCCATCCGTCCCGGCCGGTACTAAATGTATACGCCTTCCCATTACTGATCGCAGGTATTCCCCCCATGCCAGAAAAGAATCCCCATATATCGATTCCGCTCAACCGTCTGGTCCCGCGCGTGCTGGGAATCGGCGAACGAGAGTTCGGAACGTGGCCCGAGGACGTCCAGGAACTGGCGGTTTCGCTCGCCAGCGAACTTTTTTTGGTGCGCTACAACCCCTTCATCGACGCCTCCGACGTGCGCGAGTCCGTGGAGAAGCGCCTCACCCAGTCCACCACCATGCTCACCCCGGAATACTTCCGGGCCATCTCCAAGGCAGTGAAGGACTTCTGGACCGTCTTCGACGACGACGTCCGCTTCCGCGAGGACTTAAAGGCCAAGGTCTCCCAGTTCCTGGACGAGAAGGCCATCCTGGACGGACCCCACAACTTGGTGGAATGCTCCACCGACGCCACCGACCTGCGCATGGAGCTGCCTCTCATGGTGCTGGCCCCGGACAAGCCCGTCCACGTGCAGCGCATCATGCAACTGGCGGACGAGATGGGCTTCTCCATCATCCCGCGCGGCGGCGGCTCCGGCTGCACCGGCGGCGCCGTGCCCGCCCGGCGGCGCACCGTGGTGCTTTCGGTGACGCGGCTCAAGCAGATCCTCTCGGTGAACCCCGAGGACCGCACCATCTGCGTGCAGTCGGGCGTCATCACCCTGCAGGCCATCAGGGCCGCCGCCGAAAAGGGGCTTGTCCTTACCGTGGACCCGGCCTCCAAGGCCTCGAGTTCCATCGGCGGCAACATCTCAGAGAACGCGGGCGGCCCCTACGCCTTCGAATACGGCACCACGCTCGACAACCTGCTCTCCTACAAGATGGTCACGCCAGGCGCCAGCATCATCGAGATCCGGCGCGTGGACCATCCCCGGCACAAGATTCTCGAGAGCGAAACCGCCCTTTTCGAGATCGTGGACGAGAAGGGCCAGGTGGTCGACACCGTGGTCCTGCCCGGCAGCGAGATCAGGGGGGCGGGCCTTGGAAAGGACGTCTCCAACAAGTACCTGGGCGGCCTGCCCGGCATGCAGAAGGAAGGCGTGGACGGCGTCATCACCGAGGCCTGCTTCATCTGCTACGAGAAGCTGGCCTACTCCAAGGTGCTTGTGCTGGAGTTCTATGGGCGTTCCATGCACAACGCCATGCTTACCATCCAGGGCGTGGTGGCCCTTCGCGACAAGATCCGCCTCGAGGGCGACCTGGTGAAGATCTCCGCCCTGGAGGAGTTCAACTCCAAGTACGTCAAGGCCATCGAATACCAGAAGAAGTCCGCCAAGTGCGAGGGCGAGCCCATAAGCGTGCTCACCCTCCAGCTCGACGGCAACGACCTCTCCGCCCTGGAGAAGTCCGTGGCCGACATCGTGGCCATCGCCGAGAAGCACGAGGGCGTGGACGCTTTCGTGGCCCGCGACGAGAAGGAGGCTGAACTCTTCTGGGAGGACCGCCACAAGCTCTCGGCCATCGCCAAGCGCACCTCGGGCTTCAAGATCAACGAGGACGTGGTCATCCCCCTCAAGGTCATCCCCCAGTTCTCCGACTTCCTGGAGGAGCTGAACCTCAGCTACCTGGCCAAGGCCTACCGCAAGGCCCTGCAGGAGGTGACGCGCCTGCCCGGATTCCCGGACTCCGACGGCTTCGTCTCCATGGAGATGCAGTTCGCGGCCGAGATCCTGCGCGGCCTCCGCACCACCGCCGAGCTCAACGACCAGGAGCTGGAGGTCCAGGCCTACTACTTCTTCACGGACTTGAAGACCCGCTATCCCAAGCTCTACAACGACATCGAGGCCATCCACCAGGACATGCTGGCCCGGCGCATCATCGTGGCCAACCACATGCACGCCGGCGACGGCAACTGCCACGTGAACCTGCCCGTGAACTCCAACGATCCCGAGATGCTGGCCCAGGCCCACGAGGCCGCTGACCGCGTGTTCGAGAAGGTCATGGAGCTTGGCGGCGCGGTGTCCGGCGAGCATGGCATCGGCATCACCAAGATCGCGTTTTTGCCCGAGGACAAGATCACCGCCCTGCGGGCCTACAAGCAGCAGGTGGATCCCAAGAACATTCTGAACCCGGGCAAGCTGGTCAAGCGCGACCTGGACTGCGAGCCCTACACCTTCTCCTTCAACCGGCTCATAAGAGACATCCGCAAGACCGCGCTGCCGGACAAGGACAAGCTCATCAACCTGCTGACCAACATCCAGGTCTGCACCCGCTGCGGCAAGTGCAAGCAGGTCTGCCCCATGTACCATCCCGAGCGCGGGCTCATCTATCATCCGCGCAACAAGAACATAAGCCTGGGCGCGCTCATCGAGGCCATCTACTACTCCCAGGTGCACCACGGACGCCCTTCGGCCGAACTCCTGGACAGCCTGCGCAAGATGACCGAGCGCTGCACCACCTGCGGCAAGTGCACCGCCGCCTGCCCGGTGAAGATCAACACCGCTGGGGCCATCCTGGACATGCGGGGCTTCCTGCAGGAGAAGGGCGCGGGCGGGCACGGGCTCAAATCCAAGGTGCTGCACTATATCGCGGAGAAGCCCGAGGAGCGCGCGCCCAGCATGGCCAAGATGGCCGCCTGGGGCCAGGCCGTGGGCAACCACCTGGTTGGGCTGATCCCCGGCCCGTGGCGGTCACGCTTCGCCAACCCCATGCTGCACGGCTCGGGGCCCATCACCGGGTTCAAGAACCTGGCCGACGCCCTGTCCCTGGACAAGGGGGGCATCTTCATCCCCGAGCGCCCCACCGGCGAGTCCGTGTTCTACTTCCCCGGCTGCGGAGCGGCCCTGTTCTGGCGCACCATCGGCATGAGCGCCATCCACCTGCTCTTGCGCGCGGGAGTGTCCGTGGTCATTCCGGAGCGGCACATGTGCTGCGGCTATCCGCTGCTGTCCTCCGGCTACCAGGACGCCTACCGCAAGAACCGCGCCCGCAACATCGAGGCCCTGGGCGAGATATTCGTCAAGGCCGCCAACGAGGGAGTGAAGCCCCAGGCCGTGCTCACCGCATGCGGCACCTGCCGCGAGACTTTGTCCGGCTACGAGACAGAGGTCATTGCCGGGAACAAGATTCCGCACTTCGACGTGGTGCAGTATCTGCTCTCGCGCCTTCCGGAGCGGGCCGCCGACGGGCTGAAGCCGTCCTCCAGGCTGATCTACCACGCCGCCTGCCACGCCGAGTGGGAGGGCGTGTCCCTGGCCAAGGCCCCGGAAATGTACCGCCAGGCCCTCGCGGACCTGACGGCCTCCAAGGTGGACATGTCCCCCGGCTGCTGCGGCGAATCGGGACTTGGCGCCATGACCAGCCCGGACATCTTCAACCGCATCCGCCTGCGCAAGCAGGAGCAGCTGCACAAGGACCTGGGCGACGCCGGCAGCGAGACCCAGCCCGTCCTGGTGGGCTGCCCCTCGTGCAAGATCGGCATCAAGCGCTGCCTTCTGCGCATGGGCCGCAAGCAGAGCGTGTACCATACGCTCGAGTATCTGGCCGCCGTGTGGGAAGGCCCCAAGTGGAAGCGGACCTTCAGGAAGGCCCTGGCCCACGCCCGCCAGGAGGGCAAAAAGCGCGTGGTGTCCTACGGCGAGACAGTGACGACCGGCTGATGCGCGTGCTCGGCGTGGACTTCGGTCTCAAGCGTGTGGGGCTGGCCCTGTCCGATCCGGGGGGCTCCATGGCCTTTCCGCACAAAACCGTGGAACGCACGGAAAAGGGCGGGCGCGAGGCCCTGTTCTCCGAGATCGCGGGGATCGTGGCCTCCGAGTTCGTCGAGCTGGTCGTGGTGGGCTGGCCCGCCCCGGCCGAGGGGCGTGACAGCCTCACGGCCCGGCAGGCGGCCAACTTCGCGGCCAGCCTGGCCCGGCGCGTGGCCGTGCCCGTGAAGCTCATGGACGAGACCCTCTCCAGCGAGGAAGCCCTGGACGACCTGCGCGCCGCCGGGCTTAAAGCTTCGAAGCGCAAGGCGGCGCTGGACCAGCAGGCCGCCGTGCGCATCCTGCAAAGTTATCTGGGCGCGCCGGAGGCCGCCCGCGACGTGACGGCGCAGTGGCGTCCGCAGACGCCTTAGCCCGCAAGGAATTCCTGATGTACAGACGCGCCCTTTCGGTCCTGGTCTTCATGGTGATGGCCTGCGCCGCCATAGTGGCTTGGCGTGCCCACCGCTTCCTGACCGTTCCCCCTGAGACCCCCGGCAAGGAAATCACCGTCACCATCGAGCAGGGCATGGGCTTCGACGCCATCGCGGGCCTGCTCTACAAGGAGGGCGTGGTCACGGACCCGCTGGCCTTCAAGATCCTGGCGCGATTCTCCAAGCAGGACGTGAAGCTCAAGGCCGGTCAGTATCTGCTCTCCACCGGCGCCACTCCCCAGAAGGTGCTGGATCTTTTGGTGAGCGGCCAGGCCATCCTCTACAAGGTGGCCGTGCCCGAGGGCCTGACCCTGCGCCAGATCGCCAGGCTCGCCGAGCAGGCCGGGCTCGGAAGCGTGGAGAGCTTCGACCGGGCGGCCCGCGACAAGGACGTGCTGGCGAAATACGGCGTCCCGGCCGACAACGCCGAGGGGTTCCTCTTCCCCGAAACCTACTTGTTCACGAAAAAGCCCGGCAACGACGCCCGGCAGGTGGTGGAGGCCATGCTGGCCCAGTTCCAGAAGGCCGTGGCCAAGGCCTGGCCCCAGGGAGCGCCGCAAGGGCGGGCGCTCTTCGATGCGGTGACGCTCGCCTCCATCGTGGAGAAGGAGACCGGCCAGGCAGGCGAGCGCGGCAGGATCGCCGGGGTGTTCGCCAACCGGCTGAGGCTCAAGATGCTTCTGCAGACCGACCCCACCATCATCTACGGCCTGGGCGAGAAGTTCGACGGCAATTTGAAGCGCGTCCACCTGGACGACCCGAAAAACCCCTACAACACCTACCAGCACCCGGGCCTGCCGCCCGGCCCCATCTGCAATCCCGGCCTGGAGGCGCTCAAGGCCGCGGCCAATCCCGAACCGCATGATTTCCTGTATTTCGTCTCGAAGAACGACGGCACCCACTACTTCTCGAAATCGCTAGAGGAGCATAACTCGGCGGTGGTGAAATATCAGTTGAGGAAGGGGAAATAGTCTTGACGAATTTTTGGTTCGGCGTAGGCTATTCTGGCAGTGGGTAATGCCGCCGCCGGGGTTCGAGCTGTCGCAAGGGAGGGTGCGCGGAGACAATGAAGATCAAAGTACTTTCAATTTGTTGGTAATCGCAGCGCTGGCATGTTTATTCCACAACGATTCTGCATGGGATTGTGATCTTGATATTTCGTAGCCAGATGTGAGCCTCTTTCTTGGAGAATTGAACTCGGAATAGAATGCGGATCGGGGCTGGAGCGGGAGCAAACATGGGCCGATTGCGGATCTTTTTAGAAATCCTGAGGTGGGCGATATTTACGGTGATGTTTTCTTGGTTCGTCATTAGTGTTTCAAGGTGCATGTCATTATGAATGCGGCGGCCCAAAGGACCGCCGCAAGACGCTAATCCCAGTTGCGATAGTAATTCTGGTAGTCGTTTTCGTCCCAGTTTTCAAAAACTGGTTCGGAAGCCTTTGATCGGATGTCGTTTTCTATTGCCGGGCGGTTCCCGAGGTATGCTCCGCCTCCTATGGCGGCAACTCCCAGTGGAACCGGGCCAAGGCCGCCCGCAAACGTTCCGACACCGGCGACTATGCCATCCAACTTGGCCATGGTCTTGTCCGCTTCTTCCTTGGTCGGAAGCCTCCATTTGGGATTTGCGTAGGATTCTCCCGTCACGGGGTCCTTGTCGAACTGCCCCTGCCTGACCAGCATGTCCTGCTGCCTGGGCTTGTCCTTGGCCTCGATATACGCTTCCGCGACTCGTTCCGAGTACGGCATCGTCTGTCTCCTTGATTGTTTCGGGGTGAGGCGAGTTCCCCCGGTTCTTCCGTGCGCCTTCTCGGGGTGGCGTGCCTCATCCGCTCATCCAGGAGGAAAAGTTCAGTCGGCGTTCCGGCTGGAGGCCTTGCGGGAGTGGCGCTTGCGGACCACCTTCTCGGCGATCCGGCGGATCTCCCGGTAGAACTCCAAGGCATCTCCGGGGCAGCGGGTGAACATCCGCTGCATGGCCCGCTGGGCGGAGGGCGGCAGGCCCTCCACATAGAAGTCCATCACGTCCCTGGTCAGCCCGAACAGCGGGTCGGACTGGGCCAGCTTGCCGAAAAGCTTTTCCACCCGCTGGCGCACCCGGTGCTTCTTGGCGTCCTCGAAGTCGAGCTTGTGGCGCTTGTGATGGTGCTCGTTCAGGTCGCGCAGGATGTACCAGCGCAGCTGACCTGTCGCGTCGCCGGGCGGGGGGCCGAGGTCGTGGGGTTTGAAGGCGTCGTTCCAGTGGTCCTGGAAGAGGGCGGCGACTTTCGGGTCGCCCAGGAGAGTCGCATGCACTTCATCGAAGGGCTGGATGGCGGGCGGTTGCGAAGCGGCCCATTGCCCGGCCAGCCGGTCCGGTTGCTGGACGACGGCTCCGTGCTGGTTCGGATCGTCGGGATGCGTGCCGTCCGGCACCTCGAAGGCCGTGTTGGATTGCCGCCAATACTTGGCCAGGTTTTCCTTGAGCTCCTGCTCTGTCCTCATGTGGTGAAATCCTCTGTGAAAGGTGTCCCGGTTCAGTCGGGCGATGACCACGCAGGATATTCAAAATCGCCTCCTTGTCTCCCAATACAGCGCTATGTGGGAAACTTCCGAAAATATTCCTCCCACACTTTTGAGTCACGAATATAAATCGTGGCATGACTTTTCGTTTTCGGTCTATGATGGATCTTTCTCTGCGTCGCGCCCTGCGCGGCACTCCTGATAACCGCAAAGACAAGGAGAACGACCATGAAAGTCAGCGCCCGCAACCTGCTTCCCGGCAAGATCGTCAAGCTCACCAACGGAGCCGTCAACTCCGAGGTGGTCATCGAAGTGGCTCCCGGCATCGAGGTGGTGTCCATCATCACCAAACATTCCGTCGAATCCATGGGCCTCAAGGTAGGCATGACCGTGAAGGCCATGGTCAAGGCCTCCAGTGTCATGGTGGTCACCGACTAGCTTCAGCCCGCACGGAAAAGCCCCGGAACGCGGCCGCGCTCCGGGGCTTTCCTGCTTTGTCCGTCTGTCCCGTCCGTCTTGGCGGCAAGCGTCCTTTTTTCCTGTTCCCCCCTGGCAACGCCGCCTGAATTCCCGTATGGGTGTCCCAGAACCTTCTCAAGGAGACCCCGTATGCGAATCGGTCTGGCTGGTCTTGGGCGCATGGGCATGAACATGGTCCGCCGCCTCATTCAGAGTGGGCATGAAGTCGTGGCGTACAACCGCACCCCGGCCAAGGTGGACGAGATCGCCGCCGAAGGGGCCATCGCCTCCTATTCCCTGGCGGAGGTGGTCTCCAAGCTGCCCGCGCCGCGCGTGGTCTGGCTCATGCTCCCGGCCGGGGACGTGACCGAGGAGCACATCGAGGAATTGAAACCCCTTCTTTCACCCGGCGACATCCTGGTTGAGGGCGGCAACTCCCGCTTCTCCGACGACGTCCGCCGCGCCCCGGAGCTTGCCACGCTTGGGGTCACCTACGTGGACGCGGGCGTGTCCGGCGGCATCTGGGGCCTCAAGGTGGGCTACTGCACCATGGTGGGCGGCCCCAAGGCGGCTTTCGAGCACATCGAACCGATACTTAAGTCCCTGGCCCCGCCCGAGGGATACATGCACTGCGGGGACACGGGCTCGGGCCATTACGTGAAGATGGTGCACAACGCCATCGAGTACGGCATGATGCAGGCATACGCCGAGGGCTTCGCCCTGCTCGACGCCTCGCGCTACTCCGGTGGCCTCGACTTCGCCAAGCTGTCGCACCTGTGGAACCAGGGCAGCGTGGTGCGCTCCTGGCTGCTGGAGCTCTGCGAGGACATGTTCGCCAAGGACCCGCGCCTGGATCAACTGACCGCCTTCGTGCAGGATTCCGGCGAGGGCCGCTGGAGCGTACAGGAGGCCGTGGACAACGCCGTGCCCGCCCCTGTGCTGACGCTTTCGCTCATGGAGCGCTTCCGCTCCCGCAATGCGAACGACTTCGGCGACCGCGTCCTGGCCGGGCTGCGCAACGAGTTCGGCGGGCACGCCGTGGTCAGGAAGGAGAAATAGCCGTGGTCCTGTCCCCGACGATTTCCGACGACTCCATGGGCTGCCGCGTGACCTCGCGCCCGGAGGATTGCGCCATCGTCATTTTCGGCGCTTCAGGAGACCTGTCCTCGCGCAAGCTCTTCCCCGCCCTGGCGCGGCTTTTCGAGTCGGGAGACCTGCCCGAGCGCTTCGCCATCGTGGGAACCTCGCGCACGGAGATGACCACCGATTCCTTTCGGGAGAAGGTCCGGCAGTGGCTTGAAGCCTCGGGGAACCTGGCGAAGATCGACTGGAGCGCCTTGGCCCCCCGCCTGTACTACCAGACTCTGGAGTACGCCGATCCGGACAGCTACGAGAGGCTTCGCCTGACCATCGAGGAGGCCGAGCTGGCCATGAACCTGCCCGGCCACCGCATGTTCTACCTGGCCATCCCCCCCACGCTCTACGAGAGCGTGGCCGGGGTGCTCGGCCGGGCCGGTCTCTCCGGCAACAAGTGCAAGAACACCTGGACCAGGATCGTGGTGGAGAAGCCCTTCGGGCGCGACCTGGCCTCCTCGCGGGTGCTGGACGCGGCCCTGCACGAGCATTTTGGCGAAGACCAGATATTTCGCATCGACCACTACCTGGCTAAGGACACCGTACAGAACGTGCTGTTGTTCCGCTTCGCCAACGCGGTGTTCGAGCCCGTGTGGAACCGCAACTTCGTGGACTACGTCTCGGTGCTGGCCGCGGAGGAACTGGGGGTCGAGCACCGGGCCGGGTATTACGAGGAGGCCGGGGTACTCCGGGACATGTTCCAGAACCACATGATGCAGCTTCTGGCCCTGGCGGCCATGGAGCCGCCGTCGGTGTTCCGGGCCAGGGAGGTGCTGGACGAGAAGACCAAGCTCTACAGGAGCCTGCGTCCCTTCGACCCGCAGAAGGGCTTCGGGCATCTGGTGCTCGGCCAGTACGCCGCCAGCGAGGACGCATCCGTTCCGGGCTACCGGCAGGAGCCGGGCGTCTCGCCCGCATCCAGCACGCCGACCTTCGCCATGCTCAAGGTTTACGTGGACAACTGGCGCTGGCAGGGGGTGCCCTTCTACATCTGTTCCGGAAAGCGCCTGAAGCGCAAGATCACCCGCATGGTGGTGCAGTTCAAGGAAGTGCCGCACTCCATCTACCGCGACATTGTGGGCGAGCGCATCCTGGCCAACCGCCTGGTCATGGAGGTCTACCCCAACGAAACCATCCACATGACCCTGCAGGCCAAGAAGGCCGGCGAGGGATTCTGCCTGCGCACCGCCTCCATGAACTTCAACCTCAAGGAGGGGGACGCCGGCCCCACGGTGGATTCCTACGAGAAGGTGCTGGTGGACTGCATGCTGGGCGACCACATGCTGTTCTGGCGCCAGGACGGCGTGGAGCTCTCCTGGGAGTATCTGACCCCGATCCTTGCGATGTGCGAGCAGCGCGAGGTGATCGAGGAGAACCTCAAGTTCTATCCGTCCGGAAGTTGGGGGCCCCGCGACGCCAGCATGGTACACCCCCGCTATCTGAAGGATCTGTTGACCGATGACCGCCAGAAGCCTTGAGGCGTTTCCCGGACTGGAGGCCGCGAGCCTCCGGGCCGCCGCCCTGACCGCTGCCGCCGCCCGCGACGCCGTGGCCGCACGGGGGCGGTTCTCCCTGGCCCTGTCCGGGGGAGCGACCCCGGCCCGCTATTTCGAACTGCTGGCCGCCGAGGACCTGCCCTGGGACAAGGTTCACGTTTTCTGGGCCGACGAGCGCCTCGTGGCGCCCGATTCCCCGGACAGCAACTACCGCATGGCCCGGGAGCGCCTGCTGTCGCGCGCGCCCATCCCCGAGGCCAACGTCCACCCCATGCGGGGGGCCATGTGGCCCGGAGGCGTCAACGGGGCCGGGCCGAGCCCGGACGCCCCGGGAGCATCCGCGCCCGGAGCGGGGCAGCCTGTCCAGGAAGGCCGGGCGATTCATGCGGACGCAACGGACCGTTCGGTCCAAGGGGAAGCCGCGGCCGGCTATGAAGCCGTCCTGCGGCGGTTCTTCGGGGAAGGGGGTATCCCCGCTTTCGATGTGGTCCATCTCGGGCTCGGGGGCGACGGCCACACCGCGTCGCTCTTTCCGGGACAGCCCGCCCTGGGCGAGCGCGTCCGCTGGGTCGTCCCCGTGTTCTATGCCGGGGCCTCGCCGCCGGTTCCCCGCCTGACCCTGACCCTGCCGGTGCTGAACGCCGCGTGCCTCGTGCTCTTCCTGGCTTCGGGGGCGGACAAGGCGGCTCTGGCCCGGTCGGCCTTTTCGGACGACGGGGGCGGCTACCCGGCGGGACTGGTGCGCCCGGCGGGCAAGCTCGTCTGGTTGGTGGGGGAGGCGTAGCTCAGGGAGTCTGGATGCGTGAAGGGCCCAGGTGCTGCGGGATGGTCTCCTGGATGTCGTCGTCCGTGTTGGGCTTGCCGTCGGGGCCGGCCGAGCTGACCACGTCGGGGGGACACCAGACTCCGAACAGGCCGCACGACGCCTCGGACTGGTCCAGCAGGTAGGGGGCTCCCCAGCGGTCGCGTTTGAGCGCCTCCGGCACGGGCGGCGCGTCCGGGCCATGGGCCGCCTTCCAGATGCGCGCCAGGGCGGCGTCCCAGGCAGCCGCGCAGGGCGAGGCCGGGGCCAGGCCGCGCATGTCGTCCAACTTCGAGCACGGGGCCGACAGGCCGAAGTCGCCGGTGATGTCCTTGAGCAGGGAGTTCCGGCGCACCTTGGCCAGGTAGATGGCCGAGGACAGGCTTTTGAGACGCAGCCGTTCCTCGATCGCATATTCCGCCCGCACTGCCTCGCGGGCGTAGCCGGGCAGCGGGGCCAGCCGGGCTTCGCGAAAGCCCAGCCACGCGGCCAGGGCCAGAAGCGCCGCCGCCAAGCACAGCCCGGCCAAGCGCACGCGCGCAAGGGCTGCGCGCTCCCGGGAGTCGATCCACGCCGCCAGATCCACCGCCTAGCTCTCCAGAAGCCTCTTGATGCGACAGACCCCGCACATGTCCTGGGAGGACGGGAAGCCGCAGTCGGAGCATTCCTTGAGCGGCGGGGCGTTTTCCACCACAGCCTCGAAGGCCGGTTTGCCGGTGGCGAGGAAGTGGCCGTAGAACTGCATCTTCATGCCCGGACTTCTCTCCTCCAGGTCGGCCAGCAGCTTTTTGTGGCCGGTGAAGCTGGCCCCGCCCGAATAGGGGCAGGCGGCCAGCACGTGGTCGATGCCCTTCAGAAAGCACCACACGGCGGTCTCGTATTCGGTCAGGCGGCACAAAGGCTTGACCTTCTTCACGAAGCGGCCTTCGGCGGGCATCACCGGCCCCTGCCCGGCCAGGTATGCCTGGTCCCAGCGCAGGGTGTTGGCGAAGAGCCGGGCCACCTCGTCGTCCAGGTTGTGGCCGGTGGCCAGCACATCGAAGCCTTCCTCGAAGGCGTAGCGGTTGAACCAGTGGCGCTTGATCTTGCCGCACACCGAGCAGATTGGCCGGTTGACCTTCTTCTTCACCTCGGGGATGGGCAGGCCCTTCCCGGCCATCTCCAGGATGTGGCAGGGGATGGAGTGCTTGGCGCAGAACGCCTCCACCGTGCTCCGGGCGTTCTCCGACGACACGGGGATGGCCAGATCGATGTGCAGCGCGGTGACGGCGTAGCCGAGCTCGGTCAGGGCCAGCAGAAGCCCCAGCGAGTCCTTGCCGCCCGAGACGGCCAGCACCAGCTTGTCTTCCTTTGTGAACTGCTTGTGCTCGTGGATGCCCCGTTCCACCTGTCGCAGGAAATAGTTTTCGAAGCAGGGGGCGCAGAAGCCGGTGTGGTGGCTGGGGAGGGCCACCTGGGCCAGTTCCCCGCAGCGGCGGCATTTCATGGTCGCTTACCCCCTGGACACGACGTGGCGGATGCGGATCTCGCCCTGGGTGCCGATTTCGCGGTCCGGCGTGAGCAGTTCCCTGCCACGGATGACCAGCACCTCGGACGACTTCAGCTTGAGCTTGTTCAGGAGCTGGATCACCGTGTTCAGCTTGCGGAACTCGTGGCGCTCTCCCGTGGATTCCATGACGATCGTTACCATGGGCGGGGTCCTACCCCGAGCCGCCCGGAAGGGCAAGCGTGGCGCGGCGGGGAAACGTATTGACCGGGCCGATGTTTTTGAGCATACCGTAGACTTGTAAGAGCGCGTGACGCGCCAAGCTCCGGAGGTCTCCATGAGTTCGAAAAAGGTCCTGGTGGTGGACGACGAGAAGCACATCCGCATGCTCTACCAAGAAGAACTCGAAGGCGAAGGCTACGAGGTCGCCACCTCCGACGGCGAGGAGCCTATCCTCTCCGTCCTCGAACGCGAGAAGCCCCTGGTGGTGGTGCTGGACATCAAGCTCGGCCCCAACCGTTCCGGCCTCGACCTGCTCCAGGAGATCCGCGGCAAGGACCAGGTCATCCCGGTGATCCTCTCCACCGCCTACGACTCCTTCCAGCACGACCTCAAGTCCATCGCGGCCGACTACTACGTGGTCAAGTCCGTTGACCTGGCCGAGCTCAAGTCCAAGGTTTCCCTGGCCCTGGGCAAGGCTTCGGCAGGCGCGTAAACAAGCCCGACCCAAGGGGCCGGAGGGCGTCGCCCTCCGGCCCCTTGCTCTTGCCCTCCCCCGGGCTTCATGCTAGCCCCTGCCCATGTTTTTCCAGGATATGAGCCAGTTTCTGCTGAAACTGGCGATCTTCGCTCCCCCCATGCTGATGGCCGTCACCTTCCACGAGGTTTCCCACGGAGCCATGGCCGCCCTGCTGGGTGACCCCACCGCGAGACTCGCCGGACGCCTGACGCTCAATCCGCTCAAGCACCTCGATCCCATGGGGCTTTTGGCCTTCGTGCTCACCCAGATGATCGGCTGGGCCAAGCCCGTGCCCGTGGACGGACGCTATTTCCGCAACCCCCGCATGGGCATGGTGCTGGTGTCGGCGGCCGGGCCGCTCTCCAACTTCGTGCTGGCCCTGCTTTCGGCCTTGGCCCTCTCCGGGCTCGAGTACGCGGGCGGAGCCCTGGGCGCGTCCCCGCTCAAGGGCTACGTGCTGGTGCCGCTTCTCTACATGACCATCGCCAGCGTGCAGGTGAACCTCGCCCTGGGCGTGTTCAACCTGCTGCCCATCCCGCCCCTGGACGGCGGACACCTGCTCATGGGCCTTCTGCCCAAGCGCTGGGCCTATGAGCTCGCGCGCCTGGAGCGATGGGGCTTCGTCGTCGTGATCCTGCTCGCCATCACCGGGGTGCTCGGGCGCATCCTCGGCCCGGTGGTGTCGTCCCTCTACAACCTTCTGATCTAGCGAGCCGCCCATGACCGCCAACAACCGTATCGTCTCCGGCATGCGTCCCACCGGCCCCCTGCACCTGGGGCACTATTTCGGCGTTTTGGTCAACTGGATCGACTTCCACAAGGACCACGACTGCCTCTTTTTCGTGGCCGACTGGCACGCCCTGACCACCGAATACGCCGATCCCCAGAGGATCAAGGGATTCGTGCCCGAGCTGGTGAAGGACTGGGTGGCCGCCGGACTCGACCCCAACCGCTGCGTCATGTTCCAGCAGTCCCAGGTCAAGGAGCACGCCGAGCTGAACCTCCTGCTCTCCATGATCACCCCCGTGAGCTGGCTGGAGCGCAACCCCACCTACAAGGACGTGCGCGATCAGCTCGACGGCACCAAGGACCTCTCCACCTTCGGCTTCCTGGGCTATCCCGTGCTCATGGCCTCGGACATCCTCATCTACAACCCCAAGTGGGTTCCCGTGGGACACGACCAGCTGCCCCACCTGGAACTCACCCGCGAGATCGCCCGGCGCGCCAACCACCTCTGGGGCGAGACCTTCGTGGAGCCCGAGGCCAAGCTCACCCAGGCCCCCAAGCTCCCCGGCCTGGACGGGCGCAAGATGTCCAAAAGCTACGGCAACGCCATCTACCTGGGCGAGGACCCGGAAGCGATCCGCAAGAAGGTCACGGGCATGGTCACCTGCGTCAAGCGCGTGCGCCTCAAGGACCCCGGCGAGCCCGACGAGTGCAACCTGTTCCCCTACCACCAGCTGGTCACCCCGGCCGCCGAGGTGGCCGAGGTCGCCTGCGCCTGCCGCGCCGCCACCATGGGCTGCGGCGATTGCAAGAAGAAGATGTTCGCCAACCTGCTCAATTTCCTGGAGCCCATGCAGGCGCGGCGCCGCGAGTTCGATCAAGATCCTGATCTGGCCTGGGATATTCTGAAGAACGGGAACGACAAGGCCCGCGAGGCCGCGGCCGTGGTCATGGACGACCTGAAGGGGAAGCTGAACTTCTGTTAAAGAAGATGCAGGAGCCGGGCTCCGCCCGGACCCGCCAGGGGGATGATCCCCCTGGACCCTCAGTAGGCTTCGCGGGATTCGTGAGATGTTGTGAACGGCCGGCCGGGACGAAAGTCCCGGCCGGTTTTTGCGTGAAGAGGGGAGGTTATTTCTCTTCCAGCGGCATGTTGATCTCGGTCAGAAGCTCTGCCGGCGCGGTGGTGCACGGGTCGTTCAGGTACACCTCGTAGCCGGGCCGCACGGCCGGCTCCCGCCCGGACTGGGGCAACCACACCCCGTAGAACCACATGTAGGTCTTTTCCAGCTCTTCGTAGGGCCCCTTGTGAACCACCGTGGCATACTCGCCGCCCGGCAGCTCCGTGACCACGACTTCCCCCTCGCCGTCCACGTCCGGCCCCACGGTGACGCAGGCGTCGTAGCGCAGAAGCTCCGGCGCGGTGGTGTTGGGGTTGTCGTAGCCGACCCCGATGAAGCGGGTGCTCGGGCCGAAAAGCCCCTTGGGTCCGGCCCAAGCCATCATCTTGCCCCAGGCCTCCTTGGCGGACTGGGCATAAGGCCCCACGGCCCGGGTGCAGGCCACTCGCAGGGCTTCCTTACGGCTTACGATCACGTCCACGGCGACAGCTCCTTTGAGATTGTGGTTGAGAAAATCCTCGGGGAAGGGGAACAGCTCGGCCACGCGCTCCCGGCGGCGCTTTCGGGAATACTCCCGGAACCGGCTGGGCGATTCCCCGTACTGGGCCTTGAAGGCCCTGCTGAATGCCTCGGCCGCATCGTATCCGGCCTCCAGTCCCGTTTCTGTGACGCTCGCCCCGGTGAACTCCAGGCGCCATGCGGCCCGGGTCAGGCGAAGGCGGCGGATGTGCGCCCCCACGGTCTCCCCGGTCATGCCCAGGAAGATGCGGTGGAAATGAAAACGCGAGAACCCGGCGATGCGCGAGAGCCCCTCCAGGGTGAGCTCACCGTCCAGGTTCTCCTGGATGTGCGAAAGCACCGTGAGCATGCGGCGGCGGTAGCTTTTTTCCGTCTCGGACATGTTGGGTGTCTAACAGAACCTGTTCGCGGCCGCTTGACATTTTTTGCGCTGTCCGGAGCAATTATGACAATCAGCTTCACAACTTCACAAAAACCCCTCTGATAGGCTACTGGCCGACGATGCACATCGACAGCCATGAAGCCGGGAAGGAAAAGCGCGGGGCGGCCATGTCCTCGCTCGTGGCGGCGGTCTTTCTCACCTCCATGAAGCTGGCCGTGGGCCTGTCCACCAACTCCCTGGGCATCCTCTCCGAGGCGGCCCATTCGGGCCTGGACCTGGTTGCCGCCGCCGTCACCTATTTCGCGGTGCGCTACTCCTCCGTTCCCGCCGACACCCGCCACCCCTACGGGCACGGCAAGATGGAGAACCTCTCCGCCCTGGTGGAGACGCTCCTTCTGCTGCTGACCTGCGTCTACATCGTGCGCGAGGCCGTGAACCGGCTCTTCTACGCCCCCGAGGCTGTGGAGGTCACCTGGTGGAGCTTCGGGGTCATGGCCGTGTCCATCGTCATCGATATTTCACGCTCCCGCATGCTCAAGAGGATGGCCGAAAAGCACAACAGCCAGGCCCTGGAGGCCGACGCCCTACACTTCTCCACGGACATCTGGTCCTCGGCGGTGGTCATTCTGGGCCTCGGCTGCGTCTGGATCGCGCAGATGCTCCCCGTCGGCTCCCCCTGGCGCTCCGTGCTGGAGCGCGCCGACGCCGTGGCCGCGCTTGGCGTGAGCGCCATCGTGGTCTGGGTGAGCGTGCGCCTGGGGCGCGAGGCCATAGACGTGCTCCTGGACGGCGGTTCGCAGGACATGGTGGATGAGATACGCTCCGCCGTGGAGGACATCCAAGGGGTGCGTGGCGTGGGGCAGGTTCGGGCCAGGATTTCCGGTCCGTCGGCCTTCGTGGACCTGATCCTGGACATCTCCCGCCATGCGAGCTTCGAGGAGGCCCACAAGATCGGGGCCCGGGCTGAGGACGCGGTGAAGGAGATTCTTCCCGGCGCGGACGTGGTGGTGCACCTGACGCCCGTTGCCGCCCAGGAGCGCGACCTGTTCGAACTGGTGCGCGGGGTGGCCGCCAGGCAGGCCCTGGGGGTTCACGGGCTGCGCGCTCATCAGAGCCCGAGCGGCCTGCACCTGGAGATGCATGTGGAGGTGCCGGACGGCTTAAGCCTGGCCCGGGCGCACGAGCTGGTCACGCAGTTCGAGGACGAAGTGCGCGGGGTGCTCAAGGAGCCCGTGACCATCGCCAGCCACATCGAGCCCGTGGGCGAGGCCGATCTGGCCAGGGACAACCGGGTGGACCATTCCGAGGACGTGAAGCGCCGGGTGGAGCATCTGGTGGGCACAACCGACGGGGTGACGGACTGCCACGGCGTGGCCGTGCACCGGCTGGGGACGAAGTATGCGGTGAGCTTCCACTGCCGCATGGACCCGTCGGTGTCCATCGGCCACGCCCACGAGATGACGGCCCGCCTGGAGGACATGGTCCGGGCCGCCGTCGAGGACATCGGGCGGGTGGTGATCCACGTGGAGCCCGAGGAGGGCGCTCCGGCCAGCGGTTATCCTGCGGGCGGGCCGTAGGAAATACCCCGGTTCAATGCATCGTCCGCACCACGGGCGGCCCGTCCGGCGACTCCCAGGTGGCGGTGATCGCCCCGGCGTAGGCCGTGGAGAGCGTGGCCGCGCCCGACTGCGCAAGCGTCTGGACCACGTCCGGGGCGGGGAAGCCGAAAGTGTTGCCGCGCCCGCAACTGATGAGCGCCCATGTGGCCCCCACGCTCCGGTAGAACCCTGGAGCCAGGGCGCTCTTGCTGCCGTGGTGGGGCGTGACCAGCACGTCGGCGGCCATGTCCCGCCCTGAGCCTCCCAGGGGGATGAGGGCGTCCTTGCCCGCGTCTCCCGGGAGCATCGCCAGCCCCCGCCCGTGCCAGACCACCCGCAAGACCAGCGACGCGTCGTTGCCGTTCCTGTGATAGCCCTCGGCGGGGTGCAGCACCTCCAGGAACAGGTCCGGTTGCAGCTCGATGCACTCCCCGGCGCGCCAGGCGCGGGGCGTGAGCCCGCTTGCGTGAAGCGCCGTGTTGAAATCTTCTGCCTTGGGCAGCTCGCCGTTGCCCGCCAGAAATCCCACCCGGTAAGTGTTCAGCAGGTAGACGAATCCCCCTGTGTGGTCCCGGTCCGGGTGGGACATGACGATCCCTTCAACCGCAGGCGGCCGTCCCCAGGTGAGCGCGGGCGAGAGGACTGAGCGCCCCAGGTCGAAGCTTCCGGACAGCGTTCCTCCTCCGTCCACCAGGTAGCGCCGTCCTCCGGGCGCTTCCAGGAGCACCGACTGGCCCTGGCCCACGTCCAGCACGGTCAGGCGCACCCGGTCGCTGCTCAAGTCCCAGGCGCGGTACAGCGGCGGCGCAATCAAAAGCGCAAGGCCGAGCGCCAGCCAGGCGGCGCGGTGCCTGTTCGGGAGGCCGCGTATCCAGGCCAGTCCGCCAAGGAGGACTGCGTACCCCAACACCTCCGGCTGCCAGGGGCGCTGCACCGGAAACACCGCGAGCCAGCCGCGCGCGTCCATGTACTTGAGGCTTTCGAGCAATATCTCGCAGACCCTGGCCGACCAGGAGAGCAGCGGATCGCCCAGGCCGGGCCACCAGGTGACCGTGAGCGCCCCCAGGTAGGCCAACGGCTGCGCGGCCCAATCCACCAGGGGGGCCCAGAGCAGGTTCAGGTACAGGTGCGGGCTGGCCTCCCCGAATACCGAGAACTGGATGGGCAGCACCGAGAGCTGGGCCGCCAGCGTCACCAGCAGCCAGCCGAGCGGGACCACGGCGATACGCCGAGGGCCGGCCTTGCCGAGCCAGGTGAAAACGGGCTCCGCCAGGGGCAGGAGCAGCACCAGCCCGCACACGGCGGCGGCCGAGAGCTGCAGGCCCACGTCGAAGACGCACAGCGGGTCCCACGCGAACATGGCCGCCAGGGCGAAGAACAGGCCGTCCAGCAGCACCCGGGGGCGGCCGAGCCAGACCAGCACCCCCCAGGCCGCGAACATGAGCGCCGCGCGCATGAGCGACGGCTCGAATCGCCCCAGCCACAGGTAGCAGGCCACCAGGGGGAACCCGGCGGCCACGGCCAGCTTGGGCCTGGGCAGGCGCAGGTACACGCCCGGCCAGGCGAGACCGGCAAGCCAGGCCAGTCCCCAGCCCATGGCCACCACCGCCGCCAGGTTCATGCCGGACACGGCCAAAAGGTGCGACAGCGACGCCCGGCGCACCCGGTCCAGGTCGGCCGGGGCGATGGCGAAACGCTCGCCCGTGGTGAGTCCGAGCACCATGCCGCCGGGAGAGCCGCCCCCCGCGCCGCGCAGGATGGCGTCGCGCAGCCCCGTGCGCCAGCGCTCCAGGGGAGTCGCGTCCGCCTGGGCGGCCACGGCGGCGCCCTTGGCGCCAAGCGAGAACGCCCGGAAGAACACACCCCGGATGCGCCAGCGCCAGGCCCAATCCGTGCCGCCGGGGTTGTCGAAGCCGCCGGTGGCGTGGGGGCGCGCGGCCACCTCCACGCGGCTGCCGGGAACGGGCCGGAAGGTCGGGTCCTGCCAGGTCCAGACCAGATCGCCGGGGATGGGGCCCGTCTCGCCCGAGGGGAAGCGGAATTCGGGGGATTCGAGGAGGACCTCCAGGCGGTTGCCCGGCTTCTCCTCCACGCTCGCGACCTGCCCGGCAAGAACCCCCCTGGGGCGCTGATCGATCCAGGCGGGAATCTCGGGGGCATGCGGCAGGCGCAGCCAGGCGTAGGCAAAGCCCGTAAGCGCCGCCAGGGCAAAAATAAAAACGCGGGGCGATTTCCGCCCCGCGATCAGATTGCAGAGTGCGGCAAGCGATGCCGCGCCAAATCCGGTGAAAGGGTCGTGGATGGCCCAGGCCCCCCCGGCGCAGGCCAGGAACAGAACCTGCCAGGGCAGGAGCCCGGGGACCTTGGCCGTGGCCAACCTATTCCTTGGCCCGCTTGATGCGCGCGCCCAGGGCCTGGAGTTTCACCTCCATGGCTTCGTAGCCCCGGTCCAGATGGTAGATGCGCTGCACCTCGGTTACGCCGTGGGCGGTGAGCCCGGCCACCACCAGGGAGGCGCTGGCCCGCAGGTCCGAGGCCATGACCGGCGCGCCGGTGAGGCGGGTCACGCCGCGCACGAAGGCGCTCTGGGAGCTGACCTTGATGTCGGCCCCCATGCGCATGAGCTCCTGCACGTGCATGAAGCGGTTCTCGAAGATGGTCTCGCGGATGGTGCCCGCCCCGGAGGACACGCACATGAGGGCCATGATCTGGGCCTGCATGTCCGTGGGGAAGCCGGGGTAGGGGATGGTGGTCACGTCCATGCACTTGAGTTCGCCGCCCCTGCGGACCACCAGGCCGTCAGGGGCTTCGTCGATGACCACGCCCATCTCGCGCAGCTTGCTGAACACGGCGTCCATGGCCTCGCAGGGGCAGTTTTCCAGGGTCAGCTCGCCACCGGTCATGGCGGCGGCCACCAGGTAGGTGCCCGCCTCGATGCGGTCGGACATGATGGGATACCGGCAGCCCGAGAGCGATTCGACCCCCTCTATGCGGATCACCGGGGTGCCGTGGCCGGTGATCTTGGCTCCGCAGGCGATGAGGAAGTTGGCCAGGTCCACCACTTCGGGCTCGCGGGCGGCGTTTTCGAGAATGGTTTCGCCCTTGGCCAGGGCGGCTGCCATGAGCAGGTTCTCCGTGCCGCCCACCGTCACCTGGTCGAAGACGATCTTGGCGCCGTGCAGGCCGCTGGTCTTGCCCTCGATGTAGCCGGAATCCAGGTCGAAGCGCGCGCCCATCTTTTCCAGGGCGGTCAGGTGCAGGTTCACGGGCCGGGCCCCGATGGCGCATCCGCCGGGCAGGGCCACGCGGGCTTCGCCGAGCCTGGCCAGGAGCGGTCCGAGGCAGAGCACCGAGGCGCGCATGGTCTTCACCAGGTCGTAGGGGGCCTCGGGGTTGAGCTGCCCGGCGGGCTTCACCTCGGCGGCGCCGCTCTCGAACCCGGCTTCGAGCCCCAGGATGTTCAGGAGCTTCAGCGTGGTGTGGATGTCGCGCAGGTTGGGGACGTTGGTGTATGTGACGGGGCTGTCCAGCAGGATGGAAGCGAAGAGTATGGGCAGGGCCGCGTTCTTGGAGCCGGAGACGCGCACCCGGCCGCGCAGGGGCAGTCCGCCTTCGATGATCAGTTTGTCCATGGGTTTCCTCGGAAATCGTCGGGATGGCTGTGGCTTCTCTAGCCCGAAGAGGGGCCGGGCTCAAGGGCTGTAAAAGGGTCTTGACCAGGGGGCACAGCTCATGTATTCCTCCCCGTCCGACGGTGGCTGTAGCTCAGTTGGCAGAGCACCAGGTTGTGGCCCTGGGGGCCGTGGGTTCAAGCCCCATCAGCCACCCCATCGTTATCGGCAATGCCGGGCAGGAAACTGCCCGGCATTTTCAGTTTGACAGACCCCTGGTCCGCGGTGGAGAGAATGGGGGATTCCGGGTGGATGCCTCCGCCTGGACGACGCCGCCGGGGCCGGGAACCCCCGGGCACAGGAGGTCGATGCCGTGGACAGGCTGGAAATTCTCGCTCGGGCATGGACGGTGGGGGCCAATGTGGACGGTATGGGCAGGGTGGACGCCATCCGGGCCATACAGCGCGCCGAGGGCTTTGAGGCCTGCTTCGGATGCGGCTGCGCGGATACTTGCGGCCAGGCCGGGTGCGCCTTCCGGGAAGAATGCGAACCGATCAAGCTCATCGAGGATCCCTGTGAGGTCGTGGCCTGCGACCTGCCCGGACCGGGAAAATGATTTCAAGGCGCTTTTTCGCTATCCAAACGCCTTGAATCCCTGTAGAAGCCTCTTGCCTTAATCACTGCCACAGGGCGGCGGGAACCTCGCTACTGCCAAACTAGCCCCCGCCGCCCATTAACTCTCCAGAATTTCTTCCGAAAAGTTCACGCTGGCCTTGCGCCGAGCACGCCGCGTGGTGCCACCTTGCATGAGGTCGCGTCATGGAATCCTGTTGTTGCGCTCGATGAAATAACTGGATAATCCTGGTGTGGAATGGACTGGTGCATGCTTGACAAACTGTCTATTCGTTAGATGTTTTATTATGAGGCTGTATCGGGGCCTTGCGTCGAGGTGGCGCTACCCGGCGAGGGGCGCCGAGAGGGATTAATCATGCGGCGAAAGGGGTTCGTGTCTCCAGGGGCGGAAGGCGGACCCGGTTTTCGGCAGCGGAACATTTTCGTGAAACCTTGTTGTTTGTGGGGGTGTGCGTGAACAACGTCCGTGTCGGAGTCCGTCTGGTGACGGCGTTCATCCTGGTTTCCCTGCTGGCCACCGTGGTGGGCGCCGTGGGTTATTGGGGGCTTAAGTCCACCAACGCCTATCTGGACGCGAGCAACAAGAAGTACGTGCCCGCCATCCAGTATCTGGCGGCGGTGCGCTTCAATCTGCGCAATCTCGTGGTGGCCCAGCGCACCCTTCTCATCGACAAGATCACCCCCCAGGAGCGTCAGCGCCAGAAAGACAACTTCGAGCTTTTCCGCAAGGCCTACGCCGAAGCCAGGGCCAAGTACGAGACCCTCCCCCAGACTCCGCAGGAAAAGGCCGCCTGGGGCGTGTTCCTCGCCGCCTTGGAGAAAACGCGCGCCATCAACGACCAGGCCATGCAGCTTGTCGGCGAATGGGAAAAGGACATGGCAAACGACGCCCTTTTCCAGAAGCTCACCGACCTGGCCATGATCCAGACCGCCGCCGCCAACCGGGAGCTGAACGACGCCATCGCCAAGGTGATGGAGATAAACGTCCAGAACGCCCGCAACGATTCCCTCTCGGCCGACAAGGAGGCGGGCGTCCTGTCCTGGCTCATGCTGTCGCTGGCCGTGGGCACGCCCGTGGCGTCCATCCTGATCGGGCTGTGGGTGACGCGCTCCATCGTGTCGCCGCTCAAGAAGAACATGGCTTTCTCCGAGGCCGTCGCGGGAGGCGATCTGGACGCCGTGCTGGACGTCTCCTGCAAGGATGAGACAGGCAAGCTGGCCGACGGGTTGCGCTTCATGGTGAAGACCCTCAAGGAGAAGATCGCCGAGGCCGACGCCAAGAGCGCCCAGGCCGCGCGGGAGGCGGAAAACGCCCGCGTCGCCATGGCCGAGGCCGAGGCGGCCAAGGAGCAGGCCGAGGCCGCCAAGCGCGAGGGCATGCTCCAGGCCGCCGGGCAACTGGAGGGCGTGGTGGAGATCGTCACCTCCGCCTCGGAGGAGCTTTCGGCCCAGGTGGAGCAGTCCAGTCGGGGCTCGGAGAGCCAGGCCCAGCGCATCGGAGAAACCGCCACGGCAATGGAGCAGATGAACGCCACCGTCCTGGAGGTGGCCAAGAGCGCCTCCCAGGCCGCGAGCACCTCGGCCAGGGCCGGTGAGAAGGCCGATGAAGGGGCCAGGATCGTGGGCCGGGTGGTGGAGGGCATCGGAGAGGTGCAGCGCCAGGCCTTGGCCCTCAAGGGAGGCATGACGGAACTCGGCGTCCAGGCAGAGGGCATCGGCCGGGTCATGAACGTCATCTCCGACATCGCGGACCAGACCAACCTGCTGGCCCTGAACGCCGCCATCGAGGCCGCCCGGGCCGGAGAGGCCGGGCGCGGCTTCGCCGTGGTGGCCGACGAGGTGCGGAAGCTGGCCGAGAAGACCATGACCGCCACCAAGGAAGTGGGCGACGCCATCGGCGGCATCCAGACGGGCACCCGGCGCAACATCGACAACGTGGACCAGGCCGCTGTGAAGATCGACGAAGCCACGGCCCTGGCGGGCGAGTCCGGCGAGGCCCTGCGCGAGATCGTCGCCCTGGTGGAGACCACCGCCGACCAGGTGCGCTCCATCGCCGCGGCCAGCGAGGAGCAGTCCGCCGCCAGCGAGGAGATCAACCGCTCCATCGAGGAGATCAGCCGGATTTCAACCGAGACCTCGGAGGGAATGCGCCAGTCCGCGACGGCCGTGGCCGAACTGGCCGACCAGTCCCAGGTGCTCAAGGGGCTCATCGAGGAAATGCAGTCCGACGGAGGCGCAGGGGCGAGCCTGCCCGCCGGGCGGCGCAAGCCCCGCGCCATCGGGCGTTAGTCCGCAGCCCGCGCGCCGTCATCCCGTTGACCATCGGCGGCCCCTCCGGGGGCCGTTTTTTTGTCGCTGCCCGGCCCCGGGAGCCGTGCGGGCGTGGTATTTCGGACCAACCTGGGTTAGAAGCGCAGCATGCGCCCCATCACCACCTCCGTTTTCGAACTTTTCAAGATCGGCCCCGGCCCTTCCAGCTCCCACACCATCGGCCCCATGCTGGCCGCCCGCGAATTCGTGGACCAGGCCGGGCAGCTGCCCCCGGCCGTGCTCGACCAGGTGCGCGCCGTCGAGGTCCGCCTGTTCGGGTCCCTGGCCGCCACGGGCCGCGGGCACGGCACGGTGCGCGCCGTTCTGGCGGGGCTCCTGGGGCACCGCCCCGAGAGCTGCCCGCCGGACATCCTGGACTCCATGGCCGGATTCGAGGCCGGGACGGTGCGCCTGGGCGGGCGCGACGTGCCCATATCCGAGGCCACGGTGGTCTTCGACCTGTTCGACCTGCCGGATCGCCACCCCAACACCATCCGGTTCAGCCTCAAGGGCGAATCCGGAGACATCCTCCTCGAACGGGAAGCCTATTCCGTTGGCGGTGGGTTCATCGAGTGGAAGGACGACGTTCCGGCCGAGCGGCCCGCTCCGGCGCATCCCTTCTCCACCATGGCGGAGCTGCTTGACGTGATCGATTCCACGGGGCTTTCCCTGCCCGAGGTGATGCTGGACAACGAGGCCGCGCTGACCGGGCTTACGCGCCAGGAGATCGGCGCGAAGCTCGAGCACGTCATGCGGGTCATGGAGGATTCCGTGGAGCGCGGGTTGGAGGCCGAGGGGCCGCTGCCCGGGCCGCTGGGGCTTCACCGCAAGGCTCACGCTCTGTTCGAGCGCTACCGCCAGGACCCCCAGATGCAGGACCGCCCCATCCTGGCCCTGTGCGCCTGCGCCTTCGCGGCGGCCGAGGAGAACGCCTCGGGGCACACCATCGTCACCGCGCCCACGGCCGGGGCGTCGGGAGTGCTTCCGGCGGTCCTCTACGTCACCAAGAACCTGCGCCCCACGGCCGGGGTGTTCCGCAAGGTGCTGCGCGAGGCCTTGCTGGCCTCGGCTGTGGTGGGGATGCTGGCCAAGCACAACGCCTCGGTGAGCGGGGCGGAGGTAGGCTGCCAGGGCGAGGTGGGGGTGGCGTCGGCCATGGCGGCGGCTTTCCTGGCCCAGGTGTACGGCCATCCCGCCTGGGTCATCGAGAACGCGGCCGAGACGGCCCTGGAGCACCACCTGGGCCTCACTTGCGACCCGGTGCAGGGCTACGTGCAGATCCCCTGCATCGAGCGCAACGCCATGGGCGCGGTGAAGGCGTTCGCCGCTTACCAGATCGCGGCGGCCGAGGTGCCGGGCCACCATATGGTGGGCCTGGACCAGGCCATGAAGGCCATGGCCGAGACCGGCCGGGACATGTGCGCCAAATACCGCGAGACCGCCCAGGGCGGGCTCGCGGCCATCGTGCGCTGCTGATCGCCTCTAGGTTCTCGTCCGCGAGCGCCTGCGGGCCAGGGCGGCCAGCGCGCCGATCCCGGCCAGGGCCAGGGTGGCCGGTTCCGGGGTGGCCACCTGGTCGAAGTTGATGTTGTCGATTCCCGCCGTGCCGTTGGCTCCGAACAGCAGGTGCAGTTCGCGGGCGCGCACCCCGGGCCTGTACGTGCTGAACCCGGTGGCGCTCTCCCCGAAGACGATGGTGTTGGACGTGCCGTCGGTTATGGACCGCAGGGTCAGCGGCGGCGGGGTCTCCGCGAACAGGAGGGTGTTGGAGGTCCCGTCGGCGATGGTGCGCAGGGCGCCGCCCGTCGGCGGGAGGTTGTCCCACAGCAGGTTGCCGTCGCCGTCCCTGATCTGCAGAAGCCCTAAGGCCCGGTTGCTCTCGGTCCCGGCCAAATCGAAGGAGTTGAGCAGCACCGTAAAGCCCGGGTCCGCCGACAGGATCACCTCCCCGTTGCCCAGGAACCCGTCCGGATAGGCGATGTTGGTCAATCCGCCGAAACCGCCGCTCCAGAAGCGCATGAAGCCGCTCTGGGCGAGGCCGGGGATGGTGCGCACCGAGCCGTCCCCGAAGGCCACTGTGCCGTCCCCCAGCACTCCGGTCGATCCGTCCGAGACGAAACGCACCGAGCCGTCCGCCAGGATGACGGTGGTCCCGTCGCCCACGCGCACCGAACCGTCGGCGAAGCGTACCGAGCCGTCCCCGAAGCGCACCGAACCGTCCCCGAAGATGATGGTGTTGGACGTGCCGTCCACGATGGGCGCGGCCGCCGTCACGGCGCGGGTGCGGTATTCGGTCAGGACGTTGGGCGTGAAGCCGTTCCCCGGGGCGTAGAGGCCAGTGGCGTCGCTTGGGGAGGCAACCCGGTCGCCGTAGCTGTTGGGGATGATGCTTGCGTTGGTCGAGCCGAAGATGTCGAAGGTCAGGACCGTGGCCCGGACCAGGTCCGGAGACAAGACAATCGCGGCCAGGACTGCGAAGACTGCTGCATGGCGTTTCATGGGCGGCCTCCTTGGAATGCAGTGTCGCAGCAACAACCATTCCACAAGGCCGCTCAATCATTGCGGATGCTTGTCCGCAAGAGTGTCCCGAAAAGTGTCAAATCCTCCGACGGAGTGTCGTGAATTTCAAAATGGGCGGAGTTGCTATCGCCCCCCTTTCATCCGTGCCGACACCCAGGCGGCGGTCTTGTCCAGCCAGTCCCCCTCCTTGACGCTCAGTATCCAGCCCAGGACGCACAGGGTGAAGAACTTGCACCAGGGCGTGAACGACCCCACGGCCACGTCCAGGTAGGAGAGCACCGGCTGGTGCGCCAGGTAGATGGCGTAGGACGCGCCTGAAAGCCACAGCACGCCCTTGCGCTGGCCCCACGTGACGGACATGGGCAGCGAGAAGAGCACCACGAACACGGCCAGGGTCCAGGCGATGGTGGAGAACCAGGGCTGGTGCGCCCCGAAGAGGTACAGTGCGAAGCTCAGTCCGCAGGTGCCGAAGATGAGCCAGGCCAGGGGCCTGTCCACGATCCATTCCCGGTCCGGGGAGGCTTTCCACAGCTCGGCCATCCACATGCCGATGAGGAACTCCGGCAGCCGGGCGGGCAGGTTGAAGGTGGACAAAAAGGCCAGCGTGCCGCCGATGCCCTCCGGCGCGGCGCGTCCCCACATCTTGATGGCCTCGGTGAGCGGCCACACGATGGCGACCGTGACGATGGTGAATTTCGCCGCGCCGTGCTTGCGGTACTGGGTCAGTATCCAGGGCCAGGCCAGGGTGAATTGCAAGAGGAGCCCAAGCCACCAGTAGGCGGCCGTGTTGGACATGAAGGACTGCGTGCGCAGCGGGTCCAGGAAGAAGATGTGCGAGAGCGCCGGGGGCAGCCAGTCACCGGGACTGGTTATGCGGTAGACCACGGCGTTGCCCACGATCACCAGGAGCACGGCGGCGTAATAGTGCGGGCAGAGCCGGGAAAGGCGCTTGGGCACGAAGTCGGCCAGCCTGGGGATGGGGGCGGGGTTGTCGCCCACGTAGGGCATGGCCAGGAGGAAGCTGGTCATGACGTTGAAGACCACCACGCCCAGGGCCAGATCCACGAAGGCGTCGCCGAGGAGCGTTCCGGCGTATGCGTCCCGCAGGGGGCCGATGCCCTGGAAGAGGTGGTGCAGGAAGATGCCGACCATGGCCAGGGCGCGGATGAAATGCAGCTGGGGGATGTCTCGCTTCACGGGTACGCCTCCTGGGATTTCCAACAAAACCCTAGCCTTAAAGCGGGGTCCCCGCAAGCCGGGAGGCGTGGTAAGGGAGGGGGACGCGTGGCGAGAGGCGCGTCATTCCTCCTCGAAGCGGATCACCACCAGGGTCAGGTCGTCGTCCTGGGCGGCGCCGTCCAGGAAGGTGCGCCAGTCGTTCGTGACCGCATCCATGATCTCCAGGGCGCCCTTGTCCGCGTTCTCGCGCACCACCCGGCGCAGGCGCTCCTTGCCGTACATGCTCCCGTCCGGGCCGAAGCTCTCCCAGAGGCCGTCGGTCCCCAGCACCAGGACGCACCCTTCGGGCCAGCGGCCCAGGTGCTGGGCCAGGTATGCGCTCTCCTGGTCCACTGCCAGGGGCAGGCCCCGGCCCCGCAGTTCCGAGAATTCGTCCGTGCGCGGATCGTAGAGGATGGCCGGGTCGTGCCCGGCCCGCACCCATTCCACCTGCCGGGCGGCCGGGTCCAGAACCAGCAGGAACAGGGTGATGAAGTGTCCGCTTCCGGCCACGTCGCGCGCCAAGTGGCGGTTCAGGGTGGTGACGATGCGCGAGGTGTCCGACAGGCACAGCGCTCCCTGGCGCAAAAAGCCCCGGGCCGAGGCCATGAGCAGGGCCGAATCCACACCGTGTCCGGAGACGTCCGCCACCACCACTGCCAGGGTGTCCCCGGCCAGTTCCAGGAAGTCGTAGTAGTCGCCGCCGGTCTGCTCCGGATAGATGGCCGAGGCCGCGATATCCAGCCCCATGCGCCGGGGAATCTGGCCCGGCAGCAGGCTCTTCTGCACGGCCTGGGCCTGGGCCAGGGCCTGCATGAGCCGGGTGCGGTGGCGGAGTCCCTCGATCATGGAATTGGTGCGCGCCGCGATGACCCCGAACTCGTCGGCCGTGGCCACCGGGATGTACTGGCCGAACTCGCCCAGGCTCACGGCCTCGAGCACCCGGGTCTGCTCGGCCATGAGCCTGCGCAGGTTCTCGGAGTAGCGCAGGATCAGCGCGCCGACTCCAGCGATGAGCACCGTGGTCACGTACACCACGTCCAAGGTCACGGAGCGCTTGGCCTCGGCCAGGGCCGTCGGGCTGTATGCGTTGCCGGCCAGCCAGTCCACGCCGTTTATGAGGATGACGGACAACAGCGCCGCCACCAGCAGGGCGAGCCCCATGGCCACCACGGCGAATTTGCGCGCCAGGGGGCGGATGGTCTCGGGCGGAGAGTGCCAGGTCCTGGTGCAGGCCCGGTCGATGATGCGGCGCTGGCGGGTGATGGCGCAGTCCAGGGCCAGGAAGAAGGCCACGGCCGCCATGCCTGTCCAGAGCTTGATCCCGCTGAAAAGGGGAAAGCCGAGCACCAGCGAGTTGAATGACGCCGCCAGGGAACCCGCAACCAGGCCGAGCGCGAAATCGAGCAGGAACTGCGCCCTTGGCTGGGTGAAGATGTCGCGGTTCTCCACCAGGGCCCGCTCGAGCCGGGGCCGCATGGCCAGGGCCGCCGCCGCCGCCCCGAATATGATCGCCCCCAGCGTCACGGGGGGCAGGGCATTCATGAAGGGTCAGACCTTGCCGCCGTATATGGCCAGCAACACCGACGCCAGCAGGTAGCCCGCCCAGACGCGAAGGGTGGGTTTGTCGCTCATGGGACAAGGCATATCCCAGAGCGAAAGGGGAGGGAATAGGAAAGTCCCGGGAATTCGCCCGGAGCGGAGGTCCAACGGAAAACGGGCCGCCGGAGGTGTTCCGGCGGCCCGTTGGTTGGCGGTCAGTTTGGACTAGAACTGTTCCTGGATGCCCATGGGGTCCTTGAATTCGACGGCGGGCTGGTTGGGCAGCTTCTTCTCGCCGCGTCCCTCCAGGTACTTGGCCAGTTCCAGGTTCACCTTCATGGGCACGTCGACCCCGGCCTTGGTCAGGGCCTGGCGCAGGAAGCCCTCGGCCTTGGTGGCGAAGGCGATTGAATCGCCCAGCACTCGCATGGCTTCGGTGGGGTTGTGGAAGCCGATGGAGTTCTCCGCGCCGATGTAGAGCGAGCGGTAGAAGGCCTGTTCGTAGAATTCCTTGGCCTTGTCGTAGAGGGACTGGTCGATCTGCTTGCCCGCGGCCTGGGCCATGTGGGCGGATTCGAACAGCTTGGCCACCACGGCGGTGGCGTAGCCGGCGCGCAGCTGCAGGGACAGGGTGCGGTCCTGGATGGCCGTGACCTGCTGCTTGAGCCAGTCGGCGGTTTCGGTGTGGCACTGCATGCAGGCGCGCATGTCGTTCTTCAGGGGGCTCATGACCCGGTGGTCGGACACCTTGTGCACGCCGACCTTGGTGTAGGGCATGTGGCAGTCGGCGCAGGCGGCCCCGGCCTTCCAGTGCACGGAATTGTTGGAGAAGAGCTCGAACTCGGGGTGGCGGATGAATCCCATCTTGAACCCGGTGACGTTCTGCTTCCATTCCTTGACGGAGGGGTCACTCTGAATCTTCTTGATGATGTCTTCGATGGTGATGGCGCCCCACTTGCTGTTCTGCCAGGGGAAGTACACGCCAACGGACTGCATCTCGGCGTTCTTGGGGATGTTGTAGGTCACGTGGCATTGGGCGCACACCGCGGAACGCATCTCCTGGCGGGAAAGCTTGTGCCAGTCGACGCCCATGGATTCCAGCGCGGGCTGCAGGGTGTAGTCCCTGGAGATCTTGAGCGACATGTCCTTGTTGTCGTGGCAGTCGATGCAGGCCACGCCGAGGTTCCTGTTCTTCTCGGGAATCCTGTTCAGGATGTCCTTGTAGGGCAGCTTGTAGTAGTCCTCGCCCAGTTCCTTTCGCAGGCCGGGGGAATAGGGGGTTTTGCAGGAGAGGCACACGCCGCCGGCCTTGAGCCTGGAGGCGTCGATCTCGAGCTGGTCGCGCACCATGTTGGCGTGGCCCTTGGGCTCGTTGTACTCCACGCCGAAGCCCCAGCCGTTGAACAAGAGGGCCATATAGGGATATTCGGCCAGCTTGTCGTAGGTGACGTGGTCGGCGTCGTATCCGCGCTTGTACTTGCTCTTGCCGGCGGGCTCGGGCTTCTCGGTCTGCTTCCAGAGGTCGTACTCGTCAGGGTACGCCTTGCCCCAGAGTGTGGGATCGATCTCTCCGTCGGGGATGGTGACGGTCTTCACCGGTTCGGGCTTCGGCGGGGAGCAGGCATACGGCGCAACCAGAAACAACGCCGCCAGTCCGGCCAGAATGATATACCCTACCTTCTTGCTCCGCATGGCTGTCCTCCGTTTGATGTGCGATGCACGCGCCTTAGCGCGTTAAGATTGAGCCCGTCTTCTTGTGGGTGATGCCCCGGTGGCAGTCCCAGCAGAGCCTCGTGGTGTCCATGCGCGAGACGGCGGTCTCGTGGCAGCGCACACAGTTGGCCTGCACGGCGGCCTTGCCGTGGTCGGTGAGGCGGATGTCCTCGGGGACGTGCCCGGAATAGAAGAAGATGACATCCTTCATGCCGTCGATGGACTTCCACAGGTAATGCACGGGAAGATTCTGGTTGGGCAGGTGGCAGTCCACGCAGGCCTTCCGGCGGTGGGCTCCCTGGTGGAACCATGCCTCGTATTCGGATTCCATGACGTGGCACGAGGAACAGAAAAGCGGCGATTCGGATTTTGCCAGCAGCTGAGGCGGGCCGAAGGCGAGAAACAATCCGACGCCGGCGAAGAGGAGGGCCAGGACGGCCGCGAGCCTCAGTGCGCGACGACTCGAAGTACCCATTTTCCTCCTCCTGGTTGCGGTCCCGGATCGCTTGCCGGGCCGGTTTTCTCTGGTAGCGCGCGACCCCGTTTGCATGGGGGTCGGCAGCAGGAAGCGCGAGGTCCCGGGCTTGCGCCGAAGCGGGAGCAAATCAAGAGTACATGATAATACCGGGACTTGGAAGACCGTAGACGCAAAAAGCGCTCAAAAATGTGACCTAGATCACAAAAGCTCGAAAATATGACGGCGCTCCGCCATGGCCGCCGTCCGGGACGCACCGGCTCACCGATAGTCCGGGTTCTGCTGGGCCTGCCGTGCGTCCTGGACGCGTTTTTCCATCTGGGCCTGCTGCAGCTGCGCGTTGAGGGCCAGGTACGCCTCGTACGCCTTGTTCTTGGCCTGCTGGTAGACGGACGCGCGTTCCGGGGAGTCGTCCTTCAGGGCTTCGCGCTCGGCCAGTTCGATCCGGTAGTAGGCGTTGCGCTGCTCGTCGAGCTTGTTCTTGAGCTCCTGCAGGGTGTTGGAGGTCACTCTCTGCTGGGCCAGGGCGGGTCCGACGGTCCCCGGCAGAACGGCGATAGCGGTCACGGCGGCGATCAATACGAAACGAATCATGGCGCATACCTCCGTCCATGCCCCTCCTGCCGATGGGGGGGCGATTCGTCGTTGAAATGTAGCACTCGGCCCGGGTCGTAGCAATACGGGCCGTAAAAAAGCGGGCTGCCCGCAACGGCTCCGCCCGGGGGGACTGCCGCTGTGATCCGGGCGTCCTGTATCCATGGGGGCTTGTCGTTCGCTCTTCCCGATGGAAGGCAACTGCCCCGAGCGGCACCACGCCGGAGGCGGCGAAAAAAAACGGATTGTCCCGAACGGGGATCTTTTGCTATGTGCGGGGAAAGACGAGAGAATGCGAGGTCAGCATGAAGAGAATAGCGAGTTTCGCGGCCCTCCTGGCCCTTGTTGCATGCCTTTGCGCCTCCGGCGCGGCCCTGGCCGCAGACAAGCAGGATTACGCCTCCATGACCACGCCCCAGCTCCAGGAGGCGATGCGGGTCGAGAAACAGGCCTACAAGTCGGTCCGCAAGCAGGTCCGGCGGCTGGTGAACGGGAAGATGGACAAGAAGAGCCCCGAGTACAAGGCCCGCCTCGACTCCCTGACGAAAGAGGCTGAAGACCGCAAGGTGGCCCTGGATTCCATGAAGGAAGCCCTGATCGACCGGAAGAAGGCCGGAGCAGGGAACTAGCCGGCCGGAACCGGCCGATTCCTGGCGGGTGGGCCGCGCGGGCTTCCTGCCCGGTCTATCCGGCCGGTTCAGACCGGCTGGGCGACGGCACGCCGCGAGGCTTCGCGCGGGGCGATCAAGCCGGGCGCATGAGCACGCGTTCCCGCATGTCTTCGGGGCCGATGGTCTCGTAGAGGCGGGTCATGGCCCGGAAGCAGTGGCCGATGTCCCGGTAGAGGCTCAGCTGGTCCAGGCAGGCTTTCTTGATCTCGGCCATGAGCATCGGGCCCGGGCGGATGGCCCGCACGGCCCGCACGGTGGCGTCCGGGAAGTCGCAGAGCACGAGGTGGGCGATCCCCATGGCGGGATTGGACTCGAAAAAGGTCCGGCGCTTGTCTTCGGGTTCGGCGTAGATGTTGAAGGCCACCTCGAGGCCGCCGAATCCCTCGATGTCGATGACAAGCACGGGCACGGCGTCTTCCACGTAGACGCCGCAGCTGAGCGCCCCGGCGGCGAATCCCCGCGCTTCGGCGTCCGAGATATCCTCATAGAAGAAGAAAACCTCGAATCCTCCGCCCGCCAGAACGGGAGCGGGCCCTTCCCCGGCGGGCCGAATCCCCAGGGACTGGCCCACCTTCAGGTCCAGGGCGCTCATGCGCGTTGCCCAGCTATTTGCCGCGCTTGGACAGGTCCTGGCGCAGCTTGGCCAGGTTGTCCTCGATGGGGTCGCCCTTCACCTTGAGCAGGGCCATGCCGTACATCAGGTCGTAGGGGATGATGCTGTTGGCCTTGTCCTGGTAGAGGCTGTTCATGGCTTCCTTCACCAGGGCGGTCTGGTAGGGGAACTGGGCCAGGAAGCATTCCTTGAAGCGCTTGTCGGCTTCCTGGGGATTCTGGGGCTTGGTTTCCCCGGACATCACGACGTTCATGCACAGGATCCTGAAAGCGGTGGCGATGCCTTCCAGGAATACTTCGTGCTCATGGTCGGTCATGGCGTTCCAGCGCTGGCCGAAGTTGGTGACCGAGGGGCCGGGCTTGGCGGCTGCGGAGGGAGAGGCTGCGAGCGGCGCGGGGGCCTTGTCGGCGGATTTCTTCTGGGCCAGGGCCGGAACGGCGAACGCGAGGATCAGGGCCAGGGCGATGAGCAAGGCTTTGCGGGCCATGTGCGACTCCTTGTGTGTGGTTGCGCCCCGAGGGGCCAAAGGGGTGTAGCCCCATGGGTGAAAAAAGCAAGTCCCGGCCCGGGGGGTCAGCGTCCTCGGGGGAGGCGCTTGTCGCCCACGCGCATGGTGACTTTTTCCTTGTCCAGGTATTCGAGCAGGGGGATGGCGAATTTGCGCGAGAGCCCGGTAAGTTCCCGGAATTCCTGGGGTCCGAGCTCGGCGTTGTCCGCGAAATACGCCACCACCTTGGCCTTCAGGCCCTCCAGGGCCGAGGAGGCGAAATACATCTCCTCCTTGATGCGCGATACCAGACCCTCGTCCTGCAGGAGTTTGTACACGGGCTGAGCCTGCTTGAAGGTGAGCGCAAGCTCCTCCAGCACGTCCTTCAGGTTGGGTGGGGTCAGCCCGCCGGACTCGTAGACCCCGAGGATGCGCGCGCGAAGGTCCTCTTGGTCCGAGGCCAGGCTGACCGTGTGGCCGGGCAGGCGCAGGAATTCCTGCTCCTGGGCCAGCCTGCCGGATTTCAAAAGCCGCTCCACCAGAAAATGCATGAGCTTGGGCGCGAGCTCGCGCCCCCAGGTGGAGGCCAGCTCGCCCCGGGCAACGCCCTGCTTCAAGGTCTCGCGCTTGTGGAAGGCGGCCATGTGCTCGAGAAGACCGGCGCCTAGGCCCTCCAGCACCTCGCCGGATATCCACTGGCGCGTGTCCTTGTCCCAGAGGCTGGCCTGTCCCTTGCCGGAAAATCCCTGCAGAATCTTCTCCAGCTCCCGGCTTTCCAACCCTGTCAGGGCCATGAGCGCCGCGAAGCTCGCGCCCTCGCGCCCCTTGAGCTTCAGGTGCAGGCGCACCGTCTCTTCCGGGGACGCCTGGGGCAGGGCCGCCAGGTCCGCAAGTTCCGGGCCGTTTCGCTTGAGGCGCGCGGCCATGGGCGAGAGGATGGTGCCGCCCGCCACGGTGCGCAGCGGCGAGAAGGCCCGCATGACGCAACGGTCTCCTGAGACTCCTGCCAGGGGCGATTCGAACCGCGCCTGGCACAGGGCGGTCTGGCCGGGCTCGAGCTTGTCGCGGTCCGGGAAGTAGAGCCTGGCCATGACCTCGCGGGTGCCGTGGTGGAAGTGCACCTCGCCCCGGTGCCTGAGCGCGCGCGGCGACGAGGACAGGCAGGTGACCTCCAGGTTCCAGGCCAGGCTCGGAAAAAGCGTGCCGGGGTGGGCCAGCACCTCTCCGCGCTCCACGTCGTCCACCTCCAGGCCCATGACGTTGACGGCGGTGCGCTGTCCGGCCTGGGCCACATCGGAGGACGAGCCGTGCACCTGAAGCCCGCGCACCTTGGTGGGCCTGCCGGACGGGTAGAGCACGGCCTCGTCGCCGGCCTTGAGTTGCCCGGCGATGAGCGTCCCGGTGACCACCGTGCCGTGGCCCTTCATGGTGAAAACGCGGTCGATGGGGAGCCTGGCCAGGTCGGAGCGGCGTTTGGGAGTGAACTCGGAAGCCAAGCGGGAAAGTTCGGCCTTGAGGGCGTCCAGGCCCAGCCCGGTGTGGGCCGAAACGGGGACGAGCGGGGCTTCGGCCAGAAAGCTCGGGGCGAGGAAGGCCTTCACGTCCTCGGTGACCAGGGCCAGCCATTCCTCGTCCACGGCGTCGGCCTTGGTCAGGGCGACCACGCCGTGGCGGATGCCCAGCAGGGTGCAGATTTCCAGGTGTTCGCGGGTCTGGGGCATGACGCCCTCGTCGGCGGCGATCACCAGCACCACGAAGTCGATGCCCGCTGCTCCGGCCACCATGTTCTTCACGAAGCGTTCGTGCCCGGGCACGTCCACCACGCCCACGCGGTGGCCGCCGGGCAGTTCCATGAAGGCGAATCCCAGCTCTATGGTGATGCCGCGCTTCTTCTCCTCGGCCAGTCGGTCGCAATCGACGCCCGTGAGGGCTTTGACGAGGGTGGTCTTGCCGTGGTCGATGTGACCGGCCGTGCCCATGATGACCGGCATGCGTCTCTCCCGTGATGCTGATGGCGGGCGCGAAAATGCGCCCGGAGAGAGTATCGCCGGACTCGGCCGGTCTGTAAAGGACCGGGCGAAAGAGCGTCTACGCGGCGGCGCTTTGGCTGCAGGCGCGGCGTTTGACCATGAAATAGAGCGAATGACGGGCCACCGCGCGCTTGTATTCGATATCCGGCGCGTGCCGGGCGGCCAGGTCGTCTATGGCTTTGGTGACCAGGGGCAGGTCGCCGCCGTAGTCGTGGAAGGCCACCACGCCGCCGGGGCTCAGCTTCCGCCAGACCATCCTGAAGTCGCTTTGCACGTAGTCCGCCTGGTGGTTGCCGTCGATGAAGGCGAAGGCCACCGCCCCGGTGGGCAGCACCACCTTTTTCGAATCCCCCCGGAGGGTGTGCACGTTGGAGAGGCCGTGCACGTTGCACAGGTAGAGCAGCCACTGCGAGGGCGCGCCGGTGGCGGCCAGCCATTCGTTGTAGAGGGCCTTCATGTTGAGCCCGCCGCTGGTCTCGGTGACGTCGAAATCCGGATCGAACACGTCGATGACGAAGAGCCGCTTCTCCCGGCATTCGCGGGAAAGGTAGTGCGAGAGCTGGCGCGTGCCGGTGCCGAAGAGGGCGCCGATCTCCACGAAGTCGCCGGGCACCTGGTAGATCTTGCGCCAATGGCAGAAGTTGATGAGGCTTTGGTACTTGTCCTGCGCGTCGGGGATGAGCATGGCGGAGCCTCCTGGGCGTCGGTTTCACGGGTTCACTGGGCTATGCACAGGGCGTGCCGCGTAAGCGCCGTTGGCTGGCGGTTGGAACGCAATATGCAATTGCCCGCACGGCATCCGCCTGCCGCCTGCCCAGGCGAGCGGCAGGGACAGGCGGGGCCGCCGCGCGCGAGCGGGACTCGCGACAGCGCCAAGGAGGCTCCCATGGACATCGTGGTGTGGGGAACGGGCAAGGACGCCGTGGAGATGCTCGGCCATCTCGAGCTTGAGGACATCAACCTGCTGGCCTTCGTGGACGAGAACGCCCAGGCCGGGGCCACGTTCCTCAACCGGCAGGTGATCCGGCCCGAAATGTTAGGCGGACAAAATTTTGACGCCCTCTTCATCACCTCCGCCCGCTGGGAGGAGCCCCGGCGCCGGGCCCTGGAAGACTGCGGCGTGCCCGAGGACAAGATCCACGCCTACCACCACAAGCGTTTCGGCCTGCTCAGGCGCTTCGGCAAGAAGGGCGTCCTGCCCGGCCACCTCACGGACGACGACATCGCCGCGCTCGATTCCAAGGCCTGGTACCATCAGGTGGACCTGTTTCCCGGCGTGACCACCCCTGGGCCGGCCAGCCTGCAGGGTTTCCTGCTCGACCAGGTGGGGCCGCGCGGCTTCGAGGGCAAGCGGGTGCTGGACATCGGCGCCTGGACCGGCCCCTACAGCTTCGAGGTGGAGCGCCGGGGCGGCGTCGTCACCTCCTACGACATCCAGGACCCCGAAACCAGCGGGTACAACCTGCTGAGGGCCCTCAAGGGGTCGAACGCCGAGTACGTGCGCGACTCCGTCTACAACCTGTCCACCCATTTCAGGAACCACTTCGACGTCATTTTGTTCTTCGGGGTGTTCTACCACCTGAAGAACCCGGTGTGGGCCTTCGAGAACATCCACGCCGCCTTGAAGGACGGCGGCATCATGCTCTACGAGGGCGCGGTGCTGGAGTACGCCTACACCCTGGACCCGGTCTGGGCCGCCCGCAAGGACCGCATGCAGCCCTACCTGGAGGTCCCCATGGCCTACTACACCACGGGCGACTGCCTGGGCCATTTCAGCAACTGGTACGTGCCGAACGTGCTGTGCCTGCGCGAATGGATCACCTCGTCCGGGTTCGAGACCAAGGACATGTACCTGCTGCCCGGCGGATCGCGGGCCTACGGTTCGGCCAGAAAGCTCGCGGACGTGCCGCTCGAGCATTCGAGCTAGCGGGTATGGACGTGAAAACGCTCAAACTCCTCATATACCGTCCGGGCGTCGATTTCTCCGTCCCGCCGGAAACAGCTCGGACTCCCATCTGCATCCCGGCCGAGCCCTCGGGCGAGTGGCTGGAGCAGCACGGCGCGTGCCTCGTCCAGGACCCGGACGAGGCGGACTGGATCGTCTTCCCCCTGGAACTGTGCCATTTCATCTCCCGCTTCGGGTACGCGCGCATACGCGACTTTCTGGACACGCTCCCGCATTTTCTGGCCCACGAGAACAAGCACGTCTTTTACGAGTCGGGAGACCTGGACAACCCGCTGGGGATCGGCTCGGTCATCTTCAAGACCAGCGCCAACCGGGTGCGCAAGGACGTAAACTGCGTGCCCTTCCCCTATGCGGCCCACGATTTCGTCCGGGCCCACGCCCCCATGACGGACTTCGCCGCCATCCGGTACGACGTCAGCTTCGTGGGATCGGTGCAGCACGTGGTGCGCATCCCGCTCATGTTCTCCCTGGTGCACGAGCCCGGCCTCGAGGCTTTCGTGGAAACCCCGGAGGAGCGCGACGTCACCAAGTCCTCCTGGTACTACCTGCCCGAGGGCGATCGGAAACGGGGCATGGAGGACCGCTACGTCGAGTCCCTCAAGAACAGCCTGACCGTCCTCGCTCCCCGGGGTATCGGCCACATCTGCTTCCGTTTTTATGAAACCATGTACATGGCCCGCATCCCCGTGCTGGTGGACGACGAGGGCTGCCTGCCCTTCGAGGACGAGATCGACTACGACGCCTTCTGCCTGCGCATCCCGGAGGACCGGGCCAAGGAGGCGGGGGGCATCCTGAGGGATTGGCTCGCCTCGAAGACCCCGGCCCAGCTCAAGCTCATGTGCCTGACGGCGCGCCAGGTCTGGGAAAAATATTTCCGCAACGAAGCGCTCGCCTCCCAGATGTTTCGCGTCTTGCGCACGCTTCCCGGGCAGCGCCCCGGGGTCTGGACCGAACGGCCCCACGAACTCACGTCCGAGGCCGCTCCCAAAAGGGTGCGCAGGCCCGGTGCGCTTGAGCCCCTGGTCATCGACTCCCCGGGGCTCGGCCGCAGCGACCAGTTCTGGGCCACGCGGGGCGTGGAGCTGAGCGAGGTTCCCGGGCGCGCGGGGTGGATCGAGGCCAACGGGGTCCCCGGACCGCTTCGCGTCGCGGACGTGGAAGCGCTCTTCGAGGCTGGGGGCGACCTTCCCCAGGACGGCGTGGCCGTGGTGCTCGGGCCGCTTTCGGGCCTCGCCACGGCGCTTGTGGCCAGCGGGGCCATGGGCAGCCTGCGCCTGGACGCCACGGTGTACGCCCTGGCCGGGCAGGTGGACGATTCCCTCGCTTCGAACCTGGCCTCGGCCGGCATCGAACACATGGTCCGCGTCCTGCCGGTGCCTCCGGATCAGGGGGCCGGACTCTTCCGGGACCAGAGCGTGGACCTGCTCCTCGTGGAGAGGCACGGCCTGCCCGCCGGGACCGTCCCGGTCCTGCTCGACGCCTGGAACCGGACCCTGAAGCCCGGTTCCAGGGTGATCGTCAATTCCGGGAGCGGGAAACAATGATCCGCGACGTGGCCCGCTCTTTCTTCAGGACACAAGGCAATCGTGGAAAAACGACTGGAGGTGCCTGTGGCTCACGCTGAACTGGCGATCCTTGGCGGCGGCGTCTGCGGCCTGTACATCGGTTCGGAACTCAGGAAGCTCGGCCACGGCTTCTCCCTGTTCGAGGCCCAGTCCGTGCCCGGCGGCCTGTCGCGCACCCTAAGGACCGGGCATTTCTCCTGGGACCTGGGCGTGCACGCCCTCTACGGCAAGGACCCGGCTTTCGCCGGATACCTGCGCTCCCTGCCCATCGAGTACCAGTCCTGCGACCGGGAGGTGAAGGTCTGCCACGTCTCGGACGGGGCCGTCCACCAGCTCGACTACCCCTTCGAGAACGGCCTGCACCAGCTCCCCGACGACGACTGGGAGGACTGCGTGGTGGGGTACATGGAGTCCCTGGCCGCCGGCCGCAAGGACTTCGCCCACCTCGAAGACTGGATCCGCGGCGGCCTGGGTTCGGGCATCGCCCGCTGCTTCATGCTCCCCTACAACCGCAAGATCTGGAACAGCCCGCTGGACCGCATTTCCCTCAAGCTGGTGTCCAACAAGATCGAGCCGGAGCCCTTCGAGAAGGTGCTGCGCGGGGCCATGGGCCAGAATTTCGTGGGCCGGGCCTACCAGGCCAAGTTCCTCTACCCCAAGGGTGGCATCCAGGAACTCGTGGACCACTATTACGGGGCCGTCCGGGATCAGGCCCGCCTCGACGCGCCGGTCTCGCGCATCTACCCGGCCGACGGAGGACACACGGTGGAGTTCGCCGATGGAAGCTCCGGGACCTTCCGCAACCTGATTTCCACCATCCCCCTGACCACCTTGATCGACGCGCTGCCCTACCGGGAACTCGCGCCGGTGCGCCGGGAGCTCAGGCACAATAACACCCTGTTCGTCATGGTGGGCTTGAAGGACGGGCGGAGCTTCGGCAATTTCGATTCCTGCCACTGGGTCTTCTTCGCGGGCGACGAGGTTTTCTACCGCCTCACCATGATGCACAACTACTCCGACGGCTTCCCTGCCTCGGTGGTGGCCGAGTACACCGTGAAGGACGGCGAGTCCCCAAGGCCGGGCGCCGTGGCCGAGCGTGTGGTGGACGACCTTTTGCGCCGCGGGATTCTGCGCCGCATGGACGACATCGAAACCGTCGACATGCGCTGCCAGGACCACACCTATCCGATCCCCACGGTGGGGCTCACGCGCTCCAAGGAGTTCGCCACGCGGTTCTTGGCCGAGCGGGGCATCCATCTGGTGGGGCGCAGCGGCGCCTGGAACTACCAGAACATCGACGGCGTGGTGGCCTCGGCCGACGCGTTTTTGAAAGCGTTCACGCCGCGCCTGAGCAGGGAACTGCTCCCGGCGGCTTAGCGGGTACGGTCGAGGGATGCGGCCTTGACGGCGTTTCGGCTCTTGTACCGTTTCATTCGACAGCCGGAACCCTGTAGGAAGTTCGTACTCTTTCGTTGCTGGCCGAAGTTGCACAGATGTGATTGACGGCGTTTGGCCCGTTGCGTATCAACCTCTCACTCAACCGCCTTTTCAACAGAGGTTTTTTTGAGAACCAATACACTGGATCTTGTGGCGCGGGTTGTCGGCGAGAGCCGCGGCCGGTAAGCGCTCCCAAGACGTGGGCCTCCTTGCCTGGGGAGGCGTCTTCCCCTGCGGAGCGATCTCTTCCGCCCATCCTGGTCCTGCCCGGCATCCTCGGGGAGGACTCCCTTTACTCTCGTTCGGCAACCACCCCATGGCGTTTTTCATGGCAATCACAGGCCGCATGCGCCGCATGGGGCGGGCCTGGCGCCCGTCTGACCCCATGCCTGCCGTGTGACACCATCGCGCACAAGGAGTGCCTCGATGCAGATCAGAGACGAACGTCCCGATGACGTTTTATGCATTTCGCAGATACAGTACGCCGCCTTCAAGGGGCATCCGGTTCATGCGCCCGGCGCTGAGCCCTTCGAGCATCGTATTGTCGAACGCCTGCGCGCTTGCGGCGCCATGACCCTTTCCCTGCTGGCGGAAGTCGACGGGGAGGGCGTGGGGCATATCGCCCTCTCGCCCTGTGTCGTGGGCGAAGACCGTAGCGGCTGGTTCCTGCTTGGACCCGTCGGCGTCCTGCCACGCCTCCAAGGCCAGGGCATAGGTTCCGCCCTGGTCCGCGAGGCGCTTGGGCGGTTGCGCGACTTAGGGGCCTCCGGCATCGTTCTCGTGGGCGATCCCGGATTCTATGCCCGCTTTGGATTCGGGAACGTGCGGGGCCTCGCCTACCGGGGAGTGCCGGACCAGTATGTTCTTGCGGCGTGTTTGCGCGACAAGGCTCCCAAAGGTGAAATCGTGGCCCACGAGGCCTTTGACGTGCCGGGCGTGTAGCGTCCGCGCATCCTGACGGTAGCCGGCGACACAGACGCCGAGCTGGCTGAAAAACGAAACGGCCCGGCGCGCAAAGCGCGCCGGGCCGTTGTGGTTGTCGGGGAAGCCGTGCTCAGCTTTGCAGGAAGGCCTGGTAGGCCTTGAACGAGGCGTACAGGTCCGCCTTGGAGCACAGCTCGAAGGGGCTGTGCATGGAGAGCACCGGCGGTCCGAAGTCGATGATGTCCATGCAGTGCTCGGCCAGGAACTTGGCCACGGTACCGCCGCCGCCCAGGTCCACCTTGCCCAGTTCCGCCATCTGCCAGGGCACCCCGGCCGTATCCATGACGCCCCTGATCCAGGCCACGTACTCGGGGTGGGCGTCGCTGGCCCCCACCTTGCCGCGGTGGCCGGTGAACTTGTTGAAGGTGGGGCCGTGGCCCAGAAGGCACGCGTTCATCTTCTCGTGCACGTCCTGGTAGTCCGGGTCCAGGGCCGCGTTGACGTCGGCGGATACGGCCTTGGAGGCGTGCAGCACGCGCGAAAGCCTGGCGCCCGGCTCCCAGTCGTCCACCAGGTCCTCCAGGCAGTGCTCGAAATAGCGGGAGCGCGCGCCCGTGGAACCCTCGGAGCCGATCTCCTCCTTGTCCCAGAAGAGCACGATCTGGGCGTGCTCGGGCTTCGGCGCGGCCAGGATGGCTTCCAGCCCCGCGAACACGCACAGCCGGTCGTCATGGCCGTAGCCGCCGATGAGCGAGCCGTCCAGGCCCACGAAGCGGGCCGGACCGGCGGGCACGGCCTGCAGTTCGGCGGAGTACAGGTCGGATTCGCTCACCCCGTAGCGGTCGTTGAGAAGCTTCAGCACCTTGGACTTCACCTTGGAGGCCTTGGAGTTGGTCTCCTTGCCGTCCTTGCCCTTGGCCTCTTCCGCTTGGGGAGCGTGGCCCATGATGATGTTGAGCTTCTCGGCCTCGAAGGCGTCGGAAACCTTCTGTTCCATCTGCTTGTAGGCCAGGTGGGGCAAGAGGTCCGGGATGGCGAAGACCGGGTCCTCGGAGTTCTCGCCGATGACCACGTCCACCACGCTGCCGTCGGTCTTGGCCACCACGCCGTGCAGGGCCAGGGGCCGGGCCAGCCACTGGTGCTTGCGGATGCCGCCGTAGTAGTGGGTCTTGGCCTGGGAGACGTTGCAGTCCTCGTAGATGGGGTGCTGCTTGAGGTCCAGCCTGGGGGTGTCGGCGTGCGCGCCCAGGAGCCTGAAGCCCTCGGACAGCGGTTTGACGCCCTTGCGGGCGATGAACACGGTCTTGCCCTTGAATATCTTGAAGCTGGCGTCGCCTTCGAACTTGCCGTTCACGTTCTCGGTGAATCCGGCCTCGAGCAGGCGCCCCCGCACGTAGACCATGGTTTCGCGCTCGGTCTTGCAGGCAGTGAGGAACTCCACGTAGCGCTTGGCCAGCTTGTCCATGGCCGCCAGGTCCTTCTTGGAGGAATAGACGTCCCAGCAGCTTTTCGATTCGTGTTCCAGAGGATTCATCGTGTCTCCTTAAGCGTGGTTCTTCAGGGCGGCCTGGGACAGCGCCCGGGCGGCCAGGGGAAATTCATCCTTGGCGAGGGTGCGCGGGTCCAGGCAGAAGGCGTCGTCCTCCACGCGTCCCACCAGGGGCGGGTCGGTGTCCAGGAGCCGCGCGCGCAGTTCGTCCACGGTCAGGGACGAATCCTTTGGATATAAACACACCAGCGAGGTTGGTAAATCCCTTTCCGGAAACGCGCCGCCGCCCACGCGCGACGAGCCGGGCCGCACGCGCACGTCGTACATGCCTCCCACGGCCTTGCGCACCGCCGAGGCCAGGGAGCGGGCCTTGCGGGAAAGCTCCTCGGGAGCGGCGCAGATCATGGCCAGGGTGGGGATCTCGCGCCGGGCCGCTTCCGGGTCCAGGTAGAGGCGCAGCACGGCCTCAAGGGCGGCCAGGGTCATCTTGTCCAGGCGAAGGGCCCGGGCCAGCTGGTTTTTGCGGATGGCGTCCACGTACTCGCGTTTGCCCACGATGATCCCGGCCTGTGGCCCACCCAGCACCTTGTCGCCCGAGAAGGTGACCACGTCGGCCCCGGCGGCCACCACCTCGCGCACCGTGGGCTCGCCAGGCAGCCCGGCCTGGGCGAAGTCGAAGAGCGTGCCGCTGCCCAGGTCCTCGATCACCGGCAGGCCGCGCTCGCGGCCCAGGGCCACCAGTTCGTCCAGGGGCACTTCCTTGGTGAAGCCGATCATGCGGAAATTGGAGGTGTGCACGCGCATGAGCGCGGCGGTGTCGGGGCCGATGGCCGCTTCGTAGTCGCGCAGGTGGGTGCGGTTGGTGGCCCCGACCTCTTTCAGGATCGCGCCGCTCTTGGCCATGACCTCGGGCACGCGGAAGGACCCGCCTATTTCCACCAGCTGCCCGCGCGACACCACCACCTCGCGGCCCTTGCACAGGGTCTCGAGCGTCAGGAGCACGGCGGCGGCGTTGTTGTTGACGGCCATGGCCGCCTCGGCCCCGGTGAGGGCGCACAGGACGGCCTCGATGTGGCTGTGGCGGCTGCCGCGCTGGCCGGTTGCCAGGTCGAACTCCAGGTTGGAGTAGTGGCGGCAGGCGTCCACCACGGCCGCAACGGCCGACTCGGGAAGCACGGATCGGCCCAGGTTGGTGTGCACCACCACTCCGGTGGCGTTCAGCACCCTACGCAGGCGCGGCCGGGCGTAGGCGCGGGCGAAGCAGGCTATGCGGGGGGACAGGGCGTCGAAGGCCAGCTCCGCCTCGCCGGTGACGAGGCCGGATTTTATCTCCTCGCGCAGGCCGTCCAGGAAGGCTTGGGCGGCCTCGCGGACCAGGGGCCTGGGCGCGGCGGCCAGGGCCTTGTCGCCCTCCAGGACGGCGAGCACCCGGTCCATGGACGGCAGGAGTCGGAACAGGTTGTTCACGCTAGGGTATCCTTCAGGAAAGATACCGGAAACTAGCGTACATCATGGGTGATGGCAATCGGGAGGCTGGCGTAGCCTGATTCGCACCATTCCCGAAGGCAGGTACTTGTTGAGGGGAGCCCCGAAAAACGCTACGCGAATATTGACCATACGATTTGTTCCGCATATCGTGATTTATATATGGCTATAATGAGGAGTCTGCCTTGAACGGCGTCACGATGAACGAAAGGATGCTGGCGATCCTAGTGGCTGCAGGCGTGGTGGTTTATGTTCTGTGGATCAACATAGCCATCATGTTTCGGAGTAAGGCGAAGGGGCGGATGCCGTCTCCCCAGGGGGACGATGACGGCGTGGAAGCAGGAACGTCGTTGCGCGGGTGGCGGAGGGCGGCGTATGAGCTTGCGGTGTTTCTTGTCGCTACATCCTTGTCATTCCTCATGATTTTGCTGTATAGAAAGCTGGTCCACTCTGGGTGGTTCCTGGGATGACAACCGTTTGATCGGGGGAAATATGCTCGTGAGGGTGACGGAAGAAAATTGGAAGAAGATACTCCTGTACGACGCGCTGATAACGTCTCAGCTTACCACGCTGGTTATTATCTTTGCGATGGGTTTTGATTCTTTTTGTCGATGAGGTTCGGAGGTGTTTCATGGTTGACAGATATATAGTGGCGGTATTTTGCTTCTTCGTTTGGCATTTTTTTTATTATATAGGCATATCTCGCCATGTGCTGACATCCTGCCATTGAATCAGGACGAGGCCGGGCGCGTACGCGCCCGGCCTCGTTGACAGCTTAGTCGTAGTATCCGCTGGCTGCTCGTTGCAGCAGCCCCTTGTAGACTTCTCCGGAATGCTCCTGAAGGGGCTCGTTCACTCTGTCCAACATCACTCCGGTATACAGTCCTCCGACACCGGATGTCAGGGTGCCCAGGAGCCCCGTGATGCCCATTGCGTCCACGGCCGCGCTTAGCCCCGTCCCGGCCCCGATGCCAGTAAGGGTCGAGAGGTAGGAGGGCATGCGCTCCTTGAGCATCGACTGCGTCTCGGGGCTGAGTTGGTTGAACGTGTCGCCCGCGATGCCCCCGATGTAGGTTCCCTTCGGGTTGATGATTCCGTTTTTTATCAGGCTGTTGGCCACCCCCACGGCGTAGGGGGCGCCTTCCGTGATGTAGGAACCCTCGTCTTCGCCCGAGGTGTCGGATCCGCCGGTTCGAAACCCCATGTGCTGCTGCAGGCCAGACATGGTTTTCCCAAAAGGATTTGGGGGGGGGAACATAGCCCCCAGCTTGTATTCCGCGTCCTTGGAAAAGGGATTCGAGGGCTCGAAAGAATCGGCCATGTCGCCCAGTGTCCGCTCGGCGGAGGCGTCACCCTCGCCGGAGCCGCCGAAATCGGAACCGGCCCCTTCGTTTCCGCTGATACCGGCGTCGGAGTCGCCGCCGGTGTCACCGCGATCATTGTCCATGGTCTTCTCCTTGTAGTGTTGAAATGCATGGTTGCCCAGACCGGCCCGATGGAGCCGTCCGGCCTGAGGGGCTTTAGCTGTCCCATGTCTCGGGCATGGAGAGTTCGATGTACCTGAGCAGGTCGCCCTCCCTGGCCTTTCCGGCCTTGCACCGGGCCTTGAGCGCGGCCAGTTCGGCCGCGCGGGAGGCTCCGGGCAGCCGGTCGTCCATGACGCCCGCGTTTTCCAGGACCGGAGGGCTCATGCGCCCCGACACCGCCTGACGCATGGCCACGCGGGAATCCCTGGAGGCTGAGGTGTTTCCGGAACGCGACCCGGAACCGGCCGCGCCGCTCATGTGCAGCAACAGTTCTCGCATCTCCTGGTACAATTCCAGGTAGGCGCCAGGCGTTTCCGTGAGCGAGCGGACCATGGACCGTTGGAGCTTGGAGGGAAGAGTCGTGACGTACTCTCCGATCTTGCGGTGCACCTGCCGGAAAATGGGGTCGTGCGCTTCAAGCGTCGCCAGCATGACCCGGTTGTTCACGTCGGCCCGCTGGGCTCGGCGCGCCTGGGCGGCCTGCATCATCTGCTGGCGATGGGCCATGGCGTTCTGCCACTGCATGCGTCCCATGGGGTTCATGGGGGGCGGCCCGAGGGGGACGTCAGGCACGCCGTCGCCGTCTACGTCGATGCCCTCGAGGTGTTCGAGCATTCCAGGGCGCATTGCCAGTTGGGCCAGGGCGGCGCGCAGGGGGGAGGAGGCGCAGTTGCCGGCGGGGCCGGCCGTGGTGGGATAAGGCATTCGGGGTTCCTCCTTGTGAGGTGGTTATTTCCCTGGCTTCCCGGGCCAAGGTTCCCCGAATTCTATGCAGGCGGTATTTTATTTCACCCCATATAGCGGTATGTGGGTAAAAAGTTGAAAAGGTTTCCCCCGTCTCTCATCTCGCCCGGCGCAGGCGCGGGCGAAGCAGGCGATGCGGGGGCCAGGGCGTCGAAGGCCAGCGTGGTCTCGTTCTTCGCCTGGCCGGACTTGATCTTCTCGCGCAGGCCGTCCAGGAAGGCCTGGGCTGCCTCGCGCACCAGGGCCCCGAGCCGCGACGCTAGGCGGGGCCGCGCCCGCTCCCGGGTTCCAGCGACGAGGGCGGAGGGCAGGCATAGACGCAGTTCCTCCCGGAGTTTTTGGCCAGATACATGTTGGTGTCGGCCCGGTGCAGGAGAGATTCCACTGTGTCGCAGGGCATGGCGTAGGTCACGCCGATAGACACCGTGACCGAGATCCGGCGTCCGTTCTCCAGGAGGAAGGAACTCTCCACCAGGGAGCGCATCTTCTCCCCGATGGCCTTGACTTGCCAATCGAGGCGGACCCCGGACAGGAGCAGGACCAGTTCCTCGCCCCCATAGCGGTACAACTCGTCTATGCTCCGGGAATTGAACATGATGGTCCGGCAGACCATGGCCAGGACCTTGTCCCCCACCAGATGCCCGAACGTGTCGTTTACATCCTTGAACTTGTCGATATCCATGAGGGCCACGGCGAAATCACAGCCGAAGCGCCGGAGCTGTTCGAGCTTTCTCTCCACGGAGACAAGGAGACTTCGCCTGTTCCAGGCTCCGGTGAGCTCGTCGACATAGGCCGTTTGCTGCAAGCTCAGGTAGTCTTCCATGAGCATCCGGTCCTGGTCGTTGATCCGGAACACCTCCAGGACCCCAACGATCTGGTCACCTTCCCGGAGAGGATGGATTTCAATATTGACTGGCAGCCTGTGGCCGTTCTTGTGGTGCAGGAACACCTTGGCTCTCCGAGGCTCCCCGTCCTCGAGGCATTGCGCGGCAGGGCAGGCGTTCTGGCACAGGGAGAGGCCGATTTCGTTCACGTGATTCAACAAATTGTCGGCGCAAGAGGTCTGCAACACCTCCTCGCGCGTGTATCCGGAAATGTTTTCCGCAGCCCGGTTCCAGAAGACGATCCGCCGATGGCGGTCGATGATGTACACCCCGTCGCTCACTGCGTTGACGATGGCCGGGCAGACTCCTTCCAGGAATAGTGACTCCAGCAACTTCATGTTCGTGACCTCGGGCGAAGATGCCCCGTAAGTATGGATTCTCGACTGGGCTCGCGTTGCCGCAAGCACCCCATGCTCATCCTTGGGATTCCGGGCCGGGATCGATCCCGCGGTCTGGCAGGTCTGGCAGGTCTGGCGAGGTGTCTTCAAGAGAGAATACGGCCGGTACGCCTTCTCCGTTCCTATTTCCGGAATGGCACAAGACATCCCATGTGGAGCGTTTTCGTCAAGGTAGGGAATCCCCAAGAGGCGCAGGGTTTTCGTGTCGTTTTGACCCATGCCGACCCCGGTCATTCCCTCCCCGTCGCAACCACAGCGGCCGCAGCTTGTACACCTCGGCCAGCAGGTACAGCGACCCGCAGACCAGCACGGTTCCGGCCGTTCCCTTCACCTTCCGGAAGGCTTCGGCCATGTCCCGCACGGGCGTGGCCCGGTCCCCCAGGCGCGCGGCCAGCTCGTGCGGCTCGAGCGCCCGGCCCGGCGCGTCCAGGCCCGGCACGTAGATGGGGCCTTCCGTAAGCCCGCGGGCCAGCGGCAGCATGGCCTCCACGTCCTTGTCGCCCAGGCAGGCGAAGATGAGGGCGTCCGGCCTGATGCCCAGCTCCCCAAGCGCCGCGCCCAGGCATTCCAGGCCCGGCACGTTGTGCGCCCCATCCAGCACGAAGGCGGGCCAGCCGGTGCTTGGCGGGATCACCTGGAGCCTGCCGGGGATGAACGCGTCGCGGGCCGCGCGCGCCAGCGCCTCGGCATCGACCGGCAGGCCGTATGCCGTTGCCAGCAGGTGGTGGGCGGCCAGAGCCAGGCGCAGGTTATCCAACTGGTGCGGCCCGGGCATGCCGGTTGCGTCCGGCCAGGATGCGCCGTGGGTTGCGGCAACGTCCTCGGCCACGGAAAGCGGCGCGCCCTTTTCGGCGGCCACGGCGCTGACCACCTCCAGCACCTCGGGGACCTGGGCGGCGCTCACGGCTGGCACTCCTTCGCGCATGGCCAGGGCCTTGTCCCGGGCGATGTCCATAAGCGTCGGGCCGAGAATCTTCGCGTGGTCCATGCCGATGGGGGTGATCACCGTGAGGTCGTGCATAATCGCGGAGGTGGCGTCGTGGGCCCCGCCGAGCCCGGCCTCGAACACGGCGGCCGCGCATCCCGCCTGCCGGAACATCCAGGCGGCCATCACCGTGATCAGCTCGAAGTAGGTCAGGCGGTGCGCGGGGGATATGTCCTGGCTCACGCGAAGCACTGCCTCGGCCGCCTCCAGCCAGGAGGCGTCCGGCAGCTGTTTTCCGTCCACCAGCACGCGCTCGCGCGGCGTTACGAAATGCGGCGAGGTGTACAGGCCGGTGCGAAGCCCTGAGGAGGAGAGAATTTCGGCCAGGAAGGTTGACGTTGACCCCTTGCCGTTGGTGCCCACCACCTGGACGCTCCGGTACGGGGGATGCGCGAGCCCCAGCGCCTCCAGCGCGGCCTGGATGCGGCCGAGCCCCAGGTCCATGTGGAACATGCCCAGGGAGTCCAGGTAGTCTTCGAATCCGGCGAAAGAGGCGAATCTAGGCTCGGCCACGGCGTATCCTCCGGCGACAGTGCGTCCGTTTGGATAAACCGGGCGCGCCGCGCGATCAAGAACAGGCTGGCGCGGAGGCGGCCTACCTGGACAGCGCCTGGGGCAGTTCCGGCGGAGGCTTCGGCGGCGCGCTCGCCGTGGGCAAGAACGCCTTCAAGGACGTGGTCGGGGAGCTGGCCGGGGCGAAGTCCTGAAGAATCAGAAGTCGAACTCCTCGTCCTCGCGCAGCAGGTGGTAGGAGTAGCCGTCCATGGCCAGGTGCAGCTCCTCCTGGATCTGTTCGGAGAAGGGCGCCTTCATGTGGTAGATGTACACCTTGGGCCGGTAGGGCAGGCGCTCGAGTTCCCGGCGCAGCATCCTTGGCGTGAGGTGCCTGGAGACGGTGGCCAGCTCCTCCATGTGGTTGGGGAAGGATGCCTCGGTGACGAGGTTCTTCACCGTGAAGGGAAGCCCCGCCAGGTACTCCCACCAGCCCGGAGCCGGGCCGGTGTCGCCGGTGTAGGCCAGCACCTCGTTGTCCTCCTGACCGCGCAGCACGAAGCCGGTGGCGAAGCGGGCATGGTTCACCCGGCAGTTGGAGATGTTAAGTCCGCCCACCTCCACCGGGGACTTCTCCTGCATGGGCACGTAGGTCAGCACCGGGGAGTTGGCCGGGATGACCGTGAAGTCCGGCCAGATGGTGTCGTTGAGCAGGTGGGTGGAGATGGCGTCGAGTATCTCGGGCAGGGCCCGGATGTTCACGGGCGGGCGGCTGTGGTGGCCGAAGAACTCGATCAGGTTGTCGGCCAGGAACAGGATGTCCTTGATGTGGTCCAGGTGCGGGTGGGTGACGAAGATGTCGGTGATCCTGGCCTGCTCGGGCAGGGACAGGCTCGAGGTGACGGACCCGGCGTCCAGGAGGATGCGGTCGTTGACCAGGAACGAGGTGAGGTGATGGCCGGGCAGGTCCGAGCCGGAGCAGCCGAGGACGCGCAACTTCATGGGGCCTCCAGGGAGAGTTTCAGCGGTGTCAGTGGGCCGGAAGGGGCGTGCCTGTCAAGGCGCGAACTCCCGGTTCTTGACCGGGAAGGCCGCTTGAGCGTAGGACGATGGCCCGTGCGCCAGTAGCTCAGGTGGATAGAGCATCTGCCTTCTAAGCAGACGGTCGGGGGTTCGAGTCCTCCCTGGCGCGCCAGAAATTCGAAAGGGGCCCGGTCGCAAGACCTGGCCCTTTTTGCCGTTGGATACCCTGGCCGGAAATCTTCCTTTCACCGTCCAGTATAATACGGACAACCACTATGTAGAAAGTAGGCATTTTCCTCTTGCGCTTGTCCTTTCTTTTGTTGATATCGTAGAGTGTAATTCCCACTGTTGCGTAAGGGCTGGGCGACTATGGTGTTGTCTCTCTTGGCAAATGCCGGGAGAGGCATATCTGCGGCTAAGAGCCTGGAGAATTTGTCGTTTTTTTGCCGAAATATAACGATTTATCCGGGTTGTGCTGAGGGAGTGTCTTGATGATGAAAAGACGTTCTCAGGCAATGATGCTCTGCGTGCTGGTTCTGTCACTGGTCACGAATGCGGCAGCGGAAACCTTGGTCATCCCCGGGAGCGGCAACCCGGAATACGTCCTGGACCAACTCGCAAAGGCGTTCAACAGCCGGCAGAAACGCCATCAGGTCGTTATCCCGGAAACGATCGGGACCGCCGGGGCGGTGCGCGCGGTAACCGACGGCACAGCGACTCTCGCCCGCGTCGGCAGGCCACTCAAGGAAGCCGAACTCGCGGGAGGGGTACTCTACTGTCCGCTGGGCCGTGATCCGGTCGTGTTCGTAGGCGGTGCGGGAGTTTCCGTAGGCACCGTCACCATGGACCAGATGCTCGATATCTACACCGGCAAGCTTACCAATTGGCGTGAACTCGGCGGCAATCCCGGCACGATACGGGCCATCGGGCGGGAGGTGACGGACGCTTCCCGCCAGGCCATCGGCCGTGGGGTCGCCGTGTTCGCGGACCTGAAGCTGCACGAGGGCGTCAAGGTGGTTCATCTGGATTCGCAGATGATCGAACTACTGGACCGTTTCCCGAACAGTGTCGGATTTCTCAATCGTTCAGCGCTGTCTGCGGCTAAAACCAAACTCGTTTACATCACGCTGGATTCGATGGGGCTGAATGTCGAGACTCTCGAATCCGGACGCTACCCTTTCTGGATCGAATTCGGGTTGATCTACAAGGAAAGAACGCTCACCGAGGCCGGTCGTGAGTTCCTGGATTTCGTCAACTCCCCGGAAGGGAAAGACATATTACGAATGCATGGCGTGATGCCGGTCGCTTCCATGCATGTGACAACTCGCGCGGGGCAATGACGTTGCGCTGTCTCACGAGGATCTGAACACATGAAGAGATCGTTCGGAATCGCGGGGCGTTTGACGGCGGCGTTATTCGTCATTGCACTGGTCTCCCAATTGATGAGCTTCCATTCGTCAAAGCACCTGCGCGAAGCCGCCATCAAGCAACGCGAAGTGGACAAAGTGAACACCATCTCGCAGCTGATCATGCCGCATATCAAGGGCGAGCGTGAGCGGACTGAACTAGTGACCCAGATGCTGTTGATGCATCAAGGGTTATCGGACGAAATGCTGCGGGGAGGGATGGGGCGTCGCGAGGCGGTCGCCAGAATTATTGATGCCGTATTCCAGGAATCCATGGTCGACCTGCTCGAGGTAACGGATAATGCAGGCGTCGTACTTTACCGCGCCCAGGAGCCCGGCCGCAGCGGCGATGTTTCCCTTGTCTGGGGTGTCGAGGAGGCCCTGACAGGCAGAAGCAGCATCGTCAGCACCAGTGAGCCCGGCGGAGCATGGATCATATCCGTCAAGCCGGTGCAGACGGATGGAAGAGTCGTCGGCACGGTCCTTGTGGGGATGCAGATCGGCGACAGGTTCATGCGCGCCCTGGGCTCGGAGGTCGGAGCGAAGCTGGCGTTGCTGAGCCGCTCGGGTGAGGTGGTGGCCTCAAGCGCGCCAGGAGGATTGAAGCCGGAAGTGCCGGTCATCTCGGAAGCTTTCCTGCAAAAAATCCCCATTTATCGAACGAACGAGACGATGCACACGTCACTCGTGTACCTGCCCGTTTTGATCGTTGACGAGGCCTGGGTCATCATGGCCGAGGTCGATAGCTCCGCCGCGTTTTCTCTGCTGGAAGAGGGGGATTGGCAGTCGATGTTGTTCATGTCGTTGGTCGCTGGCGGATCGATGCTCGTCACCTTCGTTTTCTTGCGATATGCCCTGAAGCCTTTGCGGGACCTGCGTCTTCGGGCCGAGAAGGACGTGGCAAGGCTGGATGGCACGGCAAGCAGCTGTCGCGCTGGTGATGAAATCGTATCCGTGGTTCATGTTCTTGATACCTTGACCACGCTCCTGACGGACCGCAACCAGGAGTTGACCGAACAAAAGGTCAAACTCGAATTCGAAATCGGCCGCAGCCAGGCCGCGGCCGCGGAAATCAACCAGCTTGCCTTTTACGATACCCTGACTGCCCTGCCGAACCGGCGCCTGCTGTTCGTCCTTCTGGAAAAAGAGCTGGCCGCCTGTTCCCGGCACCGGCGCGTCGGGGCGCTGCTGTTCATCGACCTGGACAACTTCAAATCCCTCAACGACACCCTCGGCCACGACAAGGGCGACTCCTTGCTGAAGCACGCCGCGCAACGCCTGGCCGCCTGCGTCCGGGAAGAGGACGTCGTGTCCCGCCTGGGCGGCGACGAATTCGTGGTGATGCTGAAGGACCTGAGCGAAAACCCGCAAAGCGCCGCCAACAAGGCCGAAAAGGTGGGTGAAAAGATACTCGCCGCGCTCAACCATACCTTCCGGATTTCCAACCACGAGCACCACAGTACGGCCAGCATCGGCGTCACCCTGTTCGCCGGCGGTCTCGGGACAGCCGACGAGCTGTTGAAGCAGGCCGATCTTGCAATGTATCAGGCCAAGGCCGCCGGCCACAACACCATACGCTTCTTCCACCCGGAGATGCAGGCCAGGATCACCGCACGCGCGGCGATGGAGGCGGACCTGCGCGAGGGTATCGCGGCGGGTCAGTTTTTCGTGTGCTACCAGGGCCAGGTGGGCGAGGGGGCCCGCCTGCTGGGGGCGGAGGCGCTGATGCGCTGGCGGCATCCCCGTCGCGGCATGGTGTCTCCCGCCGAGTTCATTCCCCTGGCGGAGGACACCGGGCTTATTCTGCCATTGGGTAAAATGGTGCTGGAAACTGCTTGCGGGCAATTGAGGCAATGGGCCTCCCGCCCGGAAATGGCCGACCTCACCCTTGCGGTCAATATCAGCGCCCGCCAGTTTCAGCAGCATGACTTCGTCGATCAGGTGATGGATGTGCTTGAGCGCACCGGAGCCAACCCGCACCGGCTCAAGCTGGAGCTGACGGAATCCCTGGTGCTGCACAACGTCGAGGACATCATAGCCAAGATGGTCGCCTTGAAGAGCCGGGGGATTGGTTTCTCGCTGGACGACTTCGGCACGGGGTATTCGTCGCTCAGTTACTTGAAGCTGTTGCCCCTGGATCAGCTGAAAATCGACCGGACTTTCATCAGTGACATCCTCACCAACCCCTGTGACGCCGCCATCGCCAAGATTGTCATCGCCCTGGCCGACACCCTGGGCCTGGCGGTCATAGCCGAAGGCGTGGAAAGCGAGGCGCAGAGGCTCTGCCTTGCCCGGCTGGGGTGCAAGGCATACCAGGGGTATCTGTTCAGCCACCCCTTGCCGCTGGAGGAATTCGAGGAGTACGCGCGTGTGACCGGCCGAATCCTTTCGGCGGAGTCGGTCCCCGAAGATCGACCCAGGGGCCAGGAACGTACCTGGTCTTCCGGGCATGAGCCCCCGGGAGCGGGTTTCCCCGCCTTGAGCGAAGCCTAGCCGTGTCGAGGCGGCGGCGTTCTCAAGGAGACCCGGTTCGTGGGGGCAGTACATATTGAAAGGGGCTGGGTCGTAAGGCTTGGTCCCTTTTGCGTGGGAAAACCGTTATGTTTCTGTTGTCTGAAATTCTTACACAGTAGGTTCTCATGTGTCGGGAAATTTTCAGGAGCAACCGCATCTTTGATGGTGTTGTTTGTGGGGGTTCAGAACGATAAGTGAATACTTCATCATTCCCAGTGGGATGTGTCACGATACGGTGTGCCTGATTCTGGATTGCTGGGAAGCATGCTTTTTGCTCTCCATACATCACTGTTGAGTATCCACGTTTTCGGCGTCGCAAGGGAACGGATACTCAAGGAGGGTAACCATATGCGGGCACACCGTTTTTGCGGAACAGTTTTTCTGCTGGCCGGCCTGCTGCTGCCTTGGGCGGCGCGTGCCGGAACTCCCGGCTTCGTGCAGGTCAACCTGGTTTCGGACATCCCCGGTCTCGCTGCCACCACCGACCCGGACCTGGTGAACCCCTGGGGGGTGGCCTTCAGCCCCACCAGCCCGTTCTGGGTGGCGGACAACGGCACCGGGCTCTCGACCCTCTACAACGGAAAGGGGGTCAAACAGGGGCTGGTGGTCACCATCCCGTCCGGGGCCTCTTCCGCGCCGACCGGGGCGGTGTTCAACGCCTCTTCCGGGCTGTTCCTCGGCGACCGCTTCCTGTTCGCCACCGAGAACGGCACCATCGCAGGCTGGCAGGGCGGCACGGTGGCCCCGATCCGCGTGGACAATTCCGGCTCCGGGTCGGTCTATAAAGGGCTGGCCATCGACGGCGGGAGAATCTTCGCCACCGACTTTAAGAATGGCCGGGTGGACGTCTTCGACAGCAACTATTCCCCGGTCTCGCTTCCGGGCGGGTTCACGGACCCCACCCTGCCCGCGGGATACGCGCCGTTCGGCATCCGTGAATTGAGCGGCGACATCTTTGTCACCTATGCCAAGGTGAAGTTCGGGACCAGCGACGACGAGGCCGGGCCCGGCTTCGGTTTCGTGGACAAATTCGACACGAACGGCAATCTGCTGACGCGCCTCGTAACGGATGGTGCGCTGAATTCGCCGTGGGGCATGGCCCTGGCTCCGGCGGGATTCGGCAGTTTCGGAGGCGACCTGCTCGTGGGCAACTTCGGCGACGGCAGGATCAACGCCTATGACCCGGTGACAGGAGCCTTCATCGATACCCTGTTGGACAAAAACGGCTCCCCCCTGGTCATCGACGGGTTATGGTCCTTGGACTTCGGCAACGGAAGCCAATTCTTCGACCCGAAAAAACTTTATTTCACTGCGGGCATCAATGGCGAGGGCAACGGTCTTTTCGGCAATCTCCAGGCCGTGCCGGAACCCGCCTCCCTGATTCTGGCGGGAGCGGGAGCCATGGCCGTGGCTTTCATGCGCAGGAGGCCGGGCAGGCAGGACTCGTCCCGGACCGGTTGAACGGGCGGCCGTGCCGGCTCCGTGTCCCGCTCCGAGAGAACAAACGCCCCGGCCAGGCCTGGCCGGGGCGTCGTTTCACGGGCAGCTGATCTCCCGGTAAACTGTCTTGCCGTTCTCCATAACCTCCTGGTAGCACTTGGTGTCGACCATATACACCTTCTCGTGGGAGGAACCGGATATGGCGATAGCCGTGGCAGGCAGCACGGTGAGCATGGCTCCCAGGGCCATGCCCGCCGCCACCCCGCCGGCCGACGGTCCGTAGCCGTAATAGCCGTAGCCCGGCGCCACGGGAACGGGCACGGGCACGGGCGGGGGCACAACCCTGCCGCGCGGGGCGGCCACGACGTTTCCGGCCGGTCCGCGCACGGCGGCTCCTCCGTATGGCCCTCGGGCTGCCGCTGCTCCGCCAGGTCCCCGTACGGCCTCGCCGCCATACGGACCGCGGGCCGCCGCCGCTCCGCTAGGCCCTCGCACCGCAGCCCCGCCCCTGGGGCCCGTGGCGGCTACTCCGCCCCTGGGGCCCACGGCCACGCTGCCGCGCGGCGAGCTGGCCACCGCGCCCCTGGGGCCGGCCGCCATGCCCCTGCCGCCGCCCCGCGCGTCGCAGGTTTGCGGCATCACCAGCCAGTCCCCCATGAGGACCAGCCCGGCGATCAGCAACAGGCTGAGCATAAACGACGGGAGAGGACGCATCCCTCGCACACGTGGTGCACATTCGGGATTCATGGCGCCTCCTATTTCTTGCCGAGTTTGCGGCCGGTGATCACGCTGTCGTCGCGGGTGAAGTCGGCGGGGGCTGTGAAGCCCGACACCTGCAGGGCCGCGCCGTCCGTCTTCCAGTCGCTCAGCACGGCGGTGAACTGCGGGGCCGAGGGCTGCTTCTTCTCGGTGATGACCATCTTGCGCGGCAGGCTGGCCGGGGAGTCCTCGATCCAGAGCTGCCAGTCGACGTCCTTGCCCAGGAAGAACAGATGGTCGCAGACCACGCCGTCCACCTTGGCCTTGCCCACGTAGAACCCGGATTTGGAATCGAGCCTCGTGCACGGAGAGTTGGAGAGCAGGTCCCCGAGGGGCGACTCGATCCCGTAGCGGGTGGCCAGCATGTCCATGAGCGCGTCCGTGTCCATGGCCGCCTCGATCTGCCCGTAGACCTTGCGGTCCGGCAGGGCGAGGGTGAAAACCTTGCCGTCGAAAGCGGACGTCGCCCAGAAATCGTCGCCCTCAGTGACGATCGAGAACGCTCCGGGCCGCTTCACGCTAACGCTCATGGTCCTGCCCGCCTGGATCTTGGACCCGTCCTGGTAGACCTTGTCCAGGGTCACGGCGGCCTTGAAGGAGTACCCTGTGAAACCGGTCAGGGCCTTGCAACTCTTCTCGAGAATCCTGGCGGCCTGTTCGTCTCCGGCGGGTGACTGGGCCGCTTGTTTTTTCCCTTTTCCGGCAAGGGCCATTCCGGGGAGCACCAACAGCAGGATGAGCGCGAACGTGAGAGCCGATATGTTCGGTGAGCGACGCATTCCAACCTCCGGGATGTGAGTTTTCAGGCCCCGGAACGCAGGGGCAACCGCACCAGCCTTGAAACGGACAGCGGCCGCAACGCCATTTCCCCAGTATCTCAATACCAGGTCCCCAGCAATTGTTTCGCGCATTCTTCCCGCACCTTCCATTTCAAGCGCTTGAAAAGCTTGTGGGTCATGGGGCTGGCCTTACCGGTCAGCCACACCTCCACGCCTGACGCGGGCAGGGCGCGGGCCTGGCTGTCGATATCCTCGATGATGGCGGAGGTTGTCCCGGTGCAGGCCAGGTAATCCAGGGGGAACGCCAGGACGAGCCCTCCGTTCTCCCGCTCGGCCCCGACGAACCTGCCCAGGCGTACGAACCGCTTCAGCTTCCCGGCCTTGGCGTCGATCCCGGCATACAACTGGCTCATGCGCTGCCTGAACAGGGCCAGGTCCTGGTCGGCGGTTCCAGCCGCGAACTCCACGAACTCCTGCTTGCCGGCGGTGTCGGGCATGGACGCGAGCGACCTGACGATGACGGTCTGCTGCGTCGGGGTGAACTGCTCGTTGTTGATGAATATTCTGGCGACGGATTCGGCCACTCCCGCGCGGATCAGCGCCTCGCGGTTGTTCTTGCGCAATTCGGCGGGCGGCACGGAGAGGTCGATGTCGCCAAGCATCGCCGTTCCGCTGACGCCGGACACGGCGATGCCCACCCCGCCGGGGATCAATGCCTGCAGGGCGCTGCCGGTGATGCTGCCGGCATATCCGGCCTTGGCCAGGGCGTTCAGCTTCTCCTGCAGGATGGGATTGGTGGAGTAGGGATCCACGCCGAACTGCTTGGCGTAGTCGCGTTTGGTCTGGGAAAAGCCGACGACGTTCTGGACGCGGCTGTCCTCGTACTTGCTGGGGGTGCTCTCCACCAGGTTCTCGTGGGCGCGCGCGAACATCTTCCCGACGCCCGACAGCGCGCCGCCGATGGTGTCCACGGGCGCGGTCACCAGGTTGACCGCGCCTTGGACGGTCTGCTTCCCCTTGTCCGCGAGGGAGCTGCCGAAGGCGCTGGTGCCAGCCAGTTCGGCCATCTTCTCCATGGCCTGTATCTCCGCGATGCGCGTGTACAGAAGCGCGGTGGAGACTGCGCTCATATCCCCGAACCTGGAGTGGATGACGTATGTGTTGAGATATCCGTCGTTCTGGACCGTGTTGTCGATCCGGTACGAGGGGCCGGAGAGTATTGTTTTTGGAAGGACAGACTGGGTTTGGAACGTCGGAGGAGTTTCGAACTGTTGCGCATAAGCGCCTGCGGCTAGAAGTATCGAAGAGACAAGAAACAATGAAACCACTCTCGCAAGGGTGCGGTACGCTTTCATCTCCATCCCTTTGTCGCTGGTACGTTGTTCAGGGGCGGGATAGTATTACTGCATATGATCCTGCCGTACGCCATCCACGAAACGAGCCGCGCTGGGCGGCGTCATCCGTCATCTCGCCATGGCCTCCTGCCGTGCGTCTTTGGCGGGTGCCCTTGTCCCGCCCGGAACCTCCCCTGCTTGGCCGCACTGGGAGCGAGCCCTGGAGCCCATGATTCTTAAAGTACGTACGGGACGGCGACCATTCTTGTCACGCGGGAAAATGTCGGTCCGTGGCGGTGCGCAAACAGGGAGGGGCAGGGACAAAACAAAGCCCGAAGCGTCCTCTCGGGACGCTCCGGGCTTTGCTGCCGGTCGGTCTCGGTCAGGGCCGGGCGGACCCGGCCTTGGGCGGCCCAGGAATGCCGCGCTAGGGAACGATCCTCTCCACCCAGGGGATGCGCTTGAGCCCGGCCGTCAGCAGGGCCGACAGGGTGAGCGTGGCCAGTCCCGTCAGCACCGGCCCCACCCAGGGGTGCACGGTGCGCCAGTCGAGACCCGCGCCCGGCTGGAAGATGAGGGGAATCTGTCCCGTGAGGAGCATGAGGATCAGCACGTGGGAGAGGAACACGCCGTAGCTCAGGCTGCTCAACTCGCGCACGAGCCTGCCGCGCTTCTGGCTCATGGCGGGCTTCCAGCCCTTGAACAGCAGGAAGATGGACGCGGACATGATCACGGTCAGGGGCTGCTGGTAGTTGAAGAAGGTGTTGGGGAGCATGGTGTTCTGGCCCTTGGCCGCGAATTCCCCGGCAGCGCTGGCTCCGGCGCAGGCCAGGAAGAGGAGCGCCAGCAGAGGCTTGCCGCCGGGGATTTTCACCTCCCGTGAATTGAGCAGGTGCCCCAGCACGAAGTAGCCGAAATAGTAGGGGATGACCGCTCCGGACAGGTAGCGGTTCAGCTCCTGCTCCCAGATCAGGCGGGTGGCGAAGTTCAGGGCGTGCAGGCCGAAGGTGATGCCCACGAACACCAGGCCCCGCCCGGACGAGGTGTCCGAGAAGGCCGGGCGCATGAACGGCACCATGAGGTAGACTCCAACGATCATGTACAGGAACCACAGCGGCCCGGACCACAGGCCGGTGAAGAACCGCTTGAGGAAGGTGAACAGGTGCGGCAGGTCGCCGACCTGCAGGCAGAGCACCAGATAGTAGATGACCGACCAGGCGGCCAGCGGGACCAGTATCTTCATGAAGCGCTTGCCATAGAACCTGGACAGGCTGAGCGGGTGGGAGTCGCCCAGGAGCAGCGCGCCGCTTATCATGAGCAGCGACGGCACGCAGAACAGGCACAGGGACGAATACGTCAGTCCGGACCACACCTCGCTGGCCGCGGAGCTGAACAGCAGCGGCGCGGCGCTGTGCATGATGGTCACGCCGGTGATGGCGAGACAGCGCAGCAGATCGAGATATTCGAAGCGTTGCGGCGGGCAGGGCGTACTCGTTGCGGGTGTGGACGACATGGCGCGCCCCTTACTGCATGCCCAGACGAAATGCAACGAGACCGGATTCGTCGGCAATACATGCGGATGTGTTCGTAGGCTTTATCCGGCGGAGTATCGGGAGCATTCCCGGCCCCCTGGCGGGGGGGGGCGCGCCCCCCCCCGGGGGGGCGGGGCCCCCCCCGGGGCGGGGTGTGGGTCAATCATGGCCCCGGGCG